>NZ_JDTZ01000001.1 GCF_000771225.1 Bifidobacterium pseudolongum subsp. pseudolongum DSM 20099
GAATACTGCCACGCTGAATCACTCCAGCGCACAAGAAAAATAGTCTACACGCAAATTCATTGAATGCAACTCGGCGTGTCTTACCGGGGCTCACATGGAGATTCGCGTAAGTGGCATCGCCGAATCGATCGGGAAATCCAACGGCGACGGACGCACGCCGGCTTCCACGAGGTTGGCGCCAAGCATGGCGACCATGGCGCCGTTGTCGGTGCACAATGCCCGTTCAGGCAAGCGCACATCCACGCCGTGGCGCTCACCTTGCTCGAGCAGTGCGGCGCGCAATTGCGAGTTCGCGGAGAACCCGCCGCCCACGATGAGTGTGTCCGAACCGTACTGCGCACACCCCCGCATCGCTTTCGTGGCGAGCACATCGGCCACCGAGGCCGCAAGCGATGCGCACACATCGTCGACCGGCACCACTTCGCCCGTGGCCTGCCGTTGTTCGATCCACCGCGCCACAGCTGTTTTGACCCCTGAGAAGCTGAAATCGTACGGATGGCGCTTGCCCGCGTTGCCTTGGGTCAGGCCCTGCGGCACACGGATCGCATGGGAATTCCCCTTGCGCGCATGTTCGTCGATGTGCGGGCCGCCCGGGTAGGGGAAGCCAAGCAGTCGCGCCACCTTGTCGAAACATTCGCCCGCCGCGTCGTCGAGCGTGGTGCCCACCACATCGATATGCCGCGCGATGTCATCGACATGCAGCAATGACGTGTGACCGCCCGAGACGATGAGCGCCATCGTGTTGGCGGGCAGTGCGCCGAACTGCAGCTGGGTGACGGCCACATGCCCGATGACGTGGTTGACTCCGTAGATGGGTTTGCCGGCCGCCCATGCGAGCGCCTTGGCGCCGGAGACGCCGACGGCAAGGCATCCGGCGAGGCCGGGGCCTGCGGAGACGGCGATGGCGTCGATGTCGGTCAGGTCGAGTCCGGCGTCGGCGAGCGCCTTGTTGACGACCGGGGTGAAGGCTTGGGCGTGGGCGCGTGAGGCGATTTCTGGGATGACGCCGCCGTAGCGGGCGTGTTCGTCCATGGATGAGGCGACGACGTTGGATTGTAGGGTGTGTCCTGTGACGATGGCGGCTGCGGTTTCATCGCATGTTGATTCGATGCCGAGGATGGTTGGTTGGCTCATGGTGGCTCCGTGTGGTGGTTAGGCGTGGGTGGGTTGGAATCCGATGGTGTGGGGGTTGAGGGGAAGGGCCATGGTGTATGCGTCTATGCCTTCTGGTTGGTAGTAGCGTTTGCGTAGGCCGATGCGGGTGAATCCGTTTTTGGTGTAGAGGGTGAGTGCTGGTGTGTTGTCTACGCGGACTTCGAGGAGGATGCGTTCGGCGTGGTCGGCTGTGGCTTGGTCGATAATCTGTTGGAGGAGTGTTTGGCCGATGCCGTGGTGTTGGTGTTGTGGCGCTACTCCTATGGTCATGATCTGCGTGTCGTAGCCGTCGAACCAGATGCCGGCGTATCCGCGTATGACAGGGTTGCCGGGGGTTGTTGTGGGATCGATGTCGGCCCAGTAGGTGCGGGCTGGCGCGTTGAGTTCCTGGCGGATGGCGTTGGGGCTCCATGCGCTGGTGCCGAAAAGTTGGGGTTCGAGTTGGCTGATTTGTTCGATGGCTTGGTCTTGGTCGAGTGTGGTGAGGTTGACGATCATGCGGCGTCCTTGGTGGCTGGCGCGTGGTTGAGGACGTGTTTGAGTGGGTTGGGTACGCTGACGTCTGGGCGGCGTAGGTAGAGGGGTTCGACGGATTGTGGCGTGGTGTGGGTTTCGGCGAGGTGGTCGAAGAGGGTGAGTCCGGTGGCTCCCAGGTCGAGTGCGGTGAGGTTGACGATGGCGCCGGGGTTGTGCAGGGAGGCCCAGTGTTGGGTGTAGGTGTTGGCTCCGTGCCCCATGATGTCGATGGTGTATTGGGTGCCGGGATGGTTCTGTTGGAGGGTGTGTATGGCGTCGTTGACGCGTGTGGTGATGTGTTCGGGGTAGTCGATGTCCATGGGGATCACTGCGGTTGGTGCGCCGTCGGTGTGGCTGTAGAGCGCGAAGTAGAGTTGTTTGCGGCGCGCGTCGTTGAGAGCGAGGGTGAGGGGTGTGCATGTGGAGGTCGAGTCGATGGCGTCTCGTGCCTCCGCTGGCAGCAGTGTGCTGATCCGGGGGTCGTGGCGGCGTGCGGCGTGCATGGTTGCGGCGCAAGGTTCAAGGTCGTTTTGGCCGAGCAGTTCGGCCCCGGTGGCGAAGGCGATGGCTTGTGCGGTGACGATGCCGGCGCGCAGGCCGGTGAAGGGTGCCGGGCCGGTGCCGACGATGATGCGGTCCAGGTCGTGTGGGGTGATGCCTGCTTGGGTGCATGCGGCGGCGATGTCCACTTGGAGGCGTTCGACGTGGGTGCGTGAATTGTGTTCCTGGATGGGTTCGTGGCCGACGATGCCGACTGTGGATCCGTATGCGGTGTCGATGACGAGTGTGTGCATGCTGTGGTTCCTGCGGTTGTGTGTTGGGGTGGGTGGGGGTTGGAATATGGAGTGGTGGTGTGAGGCTATGCCTGCCGCTTCCCCATGGTTGGCATGTCGGGCAGATCGTGCATGAACTGGTTCCAGTAGGGGCCGACGGGCGTGAGGGTGACGATGCGGTCACCCGCGCTTGTGGGATCCACGGGGAGACCGGCCCTTGCCATCTCCGGCACCATCGTGTCGAGGGGCCGGTCGATATGCACTTCGAGTCGTTCGTCGGCGAGCGCTGCGGCCATTTGTTCACCCCATTCCATGAGGATGACGGTGTGGGTGCCGGGTTCTTCGAGCTCTTCGTCAAGTCCGAGGCTTTCGAGTTCGTCGAGGAGGCGGTTCACGCTGTCTTGCCCTGGTGCGTAGTCGGTGCCTCCGAGCCGGTAGGCGTCCACGTGGATCAGGTGTGCGGGTGTGCCGTTGGCGAAGTGGCCGTTGAGTTCGCGGGCGATGGTGAAGGTGGGTGAGACGATGGGTTCGCGTATGCCCAGCCCGGCGCCAAATCCTTGGGCGAAGGTGGTTTTGCCGGCGCCCAATGGCCCGGATAGGAGGATGACCTCTCCCCCGTGCATGTGGTTGGCGAGGTGGGTGCCCAATGCGCGCATGTCTGCGGCGGTTGCGGCGGTGATGGTGGTGTGCATGCGGTGTCCTTATGCGATGCCTTTGCGGCTGATGAGTTCGATGGCGTGTTCGAGTGCGTAGATGGGGTCTGAACCGTTGGTTTTGCATTGTTCGTCCGCCCACGCGAGTTGGCTGAAGCATTGCGCCATGCCTGCGGATGTCCATCCGGGCAGTTGTTTGGATGCGTTGCGCAGCATCCATGGCGCCATGTTCGATTCGGCCTGTGTGATGGCTCCGGCGCGTACGGCCGACGCTTTGGCCATGGAGCGTAGTTTCATCGCGAGCGCGCCGATGAGTGCGATGGGTTCGGTGCCTTGGCTGATGGCGGAGCGCATCATGATGACGGCTTGGGCGCCGTGTCCGGCGAGTGCTTGGTCGGCCATGGCGAATCCGGTGACTTGGGGGTCGGATATCAGGTATTGGTTGACTTGGTGCAGGGTGATGGGGTTGGTGTCGAAGTCGAAGCAGAGTTGTTCGATCATGGCGGCGAGTTCGCCGGGGCGTTCGCCGAGCACGCTGGCGAGTTGTTGGGCGGCTTGTGGTTCCACGGTGCGCCCGCGTTGTTCGAAGCCTTGGAGGGTGAAGTTGAGGCGTGCCTGTGGTTTGTCGAGTTTGGGGATGTCTTCGAGTACGGCGTGCAGGCTGGTGAGGGTGTCGATCAGTCGTTTGCCTTTGGGGGACCCGTTGTGGCTGAGGATGACGAGGGATCCGTCGGTTTCGCCGTGGGGGTTGCGGCAATGGTCGGTGATGGCTTGGGCGAGTGGTTCGTCGCAGTCTTCCGCATGGTTGATGATGACGGCGGCGCTGGGGCTGAGCAGTGAGGGGCTTGTGGCTTCCTCGAAATCGTATTGGCTGCTGTCTTTGGCTTCCAGTTCGATCAGTTCGCTGTCCGGGTGGGTGTCAAGCCATTGGCGGGCGTGGCGCCGTGCGGCGAGACGGTTGAGGTATTCGTCGCCGCCGCGGATGATGACGCAGCGGGGTGTGTGGTGTGCTGCCATATGTTCAATGTCGCCGTATCGTTGGACAATCCGCATGCGTGTTCACTCCTTGCCTTGGCTCCATGGTATGTCCGTGAGCATGGTGGCTGTCTGCCGCCACCACCGGCGTGCGGCGTCCACTGGGCGACTGGCGTGCATGCTCCCCCGACGGCCGTGGTGGTGGATCAGCTGGACGATGGCGTGCAGATGATGCAGGGCGATGAGCAGGGCGATGCCGGCGGCGAGTGTGCCGAGCATGAGCAGCATGCCTGGAGCTCCTTGCGCCCATGGGATGCACCCGTCCTCCGCGGCGCCGAACAGGTCTGCCGCCAAGGCGATCGGTCGTGTGCACCATGCGGAGAGCGTGGCGAACACGATGGCGCATGGAGGGCATGCCGTGGCGCAGACGCAGGCGAGCAGACCGGTGATGGTGGCCACGTCGGTGAACGGCGCCACCATGAGGTTCGCAGGTATGGACCAGAGCGGCACCTGTGGGCTGATGAGGATCTGCACCGGTAGGGTGAACACTTGCGCGCTCACCGTCATCGCGAGCGCCTGCGCCGCACCGCGTGGCATCCACCGTGCGCACGATGCCTGTATGCGCGGCATCATGGTGGCGATGCCGCATACGGCGGCGCATGACAGGGCGAATCCGTAGTTCGTGGCGCGCGTGGGGTCGGTCAACAAGGCGAGCATGGTGGTCCAGCACAGCGCGTGCATTGTCTGGCAGGGGCGCCGGCACAGCGCATAACCGACGGCGAATATGCCCATGAGCAGTGCGCGTGTGACTGACTGCCCCGGTACGAGCAGCATCGTGAGCATTCCGGCGGTGGCAAGACGTAGTATGGCGAGCGCCCCACGCGGCAGGCGTGCCAACGCGCCGATGATGGTGCACAGGCGCGCGATGAGCGCATAATGGCCGCCTGACACGGCCATGACGTGCATGATGCCCGCCTGCTTGCAGTGGTCTTCCAGTTGGCTCGCGTACGTCTCGTCGATGGTGACACCGGTGAGGATGTCCTGTCCGAGCAGTCCGAGGGTGACGCCGGGCACGAGCACACGGCCCTGGTCGTCCAATCGGGCGGCGACGGCGAAGAAGCGAGCGCGGAGTGTTTCGATGCCGTGCCACCATGGTGGCGCCGGCGCATGTATGGTGGCGGTGCGCGCGGTGAGGATGATGCGGGTCGTGTCCCAGACTGCGCGCTGTGCCGCACCGTGCACATCGTAGCGTGCGCCTTGTTCGATTGTGGCGCACACGTCGCCGCGCGCCTGCAGGGTCGCGGGTACGCGCGCGGATTGTTGCACACCGTTCTGGATAGTCTGTTCGACCATCACGTCGACGGCGCAATCGGCCGCAGGGCCGTTGGCACGCAGGGCGGGGGCTGTGGCGCGCACACGGTAGACGCCGTGGGCCACTCCCTGTGCGCTCGCCGCGTACACGGGGTCGACGGCGCGCATGGCCGTATGGGTCATGGCAGCCAGAGCGCCAAGCACGAGGCCTGCGAAGGTGAGCATCATGACGGTTGCGGCGCGCCGTGCGAAAGCGGCGTGGTTGTGGGTGACGTATGCCATCCAGGTTGTGAACACCACCCCGGCCGCAGCGCAGATGAGGATGGCCACCATGATGATCAGGGTGCGCGCGTTGTGGGGCTGCATGAGTGGTGTGGCGGCGAGCGCGGCCGCCCACATGCCTGCGGCCATGGTCAGCAGGCGCATGTCACGGCCGCCGTGTTCCCGGCTCGTCCATGGCGCGCGCATGTCACCGCACCCCCACATAGGGGCGGATCTTCTCGAGGGTTTTCGCGCCAATTCCATGCACGTTGAGCAATTCGTCGACACTGGTGAACCGGCCTGCGCTGGCGCGGTATGCGATGATGTTGGCCGCGGTGACCGGGCCGATGCCTTTGACGCTTTCGAGTTGCGCCTGACTGGCGGTGTTGAGGTCGACCAATGTGGAGGTGGTTTCGACTGTGGTGGGTTCGGACGGCACCGGGGTGGATTGCGGCGGCTCGGTGCCGGTTGCACTGGCTGTCGCGCTGACTGTTGGGGTGGTGCTCTGCTCGTGGGCGAGGCTCATCGACTGTTGGATGAGCAGTGTCAGGGAGGTGGCGAGGGCGATGACGAGCACGCCGACGACGATGAGCGCATGCACCGGTTCGACGCTTACCCGTGGCCTGTCACGTTCCACCTCCTGTTCCGCTGCCTCTTGCGGGCGTACGGCCGTCCATGTGCGCAGTGTGCTGGCGGTGTCCATCTGGTGTGGGGCGTGTTCACCGGACGGCGGTACGTCCTCAACCGGCCGTGGCGGCAACGGCACATCCATCCATGCCGGCCGTGCGCGCACACAGGTGTCGTGGCGTGTGGCGGCCAGCCGGCCGCCGCGGTCCGGCTTCGACGATGCAATATGACGGATGCCCATGGACCCACTGTGCGTGGTTCCATGGGCATCCGTCCAATATTGCGGGCCGGTGTGGTCGGACGCCCTGTCCATCCACACCGGCCCGCAGCGAACATTCGCCGCAGGCGATCACTGCCCCGGTACGATGGACACGATCTTGGGGGCCTTCACAATCACTTTGCGCGGTGGCACCCCACCCAGACGCGAAGCCACCGCTTCCAAGGCCATGCGTTCGAGCTCATCGGGGTCGATGTCCGGGCTCACCTCGAGCTTGGCGCGCACCTTACCCTTGATCTGCACCACGGCGGTCACACTGTCCTGGCCCACATAGCGTTCATCGGCCTGCGGCCACGGATGGTGCGCGAGCGTCGTGTCATGCCCCAGCCGGCTCCACAGTTCCTCCGCGATGTGCGGGGCGATCGGGGCGAGCATGAGCACAAGCGGTTCCACGGCGGCGCGGGGCACGCGCTCCATGCCGGTCAGATGGTTGTTGAGCACGATGAGCTTGGCGATGGCCGTGTTGGGGCGCATCCCCTCCATTTCGGCCGTCACGTCGGCGATCGTGTTGTTGAGCAGTTTGAGGGTCTTCTCATCCAACGCCTCGTCACTGACCACGGTCTGCCCGGTGTGTTCATCGATCACGTTGCGCCACAGGCGCTGCAGGAACCGCATGCCGCCCACCACGTTGCGTGTGTTCCACGGGCGTGACTCGTCGAGCGGGCCCATGCTCATTTCATAGAGTCGGAACGTGTCGGCGCCATAATGGTCATACATGTAATCCGGCGTCACGATGTTCTTCAGGCTCTTGCCCATCTTGCCGAACTCACGGTTGACGTGCTGGCCATGCCATGTGAACGTCGGTTCGCCGGACGCGTCCGGCTCCCCTTCCTCGACCTCGTCGGCGGGTACATACTGGCCACGGTCATCGGTGTAGGCATACGCCTGGATCATGCCTTGGTTGAACAGTTTGTGGAACGGTTCGAACGAATCCACATACCCGAGGTCGAACAGGACCTTGTGCCAGAACCGCGAATACAGCAGGTGCAGCACGGCATGCTCCACACCGCCGATATACAGGTCCACGCCGCCGGCCTCGCCGGCTGTGGCGTTGTGCTTGGGCCCCATCCAATAATCGTATTCGTCACGTTCCACCATGTGCCGCTCGTCATGCGGGTCGAGGTAGCGCATGTAATACCAGCATGAACCGGCCCAGTTCGGCATCGTGTTCGTGTCACGGTGGTAGGTCTTCGGCCCGTCGCCCAGATCAAGTGTGACATCCACCCATTCCGCGTTGCGGCTCAACGGCGCCTCCGGGTTCGACTGCGCGTCGTCCGGATCGAAGGTCTTGGGACTGTAATCGGGCACGTCGGGCAGATTGATCGGCAGCATGCTGTCAGGCACCAGATGTGGCACACCCTCGTCGTCATACACCACCGGGAACGGTTCTCCCCAGTAGCGTTGGCGGCTGAACAGCCAGTCACGCAGACGGTAGCTTGTGGTGCCATGGCCCACCTGCGCCTCTTCAAGCCATGCGGTGACCGCGCGCACCGCGTCATCCACACGCATGCCGTCGAGGCTCAACACGTCACCGCGCTTCCATGTGGCGTCCACCGACGAGTTGATCACCACACCGTCATGCGAGACGAACGGCGCCTTGCCCTCATAGTCGGCCAAGGTCTCGCCGCTGTCCGGCAGCGGCTGCACGGTGTAGATGACCGGCAGGCCGAACTTGACCGCGAAATCATAATCGCGCTGGTCGCCGCCCGGCACCGCCATGATCGCACCGGTGCCGTAATCCATCAGCACATAGTCCGCGGTGAACACCGGCAATTGCGCGCCCGTGATCGGATTGGTGGCGTACAGGCCGGTGAACAGGCCCGTCTTCTCCCCCGCATCGTCCACACGGTCTTTCGCCGTCTTGGCGGCCGCGGCTGCCCGGTAGTCGGCGACGGCCTCACGCGGCGAACCATAGCCACCCGTCCACGCTTCGGGTGTGCCGTCTGGCCACTGGTCCGGCACGTCGGCGAGCAACGGGTGTTCGGGAGACACGACGCAGAACGTCGTGCCGAACAGTGTGTCGGGGCGCGTCGTGTAAATCTCCATCGTGCGCTCGCCTTGCGGTGTGGCCACCGTGAAGTCCACCGACGCGCCATGCGATTCGCCGATCCAATTGCGCTGCATGAGCTTGACCTTCTCAGGCCAGTCGATCGTGTTGAGGTCCTCGATCAGACGGTGGCCATACGCGGTGATACGCATCGACCATTGGCGCAGTTCACGCTGGAACACGGGGAAATTGCCGCGTTCGGAACGCCCTTCGGCCGTGACCTCCTCGTTGGCGAGCACCGTGCCCAGGCCAGGGCACCAGTTGACCGGCGACTTGGAGATGTAGGCGAGGCGGTATTCATTGAGCACATCCGAACGCTCGGCCTCACTGAGCTCGTCCCATGCCTGGCCCTCATGGCCGTCGATCGGACGTTCGCCCGAACGGAACTGTTCCACGAGTTCGCCGATCGGCCGGGCGCACCCCATGGAACCGCTTGGATTGCGCTTGTCCGGGTCGTACCATGCGTCGAAGATGCGTGAGAAGATCCACTGTGTCCACCGCACATACCCCGGTTCGATCGTGGCGAACGAACGACGGTCGTCGAAGCTCAGGCCCATGCGGCGCAACTGGCGCCGCATGTTGGCGATGTTCTGTTCGGTCGTAACACGCGGATGCTGGCCGGTTTGCACAGCGAACTGCTCGGCTGGCAGGCCGAACGCGTCATAGCCCATCGCATGGAGCACGTTCTCGCCCTTCATGCGGTGGTAGCGGCTCACCACATCGGTGGCCAGATAGCCAAGCGGATGCCCCACGTGCAGGCCCTTGCCCGACGGGTACGGGAACATGTCCATCGCGAAGAACGACGTGCGTCCCTCCGCATGGCGCCCCTCGCCATCAGTGAGGCCGCCACTGACATTCGCGGCCCAGAACGTGCCCTGGTCCTCCCAGATGTTCTGCCATTTCTCTTCGATCTGCTGCGCCATGGCGGCGTTGTAGCGGAACCGTGCGGTTTCCGGCTCATTGACTGGGCTGTGCGCGCCCGACTGGTTGTCACTCATAGGCAACGATTATCACCATGTAACTGGACACGGCGCGCGTCATTGCTTGGCTTCGGCGAGCTTGGGAGGATTGTCGGCCATATCCACGCGGTACCCCACGCTCGATCGCAGGCCGTCGGCGGCCTGCCGCCACGAGCCATCCGCGACCATCTGGCGCAACGCCGCGTCGATCTGCGCAACGAACTTGGGTTGGCCCGCGCGCACGCCCACACCAAAGCGCGCGATGCCGTACGAGTCACCGAGCACATCGAGGTAGGCGCCGCCCCCCTGGTCGCGCAATCCGTACAGAATGGGTTCGGGGGCCGCCACCGCGTCGGACTCGCCTGCAAGCAGCGACGAGACGCACTGCTGGTAGGTGTCGCGTTCCTCGACGCTGACCGAACTGACCTGCGCGCGCAACGCCTGCCCGGAGTCGCTGCCCTGCACGATGCACGCGGTGCGTCCCGCGAGGTCGCCAGTGCCGTCGACCGCGCGGGCGGCATCGTCATGGCCGCGCACCAGCAGGCCCTGGGACACGTCAAGGTACGGGCCGGCATAGTCGACCTGCGCGCCATCGGATTCCTGTCCTCCGTATGAGCCCACGACGAGGTCCACCGTGCCGTCGGCGAGCCGCTGCGCGCGCTCGTCGATCGGCACGTTGCGGAACACGATCTGCTTGCTGGCATAGCCAAGCACCTTGGCCACATATTGCGCCACCTGCACACTGAACCCCGAATAGGCGCCATTGTGGTACCAGCTCATGCCCGGCTCGTCGAGGGCCACGCCGATCGACAGCACAGGCCCGTCGGCCTGACCGGGCGCACTCACCTCGATGGGGGTGCCACAGGCCGCCACACCGGCGAGCGCCAAGGTGCACAGGGCCGCGCCGATGGTGTGTCGTGTGCTCATCATGGCCTCACTTGAACAGTCGCGAACGGGTCAGGAACCACAGCGAAGCCAATGACAATGCGATGGCCAGCACGATGATGATGAGGAAGCCCCATCGCGAGTCGGTGAACGGCATGCCGAGCATGCCCTGTTGGAAGTTCATGCCGTACATCGAGAAGATGAGCGTGGGGATCGACAGGGTGATCGAGATGATCGTGAAGATGCGCATCACGTTGCTCAGGTTGTTCGACACGACCGACGAGAACGCGTCGGTCATGTTCGCGAGGACGCCGCTGTAGATGTTGGCCATTTCGATGGCCTGCTTGTTTTCGGTGATGACGTCGTCGAGCAGGTCTTCGTCCTCAGGGTATTGTTTGATGCGCGACAGCGTGGTGAGTTTCTCCATCACGATCTCGTTGGATTTGAGCGACGTGTTGAAGTAGACGAGTGTCTTGCTCAGTTCGAGCAGCATGAGGATCTCGCGGTTTTGCATCGAATGACGCAGACGCAGTTCGAGTTTGTCGGTTTCGCCGTCGATGATGCGCAGGTAGCGCAGGTACATGGTGGCGTTGCGGTAGAGAATCTGCAGGATGAACCGCGAGCGCATGAACGTGTTGAAGCCGCGGATGGTGCCTTCCATGAAGGGGTGGAGCACGGGGGTGTCCTGCATGCAGACGGTGATGATGAGTGTCTTGGTGACGATGATCGACAATGGGATCGTCTCGTACCAGTTGCGTCCGGCGCGCTCGCCCACGGTGGGGATGTCGACGATGATCATCGTGTAGTTGTCCTCGACGTCGACGCGTGAGCGTTCCTCGTCGTCGAGCGGGGCGCGCAGGTCGGCGAGGTCGACGCCGGTCTCTTGGGCGACGGTCGTGAGTTCCACGTCGGTGGGGTCGGACAGTGCGAGCCACGATCCGCTTTCGGGTTTGTCTATCTGTTCGATCTGGCCGTTTACCGTACTGAACATGCGTAACATGGGAGTTCACCTGCCTCTCGGTCGACGCCGTGCGGTGCATGACGGGCGTGTGCGTCGCGGCGGCGGCGTGGCGCCGGCCCGCACGCGAAAACCTCACCCAGCTTAGTCGCAACGGTGCGACAGGCCGGCGCGGTTACGCTTTGGCCCCTTTGACCGGTTTCCATACCCCCATGCCGGGGTTACGCAAGGATGCGGGCCCGTTCTCCCAATCGCCGCAGGCGGCGATGTCGGGGCCTTGGTTGAATTCGGTGAGCACCCAATGTGTGCCGGTCGTGTCGGTGCCGGCGCCCATCGTGGACCAGAACGCGTTGCGGATGCCATCGAGCGTGTTGAGGCTGTCCATGTCCATGTCGAGCAGTGTGCCGATCGTCGCGGCGATCCATGAGCCGTGGGAGACGACGAACAGGGTTGTGGGGGTGGGGTCCTGGGCATGGGTGTGCACATAGTCGGCGATTGTCGTGGCGCCGCGCGCGCCGAGGTCGGTACGGCTTTCGACCCCGTATTCGAGTTCGCCGCCGGTGTGCGCGATCCATGAGCGGAACCCTTCGGGAAAGCGTTCGCGGATCTCTTCACGGGTCATGCCTTCCCACTGCCCGAAGCTGCGTTCACGCAGCCGCGCGTCGAGATGCACGTCGAGGCCCAGGATGTCGGCGAACGCGTGCGCGGTCTGCTGGGCGCGGAACAAGTCGGAGCTGACCACGTGCATCGTGCGCCCTGAGGCGGGGGCCTTGCGGTATTCATCCACGTCCATACGACGTACGGATGGGTCGGCGCTGCGCGGCAACAGGTCGGGGTTGGTGGCGATGGCGCTCACTTTGGCCCAGTAGAAGCGTTGCGCCAGAGTGTATGCGCTTTGGTCCGCCTGCCATTGGCCGACGATGTCGAGCGGGATGTCGATCTGCCCCTGCAATCGCCGTTGGAGGTTGAATCCGGTGCGCCCATGGCGCAGGAAGACGACTTCGTCGATCATGGATTGTGCAACTCCTTGGTACCGTGATTACTGTGCATGGATGTGGCTCGCGTGCGCCACTATGGCATAGGTATGGGCCGGTCGGTCGAAGGTGGCCGGCCGGCCCATGTGCGCACCTGCCGGCGCGTCTCAGTCCTTGGCGATTGTGGTGCCCGCATGGGCGCCGGCGGACAGGTCCTCGATCTGGGCTATTTCCATGACCGGCACGCAGGCCGGCTTCTTCGTGCCGCGCTGTTCGGCGAGCTTGACCTGTTCGTCGTAGATCGCATCGTCGGTGTGCAGCACAACCTCACCACGGAAACGGTAGCCCTTCTTCTGTTCGAAATTGACGAACGCCACGACGAGCGGGCTGCCGTTCTCAAGATTGCGGTAGGTCTGGCCACCGGTGCGCTCGTGGTAGGCCAGATGGTTGTCGTCGAGCGCGAACATCGACATCTTGGGGCCGAGGTCCGGCACGCCGTCGGCGCTGACTGTGGCGACGAACGCCAGGTTGTCGTTGATGAACTGCTTCATGTCTTCGGTAAGTGTTGCCATGGGAATCCTTTCATAGGGGTGTAGTACCCACTGTACGCGTTCGGCGGCGGCCGTGTCGCCGTTTACGCTCTCAAGGGCATAGGCCCATGCAGACATACGCAAAAGGCCCTCGCAATCATGCGAAGGCCTCAAGTCGTGGAGCTAAGGGGATTCGAACCCCTGACC
>NZ_JDTZ01000010.1 GCF_000771225.1 Bifidobacterium pseudolongum subsp. pseudolongum DSM 20099
AAGCCCACCCCAACCGGTGGGCTTTGCCATACCCACACCATACATATAAAGACCCGGAAGGCAACCAACCGGGGCCCTTCGCATACACACACCATATATAAGGTATCCCCACACCACAGAAACACCTCCCCGAATCATTGACGCACCAACAGAGGTTTGTCATGCCAAGCGGTGTTATGCATGACCTTCGTCAGAGAACCAGAGAACTAAAAGGGCTCTTCCCTTTTTAGTGTGTAAGGATGTCTTTGATTCTTCCGGAGTGGATGAGGCTTCGTTGGCGGTAGTGTTCGAAGTTGTCGAATCCCATGGCGATGCCGCGCAGGGTCTCGAGTCGGCCGTTGATGGCTTCGGTGGGTCCGTTGGACGAGTGTCGGTGCGTGAAGTAGGCCAGGATGTCGGCGCGGCGTCGTTTCAACGTGCGCCCCAGGGATCGCAGCTCGGGGCAGCGGCGTGTGGCTGTCGGTTCGGCCAGCGCGTCGATGAGCGCGCCCATCATGCGTCGGCCCCGGCGCGGGTCCTTGTGCCGGTAGCAGGCGATGATGCGCTGGTAGGCGCCGTGCGCCAGCCTCAGCGCGTCGTTGACGGGGCCGACGAGCAGTGCGTCGACGCGTTCCCTCTGGCGTGGGGTGCGCAGCGAGGCGGTCTTGAGCAGGGCGCGCCGGCAGTCGTAGAGGCGTTCGCCCTTGACGCCGCGCCGGCCCGTGGCCTCGCGTTGCAGGCGGCAGCGCACCATGGTGAGCCTGCCGGCAGCCAGATGCACGACATGGAACGGGTCGATGACCTCGACCGCCGTGCGCAGCATGCGGGCGGCGGCCTGCTTCCATCCGGAGAACGCGTCCATGGCCACGACCTCGACGCGGTCGCGGAAGCGTGCGCCCCGCGCTTCGAGCCAGTTCGCGAACGCTTGCGCCGAACGGCCCGGCACCATGTCCAGCAGTCTGGCCGGTCTGCCGTCGGCGCGCGGGGTCAGGTCGACGATCACGGTCACGTACCGGTCGCCGGATGCGCCGTGGCGCCACACGTGCTCGTCCACGCCGATGCGCGTCACCGCCCCGTACGGGTCGGATTCGGACAGGATCCGCATGCCGGCCGCGCGCACCGCCCGGTCCAGCGCGTTCCACGAGCAGCCCAGCGTGCGCGCGCACGCCGCCACCGACGCCGACTCCAACGCGACGCGGCGAAGCGCCCAGTCCACCGCGGCCCGCGACAGCAGCGTGCGTCCCGACGCCAGCGCCCCCAGGTCGTCGTGCCACATACGCGCGCACGCGACGCACTCATAGGAGCGCACCCGCACCTTCAGATGGATCGCGTCCGATCCCAGGGGCACGTGCACGACGGTGCGTTCACGCGAGGTGCGCACCCGGCACATGCAGCCGCACGAGACACACGTCCGCGCCGATTCGTCCCCCGTGTCGCAGCGGATCTGCCACACGCCCGAACCGTCCCCGCGACCAAGAAAACGCATGGACCGGGCGCGAAGACCCAACCGATCCAGCCCCAACAGGCGCTGACCATCGAACACGCTAAAATCAGGGACAGGCCGTGCCCCATTCTTTTTATCATTCACACAACAAATGATGGAGCACGGCCCTTACACACTAAAAAGGGAAGAGCCACTAAAAGGGCGTTGCCTGTAGATATACGCTACAGACAGCGCCCTTCATATATGTCCCGAATATATAGGAGCAGATCCTGTTCAGCGGGTGACGGACCAGTGTGAGAACGGCCAGTAGATCAGCTTGCTCACACCGGTGATGTTGTCCATCGGCACGGTTCCGGTGCCGTCAGTACCCACATCGTTGAGGTGGTAGCGCGAATCTGCGGAATTGGAGCGGTTGTCGCCGAGCACGAATACACGTCCTTCCGGCACGGTCACAGAAAACGGAATCTCACTGGGCGCCATGCCCTCCTGCAGATACGCGGATTCATCAAGTGGCTCGCCATTGACCATAATCGGCGCGCCATGGCCCGCGCACTCCACTGTGTCGCCAGGCATGCCGATCAGCCGTTTGATTAGGATGTCTGAACGCTTCTTCTCATTCGAAGGCAGCCATCCGCCGGGATCCTTGAACGTGATGATGTCACCGCGTTCCGGTTTTGCAATCGTCGGTTTGACCACCATCACACGGTCGCCGACCCTGAGCGTGTTCTCCATGCTGCTCGACGGGATCTCGTACATCGTGAACACGAACATGCGCAGCAACACAACCACCACAATCGGCACGACAATCCACGGGAGATACTCCAGAATCATCCTGCCGACGCTGTGGTGTGGTTCCGGGGCGGTCTGCATGGCACCATCAGTACCCGCAGCATCGGTCTTGGTGTGCGGTTCGTTATTGTGCGAATCGGAAGAAGTCATTGGTGCGCCCCTCAGGCCCAGACCCCCAGCGGGAACGGGATATTCGACGTTTGCATACTGACACAACATGGTAGCAGCCCTGCGCCGCCGGCCATAGATATGGCAACGCGCGGGCGCACAACATTCACAGGTGCGCCCGCGCGTCGCGGCGAATACCAGCGTGCTTACGCGTAGATATTGCGTGTGCGCATGTCTTCGGGCAGTCCGTTGAGCAGATTTGAAACGGAACGCGCCTCGAACACCGAACGGATGCCGGCGGCGAGCAGCGGCGCCGCGGACAGCACCGTCATGTTCGGCAGACGCTTCTCTTCGGGGATCGGCACCGTGTCCATCAGCACGATCTCCTTGGCGCCGCAGTCACGCAGGCGCTCGACGGCGGGTCCGGAGAGCAGGCCATGCGTGGCGACGAGCGTGACCGACTTGGCGCCGTGCTCATGCAGCGTGCGCACCGCCTCGGTGATTGTGCCCGCCGTGTCGATCATGTCGTCAATCACCACGCAGTCGCGGCCCTCGACATCGCCGATGATGCCGTGTGCGACCGCATGGTTGGGGCGCGTTGTGTCGCGCGTCTTGTGGATGAACGCAAGCGGCAGTCCACCCAGCTTTGCGGCCCACTGTTCGGAGACTTTGATACGGCCTGCGTCAGGCGAGACAATCGTCGTGTTGTCAAGCGGCAGACGGCTGCGCATATAGTCGAGCAGCACGGGCAGCGCGGTCAGATGGTCCACGGGGCCGTTGAAAAAGCCCTGCTCCTGTGCGGCGTGCAGGTCGACGGTCATGATGCGGTCCGCGCCGGCCGCCGCGAACAGCGTGAACATGAGTTTCGCGGTGATCGGCTCACGGCCCAGATGTTTCTTGTCCTGACGTGAATATCCCAGGAACGGCGCCACAACCGTGATTGAGCGTGCCGACGCGCGCTTGGCGGCATCGATCATGATGAGCTGTTCCATGATCGCCTTGTTGATCGGAGTCGTGTGCGCCTGCATGATGAACACGTCGGCGCCGCGCACGGGCTCGGTGAACCGCACATACATCTCTCCGTTGGCAAAGTCGTACGCCGTCGTTGGCAGTACTTCGGTCCCGAGATAATGGGCGGTCTCCTCAGCCTGCTCGGGGTAGGCGCGGCCCGTGACAAGTGCAAGACGTTTATCGGGTGTGCCTTCGAGAACTGCAGACATTGTTCGCCTTTCAAACTGCGTTCGGATGCCCGTGAATCGAGCATATTCACTATAGCAATGTGCGTGTATGTGCGGGCCTTGCGTGTCCATTCCGGCGGGTACACTGGCACAGTTGCCCGCGTACTCCGGCTGCACCCGCAGTCCGTGTGAATGTAGGGGCACAACGCATACACACTCCTGTCGCGGAAAGTCCGCGGCCAACAGTCCGAAGGAGGTGGGTGATGTCTGCGCATAACTACGAACTGATGTTCATTGCCGATCCTGAGATGGATGACAACGGCCTCAAGAAGCTGACCGATCAGCACATGGAAATCGTCACCAAGGAAGGCGGTTCCGTCAACAACATCGATATTTGGGGTCGCCGCAAGCTCGCATACGAGATTGACGGCAAGACCGAAGGCAACTACGTTGTGGTGACGTATTCCTGCGAGCCGGCCACGAGCGACGAGCTCGACCGTGTGCTCAACCTGAACGAATCCATCGTTCGCACCAAGATTCTTCGCAAGTAAGACCACTGCGGCATTGGCACGCATACGTTGGAAGGAACGTTATGGCAGGTGAAACGATTATCACCATCGTGGGCAATCTGACCCGCGACCCGGAACTACGTACCGTGGGCAGTGGCTCCACGGTCGTCAACTTCACGATCGCGTCATCGTCCAGGCAGTTCAACCGCAACACGAACCAGTGGGAGGACGGCGACACGCTGTTCCTCAACTGCTCGGCGTGGGATTCGGCCCGCAACTCGCTGGCGTCGAACATCGCGAACTCGCTGTCCAAAGGCATGACGGTCATTGCACAGGGCCGGCTCACCCAGCGTTCCTACCAGGCACAGGACGGTTCTCAGCGAACCGTTGTGGAGCTGCGAGTGGACGACATTGGCCCATCGCTGCGCCGCGCCACGGCCCAGGTGAATCGACAGTCGTCGAGCTCCGGTTTCGTGGGCAACCAGCAGCAGGGCGGGTTCAACGGCGGTTACCAAGGCGGAGCAGGCTATGCCGGCGGTGCCAGTGGCTTCGGTGCGCAGGGCGCGCCGCAGCAGCAGGCACAGGCACCGGTCTCCGACCCATGGAACAGCGCCGAACCCTCCGGATCCAGCTTCGGCTCCTTCGGCACCTCCGAATTCGGCGGTGAATCCGACGAGCCGGAATTCTAAGACGTATCGCGCGCGTAACGCCGCACCCCACAACATATTGAACAGTATTCGTTAAGGAGACAAATAGATGTCACGCAAGAGGCCGCAGCCGCCGGTCAAGCCGTTTAAGAAGAAGCCGAACCCGCTCAAGGCCGCCAAGGTCACCGAGATCGATTACAAGGACGTCGCGCTGCTGCGCAAGTTCATCTCCGATCGCGGCAAGATCCGCTCCCGTCGCATCACCGGTGTGACCGTGCAGGAGCAGCGCGAGATCGCCAAGGCGATCAAGAACGCCCGTGAGATGGCTCTGCTGCCGTATGCGACTACCGGCCGCTGAGTTCTGAGGAGGAGACGAAATGGCTAATACCAAGGTTATTCTCAAGAAGTCCGTCACCGATTTGGGCCACGCAGGCGACATCGTCGAGGTCAAGAACGGCTACGCCCGCAACTACCTGATCCCGCAGGGCCTCGCATTCGCATGGTCCAAGGGTGCCGCCGCCCAGGCGGAAGCCATGAAGCGCGCTCGCCTGGCCAAGGCTGTGGCGACCCGTGAAGGCGCTGTCGAAGCCAAGGGCATCATCGAGGGCATCGCCGTCGAGATCCCGGCCAAGGTGTCTGAGTCCGGCAAGCTGTTCGGTGGCATTTCCAACGACCAGATTGCCAAGGCCCTCGCCGACAAGGTTGCCGTGGATCCGCGCGCAATCACCGTCGAGAAGATCCAGACCCTCGGCGAGTTCCCCGCCACCGTGGCGCTCCACCCGGAGATCTCCGCGAACTTCTTCGTGAAGGTCGTCGCTGAGTGACCCCGCGTTGAAGATCGTATGACCGTATGATCTTCCCATCAGACCGATTACCAGTCTGAGCTTAAGCATTTGGAAGGCCCCTGCAGTTCGCGCTGCAGGGGCCTTCTGTATGCATGGATTGGGGCCGTACGGTGGCCGGATTGCATGCTTCGGCGTGTCGTTTGTGAAGATAATGGCCGTTGTGGTGGATTATCCGCGCGATCATGTCTGTGCTGGGCGCGTTTGGGGCACATGTGGCCTAGTGGCACAAAATGCCCAAAATCGTTGGAATCGCAACGATTTCCCATTTGCGACACGCCGAAGGTTGCGAAGATGCAGAATCTGAGTATATTTATCACTCGGTTCGCAAAACCAACGCCCCTTTAGCTCAGTTGGTTAGAGCAGCTGACTCTTAATCAGCGTGTCCAGGGTTCGAATCCCTGAGGGGGCACCCGCGAGAAGCCTCGGTCGTGTATCGGCCGGGGCTTCTCTCGTATTTCGCCCGCGGAGCCCTATGCCTCCATGCCCTTTCTTTCGAGTGGACGACCCGCCATTGCCCATGGTGGGCGCTACACTCATACCGGTTCCCACGCATTCCCATACGGGGTGAACCATGCAATCCATCCATCAGAGAAGATTATTCAAACCATCTTGCATACGCATAGAAAAGGCTGAAGAGCAGTGGAATACTCGTTGTTTACGCGGTTGGCGGCGGAGTTCGTCGGCACCGCGGTGCTGATGATCTTCGGCAATGGCGCAGTGGCCAATGTCGAATTGAAGAATACGAAGGGGCATAACGCCGGCTGGATCAACATCGCCATGGGCTACGGCTTTGGCGTCATGTTCCCCGTGCTGATGTTCGGCGGTGTCTCCGGCGCGCACATCAACCCGGCGATGACGCTCGCGCAGGCCGTCAACGGCATGTTCCCCTGGAGTGAGGTCCTGCCGTACATCTGCGCGCAGATCCTCGGCGCGGCGGTCGGCCAGCTCATCGTTTACATCTGCTATTACCCGCACTACAAGGAGACGGAGAGCGCGGAGGCGATTCTGGGCACGTTCTGCACGACCGATGCCTATGCGACGCGGCGCAACTACTTCATCAACGAATTCATCGGCACGATGCTCCTCGTCCTTGGCGCGTTGTGCTGCCTCGAACTGCAGTGGGGTAGGACGAACTACGCGGCCGCATCGATCGTCGTCGGCTTCATCGTCTGGGGTCTTGTCTGCTCGCTCGGTGGTCCGACCGGCCCCGGCCTCAACCCGGCACGCGACCTCATGCCCCGTCTGCTCCATCAGATCCTGCCGATCCCGCACAAGGGGTCGTCGCGTTGGAACGAAGCGTGGATTCCGGTCGTGGCTCCAATCTTCGGCGGCATGCTCGGCTGCTGGCTGTTCAACGTGCTGTTCGCTATCTGATTTCCGTTATTGCACCCACAATCCCCGGCCTGCACGCCGGAGATTGTCGTTTATAAGGGTAATTGGATATACTCGCCGTACTGCACCAATTTGCCAGCTTGAGTGAGGATATCCGGTGAGCACTACCCGCAGTCCGCGACGTCATGCGCGCGCACGCCGCCGGCGAATCTACCGCATCCGCCGCGCCGTGGTGGCCTGCGCGTGCCTGCTGCTCGTGCTCGGTGTCACGCTCAGCACGCGCGGTTCGTTGCGCGCGCTGAACGCGCTCCACGCGCAAGCCGGCTCGGGCATATGGTCGTCGGCGATGAGCCCCTACCGCGCGCCGGCGCGCAATGCGAGACCCTCGCCGTCGGAGGAGGCGCAGTCGCCGGCCGGCGACGAGCGCGCACAGCGGCAGCAGCAGGAGGTCGCCGCGCTCGAGGCGCCGCTGACCGACGACGCGCGCGCCGAGATATACGCGAAAGCCAAGCAGACCGCGGTCTCGAGCGGCGCGTTGCCGACGCGCATGACATACTGCATCGCGTCGCGCGGCGACGTCGGCCCGGTCGACAGTTTCGCCAACACCGTCTACCGCGTGCTCAACGACGTGCGCGGCTGGCCCCGCGCGGGCGTCGTGTTCGCGCAAGGGCAAGACGGCCAGTGCGATGTGACGATCACACTCGCCGAGACGAAGGAGCTGCCCTCGTTCGCCGCCGGCTGTTCCGAGGAATACAGCTGCCGTGTGGGCGCTGACGTCATCATCAACAAGACCCGCTGGGACGGCGCTGTGCAGCACTGGTTCGACGCGGGCGCCACCCTCGCGCAGTACCGCACGATGGTCATCAACCACGAAGTGGGCCATGCGCTCGGACACATCGACAACGAAACGCCGTGCGGCGGCAACAAACAGGCCGCGCCGCTCATGCAGGAACAATCGATGTTCCTCAAGGAATGCTCGCCGAACCCTTGGCCGCTCGACAGCGAACTGTGGAGCACATTCGTGGGGTCGGAGCCGTAAATGACCGGTCGTTTCGCGCCCACCCCGTCGGGCCGCATGCACATGGGCAACGCGTACGCCATGCTCGCCGCGTGGCTGTCCGCGCGCGCCCGGCACGAACGGATCCTGTTGCGCATCGAAGACATTGACGCCCCGCGCGCGGTCCCCGACGCCGACCGCTGGATCATGGATGATTTGGCATGGCTCGGCCTGGATTGGGACGGCGAGCCGGTCTACCAGTCGCAACGGCTCGACCTGTACGAGGAGGTCTTCGCGCGCCTGCGCGACATGCCGGCGGGCCCGCTGTACCCGTGCTTCTGCTCGCGCGCCGAGATCCGCGCCGCAAGCGCCCCGCAGGAGGGCGACCGCTTCATCGTCTACCCCGGCGCATGCCGCCGGCTCGGGCGGTCCGACCCGGACGGGGTCGCCCGGCGTCTGACCGATGGCGCCCGCCATTCGTGGCGTTTCGCCGTGCCCCCCGCCGGCGCGCCCGACGGCCTCGTGTCCTTCACGGACCGCGTGTACGGTCCACGGCGCTTCGACTTGGGCGCCGACCTGGGCGACGTCGTCATGCGCCGCTCCGACGGGCTGTTCGCCTACCAGTTCGTCGTCACCGTCGACGACCTGCTCATGGGCGTGGACGACATCGTGCGCGGCCGCGACCTGCTGCGCTCGACCGCGCTGCAGGAACACGTGCGCGCCCTCCTGCTCGACATGGGGCTCGCCAACCGGAATCGCCCGGCCGCGCGCCCCGCCTATGCGCATCTGCCCCTCCTCGACGACGCTGCCGGCGTGCGTCTCGCCAAGCGCGAACATGCGCCCGATCTGGGCGCGCTGCGCGCGCAAGGCGTTCGCCCCGAGCAAATCATCGGCTACTGCGCTTGGGCGCTCGGCCTGACCGACCATCCGCGGGCGATGGAGGCCGCCGACGCGCTCGCGCTCTTCTCGTGGGACGCCGTGCGCGCCCACGTCGACGCGACCGACGCTCGGAGCGACGCCGACGGGACCGGCGGCCGCGTCGGGGATGACGACCGGTCCGACGGCCGCGCCGACGTGCGCGTGCCCGACGACCTGCCCTCCCTCCTCCTGCGCCTCTAGCCCGAGTTCCTCCCTCTCCTGCATAGAATAGAAATCGGTCGCTCATACGTCCGATTTCTATGGAGCGGGTCCGCATCGTGCGACATATGTGACGCGACGCGCGCCGTGCGGTATCGTAAGCCCATAGGTGAGGAAGTGGAAAGGTGGGATCCGTCATGACCGCGTACATGGACCACAAGGACTTGGCGAACGAGACGATCGAGGAGGGGCGCGCCCGTGACATCGCGGACAACGTGCACCGCGTGCTCGACCGCATCGCCGCCCAGGAGGCGGCGAGCGGACGCCAGGAGGGATCCGTCACGCTTCTGGCCGCCACGAAGACGCGCGACGTGGGCGAGATCATGGCCGCGATCGACGCCGGCGTGCCCATGATCGGCGAGAACCGCCCCCAGGAGATCGTCGCCAAAATCGACGGCCTGCGCTACGCATGCGCCCAACGCGGCGTCGTGCTCGGCGCGAGCGACGTCGAAACCGTCGAAAGCCTCGCGCAGACCGACGACCCCGAGGCCCTCACGCGCCTGCCCGTGCATCTCATCGGCCAGCTGCAGAGCAACAAGATCGGCAAGATGCTGCCCGACGTGAACACGATCGAATCCGTCGACACGCTCGCCCTCGGAGAGAAGATCGCCCGCCGCGCCGCCGCGCGCGGACGCGCCGTCGGCGTGCTCCTCGAGGTCAACGAATCCGGCGAGGAGACGAAATCCGGCTGCGCGCCCGACGAGGCCTTCGAACTGGCCCTCGAACTCGCCTCACTCGAGGGGCTCGAACTGCAGGGGCTCATGACCGTCGGCGCGCATGTCGACGACGAACGCCGCATCCGCGCCGGCTTCGCGCATCTGCGCGACATGCGCGACCGCGTGCGCGACTCCGGCGCCGAAGGCACCGCCTCGTGCCGCGAACTGTCGATGGGCATGAGCGGCGACATGGCGCTCGCGATCGACGAGGGCGCGACGATCGTGCGCATCGGCACCGCGATCTTCGGCCCGCGCGACTTCGTCTGACCCCGCGTCCGGCTCGTCCCGTGCGCGCGATGGGGGCGCGTTGCGGTGTATGGCGATTTCGTGCGGATTCCATCCCCTCGAGGGGATGGAATGCTTGCGCTCGGCCCCCCGTCTGGTAAGCTCCCATGGCGAGGGGCGCCCATCCGCGCGCCCCGCGGACGTTTTTTCGTCGTGTCTCACACGGCAATGGGGACCGCAATCATCGGGGTGAGGACGAGCATGCGCAGGAACCGTAGGACCATCACGCAGGAGCCGCAGGGCCCATGGACGCCGCCGACCTTCCGGGAGGCGACGGACATCGAGGACGTCGTGCGCCTGCGCCGTTCGCTGCGCCGGCGCATGATCGCGATGCGCGTGCTCACGGTCGTGCTCATCACCGCGGCCGTCATCGTCGGCGCCACGCCTTTCGTGCTCCAATGGAACACGGCGCGCGTCCTGTCCTCGCAAAGCCGCACGGTCGAACGGCGCGTGCTCGGCTGGCCCTACCCGCAGGCGGAGAACCGCCTCAAGGACGCCCACGCGTACAACGAGCGCCTCGCCGCGAGCGGCCAGCCGATCCTGGGCGAGGCCGTCGACCCCTTCGCGAGCGTGGCCGGCAGCTCGCACGTCACGGACAAGGACACGTCCGCCGCGAGCCAGGACGAGGAGTACCAGTCGCTGCTCGACACGGGCGGCGGCGTCATGGGCTCGATCATCATCCCGAAGATCAGCGTGGACCTGCCGATCCACCACGGCACCTCGGAACAGGCGCTCGCCTCGGGCGCCGGGCATCTGTACGGCTCGAGCCTGCCGGTGGGCGGCGATTCGACGCTGTCGGTGATCACGGGGCACCGCGGTCTCGTGGCCGCGCCGATGTTCACGCGCCTCGACGAGATGAAGGACGGCGACTACTTCTACATCGACGTGATGGGGGAGAAGCTGGGGTACATGGTCGACCGCATCACGGTGATCGACCCGGACGACACCTCGCAGCTGCACGTCGTGCCCGGCGAGGACCGCGTCACGCTCATGACGTGCACGCCCTACGGCGTGAACACGCAGCGTCTGCTCGTCTCCGGGCACCGCGTCTCGATCCCCTACCCGGCGCCGAATCCGACCGAGGTGCATGACGGGCGCACATGGGGTGTCCTCGCCGCGATCGCGACGCTGCTGCTCGGCCTGCTGCTGTGCGCGCTGACCTCGAAGCGACGCGGACGCCCGATGCGCATGCGGCATGCGAGCGCAAGATAATGCGCGTGCGGAAGCGGAATAATGCATAGGTAATTACACGCGCGAAGATGCGGATGATGACGGCCCGTCGGGGGATTCCCGGCGGGCCGTGTCCGTATTGTGGGATTATGCGACAGGACCCTTGGCATCGTTGGGAACGCCATGGTCAGATGGGCTCGATTTGCGGGAGGGGGTTGTATTTTCACAAAAAATTCACAGTGCGATGAAGGGGATACTTCAAGGGGGTGACTTTGGCTTCAATCAAAGGCTTGTCGGTATATTGAGGGTGAAATCGCCCTCTTCTGGAGTATAGACAATCGATTTTCGCTCTTGTAGGCTCGGGGAAAGAACGATTTTTCTATGCCAAAGTTTGGAGAGATTCGGAGGGGAACACACTCATGAGAGGACCAAAACGCCTTCTCGCGCGCCATGGCGCGCAAGCCGATGAAGAAAGGAACGGCCGGACGCCGGTGCGCAAACTCGTCGCCACGTTTTGCGCCGTCGCGATGAGCGTCGGCATGGCCGGCGTGAGCATGTCCGCCTACGCCGACGACCAGCAGCCGGCCGAAGACGCCACGACCACCGTGGAAGCCACCCCGGAGGTCCAGCCCTCCGAGGACGCCACCGTGGATGCGCAGCCGGAAGTCGACGCGACGGATGCGCATCCTGAAGCGATCACCACCGACGCCCCGGCGGTCGCCGCCGTCGGCGACGCCGCACCGACCGCCGATGGAGACGCGCCTGATTTCAGCAAGAAGGTCAAGTATAACGACGACGGCACCTACACGCTGAGCATGAACGTGTCCGGCAAGGGCGGTGAGACCACCGGTACGACTGTGACCCCGCTGGATATCGCGCTCGTGCTGGACGTGTCGGGAAGCATGGCGTGGCCATCGGAGAAGATCGATAGCGCAGCCATTGACACATCAGAGACCTATAAGATTTATAGATACAATACTTATGTGACTGTCTCCTACAGGAACGGAAACTGGAGGACGCAGTCGGGTAGAGTCGTAGACCCAGCTACCGATCAGTTTTACAGCAATGACACGCGTCTTGCCGTTCTTCAGTCTTCTATTGACAATTTTTTGACTAAGGTCAATACCAAGAATGGAGAAATAAGTGAAGCCGGTAAGAAGATCCAAGTCTCTCTTATCACTTATGCTAACGATGGTATCATTAATCAGACTCTGACCTCTGATGTTGGTGTCGTGAAGACGGCAGTTCGGAAGCTGAATGCTGGTGGTGCAACTAATGCCGCTGCAGGCCTGAATCTGGCTCATACGGCGTTGACAGGGTCGGGCGCGCGGTCTGATTCGCAGCGCGTAGTGATTTTCTATAGCGATGGTCAGCCGACAACGAGTAACTCTTTTTCTCCAGCTGTGGCTAGTAGCGCCATTAATTATGCGCATACGCTGAAGACGGACGATAAGGCTACCGTCTATTCCATCAGTGCGGATCCCGACGCTACTACAACCGGTACTACCAATACCGACCTGTTTATGAGCTATGTATCATCAAATTATCCCGGTGCGAGGGGTGTTGACAGTCCGAGCACTAACAACTGGGCGACGCCTGGTGATCGTGGTCCTGGTGACTATTACACTGCCGTTTCCGGTGACGAAAGCCTTGACAACATCTTCGATGGCATCTTCAATGATATCACGAAGGGCAGTGTGTTCACGAACGTCTCCATGACGGACACCCTGTCGCAGTACGTGGAATTCGTGAATGCTGATGCGGCCAATTCCAATTATGGCGCCAGACTCGTCGTGCGTAACTCTGCCGGCGAAGAAGTGACGGATCTGACCGAGGTCGGACTGCCTACCGAGAGCCAAGAAACATACCAGATCACGTCGTCCGATGGCAAGACGGTTTCCATCGAGTTCCCGGCGGGTTATGCGCTGAGGGACGGGTTCACCTACTCGCTGGAATACCAGATCAAGCCGTCTGATATCGCTTACACCGAGTACGCCACGAACGGATATCCCAAGGCCCCAGAAGGCATCGGTGCCGACGGTACTGGTGACAGCTCCGCAGGTCAACCAGGCTTCCGTAGCAACAATGAGGCTCACATCTCCTATACGCCTCGCGTGGATGGTGTGGAACAGTCTGGGGTCATCGGTGCATTCCCCCATCCGGTGGTTCAGGTGCACTACACGCCGACCAAACAGACGCCCATTTCCGTCGAGAAGACCGTGGACGGCAACGGCACTTGGCGCGACGGCGACTCCTTCCGGTTCACGATCGCGGCCCAGGACAATGCCCCGCTTCCCGCGAATGACTCTATCACGATCGGCAAGCCGAAGCCCGGCTCGTTGGCGACGGCGCAGTTCGGCACGATCGAGTACACCGCGCCTGGTGAGTACAACTACACCGTGACGGAAACGCCCAATGAGCAGAACAAGCACTATGTGTATTCCAAGGCTGAATATGATGTGCAGGTCAAGGTCGTTCAGACCGGTTCCGATACGCCGCGAGCTCTCGAGATCGAGTCGGTTAAGTGGACCCAGAAGAAGACGGATGACGGTTCGAACGGCAGTACCTCTGGAACCGTTATGCCGCTGAAGTTCACCAACACGGCAGCCACGGCCACGCTGGCCGCCAACACCGTCAAGGTCCAGAAGACCGTGAACGGCGCCGGTGCCAAGTGGGACAGCTTTGGCTTCCAGATGACTCCGGTCTCCGCTCCCGAATCCGTCACTCCCGGCGAGACTCTGATCACGACCGTCACGACGGACAGTCCGGATCTGCAGGCCGGTTTCGATGAACTCACCTTCGACACGCCGGGTACCTACACCTACCGCGTGACCGAGGTGAAGCCGGACAACGCCGCCGGATTCCAGTACTCCCAGGCCTCCTATCTCGTGACCGTCACCGTGGAACAGGCTGCTGACAACAGCCTAACCGCTACGGCGGCCGTCACTCAGGAGAAGGACGACAACGGAGCCGTCAAGACCGGTACGGTGAC
Source organism: Bifidobacterium pseudolongum subsp. pseudolongum DSM 20099 (assembly GCF_000771225.1). GTDB lineage: Bacteria > Actinomycetota > Actinomycetes > Actinomycetales > Bifidobacteriaceae > Bifidobacterium > Bifidobacterium pseudolongum. Next base: position 14,129 of record NZ_JDTZ01000010.1, read on the forward strand.
GGGCGCGCTGCCCTTCACCAACACCTGGGTCGCGGTGTCCAACCTGCCGTTAACCGGTGAGGGCGGGGCGACCCCGATGCTCTGGCTGGCCATCGGCGGCGGACTGGGCGCCCTCGCGCTCCTGGCCGCGGGCGGAGCCGCCATCTGGCGCAAGCGTCGCCTGATCTGACCGCCATATCCTTCCGCGGCCGAGGTCCCATCCTCGGCCGCGGCCCCTCCGCCCGCACGGGCGAAGCGACAACTGAAGAGACAAGATGTAGTGCAATGACTCAATGCAGTGTGAAGGGACGTTGCACGCAATGTTCGGGAGCCGCACGGCTTTCCGCCCACACGGCTCCCGGCGCACACCATAGAGAAGGAAACAACCATGAATCTCAAACGAGTATTCGCAGGTGTCGCCGCAGCCGCGACGATGCTCGGCGGCCTGGCCCTCGGCGCCGCAACCGCCACCGCGGCGGATGCCACGGCCAATACCATCACCATCAATGGTGACGTCAACGGACGTGAGTTCACCGCTTACCTGCTCGGTGAGTACACGAACCCCGTCGTGAGCAACAGCGCCGTGACGTCGGTCGATTTCAATCAGTCCACAGCTTGGAAGAACCCGTCCATCGCGGCAGCCGCGCAGACCGCGGCCGCGGTGGCCCCGGCGACCACGATTCCAGACCAGTACAAGGGCAATGAACTCGCGTGGATCGCTTCGCTGAGCCAGACCGGCGACGCCGCGCGTCTGCGCGCATTCGCTGACGCGTTGCGTGCGGCAACGTCGAAGCCCGCGCCGTCCACCACCGTCACAGGTGCCGATGGAACGGCCGTCATTTCGGGCCTCACCCCCGGTTACTATCTCGTCACTGACGGCGACGGTGCGCCCATCTTGGTCGGCACGAACATCATCGCCGACGGCACCGTCTACACCACGTTGAACGGCGCAACGCTGGCAACCGCCTTCGCGAAGCCCACCCAGCCCACCAAGCCCGGCAAGGAAGTGGACGGCGACACCCAGGGCACCGTTTCTCTGGGCGACGTGCTGACCTATACCATCACCGGCGTGATCCCGGGCAATCCCAGTGGTACTGAACTGAAGATGAAGTTCAAGGATGTGGCTTCCAAGGGCCTGACGCTTCCGTCGACCACGGATGGCTTCGAGGTGAGGATCGGCGGTGCAGTCTACAACGCGTATACGCTGACGCAGACCATCGACGCAAACACCAAGGAGACCACGACCGAGTTCGACCTCGGTGATGTGAAGGCATTCGCCGGCCAGACCGTGACGATCACCTATAACGCGACGGTCAATGAGGATGCGGTGGATAAGGTGAACAACACCGCGTATGTGTACGATCCGTACACCGGCCAGTACGTCGAAGAAGGAACCCCTGTCGAGAACAAGCTGTACTCCTTCGACTTCACCAAGCAGGATGCCGACGGCAACGCGCTTGCAGGCGCTGAGTTCACGATCTCCGGCGATAACATCGATGAGGATTACACCGCCAATGGCGGCGTGACCACCGTCACGTCGGGCACCGACGGCAAGGTGACGTTCAAGGGCCTTGCGGCCGGCGAATATACCGTCCAGGAAACCAAGGTCCCGAACGGTTTCCTGCAGAACGTGAAGCCCGAATTCACCGTCACGATCGACGCGGAAGGCAATGTCACCTTCGGTACGGACGTATGGGGTCTGATGAAGGACGGAGTCGTCAAGAACGTCAAGTCTGTCACCCAGCTGCCGCTCACCGGTGCGGCGGGCATCACGATGCTCATCGTCGTGGCCCTCCTGCTTGGTGGTGCCGCTGCTCTGATCGGCGTGCGTTCCCACAGCCTCAAGCGTCAGCTGACCGCCTGAGACCGGTAATTGGGCGCGGGTCGTCAGGCTCGCGCCCGTCTGCCGCCTTCGTTCCTCGCGGCACTGACTTTCGATCTGCGCCACACGCTTTTATCTCCGGCGTGTCGGTCATGCTCGTCAGATTCGGTCGCCTGTGGACGAAGGCGGGATAGGGGGCTCCCTGCAGGCATCAACGCCGGGGCCCTTTTTCTCATGGTTGCGCGGTTCAGGCCGTATACGCACATGTGCGATGCGCGATATTCGTAACATCATGATTGACATAGTGGGATACAATGGTGAGCTGTCAGCGTCTGACGGCCGCGGGCGTGGGCAAGAGTAGTTGGGTGCCTGCGCTGAGGGGCAGTGCATATACATCATGGCTGAAGAGGCCACGAGTGCTCGTGAGAAGGAGCTTACAATGACGGCTGGCGGGGGTGGGGTGTTCAGCGCCGAAGAGATCGTATACCTGAAAACATTGCCGGCGGTTGCGGACGCCACACGGAATCGCATCATCTATGCCGAGTCATTCAAGGTCGACTGTGTGCTGAGGTACGCACAAGGGGAATCGCCGGTCCAACTATTCCGCGAGGCGGGTTTGGACCCATCGCTCATTGGATACAAGCGCATCGAATGTGCCATCGCACGGTGGCGCCGGCAGATGAATGTGGCAGTGACACCCGTGAAACGGACTCATGCCCGCCGTACCCATGCCGACGCAGCCAATCCACTCAGTGTCGCAGGTGGCGCCACTTCGTTTGTGACACAGCCGGTTGACGCGCGCGGCGATATTCGGGATGTGCTGATTGCGCAGCAAGTGCGACGCATCGATGAGCTGGAGCGTCAAGTGGATGCGCTGTCGCGCCGACTGCAATATTGTTCGGCACAGCACGATGCCGTTGGGGAACCCGGCGCTGAGGTGCCGGCTGCAGGCGGCTCCGACTCCATGGGCGCTTCTGACGGAACCGGAGCGTAGACTGGGGCACATGAGACTCGCACGTTTTTCCCAGGATGACACGCCCCGATACGCGTTTGTGCAGACCGACGAGGCGGACGGCAATGATTATCTCGTGGTGCTCGACGGCTACCCGCTCGCCGGGCAGGTCAGCCCGACCGGCGAGCGCATTCCGCTCGACGCGGACGGCGTGCGCCTGCTCTCCCCGGTGATTCCCTCGAAGGTGTATGGGCTGGCCAAGAACTACGAGGCGCATGCCCAATACATGTATGAGCATGGGCAGTCCACGGTGGAGCACGCGCCTGAAGAGATGGTGATCTTCATGAAGCCCTCGACGTCGGTGATCGGCCCCGACGACCCGATTGTGTACCCGCCGTGCTCGCGCGACATGAATTTCGAGCCGGAGGTGGCCGTGGTGATTGGCCGCATCGCCAAGAACGTGCCGGTCGAGCGCGCGATGGATTACGTGCTCGGCTTCACCTGCGTCAACGACGTGACCCTGCGTGACCTGCAGCAGGGCGATCCGATGTGGACGCGCGCGAAGGGCTTCGACACCTCGTGCCCGCTCGGCCCATGGCTCGTGACGAAGGATGAGTTCGATTGGCGCGACGCGGCGATCTCGTTCTCGCTCAACGGCGAGGTGGTCGACAAGGCGAGCGGCACAACCGCGAACCTGATCCACGACATCCCTTCGCAGATCGCGTTCATCTCGAGCTTCTCCACATTGCTGCCCGGCGACGTGATCCTGACCGGCACCCCGGACGCTTCCGGAAACCTTGTGCCCGGTGATGAAGCCGTGGTGCATGTGGAAGGCATCGGCGACTTGCGCAACGTCGTCGTCCGCGGCTGAGCCATTCCGCCATTCCCGCCGGCATTGTCATATCTGCGACCATATTCGCCATATCGGTGGCCCGTCGCACCCTATCCGCTGCAGGCGGGGCGCCCATCCGGCGATATTCGCTGTTTTGGTCAGTGTATTCGCTGTTTTGGTCACAAATCGGCCTAATTCGTGACCAAAACAGCGAATACACTGACCAAAACAGCGAACACAGTGCCCGGCATCCATACGCCTCCTTGACGCGTGCTGTGCCGCTCTCCGGCTGAGCGCTGAAAACCAGTCTCCTCCCAACATCGCGCGCCACAATGGGCTGTAGATGGTCGATTGCGAAGCACATCATCATCATTTTCAAAACTTGAGCGAGATTCACTCAAGTTTTGGGAATACATGATCTGGATCGTTGGTTGACTATATCAGACAAACGAAGCCGCCGGCTCCGCGTGCGCAGCAGCAGCGCGAGACCGGCGTGCACTGATGGAGGATGATATGGAACAAAAATTCACAACACTGGCTCAGGAGGCCTTGGGCGACGCGATTCAGAGCGCTTCGGCGGCCGGTAACCCGCAGGTGGACCCGCTCCACCTGCTCGACGCACTGCTGCGTCAGGAAAACGGTGTGATTCGCGGCCTCGTCGAGCAATGCGGCGCGAACGCACAGCAAATCGGCGCCGCCGTGCGCAACGCCCTCGTCGCGCTGCCGAGCGCTTCGGGTTCGTCGACCGCGCAGCCGCAGGCAAGTCGCCAGCTCACGCAGGCAATCGCTGCCGCCGAGAAGGCGATGAAAGAGATGGGTGACGAATACGTCTCCACCGAGCATCTGCTGCTCGGCATCGCCGAAGCCACACCGAACGAGGCCGCGAAGATCCTGAACACCAACGGCGTGACCGCCGACAAGATCCGCGAGGCGATCCCGCAGGTGCGCGGCGGCGCCAAGGTGACAAGCCCAGACGCCGAGGCCTCGTACAAGGCGCTCGAGAAGTTCTCGACCGACCTGACCGCGCGTGCGCGCGACGGCAAACTCGACCCGGTGATCGGCCGTGACCAGGAGATCCGCCGTGTGATCCAGATCCTGAGCCGCCGTACCAAGAACAACCCGGTGCTGATCGGCGAGCCAGGCGTGGGCAAGACCGCCGTCGTGGAGGGCCTCGCCGAGCGCATCGTGGCCGGCGACGTGCCGAGCACACTGCAGAACAAGCGCCTGATCAGCCTCGACCTGGGGTCCATGGTGGCCGGCTCCAAGTACCGCGGCGAATTCGAGGAACGCCTCAAGAGCGTGCTCGACGAGATCCGCAAGTCCGACGGGCAGATCATCACGTTCATCGACGAGATCCACACGATTGTGGGCGCCGGTGCGGCGGAAGGCTCGATGGACGCCGGCAACATGCTCAAGCCGATGCTGGCCCGTGGCGAACTGCGCCTGATCGGCGCGACGACGCTCGACGAATACCGTGAGAACATTGAAAAGGACCCGGCGCTCGAACGCCGCTTCCAGCAGGTGTTCGTGGGCGAACCGAGCGTGGAGGACACGATCGCGATCCTGCGCGGCCTCAAGCAGCGCTACGAAGCACACCACAAGGTCACGATCGGCGACGACGCGCTCGTCGCGGCCGCGACTCTCTCGAACCGCTACATCACCGGCCGCCAGTTGCCCGACAAGGCGATCGACCTCGTCGACGAAGCCGCGGCGCACCTGCGCATGGAGCTCGATTCGCAGCCTGAGGAGATCGACGAACTGCAGCGCAAGGTCACGCGCCTCGAAATGGAGGAGATGCAGCTCAAGAAGGCCGAGGACCCGGCCTCCAAGGAGCGCCTCGCCAAACTGCAGTCCGAACTCGCCGACAGCCGTGAGCAGCTCGCGGGCCTCAAGGCCCGTTGGGACGCCGAAAAGGCGGGCCACAACAAGGTGGGCGACCTGCGCGCCAAGCTCGACGAAAAGCGCGTGGAAGCCGACAAGGCCACCCGCGAGGGCGATCTGGCGCGGGCCAGCCGCATCCTCTACGGTGAGATCCCCGCAATACAGAAAGAGCTTGCCGCGGCCGAAAGCGAAGCCGAAAAGGAAGCCGAGTTCGCGCACCAAAGCGAACCGATGGTCCCCGACCATGTGGACGCCGATTCGGTGGCCGGCATCGTCTCCGAATGGACCGGCGTGCCGGTGGGACGCCTGATGCAGGGCGAGAACGAGAAGCTGCTCAACATGGAGGAGTACCTCAACAAGCGTGTGATCGGCCAGCCGGAAGCCGTGCAGGCGGTCTCCGACGCCGTGCGCCGTTCGCGCGCCGGCATCTCCGACCCGAACCGCCCGACCGGATCGTTCCTGTTCATGGGCCCGACCGGCGTGGGCAAGACCGAGCTCGCCAAGGCGCTCGCCGACTTCCTGTTCGACGACGAGAAGGCCATGGTGCGCATCGACATGAGCGAATACATGGACAAGTCGTCCGTGTCCCGCCTGATCGGCGCCGCGCCCGGCTACGTCGGATATGAGGAGGGTGGCCAGCTCACCGAAGCCGTGCGCCGCCGCCCGTACTCGGTCGTGCTGTTCGACGAGGTGGAGAAGGCGAACCCCGAGGTCTTCGACATCCTGCTGCAGGTGCTCGACGACGGCCGCCTGACCGATGGACAGGGCCGCACCGTGGACTTCAAGAACACGATCCTGATCATGACGTCGAACCTCGGCTCGCAGTATCTGGTCAACCCGGACCTGAGCGAACAGGAGAAGCGCGACGCGGTCATGAACGCGGTGCACACGCAGTTCCGCCCGGAATTCGTGAACCGCCTCGACGAGCTCGTCATCTTCCACCCGCTCACCCGGCAGGAGCTTGGCAAGATCGTCGACCTGCAGGTCAAGCAGGTCGCCTCGCGCCTGACCGACCGCCGCATCACGCTCGACGTGACCGAAGCAGCGCGCGAATGGCTCGCCGACACCGGCTACGACCCGGCGTACGGCGCCCGCCCGCTGCGCCGCCTCGTGCAGACCGAGGTGGGCGACCAGCTGGCGCGCATGCTGCTCGCCGGCAAGGTCAAGGACGGCGAGACCGTGCTCGTCGACCATACAGGCGGCGATCACCTCGAGCTTTCGGTGCACGAGATCAACCCGATGGACGGCGACACCAACCCGCTCGACACGGAAGTCAAGATTGACGGCCATGCCGACGCAAACGGCACCAAGTAACCCCCGGGAGTGATCCCATCCTCGCGAACTGCGCAGGCGCGTCACCGCACGCACCTGCGCAGTTCGCATATGGTCGCGTACAGTAGTCACTGTCCGTTATCAACATTGGGGGAGACCCATGAGTCTGAATCTGTTCATCGCAGTGGCGTGCGGGGTCGCGGCAATACTGCTGACTGTAGCGACGGTCCGCTTCTTCTTCAGCGCGCGGCAGCCGCAGACGCAGGCCGCCTTCACAGACCAGCCGGCCGACGCGCACGCGAGCGCCGGTGACACGCTGCGCACCCGCCGTTCGGACAACCGCGAAAGCATCGAGCTGCTGACTCGCCAGCTGGTGGTGAGCGCCATACTGACGTTGCTCGTGCTGCTGCCGGCGCTTGTGCGCGCGCTGTACCCCAACGCTGTGCCCGACTGGATGGTCGACCCGTGGGTGCAGGCGATCATCATCACGCCGGTCATGTTCTATGGCGGCGCGCCGATCCATATCGACGGCTGGGACGCGCTGCTGCGTCGAATGCCGAACATGAACTCCCTCGCGTCGATCGGCACCATCGCCGCATACGCCTACGGCATACTTGTGTGCCTGTTTGAGGATGCGCTGCCGCAGGCGATGCGCGAACCGTATTTCGACGTGACCGGCGTAATCGTCACACTCGTGCTGTTCGCGCGCTGGGCGGTGGACATGTGGCTGCCGCGGCGCCCCGCGTCACCATTGCAGGAGCGCGTGGACCGCGTCTCGCGCGTATGGGTGCCGATCACGATCCTGATCGCCCTGTGGACCTTCGTCTGCTGGCTCATCTTCGGCCCGCAGCCGTCGTTCACGCGCGCGCTGCTCATGGGCATCAGCGTGCTGATCATCGCATGCCCGGCGGCGCTCGGCTGGGCGGCGCCGCTGTCTGTGGGCGCGGCGCTCGACGACGCGCAGCGCTACGGCCTGACCGTGCGCACCACAAGCGCGCTGCAGCAGGCGAAAGACACCAGTGCGGTGCTCGTGGCGCGCGAGTTTGCGCCGAGCGCCGAGCAGGCCATCGCGCAGCTGAGCGGCACCGGCGTGTCGGTCGCTAAGGTTGATGCGCGGCGCACCGACGAGGCGGTGCATGCGCTCGTCGAACGCCGTGCCAATGGCGCGACCGTCATGTTCGTCGGCGATGGCAGTGAGGATGTGCGCGTGCGCGATGCGGCGAACATCGCCATCGCGTGCGTCGCGCTCGACAACCTGGAAGCCGCGCCGGTCCACGCTGATGTGATCGCCGCGCCGACCGACTTCGCGTGCGCGCTCAAGCTGATTCGCCTGTCGAAGGCGACCGTGCGCAACATCCGCGAAAACCTGTGGTGGGCGTTCATCTTCAATTTGGTGGGCATTCCGCTCGCCGCCGGCGTGCTCTACCCGTTCACGGGCTGGGTGCTCAACCCCATGCTCGCGTGCGTGGCGATGATTCTCTCATCGATCTGCGTGGTGCTCAACGCCGTGCGTCTGCGCCACTGCAAGCTCGACGGCGCATGGTGAGTTTTGACAAGCGGCAACGGTACGCTGGGCACCATGAGTGAGGACACAGAATTCCGCAAGACGGGGAGCGCCGCGCCCAACTTCGCGATGATGGAACCGCGCGACCAGCTCAAGACGCTGCTGCGCGAGCATATGCACGACAAGCCGTTCTCGGAGCTCGCGCCGGTGACCTTTGACCACCGTGGCGCCGCGCTGATCGGGCACATCATGCTCGACACGCTGGAAGAGCAGGGGTATTCGATCGAGGACTTCGACGCGGTGGGGGCGCTGACGGCGGCCGCTGTGCCGATGGTGTGTTCACTCATACATGCCGCCGCCTCGCGCGGCGAGGATCTGGACGGGTTTGTGATGGACTTCGTGTACCCGGCGATCAAAGGCCCGTCGATTGCCGGCAAGCGTGTGATCCTCGTCGATTCATGGCTTTCCGAAAAATCGTATGTGCAGACCTCGTCGCTCGTGACGTTGCGCAACGGCAACGAGTTGAGCCTCGACTTCGGCATCGTCGACGCGCAGGGCGCGACCGTGGTGGCCGTGGCCGCGCTGATTGGCGGCGTCGACATGGAAGAGCCGACGCTCAAGATCACCGACCCTGTGACCGGCGACGCACATGAGACGCCGTTCGTGGAGGTCTTCCACGAATCGGACCTACACTAGGCCTCCGCGCACTTTTTCTGCCCTGACGAAAAAGTGCGCGGCCAATGAGGGGCTATGGCCAAAAGTGCGAACTGGGGCTTCCACTTTTTTCGGCGCGTCGAAAAAAGTGGAAGAGCCCCTACCTCACCACTTTCTTCAATCCCATCAAATGATGTTGCTGCACAACAGTGCCATGGATAATATCCAGTAATTGTGCTGGGTTTCGGAAATCTTCCACTGTGACGTAGATGATCTGCCAGCCTCTTTTCATTAATTCATTATGTTTGTTCATGTCCCTGCGCATCTGATCCACGTTGGCATGGTATGCACCCTGATACTCAAAGGCGATTTTGAGATCCGGGTATGAGATGTCGAGATAGCACGCCCTACCCTCGAGTTGCACGCGGAAGTTGGCCACGGGTTTTCCGAATCCATGACGGATGAGGAACTCCGCAAGCAGGGCCTCCTGAGGTGAGTCGGTGTTCTCGATGAGGAACGGGATGGCCTCCATGCATTTCCTCTTGCCATGAAACCCCTTGAGGACTGTTGCATATTCGATGATGTCGTCCAACGTACTCACCTTTCGTTTTCTGTCTCGGCACGTGAAGTTGGCGGCAATCATGATCAAGGTGGTCAGTGGGCAGTGTTGGGCCATCTGCGCCCAGCACACTTCCGGCCGCACAACCTCAAATCCGTCCTCCATATAGGTGAGGAGCGGGCCGCTCCACAGATGTGCATTTACGCCTTGTGTATGAGGCCTCTCGTCACGTTGCTGCGCGCTGACATGGAGCGAGAGCGGCTCCATCGTGCTGTTGGGGGCCGGGCTCCCCCAATACTCGACGGCGGTGCGGTGTGAAAAGACCGGGGTGTGCTTCATGTGGGGAAGCACCAGCTTTATCTTGCTCCGGATGTGTGAATGCAGTCGGTGTGCGTCGTCTCTCATGAACGATTCCATATTGGGCTCCTTCCAAGGGGTAAAGGGCCAATGTATGGGTGCCGTCATGGCTGAGGCAATCTGAACAGGCATATGTGGTCGGACGGTCCGCGCACTTTTTCTACCCTGACGAAAAAGTGCGCGGCCAATGAGGGGCTATGGCCAAAAAGTGCGAACTGGGGCTTCCACTTTTTTCGGCGCGTCGAAAAAAGTGGGTAAGCTGGGGCCCATGCATGAGCCGAATCCAATCGATATCGCAGCCAAAGCCTCCGGTGAGCCCCTATTCCGCGAGGTCGGCGTAGGGCCATGGGAGCAGGCCCACCCCGGCGAACCGCGCCCGGACGATCCGCGCTTCGATCCAGACCTGCTCGATGAAGGCGACCGCCGCAATGTGCTCGACCGTTACCGGTACTGGACGGTCGAGGCGATCAAGGCCGATCTTGACGCGCGCGGCAGACACCCATTCGAGGTGGCGGTGGAGAACTGGACCCATGACTTCAACATTGGCTCCATGGTGCGCACGGCGAACGCGTTCACCGCGAACCGCGTGCACATCGTGGGCCCGCACAAATGGAACCGCAAAGGCGCGCTGATGACCGAGCTCTACCAGCACGTCGTCAACCACCCTTCGATCCAGGACCTCGTGGACGACTGGCATACGCGCATCGCCGCCGAGCGTGCAGATGCCGAGCGGCGCATCGCCGAGCTTGAACTGGCGCCGGGCGACCGGCTCGAACAGGCCCGGCACGAGCTGCGCATGGCGCAGCACGCCAAGATCATCGCGCTCGACATCGTGCCCGGAGCGGTGCCGATCGAGACCTATGATTTTCCCGAACGCTGCCTCATGCTCTTTGGGGCGGAAGGCCCTGGCCTGTCGCAGAAAGCCATCGACCTAGCGGATGACGTGGTGTACATCAGCCAGTTCGGTTCGGTGCGCTCGATCAACGCGGGGGCCGCGGCCGCCGTCTCGATGCACGCGTGGATCAGCCAGCACGCGTGAACGAGGGTATGCACAGCCCCGCGCCCACTGGTAGCCTTGCTGAATGATTGAGATACGGGGCGTTACCAAGACATTCGGCTCCAACCGCGTGCTGGACGATGTGAGCTTCGTAGCCGCGAACGGCACGGTCACCGGATTCCTGGGGTCCAATGGCACCGGCAAGTCCACCACGATGCGCGTGCTGCTCGGCCTGATCACGCCCAACCGTGGCACCGCGCTCATCGACGGCGTGCCGTACACGCGGCAGGCGAGCCCGATGAGCCAAATGCGCGCTGTGCAACCGTTCCGCTTATTCGTACCTGCGCTCGCTCGCCTACACGAACAACATCGCGCGCGTTCGTGTCGACGAAGTCATGGACCTGACCGGACTCGCCAGTGTGCAGAAGACCAAGGCGGGCAAATTCTCGCTCGGCATGGGCCAGCGCCTCGCAATCGCCGCGGTGCTGTTGGGGAATCCGAGGAACCTCGTGCTCGACGAGCCGGTGAACGGCCTCGACGCCGAAGGTGTGAAGTGGGTGCGCGACCTGTGCCGCAACTGCGTGGCAGATGGGCGCGCGGTGCTGCTCAGCTCGCCCTTGATGAACGAAGTGGCGCTCACCGCGGACAATCTGGTGATCATCGGCGAAGCCCGCATCCTACGCACCGGTACCGTGGCTGGTTTTGTGAAGGAACATTCGCGCCACCTGCTGTCGGTCGCCACGCCGGACGCGGAGAAGATGCGTGCGATGTTCGCCGGATCGACACGTACCAATTCGTGCGCCAGCAGGTCTCGCTCGAACAGGCGTACATGGAACTGACCCACGGGCATGCGCGCTATGTGGCGGCGCAGCCGCGGAACGGAGGTGTGCGATGAGCTCTGCGCAGATGGCAACCCAGCCGGCCGCCATGCCGTGCGCCGGGCCGTGCATGCATGGACCTTCGGCGGGTCGGTGCGTTCGGAATGGTGCAAGATGTGGAGCGCCTGTCCACGTATGTGCTGCTTGTGCTGTGGGTGGTGTTCTTCGCCGTCAACAGCCTCATGATCGGCTGGCTCCTGGGCGTCATGGCCATGACGAGCGAATATTCGAGTCAATCCATCATCACATCGCTCACCGTGAACCCGCGGCGCGTGATGTTCATGAACACGAAGGCGCTTGTATTGGTCCTGGTCACTTTCCTCGCCTCGTTCGTAGGCGTGCTGGTGGCGTGGGGCTGCGCGTGGCTCATGGTGCATGGCGCGTTTTCGTCCGGCGCGCAATCGTTCTCCAACAACATGGCTGCTGTCGAGATGGTCGGGTCAACCCGGCCGTTCCAGCCCACGTGGGGTTGGGTCGGTGCGATCCTCATGGCGTGACCATGGCCATCTAGGCGGCCGGCGTGGCTGTGACCGCCAAGCGGGACGTCAAGTAGCATACGGGCCTCGTCACATTTGGTTCGTATAGTAAGAGGCATGACAACATTCACACGCGAAGAAATTATCCATCTGGGTGATCTGGCTCGCATTGCGCTCACCGACGAGGAAATCACTCGTATGCAGAGCGAGCTCAATGTGATCGCCGACGCCATCGACTCCGTGCAGGAAGCCGCCACCGCGGACGTGGAGCCGACTGCCAACCCCGTTCCGCTCGAGACATACCTGCGCCCGGACGTGCCGGTCACGCCGTTGCCGCAATCCGAAGTGCTGGCTGCCGCGCCCGCCACCGCCGACGGCATGTTCGTGGCGCCGCAGATCCTGGGGGAGGAGTGACATGACCGATACCACTGAACTCGTCAAACTGTCCGCCGTGCAGATGGCGGAGAAACTGCGCGCCAAGGAGATCACGAGCCGTGACCTCGTCTCCGCGCAGCTCGACGTGATCGACGCCGCAGAGCCGTCGATCAAGGCGTTCCTGACCGTTTCAGGCGAAGCCGCCCTGGAGCAGGCGGACGCGTTTGACAATCTGCCTGACAGCGAGAAGGCCGAACTGCCCGAACTCGCCGGCGTGCCGATCGCGATCAAAGACATGATCGTGACGAAGGGCATCCAGACGACGGCCGCCTCGCGCATCCTTGAAGGCTGGATCCCGCCCTACGACGCGACCGTGATCGAAAAGCTCAAGGCCGCGCACATGCCGCTGCTCGGCAAGACGAACCTCGACGAGTTCGCGCAGGGCTCGTCGACCGAGCATTCCGCATACCAGAACACATGCAACCCGTGGGACGTCGAGCGTGTGCCCGGCGGCTCGGGTGGCGGTTCGGCCGCGGCTGTCAGCGCCTTCGAGGCCCCGCTTGCCCTCGGCACGGACACCGGCGGCTCGATTCGCCAGCCGGGCGCGCTGACCGGCACGGTCGGCGTCAAGCCGACGTACGGCGGTGTCTCGCGTTTCGGCGCGATCGCCATGGCCTCGTCGCTCGACCAGATCGGCCCTGTGACGCGCACCGTGCTCGATTCCGCGCTGCTGCAGGAGATCATCGGCGGGCATGACAAGCGTGACTCGACGTCGATCCCCGAAGGCCCGCGCCCGATGGTCGCCGCCGCGCGCGAAGGCCAGCGCCGCGACCTCAAGGGCCTCAAGGTGGGTCTGGTGAAGGAGCTCAACGGCGAAGGCTTCCAGCCGGGTGTCGAAGCGCGCTTCCATGAGGCGGTCGACATGCTCACCGCCATGGGCGCCGAGGTCGTGGAGGTCTCGTGCCCGAACTTCAAGTATTCGCTCGGCGCGTACTACATCATCATGCCGTCCGAAGTCAGCTCGAACCTGGCGCGCTATGACGGCATGCGCTACGGCCTGCGCGTCATGCCGCCGGAAGACGTGGCGCAGACGGCCGCGAACATGATGGCGTACACGCGCGAGGCCGGTTTCGGCGACGAGGTCAAGCGCCGCATCATCCTCGGCACCTACGCGCTTTCGGCCGGCTATTACGACGCATGGTACGGCTCCGCGCAGAAGGTGCGCACACTGATCATCGACGACTTCAAGAAGGCCTTCGAACAGGCCGACGTGCTCGTCTCCCCGACGAGCCCGACGACCGCGTTCAAGTTCGGCGAGAAGATGGACGACCCGCTGGCCATGTACATGAACGACATCGCCACGATTCCAGCCAACCTCGCCGGCGTGCCCGCCATGAGCATCCCCGCAGGCCTGTCCGACGACGGCCTGCCGGTCGGCTTCCAGTTCATCGCGCCGCAGCAGCGCGACGAAGTGATGTACAAGCCGGCGGCGGCGCTCGAAGCCGCGCTCGAGGAGCGCTGGGGCGCGCCGATCTGGAGCTCGCTCAAGACGCCGTGGCTCGATGGACTGAACAAGTGAAGGTGGCAGGAAAGTAATTATGGCTGAACAACTCATGAAGTATTCCGAGGCCGTCAAGAAGTTCGATCCGGTCATCGGTCTGGAAACGCATGTCGAGCTGAGCACGAACACCAAGCTGTTCTGTCCGGCCCCGATCTCGTTCGGCGCGGAGCCGAACACCGAGCTGACCCCGGTCAGCCTCGGCCTGCCGGGGTCGCTGCCGGTGATCAACGAGGCTGCGGTGGATTACGCGATCAAGCTCGGTCTTGCGCTGCACTGCCAGATCAACGAGTGGAGCCAGTTCTCGCGCAAGAACTACTTCTACCCGGACATGCCGCGCGATTACCAGATCTCGCAGTACGACAAGCCGACGAACGGCGAAGGCTACCTCGACGTGGAGCTTGAGGACGGCACCGTGTTCCGCGTGCCGATCGAGCGCGCGCACATCGAGGACGACGCCGGCAAGAACACGCACGTCGGCGGCGCCGACGGCCGCATCGAGGGTGCCGACCATTCGCTCGTCGACTACAACCGCGCGGGTGTGCCGCTCATCGAGATTGTGACGAAGCCGATCGAGGGCGCCGGCGACCGCGCGCCGGAGATCGCCGGCGCGTACATGCGCGCGATCCGCGACATCGTGCGCGCGCTCAACATCTCGCACGCGCGCATGGAACAGGGCAACATGCGCGCCGACGTCAATGTCTCGCTGCGCCGCAACCCGTCCGATCCGTTCGGCACGCGTTCGGAGACGAAGAACGTCAACTCGTTCCGCGGCATCGAACGCACGATCCAGTACGAGATCCGCCGTCAGGCCGCGATCCTCGACAAGGGCGGCGAGATCCTGCAGGAGACGCGCCACTGGGACGAGGCCTCGCAGGCCACCGCCGGCGGCCGTGTGAAGTCCGACGCCGACGACTACCGCTACTTCCCGGATCCGGATCTGGTCATGCTGCACATCACGCCCGAACATGTGGACGAGATCCGCAAGCAGATGCCGGAGATGCCGCGTGAGCGCCGCAATCGCCTCAAGGGCGAGTGGAACTTCAGCGACATCGAGATGCGCGACGTGGTCAACGCCGACGCGCTTGACCTGATCGAGGAGACCGTCAAGCTCGGCGCCACGCCGGCCGGCGCCAAGAAATGGTGGCTCGGCGAGCTGTCGCGCGAAGCCAACGCGAAGGGCGTGGCCCTCG
Organism: Bifidobacterium pseudolongum subsp. pseudolongum DSM 20099; assembly: GCF_000771225.1. Taxonomy (GTDB): domain Bacteria; phylum Actinomycetota; class Actinomycetes; order Actinomycetales; family Bifidobacteriaceae; genus Bifidobacterium; species Bifidobacterium pseudolongum. The sequence continues at coordinate 29,418 of NZ_JDTZ01000010.1, forward strand.
AGGAGCTTGACATCACGCCGCAGGCTGTGGCCGATGTGGAGCGCCTGATCGCGGAAGGCAAGCTCAACGACAAGCTGGCCAAGCAGACCGTGGCGTTCGTGCTCAAGGGCGAAGGCACGCCGGAGCAGGTCGTGGAGGCCCATGGCTTCAAGGTCGTCTCCGACGATGGGGCGCTGCAGGCCGCCGTGCAGGAGGCGCTCGACGCGAACCCGGATGTGGTGGAGAAGCTCAAGGGTGGCAACATGAAGCCGATGGGCGCCATCATCGGCGCGGTCATGCGCGCCACGAAGGGCCAGGCGGACGCCAAGGCCGTCACGAAGATCGTCATGGAGAAGATCAAGGGCTGAGCGCGCGTGCGCGTGACCGCCTGACTGTGTGCCTGCCCGGGGCCGTGCGCCCTGGGCAGGCACACCTGTTTTTTTTGGCGTATATCCGGCGTTTGTTCGACGACCTCTTAGCATACAATGGAAAGATTGGAGGATGTGGGATTCTCTGATGACAGGATTAAAGGAATGATCATGGTTGAGACAGACGACCGTCTGCAGGGGGAACAGGACCGCCCGCGGGAGCTGCCCGCGCGCATTGACATACCCGATATCAGAGGGGAAATGGTGTATCTGCGCCCTGCCACGCAGCAGGACCTGGAGAAGATGGACGCCATAGACGCATACGTGAACGCCTCGGGGCTCACCGGCAAGGACCGCGTGGCCGAGCGCGCCGCCGTGCACGCGTGGGTGCTGCGTTCGGAGGCCTGGGCCAACGGCACCGACGCCGGCAGCGGCATCGACGACCCCGAACAGCGCCGCACAATCGCGTGGTCGTTGATGACCACGCCCGACGACTGCGAAAGCGAGACGGTCGACGCGCAGAGCGCGACCGAGTTCCTCGGCATGATCTTCCTCATCGACATTGACGGCTGGGCGCGTTCGGCGCGCATCCAGGTGATCCTGGGCAAGGATTACCGCGGGCGCGGCTATTCGCGCGACGCGATGCCGCGCGTCATGACGTACGGGTTCGCCGAACCGCCGGAGGGCTTGGGGCTGCACCGCATCTGGGTGGCGGTGCCCGAAAAGAACACGCGGTCATACTCCGTCTACCAGTCGCTCGGCTTCGTGCCGTCGGGCGTCTCGCGCCACGCACTGTGGGACAACCGCCTCGGCAAATACCAGGACCTCAACGTGCTCGACACGCTCGACGACGAATTCGATCCGGTGCGCGCGATGGACGCGTTCGGCATGCACGTCATCACGTCGAACCCGGGCATGGAGAAGGCGCTTTCGCAGCATGAGCACACGCTCGCGATCCGCAAGCAGCAGCTGCTCGCCGAATCCGGCGCCGTCATGGAGCCGGACGCGCAGGGCGACACAACAGACAAGGCGGGGATCGGCGAGCGCATGCGCTCCGATTCCGAGCGCATCGCGCAGGACGCGGTCGAATCGGAGAACACGTGGCCGTACAATTCGGCGGAGCGCAACACGTCGAAGAAGGCGTGGTGGCGCACGTTGGGCCACGACCGCATGAAGCGCCGCGCGCACACCGACGCCGACGACCAGTGAGAGCAAGGACACCAAAAGGACACCATGAGCGCAGAAGACCTCGACAACTATGAGACGAACGCCGAACTCGCGTTGTACAAGGAATACCGCGACGTGATCAAGCTGTTCACCTACGTCGTGGAGACCGAGCGGCGGTTCTATCTGGCGAACAAAGTGGATTTCAACGTGCGTTCGGCAGGGCAGGACGTGTATTTCGACGTGCGCCTGACCGACGCATGGGTGTGGGACGTGTACCGTTCCAGCCGCTTCGTCAAGAACGTGCGCATCGTCACGTTCAAGGACGTGAACGTGGAGGAAGTACAGAAAAGCGACATCGACATTCCCGAAGGAATGTGAATCCGTCAGCCTACACCGAACTGGCTGGGACCAATGGTCATGCCACGCCTTACAATCGTAAGGTGAAATCCAACGATGCGCCGTCTTGTGTGGCGTTTTCAAGCCAGGTTCGCCGGCAATCCCCGCAAATCACCATGGTGTCCATGACCATAGGCCGCCGGCGGCCACTGTGAACCTAAAGGAGTGCAACAGCGTGTCTGAGAAGGAATCCGTAGTCATCATCGGCGGCGGCCCCGCCGGGCTGACTGCCGCTTGGGAACTGATCAAGGATGGGGGCGCCGCGCGCTACGACGTGACGGTGCTCGAGGAAAGCCAGGAGTTCGGCGGCATCGCGCGCACCGTACGCCACAACGGCAACCGCATGGACATCGGCGGCCACCGTTTCTTCTCGAAAGACGACCGCATCATGCAGTGGTGGGCGCAGACGCTGCCGCTGCAGGGCGCGCCGTCGTACGACGACAAGAAACTGGGACGCAGCCATGAGCTCGAACCGGGTGGGCCGGACCCGGAGAAGACCGACAAGGTGATGCTCAAGCGGCACCGTGTCTCGCGCATCTTCTGGAACAAGCATTTCTTCGACTATCCGATCTCGCTCTCCGCGTCCACGCTCAAGGCGATGGGCCCGCGCATCACGGTGGAAGCCGGGTTCTCGTACCTCAAGTCCGTGTTCCACAAGCTGCCGGAAGACAACTTGGAGAACTTCTACATCAACCGCTTCGGCCGCAAGCTCTACTCGATGTTCTTCGAGGGATACACCGAGAAGCTGTGGGGACGCCACCCCTCCGAGATCTCGGCGGATTGGGGCTCGCAGCGCGTCAAGGGCCTGAGCATCATGGGCGTGCTGAAGAACGCCGTGCAGAAGCTGCTGCCGAAGAAGCGCAGCAACGCCGAAGTGGAGACGTCGCTCATCGAGGAGTTCTGGTACCCCAAGCTCGGCCCCGGCCAGCTGTGGGAGACCGTCGAACAGAACTGCGTGGACGCGGGTGTGACCGTGCTCACCGGCGCCAAGGTGGTGGCGATCCACCGCGAGAACGGCGCGATCTCCTCGGTCGACTACGAAGACGCCGAAGGCAAGCGCACCACACTCAAGGCCGACCAGTTCATCTCGTCGATGCCGGTGAAGGACCTTGTGGAAGCGCTCGACACCGAGCAGGACCCGGCGCCGCGGGACATGGTGGCCGTGGCCAAGGGCCTGCCATACCGCGACTTCGTGACGGTGGGCATCCTCGTCAAGCGCCTCAAGCTCAAGAACACGACCGACATCCCCACGCTTGGCAACCCGCCGATCGTGCCGGACTGCTGGATCTACGTGCAGGACCCGGGCTACAAGGTGGGGCGCCTGCAGATCTTCAACAACTGGAGCCCCTACCTCGTCAAGGACGTCGACGACACCGTGTGGATCGGCCTCGAATACTTCTGCGAGGAAGGCGACGACTTCTGGAACATGACCGACGAGGAGGCCACGCGCTTCGCCATCAAGGAGCTCACCCGCATGGGTGTGATCAACGGCGCCCACGAAGTGCTCGATGCACACCGCGAACGTGTCAAGAAGGCCTACCCGGCCTATTTCGACACCTACGACCAGATGCCGGAACTCGTGGAGTACCTCGATTCCTTCGGCAACCTGTATTGTGTGGGCCGCAATGGCCAGCACCGGTACAACAACATGGACCATTCGATGGCCACCGCCATCGAAGCGGTGGGCAACATCAAGGAACACCGGACCTCGAAGCGGAACGTGTGGTCCGTCAACACTGAAAAGTCCTACCACGAATCCAAATGAACTCATGACTCGGCGGCCGGCGGCGCGGGGCCTCCATGGGGAGGAAGGCCCCGCACGCCGCTCGCACGGCGGGCATAGCGCGCCGTACAGTCGCCGTTCCGTTGTACAGTAGGGGAATGTCCGGCGGAACAATGCCGGACATTCCCCAAATTGACGACGGCATCGTCTGATGCTTGTTCGTACAACTCTTTGCTCAGCCATGGCGATCTCCATGCATGGCCAAAGAAAGGCACAACTCAATTGGCAACAACCTCAAACCTAGACGAGATGAAACTCCCGGAGCTCAAAGAGCTGGCCAAGCAACTGGGCCTGCGGGGCGTCTCCACCATGCGCAAGGGCGATTTGATTGCAACGCTGCAGGCCGCCCGCAGTGGCGGCGAAGCCCCGGCCGGAGTGACCGTGCGCGCCCCCAAGGCCGCGAGCGCCGCCGCCCCGGCCACTCCAAAGCAGGAACAGCCTGCGCCGGCCGCCACACAGAAGGCCAAGGAGCAGGCTTCCGCACCGGAACCGGCTCAAGAAGAGGCCCCGGCCCCACAGAGCAACATGGAGATGAAGGTCACTGCGCGCCGCGTGCGCAAGCGCCGCGGCACGAATGCGCCGGCCGCCGACCACGCCGATGACGCCGCAGCGAACAAGGCCGCCGACGACCTGCTCAGCACGCTCGACCTGCACGGCGACGCCCAGAAACCGAACCGCCGCAACACCGACGCCCGCCTGCGCCGCGGCCGCCACGCCGCCGACGTGGACGAGCAGCCGCGCCACCGCCGTGCCGAACAGCGCGAGGTGCCGCAGGACCTCGACGAGATCCTCGACTCGCTGCCCGTGCACAAGCACGCCGACCACGAATCCTCGAACACGCGTGGCGAGGCGCAGCGCCGCGGCCGCAACCGTGCGAACAACGAGCGCAACGAGCGCGGCAACGAGCGCGACAACAATCGCCGCAACAAGAACCGTGACAACGACAAGCGCGACGAACAGCCCGCGGACCTGGTGCCTGTGGCCGGCATCGTCGACGTGCTCGATTCGTACGCGTTCATCCGCACATCCGGCTATCTGCCCGGCCCCAACGACGTGTATGTCTCGATGGGGCAGATCAAGAAGTACGGCCTGCGCAAGGGCGACGCCGTCAAAGGCTCGATCCGCACGCCGCACGAAGGCGACCGCCGCAACCAGCGCCAGAAGTTCGTGCCGCTGCAGTCGATCGACTCGATCAACGGCATGAGCGTTGAGGAGGCTTCGCGCCGCCCGCAGTTCAGCAAGCTCACGCCGCTCTACCCGAATGAGCGCCTGCGCCAGGAAACGACGCCGAACCGTCTGACCGGCCGCCTGATCGACATCGTCGCGCCGATCGGCAAAGGACAGCGTGGTCTGATCGTCTCGCCACCGAAGGCAGGCAAGACGATCACTTTGCAGAACATCGCGAACGCGATCGCCACGAACAACCCCGAAGTGTATCTGATGGTCGTGCTCGTGGACGAACGCCCCGAAGAGGTCACCGACATGGAGCGCACCGTGCAGGGCGAGGTCATTTCGTCGACCTTCGACCGCCCGGCCTCCGACCACACGACGGTGGCCGAACTCGCGATCGAACGCGCCAAGCGCCTTGTGGAACTGGGGCAGGACGTGGTTGTGCTGCTCGATTCGATGACGCGCCTGGCCCGCGCCTACAACATCGCGGCGCCGGCTTCGGGCCGTATCCTTTCGGGTGGTGTGGACGCGCAGGCGCTCTACCCGCCGAAGAAGTTCTTCGGCGCCGCCCGCAACATCGAAAACGGCGGTTCGCTCACGATCATCTCGTCGGCGCTTGTGGAGACCGGCTCGAAGATGGACGAAGTGATCTTCGAGGAGTTCAAGGGCACCGGCAACATGGAGCTGCGCCTGAGCCGCGAGCTCGCCGACAAGCGCATGTTCCCGGCTGTCGACATCAACGCTTCGGGTACGCGCCGCGAAGAGCTGATCACCGACCCGCAAGAACTGCCGGTGATCTACCGCCTGCGCCGTCTGCTCGGCGGCCTCGAGCCCGAGCAGGCGTACCAGACGCTCGTGCCGCGCCTCAAGAAGACGATGACGAACCACGACTTCTTCAGTGCGCTCGTCCAGCAGGGCGGCGGTGCGATCAACGGCAACACCGACCACTGATCCGCACCCACGCACGGCATATGGGGGCGCTTCCCGTGCTGTACGGGAAGCGCCCCCCATATGCATGTCGGTGCGACACATCGCGCGCATGTGCCGCGCGCTTTTGGGCGATTGGCGTATCGGCCCATGGCGTAGGGCGGCGTGCCCGCACGCGCCTATTGTGGAAAGAAGACTTGACGAAGTCATTCTGGAAGGCGTGTGAACAATGACGGACCATGAAACCGATGCATGTGTGCTAGACAGCAAAGACCGCATCATCCTCGATTCCCTTGAACACGATGGCCGCATGACGCTCGCGCAACTTGCCGCCGCAACCTCACTTTCCGTGTCAGCCACACAGTCGCGCGTGCAGAAACTCGAGCACAAGGGCGTCATCACCGGCTACAAGGCGATTCTCGACCACGAGAAAAGTGGACAGCCGGTGAGCGCATATATCTCGCTCACCCCGCTCGACTATGCTGAGGCGCCGGTGATCCCTGAAAAACTGCGCGACGTGGACGGCATCATCTCGTGCGACGCGGTCTCCGGCTCATCGAACTACCTGCTGATGGTGCGCGTGGCGTCGACGCGGGAACTCGAAACGCTGCTCAACACCATCCATGAAGCGGTGCCGGTCAGCACCGACACGACGATGGTGTTACGCCGTTATTTCGCGAAGTGAACCCCGCCGCGGTATGCTCAACACCATGACTACTGAACACCATGAACCATGCGCGGACGGCGAAACGGTCATCGATTCCGAAGGCGACTGGCGCGACGCCGAAACCAAGCAGATCGTGCAGCGCATCGAAGTGCTGCGCCAATCCATCGACAACATTGACATGGCCATAGTGGCGTTGCTCGCCGAACGGTTCAAAGCCACGACGCAAGTGGGGGTGCTCAAGGCCGAAGCCGGGTTCGCCCCAGCCGACTACACGCGCGAGGAATACCAGATCGACCGCCTGCAGCGGATCGCGCAAGGCGCCGGCCTCGACCCGCAGATCGCGCTCATGTACAAGGAATTCGTGGTGACCGAAGCCAAGAAACGCCACAAGCGCATCGCGGACGCCGGCGACGACCCAGGTGTGCTCGACATCTTCGCCTGAACTCACCCATCGATATCAAGAGACACGAACGGAGACCACACCGTGCACAGGAATCTGCGACGCATCTGCGGCGCCACCCTGAGCGTGGCGCTCGCGGCTGCAGTGCCCGCGGTGTCGGCAACCGCCACACCGCTGCCCGGCCGGCAGCTCGAGGCCCAGGACGCCGCAGCGAGCTTCACCGGGCACGACGTGTTCACCACGGCCGAGGTCATCGACGCGCGCCGCTTCTACATCGCCCCACGCGGCAGCGAAGGCGCGATCGAGCACATCTCCACCGACACGCCGCTGCCGTGGACCGTGAGCGTGGACTACACGCTCGACGGGCCGAGCGCCAGCGGCGCACAGGTGCGCGGTGCGCGTGGCCTCGTTGGCGTGCATGTGCACGTGCAGCCCAACGCCGCAGCGCAGGGCGACATGCAGCGGTTCGCACGCCAACTGCGCCCTGTCGTCGTGTTCACGCTCCCCACGCGCGACTGCGCCGACATCAGCGCCGACAATGGTGTCTCACTCAGCCAGTCGGGGCAGCGCACCGTGGTGGCGGCCACTGCGGACCCCGGTGAAGCCGTCGACTTCCGCGTATACGCGGAAGTCGCGCGGTTCTCGATGAGCCCAGTCGTGCTCGCCGCGCTATCCGCCGATTCGCCCGACCACTATGCCGATGTGCTGCGCACGCTCGCCGCGCAATCCGGGCGCCTGACCGCGTCGGTCAACAATGATACGGCCGCGCAGGGCGCCGACGGCGCACACGCCGAACTGATCGCCACACTCACCACGCTGCGTGACCAGGAGCGTGCGCTCGCCAAATCGGCGATCGCCGAGCAGACCACACAACACAGCCGCGCGTTCCACGAGTACATGGCCGCCTACGTCGGCTCGTACACGACCCATCTGTCCGGTTCGATCGGCACGAAGACGCAGCTCGGCGCACTTATGGGCACCGCCGGCGAACTCAAGGGGGATACGCCGCTCGCGCACGCGGTGACCGGTTTGGCCACCGCCGTCAACGCGCTGAGCGACGCGCACCAGCACACCGGAGCCGCGGACGAAGTCGACCGGATCATCCAACGGATCCGCCAGCAGGGCACGCAGGGGCTCTCCGAGGAGCTCAAGAAAACCGCTGGCGAGCAGACGCGCCTCGGCGCCAAAGAGTACAGCGCGGGCCAATCGCAGCTTTCGCAGGCCATGATTCCGTATTCCATGGCGTACACCGACGCCTACACCGCGCATCTTGACACGCTTGCCGGCGGCGATGTCGGCGCCGCCGCGCAGTTCCAGCAGCAGGCGATCGAACAGACGAACGCCGACAACACCACCGACCCGAATCTCAGTGGGAATATGCAGAACGTGAACGCGGCGATGGATACGCTCGCCGCCGCGCGCGAGCACACCGGCGCCGGCAGTGCCGCACGGCAGATCATGCTGCGGTTCTCGGGGCGGTTCGGCGGCGATTCGGCCGGCGCGGACGGCGTGGAGCCGATCAACAAGCTGCAGCCGGCGTTGCGGCATTCGCCGCTCGCCCAGCAGGCGTACCGCGACTGGTACGCGCATTCGATCGGCGGCCGCGCGGAGATGCTGCGCGCGAAACGCATCGCCGACGCGCGCGCCGCGGAACGGCAGGCGCGCTCGGCGAACGGCGGCGATGACATGTCGACGCTCGTCAGCGCTTCGAACGACGACGCCTCGGCCGATGTGGCGAAATACGCGGGTTCCGTCACGACATCGCTCGGCGGTGGCACAGCCGCGACCACGCAGGGAAGCGGTAGCGACACGCACACGAACAGTGACGGGGCGATTCCCGAAAGTGAACGGCTCGCCACCCAGCTGGGGTATTCCGGATTGGCGAACCACCAGCTGATCGTGCCCAGCGCGCAATACCTCATCGACGAGACCGTGCAGATTGGGGCGATGGCGCCGGCGCTTTCTGCCGCGGCCGACGCGATGGGCGCCAATGGCGCGTTGGGGCGGCAAGTGGCCGCATCCGGCGGGGAGGCCTCGTTGTTGGACTCGCGCATGGTGATCGTCACGAACCCATTGCGCTGACTGCAGTCGTCCATCGCATATCGATGAGGGGCGGGGTGGTGCACACGGCACCACCCCGCCCCTCATGCATCTGGACCGGGCTTGCGGCTTACTTCGCCTTCGGCTTCTTGGCCGGCGGCTCGCCGAGCTCGCTTTCGGCGACGACGATTGTCTCGGATTCGTCGCCTTCGGGCTCTTCGACGTTGGACTGCAGCTTGTTGACCACTTCGATCGCGCGTTCGAGCGAGAAGTCGCCGATCACGCGGCCGGCTTCGGCGATGTCGCTCAGCGCGGCGCGAATCGAGGCGCGCACATCGTCGCTCACCGCGAGGCGCACACGTTTGATCGGCGTCTTCATCGAGACCTTGGCCTTCGATTTGATGCCGCGCAGCGCGGCGAGTGTCGCGCCCGCATGCGCCAGAATGTCGGGCGAGACGTTGAACGCGGCCGTGGCGTACGCGAGCGGCTTCGGCCATGGCGCGGTGTGCACCGAGCCTTCGCCGGCGTGCATCCAGCTCCACACCTCTTCCGTGGAATACGGCAGGTACGGGGCGAGCAGGCGTGCGAACGCGTCGAGGCCCATGCCGAGCGTGGTGCGCGCCGAGAGCACCGCCGCCTCGCTCGGCGTATTGCCGGTGGCGTCGGCCGTGCCGTAGGCGCGGTTCTTGACGAGCTCGATGTAGTCGTCGCAGAACTGCCAGAAGTAATTCTCGATGACTTCGAGCGCCTTCGAGTGCTCATAATTGTTCAGGTAATCGGTGGCCTGCTTGACCACGAGCGACATCTTGGCCATCGCCGCGCGGTCGAGCGGCTCGGTCACGTCCTGGGGGCGCCACGTGGCCGTCGCGCCCTGCGTCACATGGTGCTGCTCGTCCTCACGGCCAATCGCGAGCGCGAACTTGGTGGCGTTGAGCAGTTTGATCGCGAGCCTGCGGCCGATCTTCATCTGGCCTTCGTCGTAGGTGGCGTCGAGGCCCAGTCGTGCGGACGCGGCCCAATAGCGCACCGCGTCGGCGCCGTATTTCTCGATCGGCTCGTTCGGTACCACGACGTTGCCCTTGGACTTCGACATCTTCTTGTGGTCCGGGTCGAGGATCCAACCGGAGAGCGTGGCGTTGGCCCACGGCAGGCAGTTGTTTTCGAGCTGTGCGCGGTCGATCGTGCTGAACAGCCAGGTGCGGATGATGTCCTGGCCCTGCGGGCGCAGGTCCATCGGGAACGTGGAGGCAAACAGCGCCTCGTTGTCGTCGCCCGGCTCACCCCAGCCGGTCACAATCTGCGGGGTCAGCGACGACGTGGCCCAGGTGTCCATGATGTCGGGTTCGGCCATGAAGCCGCCAGGCTGGTTGCGCTGTTCCTCGGTGTAGCCGGCCGGCACGTCGGTCGTCGGGTCGATCGGCAGCACGTCTTCGCTCGGCGTGATCGGGTTCTCGTAATCCGGCTCGCCATCCGCGTTGAGCGGGTACCACAGCGGGAACGGCACGCCAAAGAAGCGCTGGCGCGAGATGAGCCAGTCGCCGTTGAGGCCGTGCACCCAGTTCTCGTAGCGCACGCGCATGAAGTCGGGGTGGAAGTTCAGCTCCTTGCCGCGCTCGATGAGCTTGGCGTTGAGCACCTTGTTGGTGCCGCCGTTCTGCAGGTACCACTGGCGTGACGTGACGATTTCGAGCGGCTTGTCGCCCTTCTCGTAGAAGTTCGTCATACGCGTCGTCGGCTTCGGCTCGCCGTCCATGTCGCCGGATTCACGCAGCGCGTCCACCACGATCTTGCGCGCGGAGAACGTTGTCTTGCCTTCGATCTGCTCGAAGAGCGCCTTGCCGGCGGCGTCGGTGATCCAGTCGGGCATGTCCATGACGATGCGGCCGTTGCGCTGGATGATCGAACGCAGCGGCAGGTGCAGGTCGCGCCACCACTCCACGTCGGTTTGGTCGCCGAACGTACAGCACATAGCGATGCCGGCGCCCTTGTCCATCTCGGCCGCCGGATGGGCCAGGATCGGCACCTTCACGTTGAACAGCGGCGACGTGACCATCTTGCCGAAATACGGCTTGTACCGCTCGTCGTCGGGGTGCGCGATCAGCGCCACGCACGCGGGCAGCAGTTCGGGTCGCGTCGTCTCGATGTAGATCGGTGAACCGTCTTCGAAACTGAACGCGATGCGGTGGTAGAAGCCTGGGTATTCACGCGATTCGAGCTCCGCCTGCGCCACGGCCGTCTGGAACGTCACGTCCCACAGGCCCGGCGCATCCTGCTGGTATGCCTCGCCGCGCTCCAGATTGTGCAGGAACGCCTTCTGCGCCACGCGCTGCGCGTGGTCACCGATCGTGTGGTAGGTGCGCGACCAGTCGATCGACAGGCCGAGCTCGCGCCAGAGTTCCTCGAAACGCTCCTCGTCCTGCGCGGTGAGCTTTTCGCACAGTTCGATGAAGTTGCGCCGCGAGATCGGCACCTGATCCTTCGCCTGGATCTTCTTGCCCTCGGTGCCTTCGAACGGCGGCTTGAAGTCGGGGTCGTACTTGAGCGAGGTGTCCACGCGCACGCCGTAGTAGTTCTGCACGCGGCGCTCGGTGGGTAGGCCGTTGTCGTCCCAACCCATCGGGTAGAAGACGTGGAAGCCGTTCATGCGCTTGAAGCGCGCGATGATGTCGGTATGCGTGTACGAGAACACATGGCCCACGTGCAGCGAACCGGACACGGTCGGCGGCGGAGTGTCGATCGAGTAGACGGCGCTGCGCTCGCCGGGATTGTCGAATGTATAGGTGCCGTCGGTGTCCCAGATGTCGCGCCACTTGGATTCAAGCCCGTCCACGCCCACACGGTCGGGCAGGGGGGTGAGATTGGCGCTGATGGAGATGTCTTCGCTATCAGTCATACCCGTCAGTCTAAAAAGCTACTGTGACATCACCGCGCGTGCGTTCCGCTCTAGAAAAACCGCGGAACCGCCTACGCGCGCACGTGCGCGAGCGGCAGGCGCCACCCGGTCAGATCCACCGGCAGTCCCTGCACATGCGACTGGGCCGCCACCACGTCCTTGCCCGTGTACAGCCACGCACTCGCCGCGTCCTGGCCCACGATCCGGTCGAATGCGCGCAGCTGCTCGCGGTACGACGCGAAGTCGGTCTGCGCGAGCGCCTTCGCGTACTGTTCCTGCGCCGCGCCGTTCTGGTAGCCGAACATCGCGCTGCCGTCCACGAACCGCGTGTAGTCGTGCGGGTCATCCATCTCGATCAGGGCGCACGTATAGTCGCCGGTCTCCACGCGCGAGGCGAGTGTCGCTGCATTCACCACTTCGAGCGAGACCGGCAGGGGGATCGCCGCCATCTCGTCCACGATTTGCTGCGCCAAATCGCGGTGCGCGTCGTCTGCGAGCAGTGTGAACGGCGTGAAATAGCCGGCCGCGAAATACGAGCGCATCGACTGCGCGCGCGCCAGGTCGAAGGGGAACAGCGCGTTGAGGTCCTCATACCCGGGCTGCAGTTGCGAAATCGGCCCGCTCAACTGTTCTTTCGCGTCCGGCTGCGTGCGCGCGATCTGTGCCGCGTCGATTGCGAAGCGCGTGAACCGGCGTACCTGCTCGTCGGAGAACGGGCTGCTGCCGGCGTTGTTGAACGCCACGAGCGTCTTGCGCGTGCTGACGCCGTCGCGCACCTGCACGCCGTCGAGTTTCGCGAGCTCGCCGGCTGCCTGCGCGCCCTGCGGAAGCGCCACGTCGAGCGAACCGTCGCGCATGCCGTTCACGAGCGCCTCGTCGCTCGGCATGTACCGCAGCGTCACGCGCGCCAACGCCGGCTTGTCCTGCCAATAGTGCTCGTTGCGTGTCAGTTCGATTGCGTCATCGGTGAACGCGGAGACGGCGAACGGTCCCGAACCGTACGATTGCCGCGTAAAATCGGCGTTCTGCGCGTTCGGGTTGACGATGACGCCCGCGCGCCCGGCGAGCGCCTCGAGCAGGCGCGGGTTCGGCTCGTGCAGTGTGATCACGACGGTCGTCCCGTCGGGGTTCTCCACGCTCGCCACATGCGCCAGCCCGTCCGCGCCCACCTGCTTGTTCTGGATCGTGCGCTGCAGCGAGGCGACGACGGCGCTCGCGTCGAGCGGGCTGCCATCGGCGAATGTGGCGCCTGCGCGCAATTGGAACGAGTAGCGCAGGCCGTCGGTCGACTCGCTCCAGCGTGCGGCCACGTTCGCGCTGATCGCGCGTTCACCGTCCATCGTGACGAGCGTCTGGTACACGTTGTCGATGAGCGCCTGCTCCACCGCGCGTTCACTGTTCGTGCAGATGTCGAGCGATGTCGGCTTGTCACGCAAGCCGACGGTGATGTGCGCGCCCGGGCGGCCGCCGAACGGCGAGCCGCCGTGCGGGCGCAGCAGCAGGAACGCGCCACCCGCGGCGAGCGCAAGCACGGCGAGCACCACGGTGAAGACGATCCATGGGCGGGCAGATGAACGGTTGCAATCGGTCATGGTCCCCGAGTCTAGCGGGCCCGGCGGCCTGCCGCGCGCGGCCGGCGGCGTTTGCGCATGGCCACGGCCTCGCGTTCGGCTTCGAGTTCCAGAAAGTGCGCGGCGCTCGGGCAGCTGCGCCGCAGCGGGCAGCGTGTGCAGTCGGGCCGGCGCGCCATGCAGATGTTACGGCCGAAGATGATCAGCCGGTGGGACAGGTCGGTCCATGTGTCGGGCGGGAAGCACGCGGTGATCTCGCGTTCGATGTCTGTGGGCGAAGCGTTCGGTTTCATCCAGTCGTCGCGCCAGTGCAGGCGTGCGGTCACGCGGATCACGTGGGTGTCGACGGGGAACGATGGCTCGCCGAACGCGTTGCCGAGCACCACGTTCGCGGTTTTGCGCCCCACGCCGGGCAGAGCGGTCAGCGCATCCATCGATTCCGCGACCTGCCCGTTGTTGGTGGCCACGAGCGCCTGCGCCAGTTCGATGATGTGCTTGCTCTTCATGCGGTAGAAGCCCAGCGGGCGGATGATGCGCTCCACGTCGGTGATGTTGGCGGCGGCGAGTTCCTGCGGTGTCCCGTACGCGGCGAAGAGCTCCGGGGTGACCTGGTTGACGCGCTTGTCGGTCGTCTGCGCGCTCAACACGGTGGCCACAAGCAGCTGGAACGGCGAACCGAAGTCAAGCTGGCATTCGACAACGGGGATGAGCTCGCACAATGCCGCATATTCGCGGTGCATGCGCGCGGTGCGCGCGCGTTTCGATTCGGTTGCCATCATGATCCTTCCCGCGGCTTCCGCCACTGCCTGCAAGCGTACTCGCCGTGCCGTGGACGGCAACCGTGGGGCCTGTTATTTCTCGGCGGGGGAATGTTCGGCGGCCTCTTTGGCCTGCTCCTGCGCCTCGTCGTCTTCCGGCGGGTCGAAGCGGTAGCCCACGTTGCGCACGGTGCCGATCACATGCTCGTATTCGCCGCCGAGCTTGGCGCGCAGACGGCGGATGTGCACGTCGACCGTGCGCGTGCCGCCGTAGTAGTCGTAGCCCCACACCTCCTGCAGCAGCTGCGCGCGTGTGAACACGCGGCCAGGATGCTGCACCAAGTACTTGAGCAGTTCGAATTCCTTGTAGGCCAAGTCGATGGGGATACCGCGCAGATTCGCGGTGTAGCCGTTGGTGTCCACAATGAGCTCGCCCGAGCGAATCAGGCCGTCCTCCTGCGCGTCGGCCTGCTGCGCCGTGCCATTTGTGGCCACAGTATAGGTGTTGCGGCGCTCCGAAACAAGGCGCAGGCGGCCCTCCACCTCGGCGGGGGAGGCGCTCGCCACAATCACGTCGCTTACACCCCACTCCGCATTGACTACGGTGAACCCGCCCTCGGTCAGGATGAGCAGGATCGGCATGGTCAGGCCCGATGCGTGGATCATACGGCACAGCGTTTTCGCGTTCGCCAAGTCGTCGCGGCCGTCGAGCAGCAGGATCGTCTGCTCGGGCATCTTCACCAGGCTCGCGGCATCCATAGGCAGCACGCGCACACGGTGCGACAACAGCGCGAGCGACGGCAACACGGTCGCCGGATCGGGGGAAGTGGTCATCAAGGTCAGATCCATCACGCTCATACCCCTTTGGTTTTCGGTTCGGCGTCGGTCCCGCGGCGGCGCTCGGCGGCATGCACGTCACACCGCTTCGGCCATAGTGTAGTGGGTTCCAGTCTAACGGCGCAGCCGTATTTCGCGATGAGAACGCGCGGGTGAGATGATTGGCGGTGGCGGCCTGCATGTGTGGGGCGGCGGCGTTGTGATGGGGCGAGACTAGTGTGGTGCGCATATGGACGCCGCCGCGCCCAGCGCTGCAGGCAACACCCCCAAGGTTCGAAGGTGACGATCATGACCGAAACCCAATCCGTTCCCCAGCCGCACAGCGACATGCGCGCCCAGGCGCCGCAGCGCCCCTTCGCGTGGCCCCTCGCCGTGCAGGTGGCCGCATATGTGGTGCTCGTCGGGCTCGCTTGCCTGCCCGGCAGTGGCGCCGTCTCGTCGTCCACATTCTCGGTCACTGGGTTCGCGGTGGCGGCGATCATCATGATTTTCGCGTTCTTCTGCCCGTTGCGCGACGGCGTGCCCGGGCGTGTGACTGCCATAGTGCTCGGATTCGTGGCCATGGTGTGCGCGTCCACGCCGTTTTTGGGGCAGTTCGTGTTCGCACGGCATGACGCGCAGTATATCAGCGCTGCCGCTTGGTGCGCGGGCGTGGCCGGCCTGCTCGTGGTGCTCGTCGTCGCGGCGTTCATCCGCCAGATGGCGCGTCCGAAACGCACCGATATGATCGTGCAGCTTGCGCACATGGTCACCGACGGCGTGGCGTCGATCGCCGCGTCCGGCTGGTGCTTCCTGCCGATGCTCTTCCATGAGGCCTCTGCGCCCGACGTGTGGCGCATCGTCTGCGTGGCCGTTGTGGTGGTTGGGGCGGTGGCGCTCGCCGTGGTGTCACGCCTGTGGTACCGCGAGGCCCAGCCGCTGCCGGGCGCGCGCGCGGCGTGGGTCGGATTCGGATTGCTGCCCGTAATGCTGACGGGCGCTTTGGTTGGTATCGCCGCTTTGGTAATGTGGCTCGTGTAATCGTTCAGCGATGGCCGATTGCCTCTCGAGATAAGGAACTAATGGGCCCCGTCGAACCACATGGTCCGGCGGGGCCCACCGCATAGGGGGGTGTGGTCCGCCGGACCACACCATGTGCCTCAGTCGTTCACGTCCGCGTCGTGCTCGGCGGCCTGCTTCTGGGCGAGGCGTTCGCGGGATTCCTTGATTTCCTTCTCCGCGGTGGCGGCATCCGCCCAGTAATCGCCGGGCATGACCTCCTTGCCCGGTTCAAGGGCCTTGTACTGCTCGAAGAAGTGCTTGATCTCGGCTTTGTGGAACTCGGAGACGTCGGCGATGTCCTTGATGTTGTCGTAGCGCACATCGGCCGGCACGCACAGCACCTTGTCGTCGCCACCCTCTTCGTCGACCATGTGGTACAGGCCCACGGCGCGGCATTCTACGATGCAGCCCGGGAACACCGAATCCGGAAGCATCACGAGTGCGTCGAGCGGATCGCCGTCTTCGCCCAGGGTGCCGTCGATGTAGCCGTAGTCATCCGGATAGCCCATCGCGGTGAACAGCGTGCGGTCCAGGAACACGCGGCCTGAAGCCTGGTCCACTTCGTACTTGTTCTTCGATCCGCGCGGAATCTCCACAACGACGTTGAAGGTCTCTGCCATGGTAATTCTCCTTAGGGTTGAGTTGATACCCCTACAACCATACACCGCGCATACGCCGCGAGGTGTATGGTATGCGCCCGGTCGAGCTCAGTCTTCAACGCTCAGGATGTGCGCCACGTCGGCCCACGGGGCCAGCGAGACGAAGTTGTCCCAGCTCCAGTCGAACGTGCGGTCGGTCAGCAGGTCGCGCACGCGGTACGTGCGGTCGACCGGCAGCCCAAGCGCGTTGAGGTCCACATGGATCGACGACTGCTGCTCGTGGTAGCAGTCGAGATTGACCACGATGAGCAGTGTGTCGGGCTTGCCGTCCGCCGTGTACTGAGCCGGTGTCTGGCGTGCGAAGGCGACGATCGCCGGGTTGGCGCTGGGCAGAACGGTCAGCGTGTGGTAGCTGTGCGTGGCCGGGTGTCCGGCGCGGATGCGGTTGAGTGCGGTGAGCAGTTCGGCGATGCCGTAATCCACGGCGCTGCTCCAGTCTCGGATCCGGACTTCGGCGCCGGGCGTGGAAGCGCCGTCCGCGGCCACGTTGGTATCCATCAGCTCGTAGCCGCTGGTGATGCCCCAGCTCGGCGAGCCCATCGCGGCGAGCACCGCGCGCACGGCGTGGCCGGCCACGCCGTTGTCGCGCAGGTAATCGCTGGGCACGTCGGGTGTGGCGGGCCAGAACGTGTTGTGCTGGTAGAAGCCGCCTTCGCCGTTGGTCTCCGTGAGGAACGCCTCGAGCTCCTCCTTCGTGTTGCGCCACGGGAAATAGCTGTGGTTCTGCGTGAAACCGGCGTAGGCGAGCGCGCGCACGAGCGCCGGGCGGCTGAACGCCTCGGCGAGGAACAGTGCTTCGGGGTGCTTCTTCGTGACCGCCGCTAGCACGTCCTGCCAGAAGCGCGCCGGTTCGGTCTGCGGCTCGTCGATCTGGAACGCGGTCACGCCGGCCCCGATCCACACGTCGATGATGCGTTCGACCTCGCGTTCAAGGCCGGTCAGGTCGTTGTCGAAGTCGAGTTCGTAGAATGGTTCGGGATTGCCGTGCTCGTCGAGTGCGTGCACGAACGAGCCGTCGGCGTTTCGGCGGAACCATTCGGGGTGCGCGGCCACCCACGGGTGGGCGGGTGCGCAGCGCAGCGGTAGGCCGAGGGCCACTTCGAGCCCGAGCTCATGCGCGCGTGCGCAGAAGGCCTTGAAATCGTCCATCGAACCAAGCTCGGGGTCCACGGTGTCGTGGCCGCCGGCCGCGGTGCCGACCGCGAACAGGCGCGCGTCCGGCGCGCTGTGGTCGATGGGGAAGACGGCGGGCAGGTAAGCGATGGTGAAGCCTTCGCTTTTGGCGCGCTCAAGTCCGCTGATGGCGGTGCGCAGCGTGCCGGGCACTGTTTCGCCGCGTTCGTTGACGGTGGCGCCTTCGGAGCGGGGGGAGAACTGGTACCACGCGCTGCAGCTCGACTTGGGGCGTTCCACGTGGAACACGCGGTCGCGGCCCGCGGTCAGTCCGTCGCGCAGCGGATTGGTGGTGTGCAGGGCCTCGATCTCATCGATCTGCGCGATGGCGAGGCGTTCGGCGGCGGGGATCGTCGCGTCGAGCATCTGCTTGGCGGTCTCGCGCAGCATCTTGCGCTGTGTGGCGTCCAAGCCGGCGTCGCGCGTGGCGGCCCAGCGCGTGAGGATCTCGGAGCCGCGCACGATCGCGCCTTCGGCGTCGGCACTGCCGGCGTCGGCGTTCACTCGGGCGGTGGCGTCACGCACCCAATCGGTGTAGGTGTCGGCCCAGCCTTCAATGGCGACCTTCCAGTTGCCGAGCTGGCCGAGCACGTCGGCGAAGCCGTCGTCCCACGGCGCCAGGTCGGTGGGGGAACCGGCCTGCAGCATGGCGGTCCAGATGTCAAGGCCGGCATTGGCTTGGGTCATCGGCACGCGGGCCATCACGCGGCCGCGCGGGTTCTTCAGTACGGCGGTCGCGCGCACGGTGGCGCGGCCTTCGAGGAACACCTGTGCGCTCACGGTGAAAGGTTCGCCGAGCTCCACGCGGGCGGGGAACACGGCATCCTGCGCGTCGGGGCGCACATCAAGGATGTTGACGCGGCCGAACAGGTTCGGCTCCTTGGCGGCGATGGGTGTGGGCGGCATGGCGCCCGAAGCCTTCGCGGAAGTCTTGGTACGGCTCTTGGCGGCGGTGCGCGGTTTGCGCGCGGTGCGGGTTGCTGTGGTGGATTGGTCCTGAGTGCGCTCTTCGGCGCTGGTGGTTTCTCTCATGGCTGCCATTGTAGGAGCATGAACGAATGAATGGCGTTACAGAGGTGTAAACGGTTCCGCTATTTGGGCTTTTATATGGAACGAATGTGGATAATCCGTGCAGTAATTAGGCGCTATGTGGATGGGTTGTTTGCTCCTCCACACCACACTGTATCCACATTTCGGGATTCCTTCGGCCGTCCGACCACACCACCCCTTCCCGCTTTCGTCCCAAGGGCTGCGGCGCCATGCTCGATGGCACATGCATCGGGCCCCGCAACGGAGCGGGCCGCCCATGGATTTGGCAATGGAGCTACGGAAAGGATTATCATGACGGCATATGGCACACAACAACCCCGGCCAGCGGAACCGTTGCACAGGCGGTTCCTCGCGGCATTGGCGGCCTGCGTGGCGGTGGCATTGGCCTTGGCGGCACCATGGAGTGCGGCGGTGGCCGCGCCGGGCGAAACATTGGCCACGGCCAAATCCGAGGACTATTTCCTCTATACACACAACGGTTCCACCTATTGGATCGGCCCGATCGGTTACGATTCGGCAGGCGGACGATACTACTGCATCGAGCAAACCAGACCCACGAGCCTGCGGGTCAACGCGGTCTCGCCACTGCCCGATTCGCCGCAAAACCGGCGGATCGCGGCACTGCTGCGCAAATACCAGCATGTGCACAACAGCGACTACACACAGACGGCGCTCGCAATCATCGTGCACGACGCGTTCGATGACACGACCGGCAGCGCGGGGTGGGGCGCGAACCGCGAGACACTGCGGCAATACCCGCGGTTGTTCGAGCGGGTGGACGAACTGCTCGCCGAAGCGCCGCAGCTCGTACCGGAGACGATGACGGCGGAACTGGAGTACGACCCCGTCACGCGCACCGGCAATGTCCGCCTGCATATCCGCAACGGCAATGGAGGGACAGTGGCCGGCGTGCCATTCACCCTCACCATCGACGGACCGGCGCGCTTCGGCAACGGGTCGACCACGGTCACCGGCACATCGGGTGACTATACGACCGTCATCACATGGCACGCCACCGGCGATGGCCCGGTGACCGTGACCGGCAGCGCGACCGTGCCGTCCATCGACCGCATCATCAGCACCCAAGACATGGTCACGCTCGGCGGCGGCCATATGCAGGCGATCGACGAGGTCACCATACCGGTGCGCTATTCATTCAACCCCACAATCACCACGCGGACCTCACCCAAATCAATCGACACCGGCGCGCCGGTGACCGACGACGTGCAGGTCAGCGCATTGTCTGGCAGCGGCGCATGGCCACGCGGCGCGCAAATCCACGCACGCGGCTGGTATTTCGGCGGTCTGCCCATACACGCGTTGGGGGAGCGGTATGTGCCCAACGCGCACGCCGCCGCGCCCGAATTCCTCGAGCAGCTGGCGCGCACCGGCTACGAGCCGTGCGCGTTCGCCGAAGCCACATTCGATTCCAGCGGGCAGACAGTGCATGTGCAGGGCATGCGCGAGCCGGGTTCGGACGAACCCTACCTCGCCGAACATGGCGGATTCGGCACATGGGTCTGGGCGATCGAACGCGAACGGCAGAGCAGTGACGTGCGCGCATTGCTCACGGGCGACGTGATCACCCCATTCATGGAGCCGAACGAAACGCACGCCGTGCGCGCACCGCTCACCGTGGCGTCGCGCGTCGTGGAATCCACCGTGCAGCCGGGCGCGCAGATCGCCGACGTGATACACGTCAGTGGATTCCCGGACGAGCACGGCGACTGGGCCGGCAGCGACGAGCACGGCATAGACACCGACGCGCCATTTGCACAGGTGCGCGTGTGGTGGGCCGACAGCGCATACGAACCCGCCGACGCGCAGGAGCCGGAAGAAGACGACCACCACACACTCATCGGCACATGGGAATACGAGGCCGTCAACGGTGAAATCCATGTCGGGGCAGGGGCGCCGGACGCATATGGCGAGCCTGTGGAGATCCTCGCAGAAAGGCCCGGCTGGTACGTGTTCGTCTGGGAATTCGCCGGAGACGGCCGTGTCCAGGACGCCACCAGCTCATACGCCGACCCGCAGGAACGCGTGCGGGTGCAGATGGAACCCGTGCCACAGAGCGTCCCCGAAGCCACGCCGGAGCCAGAGCGGAAGCCCGAAGCCGAGGCGCCGCGCTCGCAGGCGCCGGCGCTCGCCGCAACCGGCGTGAGCAATGCATGGCCCATCACCTTGGGGCTGCTCACATTGCTCGCGGCGGTGATCCTCGTGATCCGGCACAAGCGGGAGCTCGAAGACGGGGATTGAGCCGTGTCACGCTGTCAGAGGGAGCGGGGCCGCGGCTGAGCGCGCGACAGTAAGATACGTGGTAGCTAGGAACACACGCGCCCGCATGGCGCAAACAGAGGATGACATGAGCACGAAGACACAAGCACCGCGCACCGCCCAGCAGGCCGGCTCCACGCGGCAGGACGTTCAGCTGCCTGCCCGGTTCGACTGGGCGCAGGTGGCGCGGCACGTCCTGTTCGCGTGCCTGTGCGGTGTGGCATGCGGGTTCGCGTCGATCGTGCTGTGCCTGTTCGTGGGCGCGGCGCGCCACCTCTTCGAACGCGCTCCGTGGCTCATCTGGCTGCTGCCGGTGATGGGCGTCATGCAATTGCTCATGTACAAATGGTGGAAACTGCCGCTCAACCTGACGACGGACGCGGTCATCGAGAAGATGCGCGCAGGCGACCATCTGAGCGCACTGCTCGCGCCGGGCATCCTGTTCTCCACGGGCATGACGATCATGGCCGGAGGTTCGGTGGGCAAGGAGGCCGGCGCCTTGCAGATCGGCGCAAGCCTGGGCTCAACGATCGCCAGGCCGTTCCGCCTGCACAACATCCTGCGCCGCGAGAACCACGACGACACCTACGAAATCAACCGTTACATCGCGTCGACCGGCATGGCCGCGGCGTTTTCGGCACTGTTCTTCGCCCCGTTGGGTTCGTGCATGCTCGTGCTCGAGCTCATGCGGTTCACGCAGCTGCAGTATGTGGTCTCCATGCTCATCGCATGCTTCATCGCCTTCCTCATCTCCAATCATTTCGGCATCGGGGACGTCATCAGCACCGTGCCTGTGCCGTCGGTCTCATGGCGCGTCATCGGCGCGTGCATCGTCGTCGGCATCGCCGCGGCCGTGGCGGGCAGTGTGTTCGCCATCGCCATACGCCTGCTGCAGGCGCTCACCATGCGCATCCGGCGCAATTATTATGTATGGGTGATCGCGGGTGGCCTGTTGTTCGCGGCGCTCGTCAGCATGTTCGGCTGGTGGCGTTTCACCGGTTCGGGCGGCATGATGCTCAACGATGTGCTCAACATGCCCGACCTGTCGTTCGACTTCGCCATCAAGATGCTGCTGACCGTGCTGTGCCTCGGCATGTGGTTCAAAGGCGGCGAGATCATGCCGTCGTTCTGCATCGGCGGCCTGCTGGGCTCGGCCTGCTTCGCCATGACCGGCATCGAACCGCTGTTCGGCGCGGCACTCGGTTCGATCTGCTTCCTCGCGGCGTTCAACCGCTGCCCGATGTCGGCGGTGCTGCTGGGCTGTGAGATTTTCGGATGGGGCATGTTCCCGTTCCTCGCAGTGGGTGTGGCCATTGCATTCCTCTTCGGCTACCCGGTGGGCATGTATGGGGCGAGCATCGATGTGCTCGCACGGTCGGGCTGGCATCGATTCTTCTCCAATGTCCGCGCCGCCGTGGCGAGCAATGAAGTGCATGATGATGCCGGATTCACCGATTTCGTGATGGCCGCCGCCACGGCGTTGCATCATGTCGCCGGTTCGGCTGAGCTGGCCGCGCAAAGCGAGGCGATTCGCGAACAGCGCCGCCGCACGCGCCACAACGAGGAACAACATAGCGCTGAGCATAAAATACGCTAAGCGCTTTCCTTGAATCGAACCAGCGTGAACAACCTTAGAATCGGGGTAGCAACGTTCCGATAGGAGGAAAGTTCATGACTGACGAAACAACAACCACCCAGGCTCCGGAGCAGAATCTCACCGATTCGCCGCACTACCTGGCCCAGACGCTCATGGCGAACGGCATCAAGAACATGTACGGTGTCGTCGGCATCCCGGTGACCGATTTCGCGCGTATCGCGCAGGGCATGGGCATGCGCTACATCGGCATGCGCCACGAGGAGGACGCGGTCAACGCAGCCGCGGCCGAGGGCTTCCTGACCGGCAAGCCGGCCGTGGCATTGACCGTCTCCGCCCCAGGCTTCCTCAATGGGCTCGCCGCCATGCTCGAGGCCACCACCAATGGTTTCCCGGTCATCATGATCGGCGGTTCCTCGACCCGCAACGTCGTCGACATGCACGAAGGCGAATACGAGGGCCTCGACCAGATGAACTACGCGAAGGCCTTCTGCAAGGAATCCTTCCGCATCGACAAGATCGAGGACATCCCGCTCGCCGTGGCCCGCGCCATGCACATCGCATGCTCCGGCCGCCCGGGCGCCGTCTACATCGACTTCCCGGATGACGCCGTGGCACAGACGATGGACAAGGATGAGGCCGCGGCCAAGCTGTGGACCGCGAACCAGCCGAACCCGGTCATGCCTCCGGCGCAGGCGTCGATCGACGAGGCACTCAAGCTGCTGAGCGAAGCCAAGAACCCGCTCATGCTCGTGGGCAAGGGCGCCGCGCTCGCGCAGGCCGAAGACGAGCTGCAGGAGTTCGTCTCGAAGACCGACATCCCGTTCCAGCCCATGTCGATGGCCAAGGGCCTCATCCCGGACGACGACCCGCATTGCACCGCCAGCGCCCGTGGTCTCGCGCTGCGCACCGCCGACGTGGTGCTGCTCGTGGGCGCCCGCCTCAACTGGATGCTGAACTTCGGCGAAGGCAAGGAATGGAATCCGAACGTCAAGTTCATCCAGATTGAGATTGACCCGAACGAGATCGAGAACGCACGTCCGATCGCGTGCCCGGTCGTCGGCGACATCAAGTCCGCCATGACGATGCTCAACGCCGGCCTTGAGAAGACCCCGTTCAAGGCATCCCAGGAGTGGCTCGGCGCCATTCAGGCCGACTCCCAGAAGAACGACGAGAAGTTTGCCGCGCGCCTCAACTCCGGCAAGGTGCCGATGGGTCATTACGACGCGCTCGGCGCGATCAAGAAGGTCTACGACCAGAACAAGGACGTCATCCTCACCAACGAAGGCGCCAACACGCTCGATGACTGCCGCAACATCATCGACATCTACCAGCCCCGTCACCGCCTTGACTGCGGCACGTGGGGCGTCATGGGCTGCGCCGTCGGCTATTCGATCGGCGCCGCTGTGGCGACCGGCAAAAAGGTGCTGTACATCGGCGGCGACTCCGGTTTCGGATTCGACGGCATGGAAGTCGAAGTGGCATGCCGCTACAACCTGCCGATCACCTTCGTGGTGCTCAACAACGGCGGCATCTACCGTGGTGATTTCGAGAACCTCGGCAAGGACGGCGACCCCTCGCCGCTCACCCTGACCTACGACGCCCATTATGAGAAGATGATCGAGGCGTTCGGCGGCAAGGGCTATTACGCCACCACGCCGGATGAAGTCGAGCAGATGGTCGGCGAGGCGGTCGCCTCCGGCAAGCCGAGCTTCGTGCATGTGCAGCTCGCTGACTACGCCGGCAAGGAATCCGGCCACATCAGCAACCTCAATCCGAAGCCGGTCGTGGGTCCGCTCGCGACCTCCGAGGTGACCTCTGACCCATACATCGAAGGCGCACATATGTGATCGATGCCTGATATGGGGCGGCAGGGTACGCCGCGGCCCTACTGACGTCATGGCCGCGGCGCCCCATCGCCCTGGGCATCCGCCATCGAAGAGAAGAAAGTTTTCATCATGGTACAGATTTTGGTTAACGACATCATCCCGATCATCGTCATCATGGCGTTGGGATATGTCTGCGGCAAGCTCAGCTATTTCGACGACGATCAGCGACAGGGCCTCAACAAGGTCGTGCTCAACATCGCACTGCCGGCCGCATTGTTCATCTCCATCGTCAAGGCGACCCGTGAGGAGCTCGCCCAAGACACCACACTGACGATCCTCGGATTCGTCGGCATCATCGTCATGTTCATGCTCAGCTACTACCTGTGTCGCCTCATGTTCAAGCACAGCATCCAGGAAGCGGCCGTGTGCGCCCTGATCGCCGGTTCGCCGACGATCGGCTTCCTCGGCTTCGCCGTGCTTGATCCTATCTATGGCGACACCGTGAGCACCAACCTCGTCATCGCGATCATCTCGATCGTGGTGAACGCCGTGACCATCCCGATCGGCATGTATCTGATCAACCTCGGCCAGGCCAAGGACCGCGCCAAGCTCTCCGCCGCAGTCACCACGACCGCCAAGGGCGAAGTGACGGTCAAGGAGCCGAAGGCCGACGTGGCCGTCGACCCTACCAAAGACGCCACGAAAGACAAGAACGCCGAAGTCATGGTCTCCAAGTCCTCCAACATGGGCAAGAAGAAGAACAGCAACCTCGCCGCGCTCGTCAACGCGTTGAAGCAGCCGGTCTGCTGGGCCCCGTTGCTCGCCATCGTGCTCGTGCTCATCGGCGTGCGTGTACCTGACCAGGTGGCCCCGACCTTCGACCTGATCGCCAAGGCGAACTCCGGCGTGGCCGTGCTCGCCGCTGGTCTGGCGCTTTCGACCGTCAAGTTCTCGCTCGGTTGGGAGACGATTTGGAACACCTTCTACCGCCTGATCCTGACCCCTGCCGCGTTCCTCGGCATTGGCCTGCTGTGCGGCATGGGCCACGACGTCAACAAGCTCTCGATGCTTGTCATGGCCGTCGCGCTCCCGCCGGCGTTCTCCGGCATCATCATCTCGAGCCGTTACAACATCTACGTCAAGGAAGGCGCCTCCACGACAGCGGTTTCGACCGTTGTGTTCGCCGTCACCTGCCTGCTGTGGATCTGGCTCGTGCCGCTGTGTGTCCACTGATGGTGCGCTAAACGGTATCCATCATCTTGGGGCTCCCCGCCACATTGGCGGGGAGCCCTTTTGTGCTGGGAGCCTCTTTGCTACGGGTAGTGCTCTGCCAATTTCTACATCACTAAAAACCTTGGTTTTTCAACGATTGTACGTGGTTGTTACCCAAGGAGGCACTACCCGTAGCAGAAAGAACACTACCCGTAGCGGCGGGGCTGATGCGTACGCTGAATTCGCCGTTTATGCCACCGCCATGGACGCGGACATCGATGTCCAGCCACCAACAGCCATATCACCCTCGATTGACGGCACTCGGTGTCTAGGCTCAGCAATCTACGTCCATCTCAAGCCGCTGCGATGGACTTCCATGGTTGACCTTAGACACCTACAGCTGTGCAGAGCAATTCCGGCGACAAACCATGGTTGACCTTAGACATGCACAGCCATCCCGAGTGAACGGCGGCATTGCCGTGGCTAATCCTTATGACTATATATATGAATGGTGCCTGTGCACCACCACGGATGCACAGGCACCATTCATTATAGGAAGAGTCGGTCAGACTGACGGATCAGTCGTTGGCCGGGGCGGCCACAAGGTCCGCCTTGACGCCATCGTTGCCGCCGATGACGCCCTTCTCCGCGAGCTCCTTGATCTGGTCCTCGGTGTAGCCGAGGGAGGTCAGGATCTCCTCGTTGTTCTCGCCGAGCTTCGGTGCACGCTGGTAGTCAGGCGTGTAGTTGCTCAGCGTGAACGGCATGCCGATCGTCTTGAACGTGCCACGGGCATCGCCCTGGTCGATCGTGATGAGCGTACCGTCGGAGTTCAGGTCGGGGTCGTTCTCGAGCTCGTTCCAATCGAGCACCGGGCCGACCGGGACGCCCTTCGCACCGAGTTCCTTGG
This sequence comes from Bifidobacterium pseudolongum subsp. pseudolongum DSM 20099, assembly GCF_000771225.1. Taxonomy (GTDB): domain Bacteria; phylum Actinomycetota; class Actinomycetes; order Actinomycetales; family Bifidobacteriaceae; genus Bifidobacterium; species Bifidobacterium pseudolongum. The sequence continues at coordinate 56,119 of NZ_JDTZ01000010.1, forward strand.
TCAGCGTGTACTTGTCGTACTGCATCGTGTACTGCTCAACGCGCTTGTACACTTCCTGCTTGTGCTCGTCGCGCGCGTTCGGCGTGCTGAACTTCGGATCGGTGAGCCAATCCTGGAAGCCCATAGCGTTGCAGAAGTTCTCGAAGCCCTTCTGCGACTGCTGGATCACGATGTACACGTACGCGTTCGGGTCGGTCTCCCAGCCCTTCGCACGGTAGCACCAGCCGAGCACGAGGCCACCTTCGGCGTTGGCCGCACGCGGAATCGCCTTGCCGAACTTGTAGCCCGGATAGCAGTCGTAGTACGACAGCTGATGCAGATGGTCGAGGATGAGCTGATCACGCAGCTTGATACGGCACAGGTTGAGCACCGCGTTTTGCATGGACTGGTAGACGAAGACGCCTTCACCCGTGCGCTCACGCTGCAGCAGTGCGGTCAGGATGCCGATGAGCAGGTGCATGCCGGTGTTCGAATCACCGAGCGCCGCGCCGGACTGGGTCGGGATGTTCTTGTCGCCTTCCCACCAGCCGGTCGTGGAGGCCGCGCCGCCCGCGCACTGCGCGACCGGCTCGAAGGCCTTGACATGCTCGAAGCGGCTGCCCCGGTTGAAGCCTTTCAGCGAAGCCATGATCAGCTTCGGGTTGATCTTGTGGACCTCGTCCCAGCCGAAGCCGAGCTTCTCCACGTCGCCAGGGCCGATGTTCTCGACAAAGACGTCGGCGTCTTTGAGCAGATCGGTCAGGATCTTCTTGCCTTCCGGATCCTTCATATCCAGCGTGATCGACTTCTTGTTGGCGTTGAGCTGCAGGAAGTACAGCGAATAGGAGCCGTCGACATCATTCATCTCGTTACGGGTCGGGTCGCCGCCCTTGACCTTCTCGAGCTTGATGACTTCTGCGCCCAGCCAAGCCAGCATCTGGGTGCACGAAGGGCCAGACTGCACCTGGGTCCAGTCGATGACCTTGATGCCCGCAAGAGGGGCGGTGTTAGTAGCGTCAGCCATATGAACTCCTTAAATATAGATATATAGCCAGTCAGCTTCAATATACGCAGTTCATCCAATTGTCCTAAGCGATTCAGCTACTGGGCTGAACTATTCAGCTTGCCGCCATAAATGCGTTATGTGCGCGCTGGTTTGTGCGCGATATCGACTGCGAAGATGGCCATGGAGGTGGCTGTGGATCTCTGCTCCCTAGACACCAACGGTCACGTGGGACATAATCGATGCTCGTCGGTGTCTGCCCACCAGACATGGACACCCATATGGAGTGCAGTTGATGGCTGTGGATGTCGGCTCCTTAGACACCAACGGTCATGTGGGGTGTGGCTGATGACTGTCGGTGTCTAGCTGCCAGCCGCGGCCGGCTGTTGCCAGCCCCAACAGCCATCAATCGCCTTTGACATCCGCTGCAAACAAAAAAGCTGGGAACCTTATGGTTCCCAGCTTGTGCTAGTAGCGGGGCAAGGATTTGAACCTTGGACCTCTGGGTTATGAGCCCAGCGAGCTACCGAGCTGCTCCACCCCGCGCCGGCTGTTTTTGAACAGCTCTATTAAGCATACTCAGATGCAGCGTTATGTCAATACTCGGCGTGTCGCGCCATATTCCACCATTCGGTCCGCGCAGTGAACACTTGCCGGGCGCTCGTCAGGCGCGCGCAGATAATGAAGAGCATGCCTATCAAGATTCCCGGTGGCCTGCCTGCGCGCGCGATCCTCGACTCCGAGCGCATCTTCGCGCTCGAAAAGCCCGAGGCGGAACGCCAGCGTGTGCGCCCGCTCAAGATGGTGATCCTCAACCTCATGCCCAAGAAGATCGAGACGGAGACGCAGTTGCTGCGCCTGATCTCGAAATCGCCGCTGCAGGTCGAGATCGACTTCATGAAGACGAGCACGCACGAATCGACGCACGTGAGCGCGGATCACCTGGTGAAGTTCTACGAACCGCTTGAGTCGTTCGCGGACAATTATTACGACGGCCTGATCGTGACCGGCGCACCGGTGGAACACCTGCCGTTCGAGCAGGTGGACTACTGGGACGAGTTCCGGCGCATCCTCGACTGGGCCGCAAGCCACGTCTTTTCCACGATGTACCTGTGCTGGGGCGCGATGGGCGCGCTGCGCCACCGGTATGGCGTACGCAAAGTGGACCTCGACGAGAAACTGTTCGGCGTGTTCCCGCAGTTCCTGCAGGACGAATACTGCTTCCTCACCAACGGCTTCGACGAGATCGCGCTGCAGCCGCATTCGCGCGTCGCGGGTGTCGACGAACGCGACATCGCGGCACGCCCCGAACTGCAGGTGCTGACGTGGGGTCCCGAGTCCGGCCCCGGCCTGATCTCCACGCGCGATTTCAGCGAGGTGTTCGCGCTCGGCCACTGGGAGTACGGCAAATATACGCTCGCAGAAGAATACGAGCGCGATATGAAGCGCGGACTGACAAACGTGCCGTTTCCGTGCAATTACTTCCCCCACGACGACCCGCGGATCGCACCGCTGTTCTCGTGGCGCGCGCACGCGAACCTGCTGTGGCGCAACTGGATCAACTGGGTGTACCAGATGACGCCGTACGACCTGACCGAAGTCCCCGGATTGCGCGCGCAGGGCAAGCTCGGCACCGACCATGTGGTGCGCCATGCGCCATGCCCGCCGCGCGAAGACGGCTTCCGCCCGTTCCTCGACGACGGCTACGGGCTCATCGTTCGCTAAGAGCGACCGATACGCTCCCCGTTGCGCCAGATGTCCACTGGCGAGCCAATAATCACGTTGCGACGAGTTCTGAAGGAACCGTGAAGACGAGAAGATGAACAACGACACGCCGGACGCGCGCAGCGAGACGCGGCTGCGTCTTGCATGGAAATCTTGCCGTCACATTCGCGGAACAACTTGGATTAGACTAACAGCAGAACATTCGGATTCAGGAGGCATGAATGGTTGATGTATTCGCCGCGGGCGCAGCCACGCTTGCAGAGGCATCGATGGAAATGCCAAGCATTGAAGACTTTCTTCCCCCGGAGATTCTGTTCGAGGGCACCCCGTTCGCCATCAACCGCATCATCTTTGTGCGCATCCTCGCCACGGTCATCATGCTGTTGGTGCTCGGCATCACCGCGGCGCGCGCGAAGCTGATCCCAGGCCGCTGGCAGAGCGCGGTGGAGTGGGTCATCGATTTCGTGAAGAACGACATCGTGTACCAGGTGATGGGCGAAGTGCGCGGCAAGCGCTATGTGCCGATGATCACCACCGTGTTCCTCACGCTGCTCGTTTTCAACCTGTGCGGCGAGGTCCCCGGCATGAACATCGCGGCGAGCGCGACGATCACCTTGCCGCTCGTGTTCGCCATGTGGTGCTTTGTGCAGTATTGGATTGCCGGCATCCGCGAAAAGGGCCTCGGGCACTTCCTGCGCGACGAGCTCTTCCCGAAGGGCGTGCCGTGGCCGATCTACATTCTGCTGAGCCCGATCCAGCTGCTTGAGCTGCTGGTGATCCGCCCGTTCTCGCTGACGATCCGACTGTTCGCCAACATGGTTTCGGGCCATTTGATTCTTGCGCTGTGCCTTTCGGCCACGCAGTATTTCCTGATCGACGTGGTGAACAAGGTCATGATGCCGTTCGGCGTCGTCACCTTCGCAGCGGGTCTGTTCATGTACCTGTTCGAGGTGCTTGTGGCGTGCCTGCAGGCCTACATCTTCGCGATCCTGACCACCGCGTACATCAACATGAGCTATCCGGAGATCGACTGACCGCCGGCCAATAACAAATGTGTTGCCACAAGGCAATAACCAGAAAGGAAACAACCATGGATATCGTTACCCTCGCTGAGGTTGCGGGCAACCTGAACGTCGTCGGCTATGGTCTCGCAGCCATTGGTCCTGGCATCGGTCTGGGCATCCTGATCGGCAAGACGATCGAAAGCACGGCGCGCCAGCCTGAACTTGGCGGCCGTCTGCAGACGCTGATGTTCCTCGGTCTCGCGTTCGTCGAGGTTCTGGCACTGCTCGGCTTCGTCGCCGCGTTCATCTTCCAGTGATCGAACGGATCTGAGACACGAAGCAATTCCAACCAGGACATGAAAGGAGGAGGGCATCATGGTGACCATGGCCGCCGAAGGCGTTGATTTGTTCATCCCCAAGGTCTATGACATCGTGTGGTCGCTGATCATCCTGTTGATCGTGGCCGCGTTCTTCTACAAGTTCTTCCTGCCGAAGTTCCAGTCCATATTCGATGAACGCGCCGCGAAGATCGAGGGTGGCATCGCCAAGGCGGAGCAGGCCCAGAAAGACGCGGACGAAGCGAAGAAGAAGTACCAGGCCCAGCTGAGCACCGCCCGCGTGGAGGCTTCCAAGATCCGTGACGATGCGCGCGCCGAGGCGTCGCACATCATCGCCGACGCGCGTTCGCGCGCCGAGACCGAGGCCGCGCAGATCACGGCGAACGCCCAGCGTTCGCTGGAATCGCAGCAGCAGAAGGCCATGGTGAGTCTCAAGGGTGAAGTCGGCACGCTGGCGACTTCGCTCGCTGAGAAGATTCTTGGTTCCGAACTCAAAGACAGCGCCATGCAGTCGGACATGATCGACCAGATGATCTCCGACATGGAGCAGGGCGAGAACAAGTAGCGCCAATCCGCAAGGAAGGGAGGTGACCAGATGCGAGGAGAGGCATCACGAGTGGCCGATCGCGAATCGCGTGATTCGTTTGCCGCGAAACTGCGCGCATCCGGTGACGACGCCTGGCAGATCGGCGACGAACTGTTCGGCATCACCTGCACGCTCGACCATAATCCGCGTCTGCAGCGCGCGCTGACCGATCCCGGCCGGCCCGTGGCGGACAAGGTGAAGCTGCTCGACGAGCTCATCGGCGGCAGAGTGCAGCCGATGACGATGGAAATCATGACCGATCTCGTCTCGCGCAGCTGGAGCCGTGCGTACGACATCGACAACGCCGTGGAGGACTTCGCGGTGGACGCGATGATGTACCAGGCAGACAAGGACGGTGTCACGCTGCGTGTGTCCATCGAACTTGCCGAACTGCAATCCGCGCTGCTCAACCTGCCGGTCGTCCGCGCGGACCTGTCCAACGCGGACAGTCCGATTCAGGCCCGGTACGACCTGCTGCACGCGCTCATCGGCAACGGGAACTTCAACAAGATCACGGTCAGGCTCGCCACGCACAGCACGCGCAACCCGCGCAACCGCCGTTATCTCGAGACGATCCAGTGGCTCATCAACAAATTCTCCCGGCATATGGGCGAATCGATGGTCACGGTGACCACCGCGGCGCCGCTGACCGACGCGCAGTCCGAACGACTCGCGCAGATCTATTCGAAGAAGGTCGGGCGCCCCGTGCACATCCACTCTGTCGTCGACGAGACGGTCATGGGCGGCATGCGCATTCAGGTGGGCGATGAAGTCACCGACAACACGGTGATCGCGCAATTGCAGAATCTCAAGCGTAAGGTGAAAGCCGGAACCAACGACTGACGCCGCAGCGCGTCATGCAGGCCCCGCGCCGCGCGCGGACCGCAAGCGAATGTATACACAACACTAAGGAGTGATCATGGCAGAATTGACCATTGATCCCGCCACGATACGCAAGGCGCTCGATGACTTTGTCGATTCGTACAAGCCATCCGACACGCCGACCCAGGAAGTGGGCCACGTCGCCACCGCTGGTGACGGCATTGCGCACGTGACGGGACTGCCTGGTTGCATGGCTAACGAGCTGCTGACCTTCGAGGACGGCACCCTTGGCCTGGCGTTCAATCTGGACGCCCGCGAAATCGGCGTGGTTATCCTCGGCGATTTCGTCGGCATCGAAGAGGGGCAGGAAGTGCGCCGCACCGGCGAAGTGCTTTCGGTGCCGGTCGGTGACGGGTTCCTGGGCCGTGTCGTCGACCCACTGGGCAACCCGATCGATGGCCTTGGCGAGATCAAGAGCGAAGGCCGCCGTATCCTCGAGGCGCAGGCGCCCGACGTGATGCACCGCCACCCGGTCGATGAGCCAATGTCCACCGGCCTCAAGGCGATCGACGCGATGACGCCGATCGGCCGCGGCCAGCGCCAGCTCATCATCGGCGACCGCCAGACGGGCAAGACCGCCATCGCGATCGACACAATCATCAACCAGAAGACGAACTGGGAGTCCGGCGACCCGAAGAAGCAGGTGCGTTGCATCTACGTGGCCATCGGCCAGAAGGGCTCCACGATCGCCTCAGTCAAGCAGAGCCTCGAAGAGGCCGGCGCCATGGAATACACCACAATCGTGGCCTCCCCGGCGTCCGATTCCGCAGGCTTCAAATACATCGCCCCGTACACCGGCTCGGCCATCGGCCAGCACTGGATGTACCACGGCAAAGACGTGCTCATCGTGTTCGACGACCTGTCGAAGCAGGCTGAAGCGTACCGTTCGATCTCGCTGCTGCTGCGCCGCCCGCCGGGGCGTGAAGCGTACCCGGGCGACGTCTTCTACCTGCATTCGCGCCTGCTGGAACGCTGCGCGCGTGTCTCCGACGATCTGGGCGGCGGTTCGATGACCGGCCTGCCGATCGTCGAGACGAAGGCGAACGACGTCTCCGCGTACATCCCGACGAACGTGATCTCGATCACCGACGGACAGATCTTCCTGCAGTCCGACCTGTTCAACGCCGGCCAGCGCCCCGCAGTGGACGTGGGCATCTCGGTTTCCCGAGTTGGTGGCGCCGCGCAGACGAAGGCGCTGAAGAAGGTCTCCGGCACGCTGAAGATCTCGCTGGCACGGTACCGCTCGCTTGAATCCTTCGCCATGTTCGCGTCCGACCTGGATGCAGCGTCGAAGGCCCAGCTCAACCGGGGCGCGCGCCTGACCGAGCTGCTCAAGCAGCCGCAGTTCTCGCCATACTCGATGGAGCAGGAAGTCGTTTCGGTGTGGGCCGGCACGAACGGCAAGCTCGACGATCTGGAGATCGTCGACGTGCTGCCGTTCGAACGCGGCCTGCTCGAATACGTGAGCAGCAACACCGACATCCTCAAGACCATTCGCGACACCGGCGATTTCACCAAGGAGACCGAAGCGGCCCTCGACAAGGCCGTGAACGCCTTCCGTGAGACGTACGTCACCAAGGCCGGCAAGCCGCTCGTCGACAAGAAGCCGGTGCCGAAGGGCGCCACGCCGGTCGACCAGGAGCAGATCAAGGCCCAGAGCCGCAAGGCGCCTGCGGCCAAGAGCGCAGAAAAGAAGTAACCTATGGCATCGCAACTCGCATTAAAGAGCAGAATCGTTTCCACGGGTTCATTGGAGAAGATCTTCAATGCCCAGGAGATGATCGCGGCTTCGCACATCGCGCAGGCCCGTGAGGTGGCGCTCAACGCGAAGCCGTACACTGATGCGATTTTCGATGCCGTCCAGACACTGGTATCTCACTCCCATATCGCGCATCCGATCGTCAGGAAGGAAGAAGACAACCCTCGTGTTGCCGTGCTTGCCCTGACGGCGGACCGCGGTATGGCCGGCGCGTACACTTCGTCGATCATTCGCGAGACCGAAGATCTGCTCAACCGACTGGAGGGGGCAGGCAAGGAGCCGGAACTGTTCGTCTATGGGCGCCGCGGTGTGTCGTACTACAAGTACCGCAACCGCCCCTTGGCACAGACGTGGGAAGGCGATACCGAGAAGCCTGGCGTCGAAGTCGCAGACGCAATCTCGCGCGCCCTGCTGGACGCGTACATGACACCCGCCGACAACGGCGGCGTCTGTGAGCTCTACATCGTGTACACCGAGTTCATCAACATGGTGGTGCAGAAGGTGCGCGTGCTGCGCATGCTGCCCGTGGAGATCATCAAATCCGATGAGCATGCGGCGGGCGGTCCGGACATGCTGGAGTCACAGCATGTGATGCCGCTGTATTCGTTCGAGCCGAGCCTCGATGAGGTGCTCGACGCGGTGCTGCCTAAGTATGTGCGTTCACGCATCCACGAATGCCTGCTGGAAGCCGCGGCTTCCGAAGTGGCCTGCCGGCAGAACGCCATGCATACCGCAACAGAGAACGCGCGTGATCTGATCAACGACCTGACCCGCAAGCTCAATGCTTCGCGCCAGGCATCGATCACCCAGGAACTTACCGAAATCATCGGCAGCGCCGATGCGTTGAACAAAAAGGAAGAGTAGGAACGCGAAATGGCTGAGAAGCAGACTACAGCGACTTCCGACGAGGCCGTCGAGCCCATCGTCGGTCACGTGACGCGTATCCAGGGATCGGTCATCGACGTGGAGTTCCCTGTCGGTCACATGCCGGATATCTACAATGCGCTGACCGTGGAGATCAACCAGATGGGCCAGCAGGAGGAAGGCGAGCAGAGCCACGTCACGATCATGCTCGAGGTCGAGCAGCATATGGGCGATTCGACCGCGCGCTGCGTGGCGCTCAAATCGACAGACGGCCTGGTGCGTGGCGCCGCGGTGCACGACACCGGCGGCCCGATCGAGGTGCCGGTCGGTGACGTGACGAAGGGCCATGTGTTCGACGTGGCCGGCCACATCCTCAACAAGAAGCCCAACGAGAAGATCGAGATCAAGGAGCGGTGGCCCATCCACCGCAACCCGCCGGCGTTCGACCAGCTCGAATCGAAGACCCAGATGTTCGAAACGGGCATCAAGGTCATCGATTTGCTCACCCCGTACGTGCAGGGCGGCAAGATCGGTCTGTTCGGCGGCGCAGGCGTGGGCAAGACCGTGCTCATCCAGGAGATGATCCAGCGTGTGGCGCAGAACCATGGCGGCGTCTCCGTGTTCGCCGGCGTCGGCGAACGCACGCGTGAAGGCAACGACCTCATCGGCGAAATGGACGAGGCGGGCGTGCTCGAGAAGACCGCGCTTGTGTTCGGCCAGATGGACGAACAGCCGGGCACCCGTCTGCGCGTGCCGTTGACCGCACTGACGATGGCCGAGTACTTCCGCGACGTGGAGAATCAGGACGTGCTGTTGTTCATCGACAACATCTTCCGCTTCACGCAGGCCGGTTCCGAGGTCTCCACGCTGCTGGGCCGCATGCCTTCCGCCGTGGGCTACCAGCCGAACCTCGCCGACGAGATGGGTTCGCTCCAGGAGCGCATCACCTCGACGCGTGGCCACTCAATCACTTCGCTGCAGGCGATCTACGTGCCCGCCGACGATTACACCGACCCGGCCCCGGCCACGACCTTTGCCCACTTGGACGCGACGACCGAGCTTTCGCGTGACATCGCGTCGAAGGGCATCTACCCGGCCGTCGACCCGCTGGCCTCCACCTCGCGCATCCTCGATCCGCGCTACGTGGGCCAGGCGCACTACGACTGCGCGAACCGCGTGAAGGCGATCCTGCAGCGCAACAAGGAACTGCAGGACATCATCGCCCTCATCGGCATCGACGAGCTCGGCGAGGAAGACAAGACGATCGTCAACCGCGCCCGCAAGATCGAGCAGTTCCTCGGCCAGAACTTCTACGTGGCCGAGAAGTTCACCGGTGTGCCCGGCTCGTATGTGCCCGCGGAAGAGACGATCGAGGCGTTCACGCGCATCTGCGACGGTGTGTATGACAACGTGCCCGAGCAGGCGTTCTCCGGCATCGGCGGCATCGACGACCTCGAGAAGAAGTGGCACAAGATGCAGAAGGAATACGGTGACTGATCATGGCCGGCACAACGATGGACGTGAACATCGTCTCCGCTGAGCACCCCATTTGGAGCGGCACGGCGAAGGCGGTGCTCGTGCCCGCCTATGCGGGCGGGCTCGGTATTCTGCCCGGCCACGAACCGGTGCTTTCGGTCATCCAGGAAGGCCCGCTCGTCGTCACCGAACCGAACGGCGCGAAGCATTCGTTCGAAGTGACCGACGGGTTCATCTCGTTCGATTCGAACAAGCTGACCGTGGTCGTGGAGCAGGGGCGGCCGATGCAGAACATCCCGGTCGACGAGACCGGCATCCAGTGACGCACACACCGCTGGGCATGATGTGAGGCGGGCGTTGGATTCCCCACGGAATCCAACGCCCGCCTTTTGCATGTGCGGCTTTTCCACTATGGTGGTGCCTCATGCGAATCATTGTTGCCGACTGCAGCGCCGAATACACCGGCCGGCTGCAAGCCACACTCCCCATGGCACGCCGCGTGCTGCTGATCAAAGCGGACAACAGTCTGCTCATCTTCTCGGAACTCGGCTCGTACAAGCCGCTCAACTGGATGGCGTCGCCGTGCACGATCACCGACATCACACCCGACCACGCCGACGACGACCCCTCCACCGAAGTGCCGCAGAAGGTGATCCGCGCGGCAGCGACCAAATCCACCGACATTCTTGAAGTGACGCTGCAGCACATCTATTCCGACGAGACGTATGACTTGGGGGAAGACCCGGGACTGATCAAAGACGGCGTGGAAGACCACCTGCAGCGTTACCTCGCCGAACAGATCGAGCGCATCGGCGAAGGCGCCACACTGGTGCGCCGCGAATACCCGACGGCGATCGGGCCGGTCGACATCATGGCGATCGACGGCAACGGCGTGCATGTGGCGATCGAGATCAAACGCCACGGCGGCATCGACGGGGTCGAACAGCTCACGCGGTACTGCGAACTGCTCAACAGGGATCCGCTGCTCGCGCCGGTGCGCGGCATCTTCGCCGCCCAGACGATCACACCGCAGGCGCGCACGCTCGCCACGGACCGCGGCTTCGAATGCCTGCTGCTCGATTACGACGACATGCGTGGCGTAGAAGACGGCTCCCTGCGTCTGTTCTGACAAACGCAGGGAGCCGTGAGGGGAGAGGACCGGTGAGGATCAGTACTTCGCGAGGATGTCGACGACGAAGACGAGCGTCGAGTTCGCGGGAATCTCACCCTGCTCCTTGTCTCCGTAGCCGAGGTCCGGCGGCACGACGAGCAGCACCTGGGAGCCGACCTTCTTGCCGCGCAGGCCTTCGGTCCATCCCTGGATCACACCGCCGTTGAGCGTGGCAGTGAAGGTGTCGCCGCGGTCCCATGACGAATCGAACTGCTTGCCGTCAAGCAGCCAGCCGGTGTACTTGACCACGGCGGCATACGTGCTGCTGGTGATCTCCGGGCCATCGCCTTCGATGAGGGTCTGCGCCACGAGCTTGTCGCTGCCCTTGTAGCCGTTCATGTCGATCGACGGCTTGCCGTCTGCGGCGGTGGTGACCTTCGGCAGGTCGGCGGGCACGTCCTTGACCTTCTTGCCTTCGGCCTTGGTCAGGTCCGTCGACTGCGAGACCGGCGTGGCCACAAGCAGATAGTTCTGGGCGTCGCCACTGCCGTCGTTGATGCCGACGCCAAACGTGGTATTGAGCTTCTTGCCCTTGAGCGTGGCGTTCGCGATCTGCGCGAGCGTGGCGCTTTCAGCGCTGCCCGGCTCATCCGCTTCATTGAACACGAGCGAGCACTCCGGCACATTGGAATCCCATGTGGTGGCGATCTCTTCGCCGGTCTTGAGGCTGTACTGCGTGAGCTGCAGGCACAGGCGGTCGCCATTCTTGAGCGCCTCGCCATCGCCCTCCTGCAACACGGCGGTCGCATTGTTTTCCACCGAGAGCGGAGTCTTGAACGAGATTTCCGGCTTCTTTCCCGGCGTGCCCTTGGCGGTCACGCCCGTGAGCTGCGGCAGTTTCTGCGGACCGGCGGAGGTCTTCGCGTCATCGCCGCCACACGCCGCGAGCGAAATACACATCGCGGCGGTGCATACGGCCGCGGCGGTGCGCATGAGAACAGTTACTATGGAAGAAGAAGTTGAATGCATAGCCATAACAGTATCGTCCCGGCATGATTTGCGTGCACCGCCATACCGCGGACCGGCACCGGGCCGACTTTGTAGAATGGGACACGTGATGACAGACCAAGAGGCGCAGGAACAGCCGCGCAAACACACCAAGCCGACACGGCGCGCATGGATCATGCGTGGCGTCGTCACTCCCATCTTCGGATTGCTCGCCGTGGCATGCATTGTGTTTGGCGTACTGAATTCAACGGTTTGGAAGCCCAGCCGCAACATCACCGCCACCGCGCAGGCGCACAGCACACAATACGTCGTCATCGACCCGGGCGTGCTCGACCTCGTTGACACAGCCGTCACCGTGAGCGCGGACAATGGCAAAACCGCGTCGTCAAGTGGCACCGAAGCCGGCGCAGACGCGGCAGAAGATTCACAAAATCAGCAAACTTCGCAAGACCAACAGGCCCAAACCGAACCACAGGTGTGCATGGCTGTCGGGTCGGCGAAAGACGTGTCCGGGTGGCTCGCCGGCGAACCATACGTGCGCGTGACCGGCCTGGACACGTGGCAGACGCTCTCCACAAGCGAGGAACAGGCCAAAGGCACCGCATCCACTTCGCAGAACCAGGTCGCGTTCGCTGATTCCGACATGTGGTCGCAGGTCGAATGCGGCAGCACATCCACAACCATGCACCTTAACAACGCGCAGCCGGCGCAGGTCATGCTCATCGACTTCGGCACCAAGGCACCGAGCGCGGATCTGAGCATGCAGTGGGTGCGCCAACGCGTGCCTGACTTCGCACTGCCGTGGTATTTCGGCGGTGGCCTGTGCGCGGTGCTCGCGGTGCTCTCCGCATCCGTCTTCGCGATGGAGCCGCACACCCGTCGCAAGAAGCAGGCGGAGTCTGCGCAAGCCAAGCCCAAGGCGGCGAAGTCCGCCGATGAGCCGACGATCGGCGCGGCGCTCGTCGGCACGTTCGCGGCGCTCAAGCCGCGCCCGAAGAAGGCGGGGGCGAAGGGCTCGGCCCGCCACGGCCGCCATGCCAGCGCCGCCAAAGACGAGTCCGGGCAGCAGGGCGCGCCCACCGTGGTCGACCCCGGCGCGCGCAACATCGTGGCCGAGCACGCGAACCTGGCCGCCGGCGACGAGACGGTGGAGCACGAAGCCGAAGGTGAGACGACGTCGGTCATTTCGGCCGACGAGCTGCAGGCGTACTTCGCGCGCCTCGCGCAGGAAGTGGGCGCCGAACCGGCGGCCGGAGACGAACAGCAGCCCAGCGCGGACCAGTCCGAGGGCAAGGAGAACGAGTGATGAAACGTAGTCCACTGGCTGTTGCAGCCGCGGTGATCGCATTGGGTATGACCGTCTCGCTGGCGGCGTGCGAAGGGCAGCTCCCCACGGTGAGCGCGCCGACCGAATCCGCAAGCGCGAACCCCGACCTGACCGAAGACCAGGAGAAGGAGATGCGCGCGGCGCTGCTCAAGACAATCGAGGATTGCAACGAGCGGAAGAACCCAGCGAACCTTGGGCAGGCGATGTCGGGCCCCGAACTGGAGATCCGCACGAGCGAACTGCAGGTGGCGCAGAAAACCGGCAAGCTCGACCCCAAGACCACGATCCCCACCGACATCACGCAGACCGTGATCCCCACCGACAACGGCTGGCCGCGCAGCGTGTTCTCGATCACCACGACCACCGAAGACCAGCAGTCCAAGCGCCTGCTCGTCTTCACGCAGGGCGACGCGCGCGAAAACTACAAACTGTGGGGCGTGGCCCGCCTGTTCCAAGGCGTGGAGATGCCCAAGTTCACCGTGCCGAGCATCGGCTCGCAGATGGGGCACCCCACCGACGAGAACCTGGTGATGACCCCCGAACAGGCCGTGCAGCGGTACGCGGACGTGCTGCAGAACGGCACGAAGAGCCAATATGCGGGCGATTTCGCCGACGATTACTTCCGGCAGGATCTGCAGAACCTTTCGCAGACCGTGCAGCAGGGCATGGAACGCAACAAGGGGTCGCAGGAGCAGACGTTCACGCCGGTGGACGGCCAGATGCAGATCATGCGTTCCTCGGAAGGCGGCGATCTGGTCGTGGCGCAGATCAACTCGGTGTGGACGCGCGCCGCGGGCGAGGGGCGTGAGTCCCTGCCCGCCTCGGATTCGGAGCGCGCGCTGTTCGGTGACGGCAAGGCCACGAGCACGATGAAGGTGACGTACGTGAACGTGATCGCCATGTACATTCCACCGGCCAAATCGGGCGCGCAGATCACCACGGTGGGCGCCGAACGCCAGCCGGTCAAGGTGGAGGCCGTCTGAGCCACGCCGGCTGAGCTGGCCGGCCAGTAGACTTGAGGCACATGTGCAATCAGGCGGCGAACGCTTCGCCGCGCAGAAAAGAGGCAATATGGCAGACAAGGAATTCAAACCGGGCATTTCGCTCGCAGGCGCGGTCGATCTGACGGCGCTCCAGCATCAGGTCAAGGCGGAGCCTGGGCAGGCCGGGGGAGCACCGGCTGCCGGCGGCTATGTGATCGACGTCTCCGAAACCAACTTCGAATCGGTGGTGCAATCGTCCGCCACCTTCCCGATTGTGATGCTCATGTGGGTGCCGACCGACGACCGCCTGTTCCCCATGGCGCAGGCGCTCGGCGACGCTGTCAACTCGATGAACGGCCAGCTGCAGCTCGCGCGCGTCGACATGGCCAAGAATCCGGCGATCGCCCAAGCCTTCGGCGTGCAAGGCGCACCGGCGCTGTTCGCGCTCATCGGCGGCCGCCCCATGCCGATCCTGCAGGGCGTGCCTTCCAACGAGGAGCTCACGCAGATCACCTCGCAGGTGCTACCGCAGCTCGTGCAGGTGGCTGCGCAGGCTGGCGTGACCGGCACGGCGCCGTACATCGAGCCTTCCGACGGCGATGCCTCCGCGCAGCAGACCGAACCGCAAGTGCCGGCCGCGCACGCCGAAGCGCACCGCTTGGCGCAGTCCGGCGACTATGCCGGTGCCGCGGCCGCATACGAGCAGGTGCTCGAAGCGGACCCGTCCGATACGCTTGCCCAGCGCGAGCGTGCCAAGGCGCTGCTGCTCGCGCGTTCCGCCAACGCGGACGTGCGCGAGGTGCGCGAGGCCGCCGCCGCGCATCCCGACGATGTGCAGGCACAGCTTGCGGTCGCCGACGTGGACATGATCGGCGGGCAGATCCAGGATGCGTTCAGCCGTCTGCTCGACTTCGCCGGCACGCACCGCGCCGACCTCGAGCCGGTGCGCCAGCGCCTGCTCGAGTACTTCCTGATCCCCGAGCCGTCCGACGAGCGCCTGACCGCCGCACGCCGCCGCCTCGCCACCCTCATGTACTGAGCGCGACTATTCGAGGGTGTTGGTGCCGAAGACCTGCTGGAACTGCGGGCCCGTCTCGCGCAATTCACGCTCGAACCCGCTGCTCCACTGACTGAACGGCCTCCACGAGAGACTGTCGTTGCTGAAGCGCGACTGGTCCGTGATCTCGGTGATGCAAAAGCGCGGGATGATCAGATTCGTCACCGGTGTGCTGCGCTCCGCTTCGGCGATCACAAGCGGGGCGTTCGCGCCCCCGAACACGTCGATGTTCCATCCGTCGGCGCCGATCCATGCGGTTGTACGGTTTTTGATGATGAGGTCACCTCCGCGCAGCATGATTTCCGCACCGATGCGCGAATCGATGCTGCGCTGGGCCTCATAGCGCGTGCCGCCGCGCGACGGGCCCTTGACGGTGAGTGTGGCTTCGCGGAAATCGTCGCGGTACTGTTCAAGCACCTCTTTCGGGTCGAGTTGCGCGCTCATCGGCACACGCACCGAGTGCGTCTGGAGCCGTATGCGCAGCGCATAGTCGCCTGTGTGCACAAAATAGCTTTGCACGATCAGTGTGGGGGCGTCGCCGTCGTCGAACTCGGCCGGCAGTTCGCGGCAAAAGAAACGCCGTGCAAACTGAAAGTCACTCGTTCCACTGATGTCGCCCATATCCATTGCCATAATCCCAGTGTAATGTCCAAGACGAAAACCGCCGCAATCCATGCACGAAGTGAACACGGTGCGCCATGCACGTCCGCCGTTCGTGTAAAGTAGGGCAGTGGTGCGGGCTCGTAGCTCAGTGGATAGAGCGTTCGCCTCCGGAGCGAAAGGTCGTGGGTTCGAATCCCATCGAGCCCACCATCTTGGATCAACACACCACCTGCTGCAATGGGGCGCTGCCTGTGGTGAAGGGATGCCCACAACGTGGCCGATGCCACTTGCACGCAACAATGCGGACCGTACAATGCCGACTGCATGAGCCTTACGAAAGGAACCGCAATGTACGAAAAACTCCAGGCAATCGCCACTTCCGAAGCGCCGGCCGCGCTCGGCGCATACAGCCAGGCCGTGAAAGCGAACGGTTTCGTGTTCGTCTCGGGCCAGCTCGGCATCGACCCGGCCACCGGCGAACTCGACGGCGTGACCGCCGCCGAACAGGCCGACCGCGCGCTCAAGAACATCAAGCACATCCTCGACGCCGCCGGCTGTGGCTTCGAACATGTGTGCCGCGCCACGATCTATCTGCGCAACGTGGAGGATTTCGCCGACGTGGACGCCGTGTACGCCAAGGCGTTCACCGCCACCGTCAAGCCCGCGCGCGTCGCGTTCGGCAACAATATGATCCCCAAGGGCGCACTCGTCGAAATCGACGTAATCGCGGTGAGCCCCGACGAGGAGTGACCGCACGCCGCACGCGGTTGTCCATGGCCGCGTGCGGCCGCCGTTTCCTGTCTGCTCTCCCGCTAGACTTGTCACCATGAGTCCAGAAGCATTAAGTGACCTGATATACGGTGTTGCCCAAGAGCTTGTTGCAAGCGGAAAAGCAGGCAATCTGACCGCCGACCAAATCCCGGAACCCGCCAAGTTCGCAGTGATGCGACCAAAAGACCGCGCGCACGGCGATTGGGCTTCCAACGCCGCCATGCAGCTCGCCAAGAAGGCCGGCATGAAACCGCGCGAGCTCGCCGAGGCGTTCCAGACACTGATGAACGACGCCGACGGCATCGCTGCAGTGGAAGTCGCAGGTCCTGGCTTCATTAACATCACCCTTGACTCCGCGTCCGCCGCAGCCGTGGTGGATCAAGTGCTCGCCGATGGCGCGAACTTCGGCAGGAACGAGCACTTGAGCGGCAAAACACTCAATCTCGAATTCGTTTCCGCCAACCCGACCGGCCCGATCCACATCGGCGGCACGCGTTGGGCGGCCGTCGGTGATTCGATGGCCCGCGTACTTGAGGCGAACGGCGCCGAAGTCGTGCGCGAATACTATTTCAACGACCACGGCGAGCAGATCAACCGCTTCGCCAAGTCGCTCGTCGCCGCCGCCCACGGCGAACCCACGCCCGTCGACGGCTACAAGGGCGCCTACATCGACGAGATCGCGCGCCGCGTGATTGTCGAAGCGAACGCCGACGGCGTAGACATCCTCAATCTGCCGCGCGTCGACGGTGGCACCGACGAGAAAGGCGAGCCGCTCGGCGAAGGCGACTCCGCGCAGCGCGAAGAGTTCCGCAAGCGCGCCGTGCCGATGATGTTCGACGAAATCCGCCATTCGATGCAGGAGTTCCGCGTCAAGTTTGACGTCTGGTTCCACGAGAACAGCCTGTACGAAGACGGCGAGGTCGAGAAGGCGATCGCCGACCTGCGCGCACGCGGCGACATCTACGAACAGGACGGCGCCACATGGTTCGCATCGACGAAACACGGCGACGACAAGGACCGCGTCATCATCAAATCCGACGGCAATTACGCGTATTTCGCCGCCGACATCGCCTACTACCGCAACAAGCGCCACCGCAAGGACCATCCGGCGGACGTGGCGATCTACATGCTCGGCGCCGACCACCACGGTTACATCGGCCGCATGATGGCCATGTGCGCCGCGTTCGGTGACAAGCCGGGCGAGAACATGCAGATCCTCATAGGCCAGCTCGTCAACGTCATGAAGGACGGCAAGGCCGTGCGCATGAGCAAGCGCGCCGGCAACGTCGTCACGATCGACGACCTCATCGACGCGATCGGCGTTGACGCGTCACGCTATTCGCTCGCGCGCACCGACTACAACTCGCCCGTCGACATCGACCTCGACCTGCTCGCCTCGCACTCCAACGACAACCCGGTCTACTACGTGCAGTACGCGCACGCGCGCTCCTGCAACGTGGACCGCAACGCGGCCGCCGCGAACATCACGCGCGAAGGCGCCGACCTCGCGCTCCTCGACACCGAGGCCGACGGCGAGGTTCTCGCACTGCTCGCGCAATGGCCCGCCGCGCTCACGCAGGCCGGCGACATGCGCGCCCCGCACCGCATCGCGCACTATCTGGAAGATCTGGCCGCCGCCTACCACAAGTGGTACAACGTGGAGCGCGTCGTGCCCGTGGCGCTCACCGAACCGGAGGAGCGCGCCGACGAAGCGACACGCGAAGCCACGCGCATCGCCAAATGCCCGGAGCCCGCACGCTCCGCCGCGCGCCTGCGACTCAACGACGCCGTGCAGACCGTCATCGCCGCAGGACTCGACCTGCTCGGCGTGTCCGCGCCAGACAAGATGTGAGAGAGGAACACCATGGGCATCACCCCGATCTGGCCCGCGGCCACCGCGCGCAACGCGCAGGGCGCCATCGAATTCCACGGCATCACCGCCACGCAACTGCTTGACGACTTCGGTTCGCCGCTCTACGTGCTCGACCTCGACGAAGTGCGTGCGCGCGCACGGCGTTTCACCGAAGCCACCGCGC
Source organism: Bifidobacterium pseudolongum subsp. pseudolongum DSM 20099 (assembly GCF_000771225.1). GTDB lineage: Bacteria > Actinomycetota > Actinomycetes > Actinomycetales > Bifidobacteriaceae > Bifidobacterium > Bifidobacterium pseudolongum. Next base: position 74,631 of record NZ_JDTZ01000010.1, read on the forward strand.
ACGCATTCAGCACGACGACGACGCACGTGAGCTATGCGGGCAAGGCGTTCCTCTCCAAAGAGATGGCGCGCATCGTCACCGAAGCCGGGCTGTATGTCGACACATGCACGATGGGGGAGATGCGCATCGCGCTCGCCGCCGGCGTGCCGGGGCGCCGTCTTGTGCTGCATGGCAACAACAAGTCGGACGCGGAGATCGAGCTCGCGATCACCGAAGGCTTCGCGAAGATCGTGATCGACGAGCCGGATGAACCGGCGCGCATCGCCGCGATCGCGCGCCGGCTGGGCAAGCGCGCGCGGGTCATGCTGCGCGTCACGACCGGCATCCACGCGGGAGGCCACGAGTTCATCTCGACCGCGCATGAAGACCAGAAGTTCGGCATCGCACTGTTGCCAGCGGGCGCCGATACGACGATTGTGGACGGCATCAGTTCGCTCGAAGACGTCTCGCCGGCCGCCGCGAACGCGATTGTCTCCCAAACGCGCGCTCAGGAGGACGGCAAGGAGCTGCGCCACGACATCCGCTACCCATACGACCTCAACGCCGCAAGCGTGACCGAAGGCGACAGGATGCTCGCCGCCGCGATGGAACTCGTGGCGAACGGGCCGGCCGTCGCGGTGCTGCGCGAGATCGCGAAACACGACAGCGAACTCGAGCTCGTGGGCATCCACTCGCACATCGGCTCGAACATCCACGACGCCGACGCGTTCATCCACGCCGCGCGCCGCATGATGCTGCTGCGCAAGACCTTCTACGCCACCAACGGCTACACGCTGCCCGAAGTGGACTTGGGCGGCGGCTACTCGGTGGCCTACACCGACGGCGAGGATTCGATGGACATCGAGCAGGAACTCGACCGCTTGGCCACGGCTGTGGCACAGACGAACCGCCTGCTCGGCATGCCCATGCCCGTCATCTCGTTCGAACCGGGCCGTTGGATCGTGGCGCCGGCCGGCGTGACGCTCTACCGCGTCGGCACCGTCAAGACGGTCGAACTCAGCGGCGACTCCACGGACGAAACCGGCGCGCCGATCACCGAACGCACGTACGTCTCCGTCGACGGCGGCATGAGCGACAACATCCGCCCCGCGCTGTACGGCGCGGATTACACGGCGGTCGTGGCGAACCGTGACCCGCGCGGTGGCACGCGGCTTTCGCGCGTCGTCGGCATGCACTGCGAGTCGGGGGACATCGTGGTGAAGAACGCGCAACTGCCGAGCGACATCCGCCGCGGCGATGTGCTCGCTATGCCGGTGACCGGCGCGTACGGCCGCACGATGGCCAGCAATTACAACCAGGCGCTCATCCCCGCGGTCGTCGGCGTCGATTCCACCGGCGCGCATCTGATGATGCGCCGGCAGACCGTGGAGGACCTGCTCGACCTCGACGTGAGCGAGTGATCCAGACAGGCAGACCAATCATTATGGACGGGCGGCGCGCATCCTCGCGCGTTGCCCGTACAATGAGCACCAGCATCAACCGCCGCACGAAAGGAACGGACAGTGGCACAGAACAATGCACCGATTCGAGTGGGCCTGCTTGGGGCAGGGACCGTCGGCTCGCAGACCGCGCGTCTGCTCGTGGAGCAGAAGGACGAGCTCGCGAAGCGCATCGGGCGCCCAATCGAACTGTCCGGCGTGGCGTGCCTCGACCCGGAGGAAGTCGATTTTCCGTGGATCGAGAAGTCGCTGCTGACTTCCGACACGATGTCCGTCGTCAAGAACGCGGACATCGTCGTCGAGCTGATCGGCGGCACGGGCGTGGCCCGCACGTTCGTGCTTGAGGCGATGAAGAACGGCGCGTCCGTTGTGACCGCCAACAAGGCGCTGCTTGCCAAGTACGGACCGGAACTGTACAAGACGGCCGAAGACAACAACGTCGACATCTACTTCGAAGCGGCCGTGGGCGGCGCGATCCCGATTGTGCGCCCCTTGCGCGAATCGCTCGTCGGCGACCAGGTCAAAGACATGCTCGGCATCGTCAACGGCACCACGAACTACATCCTCGACGAGATGACCACGAAGGGCCTCGATTTCGACGTGGCGCTCAAGGACGCGCAGGCCAAGGGCTACGCCGAGGCCGACCCGACCGGCGACATCGAAGGCTACGACGCCGCCAACAAGGCCGCGATCATGGCCACGCTCGGCTTCCACACAAACGTCGGCATTGACGACGTGACCGTCGAGGGTATCACGCGCATCACCGCGGACGACATCGCCGCGGCCACCGCCGAAGGGCGCGTCATCAAGCTGCTCGCCGTTGTCGACAAGACCGACGATGGCGTCTCCGCGCGCGTCTACCCGGCACTCATCAAGCAGGAGCACCCGCTTGCCTCGGTGCGCGGCTCGTTCAACGCCGTGTTCCTGCGCGCCGAATACGCCGACGACCTGATGTTCTACGGCCGCGGCGCCGGCGGTGCGCCGACCGCCTCCGCCGTCGTGGGTGACATCGTGACCGTCGCGCGCCACATTGCCGCCGGTTGCACCGGCCCGGCGATCCGCATGTACAACGACTATCCGATCGCGCCGCTGAGCGCGTCGAAGGCCGCGTTCGCCGTGCGCTTCCTGATCCACGACAACCCCGGCGTGCTCGCCAAGATCTCCGCCGTCTTCGCGAAGAACGGCGTCTCGATCAACGGCGTGAACCAGGACCTCAAGCCCACGCTCAAGGACCCGGGCTACGACGGCGAGATCCAGCAGCTGCGCCTCGTGACGCACATGACCGACGAGAACACGCTGCGCGCCACCGTGGCCGAGGTCTGCGAACTCGACTGCGTGACCGGCGAGCCGTCGATCCTGCGCGTGCTCGACTGACCGCGCAGCCGCCCACCGGCGATTGACCCAATCACAGACTGACTAGTAAGGCAGGATTTTCCCGATGGATCCGGTTACCCGCAAGGTGCACGTGCGTGTGCCCGCGACCAGCGCTAACCTCGGCTCTGGATTCGACACCGTGGGACTCGCGTTGGACTACCACGACGAGCTGGAGTTCACGCTGAGCTCCGACCCGCTCAACATGGCCGCGCAAGTGATCATTGACGGCGAGGGCGCGGACACGCTGCCGCGCGACGAGTCGCATTTGGTCGTCTCCACGTTCCGCCGTGCATGCTCGCGCTTCGGCCTGAGCAAGACCGGATTCATCCTGGAGGCGCACAACCGCATTCCGCAGGCACGCGGCATGGGGTCCTCGGCCGAGGCGATTGTAGCCGGCATCGCGGCGGCCTATGCCTTCAGTCACGAGGGCGAACTTGACCGCGATGTGATCTTCGATTACGCGGCGCAGCTTGAAGGGCACCCGGACAACGTGGCGCCCGCGGTCTACGGCGGTATGACGGTCTCGTGGACGCAGCCGGGTGATGGCGTGGCTCAGCCGGACGGCACCACGCCCCCCGCGCTCTTCCGGTCGGTGAACTACTTGGTGGGCCCTGATGTCACGGCCTCGGTGTTCATCCCCGATTTCGAACTCTCCACGAGCAAGGCGCGCGAGGCGCTGCCGACGATTGTGCCGTTCGCCGACGCCGTGTTCAACGTCTCGCGCGCCGCGCTGCTGATCGGCGCGATGAACCCGGCTGTGCTGACGAGCCCGCGCGATCCGAACGACCTGCTGATGGAAGCCACCGAAGACAAGCTGCACCAGGCGTACCGCGGCCCGCTCATGGAGCCTTCGGCGCGCCTGATCACGCTGATGCGCGCGAACGGGTTCGCCGCGATGGTCTCTGGCGCCGGCCCTTGCGTGCTCGTGCTGCACAACGGCGACGCCAACAGCGCAATCGACGCCGTGGCCCACGAACAGCTCGAATCCGGGCACTGGAAGGTGCTGCACCTCGCCACCGACACGCAGGGCGTGCAGGTCGCACGGCTGTAATCAATTGCGTCGAGCGTAAAAGCTAGTATAAAAAAGCTGAATTCAAGAGACAGGACCGGCAACCGCGTTCCGCGCTGTGAAGGGCGCTCGGTGCGGTAGGGTCTCACCGCTCAGATGGGAATACACCTCGATGGCTGAAAACATGATGGAGCAGCAAGCCTCCGGCCAAGCCGGTGTTGGCGCCAAGCCGGAAAGTGACGGCATGACGCTATCCGGGCTCTTCGGCATTCTACGCAAGCACGTCATTACGATTATCATCACCTTTTTTGTTGTGCTTGGTGCGGTAATCGCACTAACTGCAATATCGCCGGTGCAATACTCGACAACCACCCAGTTGTTCGCGACATACAACGATTCGTCGGACGGCACTGCGAATTCGTCCGAGCAGAACAGCGGCAGCTCATACATCATGAGCCAGATCAAGTCGTATCCGGCACTCACCACAACACAATCGGTGCTTCAGCCCGTCATCGATGACCTTGGCCTCCATACGACGGTGGGGCAACTCAAGGGGCAGATCAGCGTCACCAACCCCACCAACACCGCATTCGTCAACATCTCGGTGACGGACAGTGATCCGGCTCAAGCGGCGAACATCGCAAATGGTGTCGCAAAGTCGTTGAGCTCGGTCGTTGAGAATACACTGTATGCCTCTGGTTCGCGTTCGTCCGTCAAATTGTCGGTCGTCCAGCCGGCGACCGTACCGAGTTCGCCGAGTTCACCGAAGTGGAAGCTCAATATCCTCATTGGCATTGTTGGCGGACTGGTTCTTGGCGTGTTTGCCGCCTTGCTCAAGGATGTGCTGTCCAAGCGCATCCAGGATGGCGATGAGGTCGGTGAGTTCATCGATGCACCGATTATCGGCCGCATCGCCGAAGAGGAAGTGCTCAACAGCACGAAGCCCGTCGTGGTCAGTGAACCCGGCAGCCCGGTCGCTGAGGATTTCCGCCGTATCCGCACAAATCTGTCGTTCATGGCACCAGTGGAAGACACGAACTGCCGCCTTATTGTTGTCACGTCCACTGGTGCGAGCGAAGGTAAGACTACAATGTCGGTCAATGTCGCCGCCGCCCTTGCCGAAAACGGCGCGAAGGTACTGCTCATCGATGCCGATTTGCGTCATCCTTCCGTGTCCAAAAAGCTTGACCTTGACGGCGCTGCCGGACTGACCCACGTGCTTTCCGGTCAGGCATCAGTCAAAGACGTTGTGCAGCGCTATTGGAAGCCGAACCTGCATATCATGCCGGCCGGTCCGAAACCGCCGAATGCCTCGACATTGCTCAACTCCCCAATCATGGTCGAGCTGCTCAACAATGCCTTGGAGCGCTACGATTACGTGCTTGTTGACACCGCACCTATGGTTGTGGCGAACGACGCCGTCATCTTCGTGCGTCGTGGCGGTTCCCTGGTCATGGTCTGTCGCCGTGACCAGACACTCAAACGTGATCTGCGCGAGATTTCCGACGAACTCACCACGCTTGATCTGCCAGTGAATGGCGTCATCTTCAACTGCGCTCGTGAATCGAAGAAGTCACTCGAACACAGCAACTATTACTACTATTACTCGAACCGTACCGTGGACCACCGCAAGAAGCGCCGCTTCTCGCTGAAGTAGTAGGGCCATGTTTTCCCGCGGATTTCTTGTGGTTCAGGAAATCCGCGGTTTTTGTAATGCCTAAGGAGCAGCATGTCGCAAGCGCACACGCAGCAACAGCACCACCGTCGCCATCGCCACCATCACCGCCGCCGTGTGTGGCCGTGGGTTGTGGGTGTCCTCACCGTTGTCGTGCTCATACTGGCCATCGCGGGAGTGGTGGGACTCCAGTTGGGCAAGCAGGCGAAGCAGGTGCAGGCCCACGAAAACAATGCGATTGCCATGCTTTCGAAACTCTCTTCCGGAGATGCCGAGACACTGGCCAATGCGGGTGATGCGCTTCCGCAAATCGCCCATGAAACCCGGCAGGCCGTGGACATCGCCCATGGTGGATTATGGAATGCGGCGGCGAAGATGCCGTTCATTGGCACTGACATCGCCACTGTCCAAGGCATGACAACCACCATCGACGGCATCGTCCAGGATTCGATCCCACAGTTTGTGGATGTGTTGAAGACATTGAGCGATGCACAGATCGCCAATGGGGACGACGGTGTGAACCTGCAGCCGATCATCGACGCAGTGGAGCCATTGAAGCAAGCCAACGCATCGTTCCAACGTCAGGTGCGTGACTATGACGCGCTCCCCACACCGGGTATCGGCATGATTCGCTCCGCATACAGCAAAGGGGAGACGCAGCTCAACGACCTCGCCGACCGGGTGAATGCGCTGTCGAACACATTCCAGATCCTGCCCACGCTTTTGGGTGATGGACAGCAGCGCACGTATGCCGTCATGGCGATGACGCCTTCCGAAATGCGCTCCTCGGGTGGCCTCATCGGTTCCGTTGGCGACCTGACCACATCGAATGGCACGGTGCATATCGGTGATTTCCGGTCGAATGGCGACTATCTGCCGTATGGCATTGGTGATCATTCCGAAGACATGAAGCGGGTGTTCACCGACGAGGGGCCATTGCACATGTCATTTGATATCCGTGATTTGGCCGTCTTCCCGAACACCGCGGATTCAGCGGTCGCCATGCAATCCGTATGGAACCGTACACCGTGGGGACAGAGTGTGCCCCTTGACGGCGTGATCATGGTCGATCCGGTCTTTTTGCAGCAGCTCATTGCAATCAATGGTAATGTGACGTTGCCAGATGGCACTGTGCTGACCGGTGAAAACACCGCGGAATTCCTGATGAACACCGTGTACCAGAAGTACCCGGAGAATGAGACCGACGTATTGTTCGGCGTTGTAGCCGGTCAGGCGATGAAATCGATGTTCTCGCACATGGATATGGGCAAACTGTACAAAACCGGCGAAATGCTGGGAACCATGGCGAAAGGCCGCCATTTCACGATGTATGCGTTCGATGAGCGCGCCGAGCAAGGCATTCAGGCCGCTGGGTTCACCGGACAGATCCCGAGCAGCGAGACCAATCCATCCGTTGGCATCTACTTGACTGAGCAGAACCCCTCCAAGATGGGTTGGTACATCAAGCGCGAGGCGAAGATCCAGCGTGTGAACTGCGATGATGGTGATCTGTACCACGTCGAGTTCATGGTGCACAACACGATGACCGAGGAAGAAGCGAAATCACTGCCTTGGTACATCACCGGTAACAACAGCGACAACACCGGCAAGGCCATGGAGAAAATCCTGTTCTACGCTCCTCAAGGCGGTTCGATCAGCAATCTCATGCAGCTCGGCGGCAAAGTCGACGCGGTCAAGGAAACGACAATCGACGGTGTGAACGCCTATGAGACGTATGTGCAGGTCAATCCCGGGCAGATCGCAACGTTCACCTTTGACGTGCGTGTCTCAACAAAAGCGACTGCCCCCTTGACAATCGATCAGACACCAATGGGATGGGTGGATGACGGCATCACCTATCTTGATCCAAAATGCGACACCAAATGACCACCTAGGGTTTCGTCGCAGATGACGAGAGGTGCAGGGCTACATGCGTGTGTAGCCCTGCACCTCTTCGTATAGGGGCATGTTGGAACGCGTCAGCGCCTACGGGAAGGGTAAACGCTTACGTCGTTGAGAAATGGTCTATGCCTCGCCATTTGCCTGTATAACGCTGTGCTCATGTAATGACATCGTTTGCGATATGTGAATCCTCTGCTTGGAATTAGTGGTTGATATGTCTATAATGAGCAATATGCGAATGGTTGCACAATGATTGTGTCAACTGAAGTGTTTGGTCGCTTACGGAACATGCATATTGTTCATGGCGGGCGAGCATGTGCATTGCCGGCCGGCTATGTGGACGGTTGGCGATAAGGAAAGAACAGTCCCTTATTTCTAGAGAAGAAAAGGAGACAGTGGCATGACACCTCTGTCTGAGACCGAGAAGAATCTCGGGAAGAGCAAGCATTCGGGAGGGCGCAGGTTCATGGCCAAGGCGGTCGCGAGCATTTCTGCGCTTGCAACGCTCGCCGGCGGCATGGCGCTCGGCGCGGTTACGGCCCCTGCGGCATTTGCCGCGAATGGGCCGACGACGAGCTATGACCGTACACTCGGCAATGCGCAGTTCGAAGCGGCCCGTGAATCCAATGGCCTGTCGAAGGAAATGGATTACGGTGCGATTTTGCATGCGTGGATGTGGTCGGCGAATACGATCAAGGCGCATATGGATGAAATCGCAGACGCCGGCTACACTTCAATCCAGACGGTCCCGATCAGCACGATCAAGGGTCCTGTGGAGGGTATGCAATTCACCGAGAACTGGTATTACGTGTACCAGCCCTCCGGCACAGGCATCGGCAACAAGGTCATCGGCACCGAACAGGAAATCAAGGAGATGACCGCGGAGGCGCACAAGCATGGCATCCGTGTCATCGCCGACGCCGTCATCAACCACTTCACCGCCGATTGGAACGCCATTCAAGGTGACTGGAAGAATTCGAGCTTCTTCCACACGCGGCAGGAGGGCGGTTGCGGTGACAACGGCACTGCCATCAACTACAGCAACCGCTGGCAGGTCACACACTGCCATCTGCTGAGCCTGTGGGATCTCAACACCGAGAACCAGGAAGTCGCCAACCGCATGAAGGACTACCTGACTCGCGCGGTAGCCGATGGCATCGATGGTTTTCGCTATGACGCCGCGAAGCACATCGAGCTCCCGAACGAGTTCGACAGGTATTCGCCGTATTATGACACGATTCTGCCGAATGGCGCGCAGTACCAGTACGGCGAGGTGCTCCAGGGCGACCAAGGGCTCAATGCCCCGGCCTACCCGGCGTTGTTCGACAAGTACTCGACGAATGGCGGCGGTAACACTGCATCGCATTACGGCAATGAGATCCGTGCCGCGATGCAGGACAAGAACATCAGCTCCGGGCGTCTCGGCAGTCTGCAAGGCACCGGCGTGCGTGATAACCAGCTCGTGACCTGGGTCGAATCGCACGATACCTATGCGAATACGAATGAGTATTCATCGCAGCTGTCCGCATGGCAGATTCGCATGGGCTGGGGTATCGTCGGTTCCCGCAAGGGCGGAGCCCCGCTGTTCTTCAACCGTCCGCAGGGGTCGGGCGGGTCGAATCCACGCTTCGCTGAGGTTTCATCACTCGGTGACGCTGGTGACGACGAGTGGAAGCATCCCGAAGTCGTGAACGTCAACAAGTTCCGTAACGCGATGGAAGGCAACGCCGAATATCTGCGCAACTGCCAGGGCAACAACAACTGCCTGATGATCGAGCGTTACAAGACCGACGGCAACCCGAACAACGATGGCATGACCGTCGTCAACATGGACGGCGACAAGAGCCTCGTCGGCATGGACACGACGCTCGACAACGGCGAATACGTCGATCAGGTCTATGGCGGCAAGCTCGTCGTCAACAACAAGAAGATCACCTCCGGTGAGGTCAAGAGCGGCAAGGTGCACGTGTTCTACAACGCGTCGAACTCGCCGCGCGCCTCGCTCGCCGTGACCGGTGCGAAGTCCTTCAAGACCGACACCACGCAGGTGACACTGACCGCACGCAACGTCAACAACGCGCGTTACAGCACCTCCGAAGGCGATTCCGGTTCGTTCACCGATGGCCAGAAGATCACCATCGGCGCGAAGAGCGCCGTCAACACGCAGATCATCGTGACTCTTACGGGTACTGATGCCGACGGCAAGCAGATCACCGCTTCCGAGACCTTCACCAAGAAGGACCCGAACGCCACTGTCAGCTACACGGCCTATGCGAAGAAGCCGGCGGCATGGAACAAGATCTATGCATACGTGTACGTCGACAACAACGCTCCTGCTGGCTCCGTCATCCAGAACGCGGCGTGGCCGGGCGAACTGATGACGGCCGAATCCGGGGCATGCGACGGCACCGCCGATCAGGTCTACGAGATTCCGGAAGAGATCATCGACAAGGCCGGAGACGACCCGATCCGTGTCATCTTCAACAACGGCGGCGCAGGTGAAATCCCCGGCAACAAGTTCCCCGGTGATACGGCGACCGAAAATCCGGGCGACCACGTGGATGCCGCGGGTCTGCTGATCGACGGCTCCTATGTCTGGGATGGCAACATCACGAACGGCAAGTGGGAAGAAGCGTCCTGCCTCGCCGTGACCGTCGACTCCGTGAAGATCAGCCCGAGCGGTACGGTCAACCTTGACCTCGCCAATGGCGCGACGACCCAGCTCACCGCCACTGTGGCCCCAGCCTCGGCGGCGAACAAGCCGGTCAAGTGGACCTCTTCGAACGAGAAGGTCGCCGTTGTCAAGAACGGTGTTGTGCAGGGCCTTGCGAAGGGAACCGCGACAATCACCGCCGCCGTTGGCGGTAAGTCGGACTCCGTGACCGTGAATGTGACCGGTGAAGCGCCGGTTGTCCATGACACGACCATCTACTACCCGGCGAGCAACTTCGGCGCGAACTCGACCTATCTGCATTACCGCATCGGCACCGGCACCTGGACGACTGCTCCGGGTGTGAAGATGGAAGCGGCTTGCGATGGCTATGTCAAGTACACGATCGAAGGCACCGAAGGCGGCCAGGTTGAGTTTGTGTTCAACAATGGTGCAGGCAATTGGGACAACAACGGCAAGAAGAACTACACCGCGAGCGGCGCGAATGTCATCGTCGAGAACGGTACGGTCGGTTCTGTCGCGCCGTGTGTGACGGTTGTTCCGGTGTCGTCGGTGTCGATTGCCGGTGGTGATTTTGAGCTCAAGGAGAGTGCTTCGAAGCAGCTTTCGGCGACTGTTGCCCCTGCGAATGCGACGGATCGTGCGGTGTCGTGGAAGTCTTCGGACACGTCGGTGGCGACGGTGGATGCTTCGGGCAAGGTCACGGCTGTCCAGGCCGGCATGGCCACGGTCACGGCGACCGCGGGCGGCAAGTCCGCTTCGGTGTCGGTGACGGTGATCAAGGATGAGCCGGTTATTGTCCCGGTGTCGTCGGTGTCGATTTCTGGTACTGGTGTGTCGGGTAACCGTGCGTCGATCAAGGTCGGTGCTGGTCTGGCGTTGTCGGCGACGGTGTTGCCGGCGGATGCGACGGATCGTGCGGTGTCGTGGAAGTCGACGAATTCGGCTGTGGCGACGGTGGATGCGGATGGCAATGTGCGTGGTGTGGCTGCGGGCAATGCCGGTATCACGGCGACCGCTGGTGGCAAGTCCGCGTCGATCATCGTGACGGTCCAGCCGGATGGTGTCGCGGTTCAGTCCGTGGCGATCACCGGCAACGGCATCTCCAACAATGAAGCGTCTATCCAAAGTAATGAGACCCTCCAGCTCAAGGCGCAGGTCTCTCCTGCGAACGCAACAGTTGGTACGTTGGCTTGGAGCTCTTCCGATACGTCTGTTGCGACGGTGTCTGGTTCCGGCGTCGTCACGGCGAAGAATCCCGGAACGACGGCCATCACGGTTACCGCAGGCGGCAAGTCGGCTTCGATCGTGTTGACGGTTGTGAAGTCTGATGCGTCGTTTAAGGATGTGCCGGTGTCTCATCCGTTCTTTGAGGGTATTGAGTGGGCCGCGTCCGCTGGTGTGGCTTCGGGCAATAACGGGATGTTCTATCCGTCGGGTGAGTTGACGCGTGCGGAGATGGCGGCGTTCCTGTATCGCTTGTCGGTGTCGGAGGGCAATGCGGCGACGGCGTCGTATCGTCCGTCGGCTGCGGATTACCGTAGGTTCAAGGATGTGGATGCGTCGCATTGGGCGGCGCAGGCGATCCTGTGGGCCGCGTCGGTGGGTATCACGTCGGGTGATGGCGCCGGTGGGTTCTCGCCGGACCGTGTGTGCTCGCGTGCGGAGATGGCTGCGTTCCTGCAGCGGTTCGCTGCGGGTCATGGTGACGTGGATGCGTCCTCGTATCGTCCGTCGGCTGCGGATTACCGTAGGTTCAAGGATGTGGGCGAGGGGCATTGGGCGGCCAATGGTGTGTTGTGGGCCGCGTCGGTGGGTATCACGGCTGGTGATGGTGCTGGCGGGTTCTCGCCGGACAAGCCGGTCAACCGTGAGCAGACCGCCGCGTTCCTGTACCGCATGCACAACCACCTCAACTAAACCCAACCAACACCACGCAATACAGGGAAGACCGGCTTGATGGTCTTCCCTGCATTGTGGGGAAGATGTGCAGCCTGACTCGTAAATACAGCATATAGGGCGGATATTTGATGCCCCATATGCTGTATTCGCGTAATACAGCTGCAACAACTTGCACTGGCACCGATTGAGACGAATGGGTCAGATACTCCGTGTAATCCTATATTCGTAGAGATTCATGGAACGAGTTGGCGAATATTCCAACAGATATCAAAGGAGGGCGTGTGGTTTCAGGGAAACATACGGGGGTGGCGCCGAAGAGACAACGGAATTCAAGCATCGAATTGCTGCGATTGGTTTCCATGCTGATGATCGTCGGTTTCCATTATGTCCGCGGCGGGAACCAAGGATTATGGATTGCTTCTCAACCTATATCATTCAATAAATTTGTGTATCAGATGATATATATGAGTGGTGGATGGATTGGAAACTTCATATTCTTCACCATTTCGGTATGGTTTTTGCTTGATCGGTGCGAGACGTTGAACGATTCGCTGAAACGAATATGGCTGCTCGAACGCGAACTGTTGTTCTGGAGTCTGACATTGCTCGTGGTGACCTATTTCTTGCATAAACAAGGGTTGTACACCGGGAGTATGCTCTCGATTACTGCGAAATCCATTTTCCCTATCAGCCTCAATATGTGGTGGTATCCGACAAGTTATGCGCTGTTCCTTCTCTTCATGCCTTTCCTGATTCAGGGAGTGCGCGCGCTTGGCGAAAACGCCCACAAAAAGCTTGCCATCGCATGCTTGGTATTGTGGGGTGTACTCTCGCTCATTCCCAAATTTGCCTTTGATTTGACGGAATCAAGTGTTTTTGTATTTATCTATTGGTTTGTGCTGATTGCATACTATCGCTGGTATATGGAACCATTTACTACACGAAGGTGCTGGCAGCTGATCGGTGTGGGTTTCGCCGTCGTACTGCTGTATTGGGCCGTAACGAATACACTGTTCATGATGACAGGGAAAATGGCGAAGATGCAGTCTTTCATATTCGATCACTGGAAACTGCCTATGATGATGATTGGTTTCGGTCTGTTCCTGCTTGTGGAGCGTAGGGAATTCCATAATCGCATCATCAATGTGATGGCGGCGTCCGCATTCGGTGTCTACCTGATTCATTTTCAACCGGCCATTTATCAAGCTTGGACCCACTATCTTGGTGTGCCAAAGATGTATACATCATCAATGCCTATTCTCATGGGTGCGCTTACCATCGTGGGTGTGTTTTTCGCGTGTCTTCTACTTGATATGGTTCGGCAGTTGCTATTTGCATTGACGATAGATAGGCATAAGGGGAGGGGGTATGAGCGAATACGTGCTGCATGGGTTGCGATTGCGCATAGGCGCTCCCAACGGCAAGCGGCGGAGAATCGCTAGCCATCCCTACGCACATACGGATACATGTCAAATACAGTGAAGAGTACGCATATGCCTTTGATTTCCATCATCACGCCCGCATATAACGCGGGAAAGGTCATCGACCGTGCCGTGGATGCAATCGTGCCGCAGATGGACGCCGACGCCGAATGGATCATCGTGGATGATGGTTCGACGGATGGAAGCGGTGCATACCTCGACGAAATCTCCGCCGTGCATCCGCGGATCCGCATCATCCATACCCCGAACCGTGGCGCGGGGGCAGCGCGCAATACCGGTATCCATGAAGCGCATGGAGAATGGATTGCGTTTCTTGATGCCGATGATTATTTCACCGATACCGCAATCGCAGACATCAGGACGCTGATCGCGGCCCCTGGGGCAGAGGGGGTCGACATCTTCTATCTGCCGAAGACCATGACCGATATGGAAGGCGCCGATGCACGGGTCGTGCAGCCGGAATCTCCAATCAAAGATGGTCTGCCGGAACTTGAATTCTGGTCGTCACTTTACCGCACCGAGTATCTCAAGCGTGCCGATATACGCTTCCCCGAGTATCGTGAACAGGATGTGGAAACGGCGTTCCGTATGCTCGCATTCAATCGAACCAACCGCATACGCACCCAGCACACCCCCGCTTTTCTTGTGCATCGTGACAATCCGAACAGCAACGTACACACGTGGGATCCGGAGCGCTTGCTGTATACAAAAGCATGCGTATACGCCGAGTTGCTCACGGCGTTGCATGGCGCTCCGAAAAGTGTTCGACGGAATATCTGCGGCATCATGTATTCATGTATCGATCGGTACTTATTATTGGCAATCCGGAATGGATTGGCGCTTCCGGACAGGCATATCCGAACTCGTGAGGTTAGGAAATTGGGCAGACGGTTCTTCTTCCATTCGGGTACCTGGAGCACATGGGCTAAGAAAGGCCTGTACGCGCCACTGGCGATGATGAGCATCCTGGCCGGTGTACGCGATAGATGATGTGGGAGGAGGAGAACATATGAACAACAGTTTGCGCCGTATCATCATCAACGCCCGTGTGGGAGGTGCCTATCTTTTCTCGGATGGTATCGCACGCGTCGGAAGGAAGATGCTTGGATTGGGCCATCCGTTTGTGCGTCATATCAATGAGAAACAGACCGCGCGGCTCAGATCTTGGTTCCTCCGGGAATTCACTCCGGTTCTGCGTCGCTGGCAGGACATGTCCGAGACCGCTCGTCCATTCCGGAATCCGGATGAAGCGGTGATTTGGACGGTATGGTTGCAGGGCGCTGATGAGATGCCTGAGGATTGCCGCATGTACATTGATTCTGTACGTAAGCACAATCCGAATAGACCTCTCGAGATCGTTGATCTGGCAACAGTGCGACAATATGTTGATATCCCAGAGTTCATATTGCATAGATATGAAGCTGGCACAGTGAATGCCGCGTTGCTGACTGACTATATCAAATTCGCGTTATTGGAGCGTTATGGGGGCATCTGGGTGGATGCCACTGTGTATCAGCTTCGCCTCGCCGGTGAAGATATCTTGGAATATCCGATGTGGTCGGTGAAGAACTTGGAGCCATTCCCTTATGATGCCCTTATCCCGGATGGAAGACAATGGCAAGCGTACTTCATGGCTGCACAGCCGCATGCATTGTTCTGTAAAGCTATGCTTGATTTGCTCGAAGATTACATGCGGAGATATGAAACTCTAGTCAATTACTTCGCTTCGTATTATCTTGCATCTATCGCAAGAGATATACCCGCTGTTTCGCAATCTTACAAGCGAGTACCCAGCAACAACACAAAATGTGAACAGCTTATGATCATGGTTGATCAACAGGTCGCTTTGAATGAGGAGGCTGTCCGCAAACAGTTGTGGGCCGAAGATACATGGATCTATAAGGGGAGCCGGCATCTAGATGAGCGGCAACGTGACAAGTGTCGTGAGCTCCTGCGATTGCTGTCGGCGTGTGATGCCATGAAATCAGGGTATGAGGCATCCAGCGACGTGGAAGGAGATGTGCGGTGAAGCAGGCATATCTGATCATGGCTCACGATCGTCCCCAGGAACTGCGTAGGTTGCTTCGTGCCCTTGATGATAGACGCAATGATATTTTCTTGCACATTGATAGCCGATTCCCACTTCAAGATGAGGATATCAACCATGTCGTCGAGAAAAGTACGCTGACGATACTGCCGTCCCAGAAAGTCGTCTGGGGTGGAAGCAGCCAAATTGAAGTCGAGATGCGACTTTTTGAAGCGGCATACAGGCATCCCGGGCAATATGATTATTATCATCTATTATCTGGAGTAGATTATCCGGTAAAAAGTAATGATTATATAAATAGATTTCTGGAAAGCCATAACGGTGAGAATTATATTTCCATCGAGGAAGAGCCTCCTCGTTTCCGCATGCGCTTTGATCAGTATCATCTTTTGCAGAATACCGTAGTCGGGAAAAAAAGAAATCTATGGAAGTACATTGATTTCGCCTCATGTTATGTCCAAAAAATGTTTGGAGTTCGTCGCTTTTCAGACAAGGAACAACTGCAGAAACATATCAATTGGGTGAGTCTGACCGATGAAGCTGTGGCGGTTTTGGTAAGTCGAAAGGAAAGTATCCTCAAACGATACCGTTGGACATACTGCTGCGATGAGGTGTTCGTGCTCGCTGAGCTACGGGATTCGCCGCTTAAGAATACGATTTCTAAAGTCGGGAATCTGCGATTCATGGAATGGCAGTGGTTCTCAAAGCATGACTCGTCCCCAAGGGCGATTGGGATGGAGGACTGGGGTGCATTGCGGCAGCCTCATATATTGTTCGCGCGCAAGTTCATGCTTCCTCAGTCCAAAGAAGTCTATACGGCATTGGAAGAGCGGGTGAGTGGTGATGGGGCGCGGTAACGAGTTGATGGCGCGTTTTCTCCGGCATGCGCGCGTGTTCTCTCCGTATTATGCGGTGCTTGAGCTATGTGCTGTTGTCGATCGGCCTATTTCATTACGTCTTCATAAACCATTTTCTCGTCATATACTGAGCCTCAAAGAGCGATATATCATGAAATGGGCGCGACGTTTTTTTGTAAAGCAAATACAGCAATATCGAAATCGGCCACCGGTGAACGCCAACCATAAAGATGTAGGCGTGATTTGGTTATGTTGGCTTCAGGGAATCGATCAAGCGCCGTCATTCGTCAAGGGGATGATTGAACGCATTGGGCAGCATGCCAACGGCCATGAAATCCGATTGGTCACACTTAAGAATTATAAGAAATACTGTGACCTTCCGCAGCATTTTATCGAACGATACGAAAATGGAGAGATGCCGCAACAACAGTTCGCGGACGTCTTGCGGGCAGGTTTGCTGGCACAGCAGGGCGGATTGTGGATTGACGTATCCATGCTTGTCGTGCATGATATCCCAGAAGAGGTGTTTACGCTACCGATTTATAATGTCAAAGGGATAAAGCCAAATGCCATTCGGGATGCAGTCGCATGCGATTGCACGGAATGGCAGGCATATTTCCTTGGCTCGCAGCGAGAATCGGTAACGTACTCATTTATATATGAATGTTTCCTATATTATTGGGAGCACTACGATACACTTATTGATTATTTCCTTTTTTCCTATCTTGCGAAGATAGCGCGTGAAGACTTAATCGGCGGCATGCAGGAATACGCGAGTGTACCGGCTAACAATGCATGCTGTGAACAGCTGAGTGATTACCTTATGCAGGGTTTGCCGTTTGATTCCACAGTGTTGCGGCGTATCGAAGAGGGTTCCACCTTTGTCTATAAGTTGACATGGAAGGGCGAATATCCAAAGATTGCTAAGGATGGAACTCCGACGTTAGCTTCGGTGTTGCTGCCATGAGCGGCCTTAGGTAAGGAGTCGGTACGATGAGCAGAATACTGGTGATCAACCAAGGCCAGACGGATAATATCGGCGATCAGGCCATTGAGTCCGTCTTGGTGAACTTCTTGCGCGGCCAAGGGTTCGAAGTTGCACAAGCCCCCTATGAGGAACGGGTGGAGGATCGGTGGAGCTGGTCGGTTGACCCCAAGAACATCGTCCCACGAATAGCCATGCGTATACCGCGGTTGATGGATCATGAGAACAGGAAACGCATCACCAACATACTTGGAAGTGTTGGGCGTATCGATGCGGCAGTGATCGGCGGCGGAGAACTGCTGGCAAGCCATTGGGGCTTCAATTCTGCATTCGTGTCATGGGTGCATGCATTGGAGGAAACGGGGATTCCCGTATTCGTCACTGGTGTCAGTGGGGATTTGATTGGGGGGATAAGTTCTCGGCGTTACGGCGATGCGTTGCGCACGTGCGAATATGTGTCTGTCCGTGATCATGCGACGGAAACTCAACTACGTCAAATATGTGGTTTGCGCGTTGACTATGCGCCGGATGTGGTTTTTTCCTATGCCAAAGTGCATCCCACCCAAGATAGCGCAAGCAAACGCGTTCAATCTATGTGCGTACCGGTCGCATATGACACGAGGCGTTTCCGTGATCTCAATTTGCGTGACGAGGATGAATATATTGGATATTTGGCGAAACAATTCCTCGTACGGAAGTCCGGCCTTCCTGTGACGGTCACGTCGACCATCATGGGTGACAAGGCGTATCCGGAACATGTGGCTGAGGCATTGAGCGCGCGCTACGGTATTGAAGCCTATGCGCGGACCGGTGTGGATCTAGCTGACTTTGTTCAGGCTCTGCGGCACACTGACTACATCGTGTCGGCTCGAATGCATGCATGCATTCTCGGGCTCGTATACGGATGTGAAATCAACCCAATCCCTTACCGTGAAAAACTTGCCGTATTCCGCAATGAATATGGTACGAGGGAATCCGTTGAGGAGGTTGTAGAAGCATCGTATGCTGGTCTGTTGAGATTGGCGGAAGCGTTGTCGCGACGTGGTGTGTGAGGATGCGGATGCGGCGGCACATGAAATGAGAATGATGGATCATACCGGAAGGGTGCAGGGATGGCAGTAGGAAAGTACAAGAATCTGCTTGTCAATATACTGCTCTTCGCATGCAATACCGTAGCAACGAAACTGATTACATTTCTGTTGGTTCCGCTGTATACGTTCTACATGACCTCATCGGAATTCGGCATAACCGATGTGGCTTCGACAACAGTGAACCTGCTGTTGCCATTGGCGACGTTGCAGATTTCGGAAGCGGTGCTCCGCTATGCCATTGATGACAGCAAGCATCAGCGGGAATATGTCACCATCGGCTTTGGGGTGACCGTGATGAGCTGCGTTATTGTGGGGGCGCTGTTGCCGACGCTTTCCCTCAATATTTTCGGCGGTCTTGATGATTATCGTTGGCTGTTCTTTTTGACTTATGTGGCGAGCGCTTTTCAAGGCTTCTTTGGCTACGTGGCGCGAGGACTCAATCAAATCAAGCTCATTCCTATTTCATCGGCGGCGTCTTCGCTCACTTCGGGATTGTTGGCATGGGTCTTCATCGGCCCGGCCAATCTCGGGGTACATGGATATTTCTATGCGGTGATCGCCGGCGCCTCGTTGGGCATACTGGTATTCGTCATTGGTGGAAGGGAATACCGGTACATTCGATTTGAGCGTCAAGATCTGAATCGTGTATATATCCGTCGAATGTTGTCGTATTCAATCCCTTTAGTTCCGAATGCCCTCTCTTGGTGGATCAACAGCAATGTCAACCGGTATTTCATTATCGGCATGCTCGGTATTGGGCTATCCGGACTGTTTGCGGCAGCAAGCAAAATCCCGAACATCATCAATCTGCTGAGCCAAGTGTTCCTTTCTGCATGGACACTTTCCGCATTTCAGGAGTTCAAAAAAGAAGGAGTCGACAAGTTCTTCAGCGTGGTATTTAAGATTTTCCATGCAATGGGTGTTGTATTGGCTTCGGCTCTCATTCTTGTGGTTCCGTGGATTGCTTCGTTTATGTTGCAAAAAGAATTTTACGCCGCTTGGACACTGGTCCCAATAATGATTATTGCAGTGTTGTATAATATTCTGAGCTCGTTTTTCGCGTCGCTGTATACCTCAAACATGAAGACCATGTTTTTGTTCATTACGACAGCGGCAGGTGCATTGGTCACGATGATCGCCACCCCATTGCTGATCAAGTGGATGGGATTGCCTGGAACGACCATTGCAATGCTGCTAGGAAATTTGGTGGTATTGATTCTGCGCGTCAAGGATTCGCGTAAGATCATGGCTTTTTCCATCGACTGGCTTAATGTGCTTTGCACGGAGATCATCCTACTTGTGCAAGCGGTGTTGCGAACGATGGACATCCCGGCGCTGCCGTTTATTCTGGCTGCGACATGCATCGCGATATGTGGTCTACAGGCGGCGCAGCTCGTCCCCATAGGAAAGGACATATGGCGTCGGTACAGGAGGCGTCGAGCTTGATGTGGATTGAGGAATACGGAGAGAAGGAAAACAGCAGCATGAATACCATTGAGCTGAGCATCGTGATACCTGTCTGGCATACTCCGGAAGAGGTGCTACGTAGGGCATTGGATAGTACGGTGAATATACGGATTTCGCATGAGACCGTCGTCATATTTGATGGAGAGCCCGCATCGGAACTCCACGATGTAGTTCGGAGCTATGCGCACAACCATGTCCGGTCCGAAGTCATTGACCATGCTGGCCTTGCCGCTGCACGTAATGCCGGAATCCGTAATGCGGTAGGAAAGTGGACCACGTTCTTGGATGCCGATGATGAACTTGTTGCCGACGGCATGGAAAAGCTGGTGCGTTTCGGGAATCTGCATGGGAATCAGATTGTGCAAGGCGCCTATGAAAAAGTCATGCATAATGGGACCGAGCGTTGTCATCTTGCTGCGCAGGACCGTGTGTATGCGGGGAAAGATACCAGGGATTACCTGTATAGCACATTGCGGGTCGATCTTGGAACGGGGACGGCATGGGGGAAAATATTCCTTCGGGCTTTTCTGAACGATGAACGGGTGTGCTTTGATGAAACCCTGTTCATCGAGGATACGATGTTCATGTTTGATGCCGTACGCTACAGTCGAAGTGTCGGATTTGTTGACGCGATTTGCTATCGGTATGACAGAAATGCACAATCACTGGTCACAGCATATAAACCAGATTATTCTAAAAAAATAAGTACATATCTAGATTATTTCTCATGTGTCATTCGTGATGCGCATGATCACTCGTTGAGTACATTGTTTGATGAGTATGTCGCTTTCTATTTACTTCTTCTGATGTTGCATTATGTGTTCAATCCGATGAACCCTGCCAATGAAACTGAGAGGCGGCATCAATTCCGTCAATTGCTGGAAGATCCGATGTACTCAAAGGCGCTGCGCAACATTTCGCTGCATGCGTTCACGTGGTCGAAGCGTCTTTCAATCATCGCACTGCGGATGAAGAGCTACACAATGATGCGCGTGATATGTGGTCTTCGTCATCGCCAGCTTGGAGATTGCTGACGTCTTTGCCGGTTTTGGCGTCTGCTTCGGGGCATGCGTTTGGCTATCTTGCGATTGTCTCCGGTTTGAGCGAAGAAGAGTGGATATACTATCGGCATGAAAATGAGAATCGATAGTATGCTAAACCCGTAGTCAAATACATGATGCTCTGACATGCCATATACCATATACATCACTACAACCCAAACCATGTTGGGTGAATTGTGACGACATGATGTTTTGCACAGAATGTATAGAAGAACAAATACTACGATTGTAATTATAATACCATATGAGAATAATAGATTAAACCAATAATTATCTATTGAACCTCCGGTTTCACGATTTATCGTATTAAGTTCTTCGTTTCCGTATAGCGATAGTCCATAGTCTTGGAATAAATTGTAAATGATTGAGGGGCGCTGTGACCAGCGGAAGTTCACCGTTGGGTCATCGTGGTATGCGAATGCAAGATAGAGCATGAGCCCGACTGAGGCGATTGTGGTGACTGGGAATAAAACGTACAGATGCGGGCTCTTGATGAAGAAGCTGAATAGTAGTATGACAATGGCAAACAGGGTCGCTGCCAGCGCTGTCCGCGAGTTGGTATATTCGTAACTGATGATGGAGTACAGGAATCCAATCGCCCCGAAGATGAGGCGTTGAGAAGTTCGGCGGCAACCAATGGCGGAAGCGAGGATAAGCAGGATAAATGGTGCGGTAAAGTTTGGATGATCGAATCCAATCGCGTACCGGTATATCGTTCCGTTGTCAGTGGCCCGATCCATAATCCTCGCATGTTCTTGAATATAGCCTAGCCGGTACAGCAATAGATGCGATCCATACATGATGCTGGATAGGATGCCCGTTGCCTTGAAAAAGGAATCGATGTCCCAATTGTGCAAAGCCACGCAAACCAGAAGACCTACCACTAAATCAAATCTGCGTTGACAGAAGAAATAGAAAAATGAGAATATAAAAAGAATCAGCAGGAATAGATAATAATGAGACGTATTTTGATATGTATTGTTGATATAAAAAGTCCCGCCAATTAACATTGCGGTTATTTGAATCAACGCAAGGATTATTGCTATAACTGCGACTAAATCAGCTAACGAATCAGAATAGTCGCCTTTAGATACATATTGGTACAAAAAAACGAAGAAAAGAATAAGGTAGTTGCAGAGTGTGTTGAATGCGCCGCGTCCTTTTGTTTGCACGGCTTGCATGGTGCGGAAGCCGCCGACGGTGCTCTCTCGAGATGTGTTCTGGTGTGGTAAGTTCATGTCAATCTATCGATACTCGTATCGCAGTCAACGCGGAGATGGAATGGTGCCGAAGGCGAATGCTCGTCTGAGTACTCTTGTGAAAGCCGGTTTGCGCTTGCATGCCCAGGGGGTTCGTGATGCCATGCTCGCCTCGTTCCTTTGCCATTGATGCGGATCAGTATTAGATGGTCGCGATATATTCTATTATGGTCGCAGTGTTGCGAATGCTTGCTGTAGTGCATGTGTTGTGTAGAATCCCCGATGTAGTCGTTTTTGCATAGCACTCACGTTTTTTTGATATGTCTTGTAAATATCGGCATCAATGTTCTCGGCCATATATACAGCGTCAGCGATTGAGGATATCGCAAAACCGAGATGGTTGCGCTCCACGAATTGCGCTTCGGCTGCTTGGTCCCAGATGAATACTGGCATGCCTGAAGCTAGATACAGGGAGAGTTTATGTGGATTGTTGAAACGAAGGTATTCCCCAAAACGACCTGTGCACGTTTGTAGGCTGTCTCCATCCCAAACCAGCCCGAACTGGGCGTTCATTGCTTTTGGCAGCTCTTCCGGGCTCACTGAGCCATGATACCATTGCCGCTCTATGGCATCCCCATCGAAATTAGGTCCAAACAGTTGGAAGTTCGCAGATGGGAAGTCGTGGGCGAGATGATAGATATAACCAGATTTATTGCGATTGAGATTACCTGCTATGGCGATTCCGGGAACACGGTTGATGGAATCATTTGGAATGTTGTCATCGGCCAAATAGTCGAATATCTGCAAATCAACCATAGGGCATGAGAGATTGAGTGTACGGAGGCGATCTATCATGACTTGGTTATGTGCGATGATGACATCGGCATTCGCCAGCCATTGCGCATCGGGGCCCTCTGCGGAGTTCCCGCGAAGACAATCGATGTCATGTATGAAAAAACATAACTTGGCGCCATTGTTCTTCATTGCCCGGAGTGATGGCAGCGCGGCGAGTGACACTTTCGGATACATTTGTGGTGGATACTGTATGACAAGTGTGTCGCCTTTCTGCACATGGGCGGCGACGGAAGACCAATCATGACGGACCATCGGAATGGACAACAACCGATCGATTTTGCCTTTTTCCCGACACCGATGGATGGTGAGGGGCTTGGCGTTCATTGATTGCAGGACTGTCGTAAGATCGTCTCGTGCTTTTTCGCCGGCGTCATGGGTGCTGATGGATTGTTCGCAGATGAAAAAAACAGTCATATCAAATCCTTGTCATTGCTTTGCGATTGAACAGTTGCCTTATCGCAGATGCCGGGAAGTGTGCCAGCAGTATGGGTACTGCCAAATTGATGGATGTGCTGAATTTGCTGGCCCCATCAGGCAAACTGTGTATGTTGTGCATAGGCATCAAACATCGGCGTCAGAAACTGCCGGTATAGCGTTTCTTGAAGAACTTCGCTTTGAGGAAGCTTGTGCCTTTCTTCCACCAGTTGACGGGTTCGGTAAAGGTCGTGGGCAGTTCCTTGAACTGAATGTGGTTGTGCATGATCCATACGTTGAGCAGGTTTTCGCTGATGCGTCCCGGATAACGGGCATGGAATGAATCGTACTGCTCGGGGGAGAGCCTCGTCGTGATTTCGAAGAGGATCGGGAACACCCATGCACAGTAAGCGTCAAAGTGCTCACGGTCCATGATCATCATGTTGAAGATGTGGGCGCTGCGCCTGCCCATGAGCTCACGCCACTCATCGAGGTATTCTGGGGCCATGTCCTGCAACACCGACTGTGCGATATCGAGGTGGTCGGAGTACATCGTATGTGCGTAATGCGAATAGATCGTCTCAATGAAATAATGGCGCTTCTTGGGCAGCACAACTGGGTTGGAGGCAAGGATCTGCTCCAGCTCAGGTCCCTGGATGATGCGGTCATACCGATTCCCGGCATGCCGTTTGAGGAAGCTGGGGATGGCGAAGTAGCGGCGGTAATGCACCAGCCCCTTATAGTCGCTGGTGTTGTTCTTCCATAGCCAGTACAGGGCGGTGAGTTCGCAGAAATAAGGGTTCAGTGTGGAAATGTTGTCACCTGTGTTGTCACCTTGCTCGGCAGTCAGAACATCTGGGTGCAGTGCGGCGCCGACATGAATCGGAAGATAGATGTCGCCCTGGGGAATAGGGTATGGCTTATGCATCGCAATGCCAATGGTGATGCCCCCTCCGCTGCTCTCAGACGAATATGCCATGTATGTAACGGTAGTGGATGCTTAAGACGTAAAAGGCTGTTTGCCCATGCCGGCGAGCAGCGGACTATGTATGTTTATACGTCTGGGAAAGGTATCACAACCGCTCATTGGTGCGAACGTTCGCATATAGGACTCTTTCAGTGCGCGTGTGCGCCTCGTGCGGGTTCAAGTGCGCTGGCGATACTTGCGAAGGCCTCGCCGATCTGTTCATGGGCGGTTTCGAACGCAGGGAAGTCCCGCTGGTATGGATCATCAATCTCGCGCGCCTTCGGCAGCATAGGGCGTACCAAGGAGGCGTTCGTCAGCACCGAGTCGAGACGGGCTTCAAGGGTGTCTCCGTGAATCATGTTGTTGTCGCGGCAATACGTGCACAAATCGGCAAAATCGGTCAGCAAGAATGTGCGACTGCGACTGCGTGGCGCAAGCTCAACGATCTTTTTGCGTTGATGCTCTGTGAAGCACAGGATGAGATCGCTGCTCATCGCAATCTGCGGCGTTATACGTTTTGAACGAAAGACAGAGGCGTCGATGCCGTCCTGATTCATAAGACGTTCGCTCGATGGATCGATCGGGCTGTTGACGAGTCCCAGGACGCCGGCACTGTCCGCAGTGACTGAATCATCATGAAAGAACAGTGGGAACATGAGCTCGCCCATCGGTGAACGACAGATGTTGCCGGTGCACACGAACAGCACTTTCATGTGGGTCCTTTCGCAAGATGGGGCAGTGGTCGTCATTGATGACTGAGTCAACATTAGCGAACAAAGTGGATATGAAAAGACGAGCTGACAGCAGAAGACAGGTGAAAACTGTTGGTGTCAAAATAATCTTTTGGAACCGTCTGTCGGCCCATGTGCGTACATATGCCCATCACAGTAGTCTGTAAACCATGACCATACCGCTGATTCTCGCTTCGAAATCCAAGCCGCGCCGCGACATCCTGTTCCATGCCGGCATCTGCCCCACCATTCGCGTGTCGCATGTGGACGAAGACGCCGTGCTCGCCAGAGCGGCCGACAAACAGGGCATCTCTGTGGACGAGCTGCCGATCGATACTAAGGTGATGCTGCTTGCCGAGGCCAAGGCGCTCGCCGTATACGAGGCCTATCTTGCGGTCGCCAAGACCGCGCGCGAAGCGACGGGGGAGCGCGTGACCGGCCGTCCGCTTGACGCCGTGGCTGCGGACGATCCGGCCGCGGCGCTCGCCGACAATGCTCGTGCCGAAACGCAGACCCGCGATTTTTCCCGTGTGCGGATTCCGCGCACCGAGGAACCACTGCAGCAGGCGCTCGCCGCTGAAGGGCGCGGGCTGACCGCTGCCGGGGTGGGACCGCTCATTTTGGGTTGCGATTCGATGTTTTTGCTCGATGGCAAAGCGTATGGCAAACCGCATACGCCAGAAGTCGCGCGCGAACGCCTGCGCCGGATGAGCGGTGCGGCCGGAGAGCTGTGGACCGGCCATTGCCTGATTGATTTCGCGACCGGCCGTGTGGCGAAGGGCGCAAGCAAAGCGACGTTGCACTTCAGCGAGTTCTCGGACGCGATGATCGAGCGGTACATCGCCACCGGCGAACCCCTTGAAGTGGCCGGATCATTCACGCTCGATGGTTTCGGTGGCGCATTCATCGAGGGCATTGAAGGCGACCCCAGCGGCATCATCGGCCTAAGCCTGCCGCTTGCCCGCCAGTTGACCGAACAGTTGGGCGTCGAGTGGACTGACCTGTGGAATGTGACGCGTGATGAGCGTTTTGAAGAGGCTGCGCCGGACAACGGTGGCAAGCTGCCCCCGAAAGAGAATGTGCGCCAGCCCGGCGATGGCTGGGTTGAGTGTGCGTGCGGCCGCAAGCACTGGGGCACCAACGGTGCTGCTGGTGTATTGCTCGCACGCAGGGATGCACAGACCGGCGAGGTAACACACATCGTGATGCAACACCGCGCGGCGTGGAGCGCGGAGGGTGGCACATGGGGGATTCCCGGCGGTGCCATCGCCGATGGTGAGAACACTATCGAGGGCGCGCTACGTGAATCGTTTGAGGAAGCGAACATCACGCCCGAAGACATCGAAGTGGTCGGCTCATATTGCGAGGATCATGGCCCGTGGAGCTATACCACGGTGTTCGCGTTCGAGAAGCCGGTTCACAAGGTGCACCCCAAGGCGAACGACGACGAGAGCATGGAGATTGTATGGGTGCCGATCGATGAGGTGCCCGACCGCAAGCTGCTCACCGCGATGCGCACCGACTGGCCAAGTTTCGCGCGGCGCCTGCGCGCATTGGCCGCTGAGCATAAGGGCGAGTGAGCCCTTTGACTTCACTCGCCCAATCAGCGGTTCACCGCCCGTAGATCTCCTTATCGATCTCCCTAGCGAACACCTCATTCGCCTTCGGCCGCACAACCTTCATCGAAGGCGTGAGGCACTTGTTGTCTTGTGTGAACTGTACGGGTAGCACGATGAATTTGCGCACTGATTCCGCGCGGGAGACGTCGGCGTTGGCGCGGTCCACGTACCGCTGGATCTCGGCGTGCACTTCAGGCAGCGCGGCGGCCTCTTCGAGGCTGAGGTCCGCGGCGAGTTTCTGCGTCGGCAACCACTGCGCCAGCCCTTCGGGATCGAGCGTCACCACGGCCGCCACAAATGGCCGGTTGTCGCCGACGACAACCGCATGCTCCACAATCGGGCATTTCGCGATTTCCTGTTCCATCGGGATCGGCGCCACGTTCTTGCCACCTGCCGTGATGATGATGTCCTTGGCGCGACCGGTGAGCGTGATATGCCCTTCGTCGTCGATCGACGCCAGATCGCCGGTGCGCAGCCAGCCGTCTGCGGTGAACACCTCGGCGGTTTTCTCGGGCAGGTGATGGTAGCCCACGAACACGTTCTGCCCGCGCACCTCGAGCTCGCCGCTTGGCGCGATGCGCACTGATGCACCCGGAACTGGCTGCCCCACCGTGCCGATCTTGTTGTCGGCCACGCGCGTGAACGTGAACGGTGCCGCCGTTTCCGTCAAGCCGTAGCCCTGGATCATCGTCAATCCAATGCCGTTGAAGAAATGCAGCAGGTCGAGCGTGATCGGCGCGCCACCCGAAGCGAGGTACTTGATCTTCGGACCGAACGCGCTGCGGATCGTGCGGTACACGCTCGTCTCATACATGGCGTGTTCGGCGCGCTGCTTCGCGCTCGGGCGTTCTCCCGCCTGCTGCATCGTCGACCATTCGATCGCCGCCTGTGCCGCCTTGGCGAACATGCGGCCCTTCCATCCGGTGCCGGCTTTGCGGGAGGCCGCGTTGTACACTTTCTCGAACACGCGGGGCACACCGAGCAGGAACGTCGGCTGGAACACCTGCATGTCGCGCGGCAGTGTCTTCGTATTGGGCAGATAGCCCACCACGCCTTCTGCGGAGCCGATCGTGAAGTACTGGATCATGCGCGCGAAGCAGTGGGCGAGCGGCAGGAACAGCAGCAGGCGCGCTTCGCCGGTGATCACTTCCGGCACACAGTTCTGGGCCGCGCGCGTGATGCTCGTGAAGTTGCGGTGGGTGAGTTCGGCGCCCTTCGGTGTGCCGGTCGAGCCGGATGTGTAGACGATCGTCGCCAGGTCATCGGCGTGTACGGAGCCAATCCGCTCGTCGAGCTCTTCGTCCGAGACCATGACGCCGAGCCCTTCGAGCGCGTTGACGGCGTGCGCGTCGAGCATGAGGATGCGCTCGAGCGCCGGGCACGCGTCGAGCACGGAATCAAGACGGTCGAAGCGCTCCTGATTGTCGGCGATCGCCAGTTTGACCGCCGAATCATTGAGGATGCGCTGGGCCTGTGCCGCGGAATCGGTGTCGTAGATCGGCACGGACACCGCGCCGATGGCCGCCAGCGCGAAGTCGAGCAGCCCCCATTCGATGCGCGTCGCCGAGAAGATGCTGACGGCGTCTCCCTTGCCGATGCCGAACTGGATGAGGCCTTTGGCGATCGCGCGCACGTGGTCGTTGAACTCCACGGCGGTCATCGTGCTCCACGACCCGTCGGCCTCCTTGTTCTGTGCGAGCGGCGCGTTCTCTGCGCTGGTTTCCAGACGTGTGGTGAGCAGCGAGTAGATGGTGGCGTCATCGTCCACGGTGAGTGCGGGGCCGGGCGTGGTGAATTCAGTGAGCATGAGCGGGTGTCCTGTCGATGTATACGGGTGCGTAGCCTACGCCATCGTAACCGTGTGCGCCGTGCACCGCGTTGTACAAAGAAACAAGACACTCGAAGCGCGCTTTGTAGTTCCATACAACAAGATGTCCCCTTTGTGTCCAATGCTGTGGTTTTCCCCACAGGGGTCTGTTGCCCGCGCCGGATTCCTGCTAGATTGGCCGCTGGATTCATGCTCATTGACAGGTCCAGTATGTGGACTGTAGGGATGGAAAGAGGCGCAATGGTAGACAAACGGCTGTTCTCGCTCGTGCCCGGTGTACGCGGGCTCGTGGCGGGCAAGATCATCTGCCTGTGGATTGGGCTTGTGGCGGACATCGCGCTCGCCGGCACTGTGACCGTGCTCGTCGCATCACTCTTCCCGCAGACGAGCGTACACAGCGCGCTGCAGTCCATCGGCATCTCCGGGCCTTCCGGGTTCATGTTGATCGCCATTGCGACGCTCGCCATTGCCACGGTGCGGTTCCTCGCGCACCACTTCGCCACCAGACTCGGCACCGAAGCCGCCGAACGTGTGAAGCTCGGGCTGCGTTCGGAGCTCTACCGCAAGATGCTGCGCCTCGGCCCGTCGTATGCGCAGCGCACCGCCGACGTGGTACAGCTCACCGGCGAAGGCGTGGACCAGATCCAGAGTTTCTTCGAGTTGTTCCTGCCGCAGCTCGGTTTTGCGATTCTCGCGCCGCTCACACTGTTTGCGGCGATCGCCCCGCTCAACATGCCCACCGCTGTGGTGCTGCTCGTCTGTGCGCCGCTCATCATCGTGATCGTGGGCGCCATCGCTATGACCACGGCGAAGACGTTCAAAAAGTACTGGGGCAAGTACACCGACATGGGGTCGGTGTTCCTCGACAACCTGCAGGGGCTCGAAACGCTGAAGACCTTTGACGCCGACGCACGCGCCGCTGAACAGATGGACAGGAACGCCGAGGACTTCCGCGTGATGACGATGCGCGTGCTGCAGATCCAACTGCGTTCGCTCACCGCGATGGACATGGTGGCGTACGGCGGTGCCGCGGCCGGCATCGGCACCGCGCTCTGGCAGTTCGTACACGAGGGGCATACCGCATTCGCCTCGTCGATGCCGTTCCTGCACGTGTTCAACGGCCCTGTGCTCGGCATGGCGGGTGTACTGTTCGTGATCCTTGTCTCTGTAGACTTCTTCCTGCCACTGCGCCAGCTTGGCTCGTATTTCCATGTGGCGATGAACGGCATGACCTCCACCAAACGCATCTTCGCGCTGCTGGATGAGCCGGACCGTGCATATGGCGACCGTCAGCTGCCGCAGAGTGTGCTCGATGTGACGGCGCGCGGCCTGGGATTCACCTATGCCGGATCCGACACGCCGGCGTTGCGCGACGTCACGCTGTCGATGCCCGCGCGTTCGCTCACCGCGGTCGTCGGTGAATCCGGGTCGGGCAAATCCACGCTTGCCGCGCTCATCGCAGGCGAACTTGAGGGGTATTCCGGCGCGCTGCGCATCGAGAATGTAGAACTGCGCGAGTTGAGCGAACGCGCGCTGACCGGCGCCGTCTCGATTGTCGGCGCGCGCAGCCACCTCTTCGCCGGCACGTTGCGCGAGAATCTGCTGATGGCGTGCCCCGGCGCCTTGGAGAGCGAATTGCGCGATGCGCTCGCACGCGCCCATGTGCTCGATATGGTGGATGCCCATCCGCAAGGACTCGACATGCGCATCGAACAGGATGCGGCGAATCTTTCCGGCGGCCAGCGCCAGCGCGTCGCCGTGGCGCGCGCGTTGTTGCATGACGCGCCTATCATGATCTTCGACGAGGCCACGAGCAGTGTGGATGCCGAAAGCGAACGGCTCATCATGCGCACCGTGCACGAGCTGGCCGAGCACAAAACCGTCATCCTCGTGACGCACCGGCTCGCCGACGCCGTGGACGCCGATGCCATCGCCGTGTTCGACCATGGCGCGTGCGCGGAAACCGGCACGCACGCCGAACTCATGGCCCAAGGCGGCCAATACGCCACGATGTTCCGCGCGCAGGCGTCGGTGGAGCAGGTGGGGCAGCGTGCGCGCAACTGCGGCATTGCGTATGCGGCGGCACCTGCATCAAACACTGTGGAACACAATGTGAAACAACCAGAGAGTGCGCACACACAGTGCACGCCGATGACGACCTTCCAGCTCGTGCGCCGGCTGCTGGGGCAGGTGGGCGATCTGCGGCCGCTCATGGTGCTGGCGTGCTGCTTCGGCACACTCGGGCATCTTGCCGCGACCTTCCTGCCGGTGTTCGGTGTCATGGCGCTGTGCGCGGCGGCTGAGCGGCCCGTCTGGGGTCTGTCCGTGGGCTGGGCCGTCGCGTTCATGGTGGTGTGCGCGCTGATCCGCGGTGCCATGCGGTATTGCGAACAGTACATGAACCACAATCTGGCGTTCCGTTTGCTCGCGTTGTTCCGCGGGCAGATGTTCGCCGCATTGCGCCGGCTCGCCCCCGCTAAACTGACCGGCAAAGGCAAGGGAGACCTCATCTCCATGGTCACCACAGACGTGGAACTGCTCGAGATCTTCTTCGCGCACACCATCTCGCCGACCGTGATCGCGCTGGCCACTACAGTCGTGTACGCCCTCGCCCTGCTGTTCCTGAGCCCCTGGTTCGCGGTGCTGCTCGTGGTGGCGCATCTGCTGATCGGCGTGGCTGTGCCGGCGTGGTTCGCGCGGGCGTTGCACGGGGTTGGCGCGCGCATCCGCAAGCAGAGTGCAAGCCTTGACGACGACGTGCTCGATGACATGCGCGGCCTTGAGCAGATCATCCGATTTGGACAGGGCCGTGCGCGTCTTGCACGCATCGACCGGCGGTCGCGCGCGCTGTGGGGCCAGCGGGTGGAGCTGAGTGAGCGCAACGGCGTGTTCGGTGGATTCGACCATGTGATCATCGTGCTGGTCACGGTGTGCGCGGCGTTGCTCGCCGTGCTCGCGAGCCGCGACGATATGGCGATGGCCGCGCGCAATGTGACGGCGATGGTGCTCGTCGTCAGTTCATTCGGCCCCACGCTCGCGCTGAGCGCACTGCCGGCGAGCCTGACGCAGACATTCGCGTCGGCGCGGCGCCTCTTCGCGCTGATGGACGAAGAGCCCGCGGTCGAGGAACTCGGCGCGCTCGAACCGGAATACAACGGCATGCGCATGGAGCAGGTCACATTCGCGTACGGCGCGCGCACGCCCGTGCTGCGCAATATGACGCTCGACGTGCCCGTTTCGGGAATCCTCGGTCTGCAGGGGCCGTCGGGCCGCGGCAAATCGACGCTGCTCAAGCTGCTCATGCGGTACTGGGACCCGCAGCAGGGCGCGGTGACGATATCCGGGGACGCGCTGCCGGGCGTGGACGCACGCGCACGCCGCCGCCTGCAGACGATGATGAGCCAGGAGACCTACCTGTTCGACGGCACCATTGCGAGCAACCTGCGCATCGCCGACGCGCAGGCGGGCGACGACGAGCTGCGTGAGGCCCTACGCAAGGCGTCGATCCTGCCGCTTGTCGAGAGCCTGCCGCAGGGCATCGAGACGCCGGTCGGCGAGCTCGGCGGCCGTCTTTCGGAAGGCGAGCGCCAGCGCATCGGTTTGGCGCGCATGTTCCTGCGGCATGCGGACCTGTATCTGTTCGATGAGCCGACGAGCCGCCTGGACGCGCTCAACGAGGCGTATATCCTGCAGTCGATCAATGAGCTTGTATCGGAGCGCGATGCCGCCGTCGTGCTTGTCTCGCATCGTGCCTCCACAATGAAAATCGCCGACGAGGTGCTGCATATGTAGTCATGTAGCATAAAGGGTGGGGGTTGTACGCAGCTGCGTACAACCCCCACCCTTTATGCCTGCGTGCGCTGTCTACAGACTGAGGAAATACTCGTGGATGCGCGGGTCGTCGGTGATTTCTGGATGGAACGCCGTGGCGATGATATTGCCCTGTTGCAGGGCGACAGCGTTGCCGCGGGTCGAGGCCATCACACGCGCGTTTAGACCGACCTCGGCCACAAACGGGCCGCGGATGAACACGAGCGGGAAATCGGCGATCTCACCGCTCGGCTCTCCCTGCGTATCGAACGTGCGTACGGTTTCTTCCGCGGCGAACGACCCGAGCTGACGGCCGTACGCATTGCGGCGCACGGTGGCGTCAAGCGCGCCGAAATACACATTGTCGTCGTTCTCAAGTCTGCGGGCGAGCAGGATCATGCCCGCGCACGTGCCGAAGACCGGTTTGCCGGCGGCGATGTGCGCGGCAATCGGCTCGAATAGGCCGGTGGAGCGCAGCAGTTTTCCTTGCGTCGTGCTTTCCCCACCGGGCAGAATCACGCGGCCGATCGACTCGTCGAAATCCTCGGCCGCGCGCAACAGGCGCCATGGGGCGCCGAGCTGGTCGAGCATCGCGGCGTGTTCGGCGAATGCGCCCTGCACGGCGAGGATGCCGGTGACTGAGCCGGGGGCGTGCCTCAGGTCGTCGGAATGCTCTTTCGAGATATATGCAACGTCAACAACCATGGGTCACTCGCCGCGCTGGGCCATGATGATGTCAATCTCTTCCTCATTGATGCCCACCATCGCCTCGCCGAGGTCGGCGGACAGACGGGCGAGCAGGTCGGCGTCCTGCCAGTTGGCGGTCGCCTGCACGATTGCGGCGGCGCGCTTAGCCGGATCGCCGGACTTGAAGATGCCCGAGCCGACGAACACGCCTTCGGCACCGAGTTCCATCATGAGCGCCGCGTCGGCGGGCGTGGCGACGCCGCCGGCGGCGAAGTTGACGACCGGCAGACGGCCTTTGTCGTGCACATACTTCGCGAGATCATACGGCACGGCGAGCTGCTTCGCTGCCTCGTACACCTCGTCGTCGCGCAGGGAGACGAGTTCGCGGATCTGGCGGTTCATCGTGCGCATGTGACGCACGGCCTGGATCACGTCGCCAGTGCCGGGCTCGCCTTTCGTGCGGATCATCGACGCGCCCTCTTCGATGCGGCGCAGCGCTTCGCCCAGGTTCTTCGCACCGCAGACGAACGGCACGTCGAACTGGGTTTTGTCGATGTGGTAGACGTCATCGGCGGGGGAGAGCACCTCGGACTCGTCGATGTAATCGATCTCGATCGCCTGCAGGATGCGCGCTTCGGCAATGTGGCCGATGCGCACCTTCGCCATGACCGGGATGGAGACGGCTTCCTGGATGCCGCGGATCATGGCGGGGTCGCTCATGCGGCTCACGCCGCCGGCCGCGCGGATGTCTGCGGGAATGCGCTCGAGCGCCATGACGGCGCAAGCGCCCGCGTCTTCCGCGATGCGCGCCTGCTCGGGCGTGGTGACATCCATGATGACGCCGCCCTTGAGCATCTGGGCGAGATTCTTGTTGAGTTCGTTACGGGTAGTCTCCATGAGCTTTTCTCTCTGGTTCCTTCTATGCGCCTATGTGAACTTGCATGCCGCGCGCGGTGCGTGGCACTGTTTCGAGAAATACCACACCGGCGCGGTCTCCGTGTGCTGCGTGTTCTGATACTGAACGGGGAATGTCGGCACACCATGACCGATAAGACCGTGGGGACGCGTCGGGGGAGTGCGGGTGCATAAGTTGTAGATACGGGGCTTAGTTCGCGGTTGTGTGCTTGCAAAACGCGCACAACCGCGAACTGGCACTCTTTCTGCCGCGTTGCTCAGACTCTCCTTGCACATGGAGGGGAACAAGAACTGCTATCTGACAGGCATGCGCAAATCCGTATGCTCCCAATTTCACGTTCTCCGCATGGTCAGGTCCCAGAAGATGAGCGTTTCCAAAATACGCGTCGCCTGTCCGCCAATTGTTGCAGCGTGAGGATATCCATACGTGGGACGGTGCCAGTGCGCTGGGCGATGATCACGGCTGCCTGCAGGGCAAGCTCGTTGAGCCGTTGCTGATTGCGTAGATCATCATAGGTGACGTCGAATAAGGTCCAGTTTTTCGACCGGGCCAAGTTGCCTTTGTACGCATCCCGACGGTATTGAGCTTTATCAGTGCGGTGATGGTCTCCTTGGTATTCCCATGCGATCTTCATTTCAGGGAGGGCAAGGTCGAATGTGATAGGAGCACCATTGGGATACCAGACATTTGGTACCACATAATTCAAAACCAATCTTGGTACGCCACGTCTGTTCAGTTCCAGGCGCAATGCAGTCTCAGTCATGGAGGCACTGCCATCTTGATAGAGTTTCAATGCTGCCAATGTCCGCTTTTTCCCATGGAATGTTCGCTTATGCGCATAATCGGCAAACATGGGGAAAGTGAACAACTGATTGCGGACCATGGCCTCCAGAAGCATCACCTGCTGCATGATGTTGAGTGTGCCGGCCAAGGTCACCGCAGTGGCTTCCGGTGACAGGACCTGCAGTCCCTCGGTGTATAGAATGTCCGTCGGCTCCAATTGCTTCCATGTATGGGCTTTCACATGGGGAGCCCGCCGACGGTGTGAGGCGTCGCGAACCATTACATGGAACTTATCCGGCACATGGAACGTATCCGGCTCGTCGGTAAAGGGGAACTCGGATCCGTATATTTTGAGGGCGGTTGCCCCGCACAACGGCTGCGTGATATGCGCCTCTTTGCATTGGCGGATAGTACGTGTGCGTATATCGTTGAGTTGCGTCTGTGTTCTTGTCATGTTCATGGTTGATGAACCTAGAAAGTTCTTCCACCATGTGCAAGCACGAGCATGCGTTGTGGTTGGACGGTCGAATCACCCTGATGATTGTGGAAAGAATCGCCCGGATGCACAACCAATCCACATCATGCGCCAATAGTGTCCACTTGGCACGTTGCACGGAGGTGCATAGCCGGCAGATAACGACACCAGTATTCAGTTGTGTGCGCAGCGCCGGGCATCAATGGGGCAGAAAGAAGGGTATTTCGCACCTGTGCGCACTTTCTTACCGCATGGGTGGGAATTGACGCTGCTATCCCGCGGTTGTACGCGCATTGTGCATGCCCACGTGTGCGCGCATCGCGGACCCGCGCCACGCAGCTTGATTTTCCGCACGATTCGCGCGACAGTAGAGCGCATGACTCGTAGACGTTCCAAGCATTTCGGCCGCAACTACTTCAACAGTTCCAGTGTGGCTGAGCGCGTGTTGATCCTGCTCGTGATCGCCATAGTGATCGGTGTGACGATTGGGGTGATTCTGCCGCGCATCAGCCCGAAATTCGCGGAACTGACCGGGCAATACCATGCCACGGGCACAGCGGCGGAGACGCTGCAGAAACTGCCGGTGGATGACAACGTCTCCACGGCAGGCTATGACCGCGAACTGTTCGGATACCGCGAAACGGACGACGACGGCAATGGCTGCGACGTGCGCGAAGACGTGCTCGCACGCGACCTGACCGGCGTGAAATACACGAAGCTCGGCGGGTGCAAAGTCAAGTCGGGCGTGCTCGCGGACCCGTATACAGGCAAGACGATCCACTTCCAGCGTGGGCAGACCACCAGCTCGGCCGTGCAGATCGACCATGTGGTGGCGCTGCAGAACGCGTGGCAGTCCGGTGCGCGCGACTGGAGCCAGCAGAAGCGGTTCCGGTTCGGCAACGACCTCTACAATTTGCTCGCGGTGGACGGACCGGCGAACCAAGAGAAAGGCGCCGCCTCAGCCGCATACTGGCTGCCGACGAACGGCGACTACCGGTGCGATTACGTGGCGCGGCAGATCGGTGTGAAAGACAAGTATGGCCTGAGCGTGACGACGCAGGAGAAGCGTGCGATGCTCAGCGTGCTGCACTCATGCCCGGGGCAGGCGATTCCCAATGATTGAGCGGCGCGCGAAACCACGATGATTCGTCACAATGGAATCCGAAGATAGGCTGCGGTAGTCGAGGAGTCGTGATGCATGATGAGCGAAAGCAAGCAACAGAGCACACCACCGGCGGACATCGACGCGCTCGCATTGCAAGCCGAGGCGGACCAAGACATTGCGATCGAGCGCAAAGCGAACGGCAAGCCGGAGAAACCGGCGCACGCGCTCGCCAGCATGCTTGGGCCGGCGTTTGTGGCGGCGGTGGCCTACGTGGACCCAGGCAACGTGGCAGCAAATCTCACCTCCGGCGCGAAATATGGCTACCTGTTGGTGTGGGTGCTCGTTGTGGCCAACTGCATGAGCGTGCTGATCCAATATCAGGCGGCGAAACTCGGCATCGTCACCGGCAAGAGCCTGCCGCAGATCCTCGGGCAGCGCATGGGCACGGCCGGGCGTTTCCTGTTCTTCATGCAGGCCGAGGTCATTGCCATCGCCACCGACCTCGCCGAAGTCATCGGCGGTGCCATTGCGTTGAATCTGCTATTCGGCATACCCATGCTGCTGGGCGGGTGCATCATCGGCGCCGTCTCCACGGTGCTGCTGCTGTTCCAGGGCGGTGAGACGCACAAGATCTTCGAACGGCTTGTCATCGGCCTGCTGCTCGTGATCACCTTTGGGTTCATCGCCGGCCTGTTCATCGACCCGCCCAATCCGCTTGCCGTGGCGGAGGGATTGATTCCGCGGTTCTCCGACGGGTCGTCGGTGCTGATGGCCACATCGATGCTGGGCGCGACCGTGATGCCGCACGCGATCTATCTGCATTCCACACTCGTGAACGACCACTTCGGCGCAGGCACAGACAGGCCGAGCGTGCGCGAGATGATACACGGCAGCCGCATCGACGTCGTGTGGGCGCTCGCGATCGCCGGCACGGTGAACATCGCGCTGCTTGTGCTCGCCGCGAATTCGCTCTACGGTATGACGGGCACCGACACGATCGAGGGCGCGCAACACGCGATTGCGCAGGTGCTGGGGCCTGTTGTCGGCACCATTTTCTCTATCGGTCTGCTCGCGTCGTCGCTCTCATCCACATCCGTCGGCACCTACGCTGGCTCGGAGATCATGAAGGGACTGCTGCGCGTGGACGTGCCGATGTGGGCGTGCCGCGTGGCCACGCTCGTGCCGGCGCTTGTGGTGCTTGCGCTCGCCAACAATCCGACCGAAGCGCTGATTGTGGGCCAGGTGGTGCTGTCCATCGGCATTCCGTTCGCAATCATTCCACTGATGCGCTACACGCACGACCGCACGTTGATGGGTCAATACGCGGATGGGCGTATCAAGCACATCGTCTGTCTGGCGGTCGTGGCGCTGATTATCGCGCTCAACGCCGTGCTCATCGTGCTCACACTGATGGGCAAAGCGTGACACAAAACCCCTGCCGTGGCAGGGGCTTTGACTGAAATCAGTTGGCGGCGTGATGGTGACGTACACGGCCGATTGCGCGGCGCGCCACATCGTGTGCTGATCCGGCGCCGTTGCCATGCACGCCGAACAGCACCATGAACACCATGGTTAGGCAGATCAATGCGCTGATGCGCAATGCCCACTGAATACCGATAATGTTCGCGAGGATGGCTCCCTGACCGGTTGCGCCCATCGTCTCCATCTTGGCGGCCGCGATGACCGACATGAGCAGGATGAGCACCGGCGCGCCGATGGCACCGGCGATCTGCCGCACGGTGTTGGTCACAGCCGAACCCGCGGACACCTGGTCGGGTTCCAAGCAGTTGAGCGACCAAGTGGTCAGCGGCATCATCACAAAACCCATGCCGATCTGCCGGATGAACTGACAGATGGAGACCCACCAGATCCATGAAGTGATCGATACCGTGCTCATCATGGCGGTGCCGATGAACAGGGTGATGGTGCCCATCAGCGCGACTGGGCGTGCACCAAAGCGGTCGAGCGCCTTGCCGCCAAAGAACTGCGAGATCGCCTGCCCCAACGCGCCGGGCAGCATGACGAGACCACTGACGGTGGCGGAATACCCGCGGCAGTTCTGGATGTACAGCGGCATGAGCACCACGATGGAGCTGAATGCGAAGAAGCTCATGGCCGCGATCGCCGTGCCCATGCTGAAGCTCGCATTGCGCAACACACGCAGGTCGAGGAGCGCCGGCTGCGACTGCTTGCCTTCCATGAAACGTTTGGAACTGCGGCTCTGGCGCAGAACGAACCAGATGATGCCCACGATGCCGATGAGCATGGGGAGCCAGACGATTGGATGTGTGAACGGATACGCCTGGATGTTCGTGAAGCCGAACATGAGGCCACCGAAGCCGAAGATGGAGAGCGCGACCGAAAAGAAGTCCGCCTTGGCGGCCTTGTCGCTCGCCCCGAAATTGCGTAGCCCAAAGATGCACAACGCCAGTGAGACCACGCCAATGACAGTGAGCGTGAAGAAGATCGAGCGCCATCCGTTGGCATCGGTCTGCAGACCGCCCAAGGTGGGACCGATTGCTGGAGCCACACTCATTGCCATGCCCACGGTACCCATGGCCATGCCACGACGGTCGAGCGGGAAGATCGTGAACACGGAGATCTGCAGCACCGGCCACATGACGCCGGTGCCGATGGCTTCCAGAAGACGGCCCAGCAGCACGAGCACGAAACTCGTGCCGACCCAGGCAAGCAGCGAACCGAGCGTGAAAATCACCATGGAGGCGATGACGATCTGCCTTGTGGAGAAGCGGCGTGTGAAGAACGCGGTGAGCGGCACCATCACGCCCATCGTGAGCTGGAAGATTGAGGTGAGCCACTGGCCGGTCGTCACGGTGATGTTGAACTCATCCACAATCGTCGGCAGTGCGGCGCTGAGCTGCAGCTGCGTGAAGTTGCCAACGAAGGTGATGAAGGTAAGGACGGCGAGCGAGATGAACGCCGGCTTGGTCAAGTGGCCATTGCGGTAGGACATCTCACCAGTGAGTACGGTGGAGAGGCCTGCTATGCGACCTTCGTGCCTCTTCGGCTCAGGGTCGTGGTGCACGTCACGGGTGTAAGGACGTCCTGGTTTCGGCGGTTGTGGAAGACTCACTCTGTTGCAGCCTCGGCGTTCACTGCCGGTGTTTCACCGGTTGGAGTATCATCCGCCTGCTGTGCGCCTTGGTCTTCCGGACTGTATTCCACCACGTTGAGCACGGCGATGCCGTCCGCGGTGCGGACGAACACATTGGCTCGTCCGCCGATTTCCTCGATGCCTTCGAGCAGATGCGAAATCGGTTCGGAATCGAGCACGGGGAGCACTTGCGCCACACCCTCGGCATCGATCACGCGCAATGTTTCGTCGAGTTCTCCAGTCGAGAGGATGTCGTCGATGCGCTTTTCGAACTGGCGCAGTTCTTCGTCGGCGATTGCTTCGTCGTCTTCGGTGCTCTCCATTTCGGTCGCAGCGAACTCGCCGGTGACGGTGTCATCGGACGATGGTTCGGGCATCACGGCGCTGTCTGGTGTGGCCGCGGCGGTCAGTGGATCCGTAGTGAGCGCCTGGGGTTCCGCAAGCTCGTTGGTCTTGAGCGCGTCATGCTCGGCGTCGCGGGCGGCTTGGCCCGGGCCGTATTCCACGGCATTGAACGAACCAGTGTTGCCTTGTGTCTGTTCCATCACGGATCTCCTTTGGAAAGTGCCACGTTGTACATACGATGGTCATGAACCTATACTTCGCCCAATTCGTATTGTAAACGGCGTACACGCTGCTTCACCTACTGAGAAACCGTAATGAACATGCGGAATGTGCAAAGGTGTGCAATTTAAGGCAGGGGGGCACGGTAGTATTGGCTTGTTATGCGCAAAGCGGGTGCTGCCATGTGCGACAACGGAAAAGGCCTGAGTGCTGTGCGAGCAGGCGAGGAGGAGATATGACACAAGAGAAAAGCGACGCACAGCTCGCACGGAAAGTGGAGCGTCAGTCCGCCAAAGTGCTGCATTGGCGACTTGTATTGAATCTTGCACTCATGGTCTTCGACGCAGTGGTGTATTTCTGCGTAGGGCTTTTGGTGATGTTCCTGCGCAAAGAGATGGATTTGTTCACCACACGACTGCAGCTCAACCTCCCCATCAGTGTGTACCTGTATGTCGCGGTGTGCGCAATCATCTGGGTGTTCTGTGCTCATTCCTCCGGCGTCTACCATAGGCATGTGTTCGCAGACGGGTATCAGCTCAATATCCTGCTGCTTAAGGCGACGGCGTTCAGCTGGGTGGCGGTATGCGCGCTCAATTTCATTGTGCAGACGAATGTCTCGTTCTTCTCGGTATGCATGACATCGTTGTGCGTATGGGTGGCCGAAATGATTGTGCGTTTTGTGGCTCGCCGCTTTCTTACCTACCGTCACCGCAAAGGTGACTATGCCTACCCTACGGTCATTGTGGGCTCGCCCGATGGCATTGGGCAAATCCTCAAATTCCTACGGCAGCGCAAGCAGCTCAATTACAGGCCGGTACGTGTATGCCCTATTCGTGTGAACCGAGAGACCGGCTTGATCGAGGCGGATCCGAACATCGATGTGCTCAATACAATGGTGCATGAATCCTGGGGCGAGCCGATTGAGGTGATCGAATATGGCGACCATCTGGCGGGCCGTATCGCACAGACCGGCGCGCAGACCGTGATGGTGACGGATGTGCTCGACCGCTTCTCCGACAACCTGAGCACATTCGCCGTGCAGATGGAATCACTCAATCTGGAGATCGCGTTGATCACCTCAGCGCTTGATATCGCCGAGCATGCCACGCAGATGCGCAACATCCAAGGCATGAGCATCATGACAATCAGCCTGCCGCAGTATTCGCCAGTGGCCAAGGTGAAGAAGCGTATCTTCGACATCATCGTGTCGTCGCTCGCCATCGTGCTCTCCTCGTGGATCATGCTTATTGTGGCGATTGCCATCAAGATCGAAGACGGTGGCCCGGTGTTCTACAAGCAGGAACGCATCGGTCTACGCGGCAAGTCCTTCTACATCCACAAGTTCCGTTCAATGCGCGTGGACGCGGACAAGCATCTCAAGGAAGTGCTCGCGGCGAACGGGCAGGAGATGGGCGCCCGCTACAAGCTCAAGCATGACCCGCGCATCACGAAGGTCGGCAATTTCATCCGCAAGACGAGCCTCGACGAGCTGCCGCAGTTCTTCGATGTGTTCATGGGCAATATGAGCGTGGTCGGACCGCGCCCGCAGCGTGACTTCGAGGTCGAGGAATACGATCCGGTCTATGCCACGCGCCTGCTCGTGAAGCCGGGCATCACCGGCCCGTGGCAGGTTTCGGGACGCAATGACCTCGACGAGGAGGAGAGCCGCCAGCTCGACGTGAGCTATGTGCAGGATTGGAGTGTGATGGGGGACATCGTGTACATCATGCGCACCATCGGTACGGTGCTGCATCCGAGCGGTGCATACTGATATCTGTCGTGTCCTAGGCGCACCATGCATCAACGACTTCTGTCAACTCTCAATAATACGCTTTTAAAAAAGCCAATAATCAATATACATAAGAAATACGAGGAATGCACATGAAGATCGCGGTCGCCGGCACCGGCTATGTGGGACTGTCTGTGGCACTGCTGCTTGCGCAGCATAACGAAGTGCATGCGCTGGACATCGTGCCCGAAAAGGTGGAGAAGCTCAACCACTGCGAAAGCCCGATTGTGGACGTGGAGATCACACGTTTCCTCGACGGCAAGCGCGATGGCACAATGGACTTGGACTTTCAGGCCACCACTGATCCGGCCGTGGCGTACACCGGTGCCGATTACGCGGTTGTGGCTACCCCCACCAACTATGACGAGCGCAAGAACTACTTCGACACCTCGAGCGTGGAAGCCGCCATCAAGGCCATCCGTGAATATGACCCAGACTGCTGGATCGTGATCAAGTCGACGATCCCGGTCGGCTACACCGCACAACTGCGTGAGAAGACCGGAGACGAGAAGATCATCTTCTCCCCGGAGTTCCTGCGAGAAGGCCATGCGTTGTACGACAACCTGCACCCTTCACGCATTGTCGTCGGCGCACCGATGGACGATGCTGCGGCAGTGGAGGCCGCCCACACGTTTGCGAACCTACTTGCACAGGGTGCTGCCCCCGAAGAGAATGAACGCAAGAACGCCGACGGCACGACTGGCATTCCGGAGCTGATCTGCGGTACGACCGAAGCCGAGGCGATCAAGCTGTTCGCCAATACGTTCCTGGCGCTGCGTGTCGCCTATTTCAACGAGTTGGATACCTACGCACAGTCGCGCGGATTGAACACCGCTGAGATTATTCGTGGTGTGTGCCTTGATCCTCGTATCGGTGGACATTACAACAATCCTTCATTCGGCTATGGTGGGTACTGCCTGCCGAAGGATTCCAAGCAGTTGCTGGCGAATTACGCTGATGTGCCACAGAATCTCATCGAGGCCATCGTGGCTTCGAATGCAACACGCAAGGATTTCATCGCCGATGAGATCCTCAACGAGATCAGCGGCGAAGAGCATCCGGTCGTGGGCATCTATCGCCTGACGATGAAATC
This sequence comes from Bifidobacterium pseudolongum subsp. pseudolongum DSM 20099, assembly GCF_000771225.1. Taxonomy (GTDB): domain Bacteria; phylum Actinomycetota; class Actinomycetes; order Actinomycetales; family Bifidobacteriaceae; genus Bifidobacterium; species Bifidobacterium pseudolongum. The sequence continues at coordinate 117,503 of NZ_JDTZ01000010.1, forward strand.
CGGCTCGGACAACTTCCGCCAGTCAAGCATCCAAGGCATCATGAAGCGCATCAAAGCCAAGGGCGTTCCTGTTGTGGTGTATGAGCCGACACTCGACGATGCGGAGTTCTTCGGCAGTGAAGTGACCCATGACCTTGAACGGTTCAAGCAGTGTGCCTCCATCATTGTCGCGAACCGTTGGAACGACGAGCTTGCCGATGCTTCGAACAAGGTGTTCACGCGAGACCTGTTCCGTCGAGATTGATGTTCGCCTGTAGCGGGTGTGCACGCTCGTGTTGGGCAAAGACCATCTGGTTGGATAGACTAGAGGGATTGCATAGCGAAGCGTGAGGTTGTACTTTGTCTGTCAATAACATCTCGGTGATCATTCCAACGCTCAATGCGGGCACCATGATCGATGATCTGCTGTCCGCGCTGGAGCGGCAGACCATCACGCCTGCGGAGATCATTGTGGTAGATTCGTCGTCAGACGATGACACACAGGCGATTGTGCGCACGAAACACCCTGAGGTGCGCCTGCTGGTGATCGACCGCAAGGATTTCAACCACGGTGGCACGAGGGACTATGTGCTCCGCAAAAGCTCGGGGGAGTTCGTGTGCTTCCTCACGCAAGATGCGTTGCCGAAGGACAATGAGTTTTTGGCGCGGATTCTTAGACCGTTCAGAGATGAGCATGTGGCACTTGTGTACGGGCGGCAGTTGCCGCGTGCAGATGCCCGGCCCGCTGAGCGCATTGTGCGTGGGTACACCTACCGGCCCCAGTCGCGCATATTCACCCAAGCCGATGTGAAACGCTTGGGTATCAATGCCTTCCGCGCCTCCGACGTGTGCGCGGCGTACCGCCGCAGCGCATACTTGGAGGTCGGGGGATTCGAAAACCCGGTGCTCACCAACGAAGACATGTTCATTGCCGCACGCTTCCTCCACGCAGGCTGGACCATCGTGTACGAAGCCGATGCGCAGGTGATCCATTCGCACAATTTCACGTTCAAGCAGCAGTTCAACCGCAACTACATCCAAGGCGTGGAAATCACCAAGCACTCCGATATTCTGGGCAATGCCAAGCTGACCGGCGAAGGTTTCTCGATGCTCACCTACACGATGAAGGAGCTGCTCAAAGAGGGCGAAATCGTGGAAGCCGCGCGCTTTTTCACTGAGTGCATCTTCCGTTACACCGGCAACCGCAAAGGCGTGCTGGACGCCAAGCGCGCCGCCCGGAAAAGCGCGGGGCGGTGACGATGCCGGACCAAGCGAATACACGCGTCTACATTGTGGCGCACAAAGACTTTGACGCGCCTGCCGAGCCAGGGTACGTGCCGATTCTGGCCGGTGCCGCGCGCAACCATGCAAGCATTGCGGTGCGCGATGACGCCGGCGAGAACATCTCCGTGAAAAATCCGCAATTCTGCGAACTGACCGCACAGTACTGGGTATGGCGCAACGCCTGTTCGGACAGCACGAATGTGGGATTCGTGCATTACCGGCGCTATTTCTACACCGATGCGCGCAAAAGCCGCATTGTGCCGGCGGCGCAGTTCGCCCATGACCTGACCGAAGTGGATGTGGTGCTGCCCGAACCATGGATCCTCACCAAGACCATCCGTGCACAGTTCGCCCAATTCCATAACATCGACGACTTGAATACCGTACGTGCGATCCTGCAGGAGAGGCACCCGGAGTATGTGCCGGCGTTCGACGAACTGCTCGATGGGCACGCGTTGTACAGCTACAACATGTTTGTGATGGACACGAGCCGGTTCGCGGCGTACATGGAATGGCTTTTCGACATTCTGGACGAGGCGGAGCGGCGCATCGACACCACAGGATATGACGCATACAACCAGCGTCTCTTCGGATTCCTCGCGGAGCGCCTGCTCAATGTGTGGGTGCGCACGCGCAAGCTGCGCGTCAAGACCTATCCGGTATACAAGCCCAGCGACGTGTGGTGGAAAGAGGCGCTGCGCGCACAGACCAAGAAGCTGTTATATGGACGCCACCGCTGAGAGGTCCGGCATGTTACACAGGGAAGGGGAGTGTATGAAGCGCTGCGCTGGAATGGTCACATTCAATCCGGACATGGCACGGCTGCAGGCCAGTCTTGACGCCATAACCCCGCAAGTCGAGGCCGTGTTCGTCTTTGACAACGGTTCAGGGAATGTGCAGACTGTACGCGAGCTCGCCAAGCGATATAGGGGCGCGGTGCATGTGCAGGGAGCGGGGCGCAATCTGGGCATTGCCGCGGGTCTCAATGCCGTGTTGCAATGGGCAGCGGCCCGCCGATACGATGCCGTGCTGCTGTTGGACCAGGACAGTGTAGCCACCGCTGGCATGGTCGATGCGCTGGCACAGCTGCTTACCGATGGTGTGGGGCTCGTCTGCCCATTCATCCTGGACCGCAACCGCATGACCGAAGAGGAATACCGTAGCCAGCATCTGCCCGCAGTGGAGCAGCTGACTCGCGGCGCCTCGCATGGTGCGATCACATCAGGCTCGCTCGTCAGCGTGCCGGCCGCGCTCGCAGTTGGTGGATTCGACGACGCGTTGTTCATTGACTATGTGGATTTCGACTTCAACGAACGCCTGCTGCTCAATGGGTACCGGATTGTCAAAGACAATGCGGTGTATTTGCTCCACGAAAAAGGCAAATCAGCGCAAACTGGCCTCAAAGTGCCGCGCCGCCGGTCAGACGGCACGGTGATATGGGCACCTTTGTTCACGTTGGGGTACAACCCCATGCGCTGTTATTACCAAGCGCGCAACCGGGTGATCTACTGGAAGAAATACCACAAGTGGACCAAACTCGAAGGCCTTGTGGAGATTCCGCCGCTCATGGTGCTCTCGCTGTTGGAACCGCACCGCTTCGCCAAACTCAGGGCGTACTGCAAGGGCATTGCGGATGGCATGCGCATGCCGGTCAAGGAGTATCGTCCATGACCGCGCGCACCCCGCTCATCAGCGTGATCGTGCCGGTGTACAACCAAGAGGCATATGTTGCCGCATGCATCGGCTCGTTGCGTGCGCAGACGATGGACGATGTGGAAGTGATTGTTGTTGACGACGGCTCCACCGACGATTCCGTGCGCGTGATGCGCAACGCCATTGCAGACGACGCCCGCTTCACCATCATCGAACAGGCCAACCAAGGCGTGGCTGTGGCGCGCAATACCGGCCTTGGCACGGCGCGCGGCACATGGATCTGCTTCATCGACCCCGACGATGTTGTGGACCCTGAGTATCTGGCCACATTGTATGGTGAAACGCGCGCGCATCCGCATGCCGACGTCATCATGTCGGCGTGCGCCGCCTTCGACAGTGCAGGCGAGCGTCGCCAGCGGTTTTTCCCCAGCGGGTTCGTGGTGACGGATGAGGCGGCCAAGAAGCCGCTCTACCGCCAACTTATGGATGGCGCATATATGCAGGACGCCGGGTTTGTGACGGCGATCGGCGTGCCGTGGGGCAAACTATACCGGCATGCGCTGCTCACGGAGCATGATTTGCGTTTTGACCCGGCGCTGCCGCGGATGCAGGACAATCTGTTCAACATGGAGGTCTTCCACGCCGCGCATGAGCTGGTGTATGTGGACTATGCCGGGTACCATTACCGCGTTGGGGGATTGGGTGCGCGCACGGTGGCGAACACCGCGAAAGGGCTGTACCACCCCGCGATTGACGCCCGCACGCGGCTGATGCATGAATACCGGCTGGACACTGACGCCGACTTACGGCAGACGTGGGCCACCGAACAGGTGAATCTGTATTACCAAGAGCTCAAGGCGGTGGCCGCACTTGCACCGCGCGATTGGAACGCCATCCGCAGGGCCTGTTGGCGGCGCGCAGAGGCATTGCACCCGCGTTTGGCCGCAGTGGACAGGCGGATGCTGCCGAAGGCAGGCCGATTGAAATACGCCATGTTGACGAACAGGTTCATGACCACGGTGGTGGCCACGCTGCTGTGGAAGAACCATGGTGAGTGACACCGAAGAGGGAGAACCGGATGCCTAGACTCAAGGAATTGCCGGCGCGGCTGTCGAAGATCAATTCCGCAGCGGTCAATTGCACCAAGCTGCTGGGGGTCAAACCAGCTGCGCTTGGGGTGGTGTACCACTGCACCAAGCGTTGCCGTGACCGGTATTACCGCGTGTTCGACGATGCACTATGGGCCAAGGTCATGCGTCACATTCCCTTTGATGCCGATGCCATCCCCGGTTTACCCGCACACAATGACGGACCGATTTGGGTGGCATGGTGGCAAGGGTTGAACGACCGCACGCCAGCGGTCATCCGCGCGTGCGTCGACAGCATCAGACGCCATGCAGGCGGCCGTGAGGTCATCATCGTGACGCGCGAGAATTACGCGCAGTATGCAAGCATCGATCCGATTCTGGCGCAGCGCCGTGAGGCGGGCACCTTGACGATCAACGCGTTCTGCGACGCGCTGCGCGTCAAACTGCTGTATGAGCATGGCGGCGTATGGCTCGATTCCACGCTGTATCTGACTGATGACCTTTCGTCTGATTTCGCTGACTACCCGTTCTATTCGATCCACGCCGAGCACCCGGAATGCCTTTGGGCCACATACTGCCTGGCATCGGTGGCTGGCAATCCGCTCGTGAAGTACATCTATGACTGTTTCGTCGCGGTGTTCACACAGATACCGGCGGTGCCGGAGTATTTCCTCTTCGACGAGTTCTTCCACGACGCCTACATGCACATTCCGCAGGTCACCGCGATGATCGACGCGATACCGTTGAGCAACAACGGCCGCTTTGAACTTTCCGAACAGATGGATTCCACCGCAGCCGAGCCCACGGTGGTGCCCGGCACGACCATCCATAAACTCACGTACAAGATTCCATACCCCACCACGGTGCAGGGCAAGCCCACACTGTACCAGCGTGTGCTTGACGGTACATTGTGATGGAGACGAAAGGACTGACTATGTTTGGATTTGTAGTGCTGCATTACCTGGTGGATGACGCCACCGCGCAGTGTGTGGATTCGATTCGCGAATATTGCAGCAGCGAATCATGCCATATTGTGATTGTGGACAACAATTCAGCGAACGGCAGTTTTGAGCGGCTCCAGACGCGTTATGCCGAAACACCCGGTGTCACGCTGCTGCACAACGCCGTGAACGAGGGCTTCGCCCGCGGCAACAACATTGGCTACCGGTATTGCAAGAGCCAGCTGCACTGCGATTACATCGTGACAATCAACAACGACGCGATGCTCACGAGTGCCGATTTCATGCCGTTGTGTACCGAGGACTATGTGCAGACGCATTGCGGCGTGATTGGCCCGGACATCGTTTCACTCAAAGACGACCGCCATCAGAACCCTAGTTACGGCATCATCCGTACCCAACGGGAAGTAAATAGACAGATACGCCGGTTCCGTGCGATCCTGCTGTTGCTGCGCCTGCACTTGTACGAGCCGCTTGTGCGGCTCAAGCAACGGCTGGGGCGCCAGCCTGCGGCGGAAAGCCCATACACGCACGCCACGGCTGAGGCGGATGCGAACCAGCCCTACAAATTGCATGGCGCATGTCTGATCTTCACGCCGGCCTTCGTGCAACACTACGACGAGCCATTCGACCCGCGCACCTTCCTGTATTTCGAAGAGCACATCCTATGGATGCGCTGCCAGACGGCAGGGCTGGGTATGCATTATGACCCGCGCATCGTGGTGAAGCACGTGGAGGACGCGTCGACCGACAGCATGAGCGTGGATACGCGGCAGAAGATGATCTTCACACTTGGCAACTACTTGGCCTCACTCAAGGTGTTGGAGACGTATGTGAGCTGAATGACGTGCTGGATGGGTATAGGGGAGATGGGCTCATAAATCAGATGAACAGGAAATGCAAGGACTTATACTTCCTGATCAGATTGCGGCGGCGCGCACAGATGCGGCTTCGTGCAGCGCGCTTGCCATCCTTACCGAACATTGCATAGTACGCACGTGTGTCCTGTTTCCAGATGCGGAAGCGGTGGATGTCGGCCTGCATGTTGTTAGAGTCATACGAGAATGACTGGTGAAGCACAATGTCATCCATGACGATGATTGGTATGCCATGTTCATGGACTTGGACCATCAGCTGGTGATCCACCTCATCCAGAAACAGAGATTCATCATAGCGCACGGTTGTGAAGATATCGCGCGCAAGAATCATGCCGGAGTTGATGCCACTCACATGCGCGGCATCGGAGAAATCATTGTTGGTAATCGTCCGGATACGGTAGCCGAACTGCAGATGCGGGCTGATAAGCTCGCGCTGCGTGCGCACAAGCGGGAGATAGATGGCAGGTTCATCAATGAAATACGCAGCGGCCTTCTCCAGAAAATCATCAGGTACCGTAGTGTCGTCATCCATGATGCAGATGTACGGTGCGTCGCACTCGGCGACAGCGTTGTTGTACGCCCTTGGAAGACCTACATTCCCACCCATCCAGCGGTAGTGAACGAGGTTACGGTTGCGTAGGGTGGTGTTGACCTCATGTGGCCGGCTGCTGTTGTCGCGGATGTACACACCATGCACGGTAGGGGAGTTCAGAAAATACTCCAGTGAAGTGATTTCTTCAATGCCCTGTTCGTACAGGATGATGATGACGTCAACGGAGCGTTCACGGATGCTGTGAGGTATAGGAAATCCGGCAGAAGGGGTGGTGATGACCATGATGCTGCGTTACTTCTTTCTATGGAGCATAGACTGTAGGAACGATTCCTTGGTGAGAATCAGCAGAATAGCGTCGAAAACGCAGAATCCGACGGCGGCCAGTAGGATACGCGGGAGGGGGGACCACGACTGGCACAGCCATGAAATTGCCACGGCGCCGGTACACCCTGCGATCCATGAGATGATAATCTTCCAGTAATCAGTATGCTTGTGCACTTCCTTGATGAAGTCGCGGATGATGTAAGTGCGCAATGCATATACGCAGATCTCAGTGACCACCAAGCCGAATGCGGCACCGTTGATTCCCCATAGTGGGATGAAGATGAGCTCGAAGATGATGGCTAGCGCCAAACCTGTGACTGTGGTATAAGTGTACTCTTTCTCGCGGTTTGCTGCGACCATGTATTGCGATTGCATGGAGCCGATAGGCCCCAGCAGAATCATTGGGGAGCTGATGACGAGCGCAGACGAGCCGGGAAGATAGTCGTGGCCGCCGAGCAATAGGATGATTGGCTGGACACAGATGACAACGGCAGCCATCAGTGCAAGACCCAGCATGATGAGAAAGTTGAAGCTCTTCGCCATCAGTTTGGTGGTGGCCTCATGGCCCTCCTGCGCCTCATAATAGGAAAGGCGGGGCAGCATGACGCCGCTGACAGCGCCCACTGCAGAATTACACATGTTACGAATCTTGTACACGAGCTGGTAGAGTCCCAATGCGTAATTTGAGGTAAGGAAGCCGAGTAGCAGCATGTCTATCTGACCGTACATGCCCGACGCGATGTTGGAGACGGAGAACGTGAACATCGCTTTGAAATGCTTGCGAATGTTCATTGTGTAGTGTCGTGAGAACGTCACATAGACACGCAGACGCAAAAGATTTAGCACATTCGAACCAATTGTGCCGATGAGCAAGACTGCCGCATAGGCCAAAGTGTCGTTTGTGTGACGTACGAATATGAACAGCAGGATGATGCTGAGCACTTTGAACGCGATGTTGCGAACGGTGATGTAACTATACTGCTCAATGGCACGGTACAGCCACTCCGCCGAACATGATGTGAGCCAGATAGACAAGCCAGCAATGAGCATAAGCGGTAGTTGCTCTCGCGTACGTGGTATGACGAACAAGCATGCTATATAGACAGCGTATACGATTGCCGTGGATACGAACAAGACGATGAGCAGCTCCTGCACAGTCTTGCTGAGTGCTGCACGGTCATCCCTGAGTTTCGCGCACTCTCTAGTACCGTACATCGTGAATCCAAGTTGTGCGACAAGAGAGAAGTAGCCGACGAAGGTGTACGCCCACGACACGATGCCGTTGTTGTCCGGTCCCAGCACTCGTGAAACGTATGGAACAGTAATGAGTGGAAATAGGAACGTGGACGTAGTAAGAATCGCGTTCATTACTACGTTGTACCTCACCGAATGAATCTTTGGTTGCTTGATTTGTTTACTCACGATGCCTGATACTCCACTGAAGATGGTGATTGTTACATGCTTTTGGGTATTCTTCGAGATGCTGTTTACCGTGTCGCCTAAGTCTGTTCTGAATCTGTCGGCTTGGTTCGAGCCCAATCTATATAAAGGAAACTACAGCGAGAGTGCTGTGCGGAGTTGGGTGATGCAATCCACGATTTTGTTTGGCCAGAAGCCATATGTGAAGAGCGTGCGGACGCGTTGCATACGGGATTGGCTGGGTATGGTGCAATACGCATCAAGTGTGTTGAGCGCCGTGGAGGGTGTCTGGGATTGCACGGCTGCTCGAACGAGTCTGGCTTGCTCGATGGTCTGGCGCAAACGCATGATGTGGTTCTGTTTCCTTTGGGCGTTCGGAATGATGAGGTCAAGCAACGTCTTGCATGACGAGTATGGGTGCGCGCCCATGACGTTAGTGTCATGTTGGCGGTAATCCACGGTTGCCTCGCCTACATATACCAAATGGCCAAGGGAAGCTGCCAGCAGGGCATAGACCCAGTCATGCATCATTATGGCTTTTACGTCGCTGAGGTTGAGGCCATGAATAGCTTGGACCATTGCCCGGTTCATAGCGCTGGCACAGCCAGTGACAAGGTTCTGCACAAGCAGTTCGTTCAGACCAATACGGTGCGGATTTCGACCGATGTAGGTAAGGAATGAAGGCGCGATGACATGATCTTGGGCGTCCACCACCGTGAGATCGGAAAAGGCAAGTAAAGGTGCGTCGATACCATAACTGCGCTCGGCCTCATGAATACGGTTCATGAAAAGCTTGAGTTTGTTGGGGTGCCAGATGTCATCCTGATCGGCCAGGAAGACGTAATCGCCGCTGGCTTGGCTCATCAGGTACGTAAAGTTTGCCTGTGCAGAGCCGAATTTGATGTCCTGCGAGATTATATTGATGCGTGGGTCTTCACGTGCGATGCTGGTGATGATGTCCAAGGTGCCATCCGTCGAACGGTCATCGCAGATGTTCAGCTTCCAATCGCTTAAGGTTTGGGATTGGATGGAATTGATCTGTTGCCTGACGTAGTCCGCCCCGTTGTACGTGGCCATGAGAATCTCTACTACAGGTTTCATGGGATACTGACTCCTAGATACATTCATTACGCTTGGATATAACTTACTCGTACATAGCGAGATGCATTACATTCTCAGGTTTCAAGCCTTGATGATAGCGAGCTGTTGCTAGAGTGGAAGCCATGACTGATGCGTTTATTCCCAAGAACATCATCGTGACCGGCGGCTGCGGCTTCATCGGTTCGAATTTCGTGCATTACGTGGTCAACAACCACCCCGATGTGCACGTGACGGTGCTCGACGCGCTCACCTACGCCGGCAATCTCGAGAACATTAAGCCGCTGCTCGGCGACCAGGTGGAGTTCGTCCATGGCAATATCTGCGACGCGCAGCTGCTCGACGAGCTCGTGCCCGGCCACGATGCAATCGTGCATTACGCGGCCGAATCGCACAACGACAACTCGATCGCCGACCCCGAGCCCTTCCTCAAGACGAATGTGGAAGGTACGTTCCGTCTGATCGAGGCGGCGCGCAAATACGACGTGCGCTTCCACCACGTGAGCACCGACGAGGTCTATGGCGACCTCGCACTCGACGACCCGGCGAAGTTCACCGAAGAGACCCCCTATCATCCATCGAGCCCGTATTCGTCGACGAAGGCGAGCTCCGACCTGCTCGTGCGTGCCTGGTTCCGCACCTACGGGCTGCGCATGACGATCTCGAACTGCTCGAACAACTACGGGCCATACCAGCATGTGGAGAAGTTCATCCCGCGCCAGATCACGAACATCATCGAAGGCATCCGTCCCAAGCTGTACGGCGACGGCCTCAATGTGCGCGACTGGATCCACACCGAAGACCATTCGAGCGCGGTGTGGACGATCCTGACACAGGGCCGCTTGGGTGAGACCTATCTGATCGGCGCGAACGGCGAACGCAACAACCTGACCGTACTGAAAGACATCCTGCGCGTGATGGGGCAGCCCGAAGACGCGTTCGATTGGGTCAAGGACCGCCCGGGCCATGACCGCCGTTACGCGATCGACGCCACCAAGCTGCGCACCGAGCTCGGTTGGAAGCCGACCCACACCGATTTCGAATCCGGTCTGCGCGCCACAGTGCAGTGGTATGTGGACAATCCGCAGTGGTGGGAGCCGGTGAAGGCCGCCACCGAAGCGAAATACAAGGCCCAAGGCCAGTAATGCACCGACCATGGGGCCCCGTCACCGTGACGGGGCCCCATGTTGGCATCAGCCAGGCAAACCGTCACGAAACTGCGGAAGAGGAACGATATGGAATTCGAAAAGGAACTCAAGGTCACGAAGACGAACATCCCCGGGCTGCTTGTCTTCGATCTGCCGGTGCATGGCGACAATCGCGGCTGGTTCAAAGAGAACTGGCAGAAGGCGAAAATGACGGCACTCGGCCTGCCCGAAGACTTTGAACCGGTGCAGAACAACATCAGCTTCAACGCGAAGCGTGGTGTGACGCGTGGCATCCACGCGGAACCGTGGGACAAGTTCATCTCGCTTGCAACAGGCGAGATTTTCGGCGCGTGGGTCGATCTGCGTCCCGGCGATTCGTTCGGACAGGTCTTCACGACACGACTCGACCCATCACGCGCGATCTACGTGCCACGTGGCGTCGGCAACAGCTTCCAGGCACTTGAGGACGGCACCGCGTATTCGTACCTCGTCAATGCGCACTGGTCGCTCGAAATGAAGAAGACGTACACGTTCGTCAACCTCGCCGACCCTGAACTGGCGATCCAGTGGCCGATTCCGCTCGAGGAGTCCGAACGCAGCGAGGCTGACCTGCACCACCCGATGCTCAAGGACGCGAAGCCGATGGCTCCGCGCCGCACACTGGTGACCGGCGCGAACGGCCAACTCGGCCGGGCGATCCGCGAGTATGTGCAGGAGCATGGACTCGAGGGATTCGAATTCACCGACATCGACGAATTCGATTTCTCGGATCCAGCAGCCTATGCGCAGATCGACTGGAGCTTGTACGGCACGATCATCAACGCCGGCGCATACACCGCCGTCGACAAGGCGGAAACACCGGAAGGCCGTGCGGCCGCATGGAAAGCGAACGCCCAAGGCCCGGCGCTGCTGGCGAAGACCGCCACTGAGCACAACCTGACCTTGGTGCACATCAGCTCCGACTATGTGTTCGATGGCGTGGCACAGGTGCACGATGAGGATGAAGCCTTCGCCCCCTTGGGCGTGTACGGCCAGACGAAGGCCGCCGGCGACATCGCGGTGGCGATGGCGCCGAAGCACTACATTCTACGCTCGAGCTGGGTGATCGGCGACGGCCACAATTTTGTGAAGACGATGATCGCGCTGTCCGACCGCGTGGCGAACCCGGATGAGGCGTTGGAACAGGTGACCGTCGTCGACGACCAGATCGGACGTCTCACGTTCACGCAGGACATGGCACGTGCGATCTTCTTCCTGATCGACCGCGAGGCTCCGTATGGCACGTACGACCTCACGTCGTCGGGCGACAGCGTGAGCTGGGCGGCCATCGCGCGCGAGGTGTTCGCGCAGGCGAATGGCAACGGTCAGGCGGTCAAGCCGATCAGCACCGAGGAATACTTCGCCAACGCGACCGCGCCGGTCAGTCCGCGCCCCACCTACAGCACGCTCGACCTGGCGAAGATAGAGGAGACCGGGTTCGAGCCATCCGACTGGCGCGACGAGCTCCATGCATATGTCGCCGCCGCGCGCCGAGGGGAGTGATCGCGCATGAAAGGCATCATCCTCGCCGGCGGCTCCGGCACGCGACTCTACCCGCTGACGACCGTCACCTCGAAGCAGCTGCTGCCGGTCTACGACAAGCCGATGATCTTCTATCCGTTGAGCACATTGATGCTCGCGGGGATCCGCGACATCCTGATCATCTCCACGCCAAAGGACCTGCCGAACTTCGAGCGCCTGCTCGGCGACGGCTCGCAATACGGCGTCTCGCTGAGCTACAAGGTGCAGCCAAGCCCCGACGGTCTGGCGCAGGCCTTTTTGCTCGGTGAGGAGTTCATCGACGGCGATGCGTGCGCGCTTGTGCTCGGCGACAACATCTTCTACGGCAATGGTCTGGGGCGCCAGCTGCGCAAGGCGGCCTCCATTGAGCAGGGCGCCACGGTGTTCGGCTATTACGTGGATGACCCCGAGCGGTATGGCGTCGTGGAATTTGACGCCAACCACAAGGCGGTCAGCATTGTCGAGAAGCCCGAGCGTCCCGCGTCGAACTACGCGGTGACGGGCCTGTATTTCTACGACAACCGTGTGGTGGATTTCGCAAAGCAAGTGCGTCCGTCTGCGCGTGGTGAACTCGAGATCACCGACCTCAACCAGATGTATCTGACCGACGGCAGTCTGCATGTCCGCACGCTCGGCCGTGGCTACGCGTGGCTCGACACCGGTACGATGGACAGCCTGTTCGAAGCCGGCGAATTCGTGCGCACGATCCAGCATGCGCAGGGTCTGCCGATCTCGGTCGTCGAGGAGATCGCGTTCGAGAACGGGTGGATCAGCCGCGAACAGCTCGAAGAGGCCGGTAGGAAGTATGGCAAGAGCCCGTATGGCAAGCATCTGCTCGATGTGGCGAACCAGCGCATCGTCGTCAGTCATGACGATTAATTAAGATAAGGCAGTTCAGTGCGGGCGGCCGTTGGACTCCGCCCGCACGCACCAGCTTGGGCACCTTCAGCCGCACAATCGAGACAGGAGAGACGGGGCAGTATGACGTCGCATGAGGATCAGGCGCAGCACGGGCAAGGGACACATCCGGAGGTGGAAGCCGGCAACGCAACCCCGTCACAGGGTGCGGTAGCCGTTGACGCTGCGCCACGCAAGCCGTGGTACCGCCGTATCCGTTGGTGGGGTTGGCTCCTCATTGCCATAGCGGCGGTTCTGGTGGTGTTCGCTGGTACTGTCGGCACACAGGCACTGCTCGTCAAGCATCATGAGGAAGCGGCGATCGCCGTCGTCAAAGACGCCGTCAAGAAGCATCGGCTCAATGACCTTGATGGGGTCGTCGCGGACATGCAGAAGCAGACGCGTGCCGCGAAGAACATCACGAACGGGCCGTTGTGGTCGTTCACCGAGAAATTGCCCGGCATCAAAGGCAGCATGCGCGTTGTGCGCATGATGACCGATGTGGTGGACGACATGGCGCAGGATACAGCGCCGAAGTTCGCCGATGTCGCGCAGAGCGTCGACGTCAAGTCGATCTACAGGAATGGCAGCATCAATGCAGAGCCGATCGTCAAGGCGTTGCCGGAGCTGGAGACCGCCGCGCAATCGCTGCAGCGGTACACGGAGGAATTCGACAGGATTCCCACTCCGCGCATCGGCATTGTGGCGAATACGCTCAACAGCAGCCGTGGCATGCTCGATAGGGCCAACTATTACATGCAGGCAGCTGTGGACGAATACATCCCGAACCTGCCCACATGGCTTGGCTACAAGGGCAAGCAGACGTACGCGATTCTCGCGATGACGCCGGGGGAGATGCGCGCGAGCGGAGGTCTCATCGGTGCTGTCGGCACGGTGACGATTGACAAGGGCAAGATTGAAATCGGTGATTTTGAGGCCAATACGAAGTTTGCGGGGGATGGCATCACCGCACGCAATCTGTCGGAGGATGAAAACCGCCTCTATCGTGAGGAGGGCCCGATGAGCCTGAACTACGATACGCGCGATATCGCGAATTCGCCGGATACGGTGCGCGTCGCCGATTACTTCAAAGCCATTTGGAACCAAACGAAGATGGGCAAAGACACCGAGCTCAATGGCATTGTGCTCGCCGACCCGCTTGTGGTGCAGAGCCTCGTGAAGGTGCTCGGGGACGTGAAGCTTCCCAATGGCACGGTACTGACCGGCACGAACACCGCGGACTTCCTGATCAATACCGCATATAAGGATTACCCGGCCGAAGAAACGGATGCGATGTTCGGCACCGTGGCGAAGGCATGCGTACAGCGCCTCATGGGCGATCTGGATGCTGGCAAGATGGCCAAGCTGGCGGGCGAGGTGCTCACGCTCGCGCACAACCGCCACCTCTCCGTGTATTCCTTTGATCCGACGATGCAGCAGATTTTCTGGGACACCGAGCTGACGTCCACGTTCCCACTCGATGAGGCCAAGCCGGAGATCGGTATCTACATCACCGAGAACAACCCCTCGAAGATGGGTTGGTACATCAAGCGGTCCACGAAGATCACACAGCTCGACTGCCTGGAGGACGGCCCGGCGAAATACCACGTGGAATACACGATCCGGAACACGATGACCGATGAGGAATCAAAGACCTTGCCACCGTACATCACCGGCATCCGTTCCGAATTCCCCGACAGCCACGGCACCAGCTTCGAGAAGATCGTATTCATGCCACCGGCGGGGGGTACGATGAGCGACTTTGAAGTCACGGGCAATGGCGCGGACCCGGTCGCGGATTCGCTCAATTACCGGCTCATTTACACCACGATTACGCAAGTGCAGCCAGAGAGTGAAGTCACATATTCCTTCAATGTGACGGTTTCACCGGATGCCAAGCGGAAGCTTGGCGTGGATGAGACGCCGACGACCTCGGAGAAACCTGATGTGACCTACGTGAAGCAGTGCCCGGTGCAGTGATCAGCGCGTATTGATGCAACTGGGGTGTCTATGCGCCATTGGATTAATGGTGCATAGACACCCCAGTTCGCTGAAAGATTTCGGATACAGTATTTTCCTGATCTTCGAAATCAATTCGCATTTGTACGTATGCTATTTTATAGTGGTATAGCATTATTCATCCTCGACGTAAGGAAGTTCGTGTATGTCGATTTTACAAGGTTTTGAAATGGTCAACCCGGCTGCTCCTGCAGGGAAATGCATGCTGACTATTACGCCTCGATATATTCGATTCAATAAGAATTCCGTACTCGAACTTGGCTCGCCGCGGTTCGTGCAGATCCTGACGAATCCCCACAGCAAGCAGATTGCCGTGAAAGCATGCAGTGGCAGCGACACCAATGCCATCGAATTCGTGAAGCCGGCCAAGAAGACCGCTTCGGTCACGCTGAACATGCCGATCGTGATGGATACGGTGCTCAAGTTCTTCGATTTTCCCGAAGTCGCCGATGACGAGGTGGCATACGCCCACCTGCATGGCAACCCGTTCATCGACGACAAGACCATCATCTTCGATGTGACCACCGAGAAATCCGGTGTCATGAAGAAGCGCGGACGCAAGAAGCAAAAGCATACCGAAGAGCCGAAACAGGCGTTCTGACCCTGTGCGGTGCATGTTCGATTGAACACGCACCGCACGCCATATACACGCTGAGGGGCGGGCACATTATGTGCCCGCCCCTCAGCGTGTTGTTGCAAGCTTGGATTTAATACCAGTGGTTGGCCTGCCAGAACGCGTAGGCGCCCTGAATCGAGCCGTACCGCCCCTTGCAGTAATCCCAGAACCACTTGAGCTGCGTCTGGTAGTTGGTAGCCCAATCGGCGCCGTGCGAGGCCATCTTGCTACCCGGCAGGGCCTGTGCAAGGCCGTATGCGCCCGAAGACGCGTTGGTTGCGGTGACCGACCAGCCGGATTCGTGGCTGATGATGTACACCGTGGCCGTGAAATCGGCTTCCGAACCGCCGTTGGCCAGCAGATAGTCATGCGCCCACTGCTGCATGTCGCCGACCGGCACGGTGGTGCCGATCGAGGACGAGGCGGCGGCATCGTTGTTGGACGACGCGTTGCCATCGGTCTTCTGCGTGGTGGAAGGCTGCGCCTGCTGCACGGCCGTGCCAACAAGGATCACCTTCTCGACGGGGGCCTTCTTGACGTACGAGGTGAAGGTATTCGACGAAATCACCTTGTCGCCGGAACGGGTGACGAGGTTCGTCTTCTCAAGGATGCCTTCCTGACCTTCGGTCTGCACCTTCTCGGTGCCCTTCGGCAGGTCGGCGGTCTCTTTCTTCACTGTGTTGAACGGGATCTTCGACTCTTCGGTCTCCATCTTGGCGCCTGCGCGCGTGATCTCGATCGTCGTCGATTCGTCAACCGGCGTACGCAGGTCGGGCTTCACGGTGTCGCCCGATTCGAGCGTGATGTCGCCGGCGTCGAGCACGGACTTCACGTCGGTGAAGTTGGTGCCCAGCACAGTGCGGGTCTTGCCGTTGATCGAGACGTTGACGTACGTGGCCTCGCCGTCCAGTGCCTCACGGGCATTACCACGGGAGGCGGCGTGGGAATCGGACACGGAATACGCGGTCGGCTGCGGTGCCGCCTCGGGCTTCGCGTCGGCATAGATGCTGCGCGTGGCCAAGCCGCCGGTCACAACCAGACCAACGCCTGCGGCCGCCGCGGCAATGCGCATCCATTGACGCTTGCTCAGCGATCGAAGGGTGGGGTTGTTCGACTTGTGATGGGCCGACATTATGCTCCTCTGACTACGTCCACTAATCCTCGGCGGTATTGCTCATGGCTGATTCGCGCTGCCAAAACGCCCACTCGCAGGGCGCGCGCCAACCTCGGTGCGCGCGGCCACGCCTGTGGCCGCCGCCGGAATGCACACTGCGGCCCATTATACCGCGCACCGCTCTCCTTATATAGAAATGTGCCCGAATCTTCACACTCCGCACACTGCGGAGTGTGAAGATTCGGGCACATCACCGGGGAAAGGAGGTCAGGCTCAGGCCTGAATCTCCCCTTCCTCAAGCACCTCATGCGGGTCGGCGCCGTTCTTCTCGGCTTCGGCGAGCGCCGCCGCCACATCGAGCTTCTTGGCCTGGCCGATGATGTCGTCGAGGTCCGGAGCGCGCAGGGCCCCGGCTTCCTGGTAGATGATGTGGCCTTCCTTGACGATCATCAGTGTCGGCACGGCCTGCACGTTCGCCTGGTTGGCGAGGTTCTGGTTCTTGTCGATGTCGATCTTGCCGAAGAAGATGTCGGGGTTGGCTTCCGAGGCCTTGTCGAAAATCGGGCCGAAGGCGCGGCACGGGCCACACCAGGTGGCGTAGAAGTCGAAGAACGCGAGTGTGTTGTCTTGCACCGCCTGTGCGAAAGTCTCTTCCGTGATTTCTTGAACTGCCATAGTCTGCTCCTTACATGACGTTCGTTCGGTTCACCAGTACTATGGTCAACCGATTCCACTCCCCAGCATTCCATACTCGCCCCGGCGCGCCGGGAAATCAGCCACGGGGATAATCCGCGCGGTGTGTGCGGCTGGAGTCGACGCGCGGATTGCGCCATAATGGGGGCATGCCAGTGCTGAATGATGAAGTGCCAGACAACGACGACTACGATGCCGGCCGCCGCCGCGGCGAGTTCGACAACATCACGCCGGAGGATTTCACGCGCGATCATGGTTCGGGGCGCGCCACGCCTCCCGGCTGGCTTGACGGCGAGAGCCTGGGGCGGATCCGCCGCCAGATGCCGATCGCGTATGTGGAGATCGTGCCGGTGCGTGCGGACGAGTTCGGGCGCGTCACGCAGATCGGGTCGTTGCTGCGTGTGTGCGACGACGGCTCGATTGTGGAGCGCACGCTCATCGCCGGCCGTGTGCTGTACCACGAGACGATTCGCGAGGCCATTGCGCGCAATATCTCGAAAGACCTGGGCGACATCGCGCTGCCGCAGCTGCCGCAGGGGTTGATGCCGTTCACCGTGGCCGAATTCTTCCCCACGCCGGGGGTCTCGCCGTACCACGACGCGCGCCAGCACGCGATCGCGCTGTGCTACATGGTGCCGATTGCGGGCGATTGCAAGCCGCAGGACGAGACGCTCGACGTGGAGTGGGTCGACCCGCGCACGGCCGCGCTCGACTCGTTCCTTGAGCAGATGGCCGACGGCCACGACTACATTGTGCGCCAGGCGCTTGCCTGGGCCGGCCTGTGATCGGCGGTGGTGTTCTAAGGTGGTGCGTGGACGTTGCGTGACGCACGCGCACAGGAACTGAGGAGCTGCAACCATGGCACTGACGATTGAAAACCACGTCTACCGCGAAGGCGAGGGGATCCCGCTGATCTTGGTGCACGGATTCCCTGTGGACCACCGCATGTGGGACCGTTGCGCCACCGCGCTCATGGAGATGTCCGATGCGCAGGAGTGTACGCAATACCCGATCTGGGCCCCTGACATGCCAGGCGCCGGCGCGAGCCCAGTGCCCCGACCGGAGGACAGTGGTGCGCGCGCCGAGGATGGGGCGCTTCCCGACGCGCTCGACCTGATGGCCAATGCCTACGTGGACCTGCTGCACGCCTCCGGCTACGGGCAGGCGATCTGGGCGGGGCTGTCGATGGGCGGCTATCTGGTGCTCGACGTGCAGCGGCGCCACCCCGAGGCCGTGGCGGGCATGGCGCTGCTCGACACGAAGGGCGACGCCGACGCGCCGGCCTCGCGCGCGCACCGCATCGAGATCGCACGCGAATGCGTGCAACGGCACACGACCGACCCCGTGATGTTCTTCACCGAGGTGCAGCCGGGCGATTCCACCGTCAAACAGTCCCCGGACTACATCAGCCAATTCTCCACATGGATCCGCGAACAGCAGCCGGCGGGCATCGCATGGCGCGAGCTGATGGCGGCCGGCCGCCCCGATCTCAACAGCCAGTTCGCGCGCATCACCGCGCCGGTGGCCGTGATCTGCGGTGAGAACGACCCGTCGAGCGCGCCCGCCGTGATGGAGCCGATCGCGCGCGCGATGATCGGCACCGATGTGGCAATGACAGAAATCGAGGACTGCGGCCACTTCAGCGCATGGGAACGCCCCGACATCGTGGCGCACGCGCTGCACGGGCTGATCGCACGCGTGCCGCGCGCCATCGCAGCGGAATAACCATCCATCAACGAGGGGAATCATCATGTTCGCACCATTGGCACTCACCCAGGCATTGCCGTATCTGCCGCTCGCGCAGGGCTCCATCGACTATCAGGTGGAGCGGCGCGCGGACCCGGGGCTGATCGACCGCACGCTGCGCGAAGCGGGCGCGCGCGTGGTCCTGACGCGCAACGGCCTGCTCGCCGTGCCGCTCGGCCAGCGCAATGCGGCCGCGCAGCCGCACGCG
>NZ_JDTZ01000011.1 GCF_000771225.1 Bifidobacterium pseudolongum subsp. pseudolongum DSM 20099
GTCACTGGTTCAAGCCCAGTCGCAGGAGCCATCAAGCCGCCTCCGGGGCGGCTTTTTGCGTACCGGGTTGCGGTTACCCGGCCTGTTCCACGCAGATGGACAGATTTCGTGCAAGCCGTGCGATGGTGTCGTCGAGCATCGCAGCGTCGGTGAACATCGACGCGAACAACGCGTCGAAACAGGGGCGGAAATCCGTAGGCAGCACACGGCAATCGCGTTCGGCGACGCTGAGCTGCCGCTTTTCTCCTGGATGTGTCATCCCGTTGACTGCGAACAGCACGTCAAAATACGAGGCAAGGAATGCGGTCACACGGTGATTGACGCTCACCAGGTCCCCGCGTGCGGCGGCTTTGTGGATCTGCGCGTCGTATGCGGGCAGTGCGCCGTGCAGCAATGGCATGTTGGCGCGGACGATGGAGTCGCGCAGCGCGCTCGGGTACGGCACGTCGAAACGCCGTTGGAGTGCCGTGAGTCGCCCATGGCGGTCAAACACCACCTCGCAGGTGCGCAGGTTATGCCACATGCATGTCGTGTAGCCAAGCGATGCCTTGTGTTCTTCGACCACACGCCGCACGTCGGCGGCGAAGCCATCGAGGTCACGGTGCAGCAGATCCAGGTCCACGCCGTCGCGGAATGTGCAATTGTCCTCGCATTCCCAGTAGTGGTTGCCTATTTCCATGGCCGAGCAGTAGCGGGCGAGCAGTGTCCTGCGTGTCTCCTCTGCGATCGGCTCCGTGCAGTAGAGGTATACATCGTAGTCGGAACGGGCATCGTGCAGTCCTGACGCCCGTGAACCGCCGAGCGCAATCGCCTCGACTTGGGGAAGTTCCCGAAGCTGGGCGAACAGCTGGTGGGTGGGGTTCATGGCGGCTCCTTTGTGTGGTGTTGGTTGTGGCGCACGCCTCCATGCGTGTACCGCATTCCCAACATATCAATACTTTCTGAAAGAAAGAAAATGTGGTTGCATGGTGGACAACCGGTATTGCGTATGATGGCCGAAGAACAGCCATGTGGCGGACGCTGGAAGCATAGGCGCCATGCCGCATGTGCGGTTGGTGTGGAAAGGAGTGCATATGAGTGCCAACGGCATCGACAGGAAGGCTCTTGAACAACTCCATGCCGAATCCATGGGGGAACAGGTCTCGTACTACCGACGCCCGTTCATGGTGCTGTGGGCGGCGGTGCAGGAGGCGTCCGCGGAGCTCGAGGAGGACTACGGCATGTCGGCCGAGGTGGCGCAGGTGTGGGTCGCCGAGCGGTTGCGGCAGGTGGCCGATTCGCTGGTCGACCGACTCGCCGAGAAAGCCGTTGCGCATGGGGTCAGCAAATCCAACGTGGCACGTGCCGCGGGGGCCGACCCCACGAACGTGGTGCGCCGTTTCCCGCGTCTCGCCAGTGACGCCCCTCGCGAGCGGCTGCTCATCGACGATGTACTGGACGCCTTGGAGTGACGCGCGCGCCGGATTCGACACGCCGGCGGCGGACCGTCCGACCACATGACCCTTGCCGCTTTGGCACGCGGCTGCGTGGCGGTGCATACTGTGTCCATCCAAGACATTGGCATAGAAAGGACGGGATCATGACACTGAAGTCGAGAGACGAACGTCTCGCTCGCATCCGCAGAAAGCGCCGCCTGATCCGTGCGGGAATCGCGCAACGCAAGGGGATGATGCGCCGGGCTGCCGTGTTCGCGCTCTGCGGTGCACTGGCGGCTGCGTGGCCGTGGGGTAGGGCTGACGTGCGCGCGCAGGCGGGTGAACCATGCACGGCCGGCATGGTGATGCCGGTTCACAACGGTACGATTGTCGCACAGTTCGACAAGCCGGCCCAGACATGGATGGCTGGGCACCGCGGCGTCGATATCCTTGCAAAGGAAGGCGATGAGCTTGTCGCGCCCGCCACCGGCGTCATCAGCCATGCAGGCAAGGTCGCCGGCAAATCGACGGTGAGCATCCGCGTGCGGTCGTTCACGCTCACGTTTGAACCGGCACAGACGTCATTGCCGGTCGGCACGTCGGTGCTCCGTGGCAAACCGTTTGCCACGGTCGCCGGTCGCAGCGACCACTGCGATGGCGCATGCGTGCATTGGGGCATCAAGGTGAGCAAAGGGAACTATGCGGACCCCGAGCGGTGGCTCACCCCGCAATCGATCCGGCTTGTGCCGGTGTCGTAGCGGTCACAGCCCCGCTTCGGCGAGGGTGATGTACCCGGGGTCGATGAGCTCGGTCTTCATGTTGCCCGCGCTCACCGAGAGCAAAGGCAGGCTCATCGTCGGCACGTTCTGCCCATAGAGGTCCTGCATGCTGACGAAGTCCAAGCTGTCGAGGGAATCACCCTGAGCGAAGGCCATACACATCCGCGCGAGGTTGGTTGCGTTCGCAAAACGGTCGACGAGACCGGTCGCCCATTGCTTGCCATTCACGATGTTGGGCATCGCGCTGATATATGCGCCGAAACCAGTGACGATGGGCCAACGGTTCTGCGCCTTCTGGTTCTTCTGACGTACCTCTTCGGGTGTTCCGGGCGAAGGTGCGCGCTTGGGATCGGGCACGCGGCTCTTCTGCAGGTCCTGCCTGCCTGCGATATTGCCGACGATGTCACCGATGGTGATCGATGGGTTGATGTCGGCGGCGGAACCGGTGTATTTGAGTGCATTGAGTCCCTTGACCACGCCGTTGGCGACATAATCATTCATCGCGATGACGCCGTCGATGCGCACGTGCCCTTCGCCATTGGCTGGTTGACCCAACCGTTGCCGGAACTCCTCCTCGATGCCATCGGTGTCGGCGGCCTCGATGGTCACATCACGCCAATCCTGCGCCGTCGTGGATGCGGTCGTCTTCATCGACGGGCTGAGCACCACGCCCGAGCGGAAATAGGGGCCGATGACCTCCCATACACCGCTGAACGCTTCGCGCGCGAATGCCGCGTCAAGCTCCAGGTGGTCCGAATCCTCGGTATAGGGAAGCAGGATTTCGATGTACTTGGGGTTGTACCGGCTCACACTGTCCAACTGGAGTTTGCTGACGAGTTGGCGTGCCTGCAGACGCCCTATTTCACGGGCCGAGCACAGGCTCACGAAGGCATCCGGAGTGAATCCGGGCAGCGGGGTGGCGAGCACTACAACGTGCATGCCGGCTTTTTTCGCCAACCCGAGCGCGCGCGACATACGGCTGAGGGATTCGTCCAGCGGCGCATCGGTGGTGTTCTTTTCAGCGTCCGCGCCTTGCGCAAGCGATTGTGTGGCGTAGTCGCCATAGCGTTTCACCGTGTCGGTCATCGGTGCGGCCGGGGCGACGACGAGGGTCATGGATTGCGCATCAGGGTCGGCGCCTGCGCTGTCCGTGGAGCCGTCGAGCGCATCGACGACATAATCCTGGACGCGGTGGCTTTGCCGCTCCAGATCGGCATCGGCGTAAGTCCGCACATGGTCCGCTTCGAACCCGCGGTCCTCAAGCGAATCCGTGGTGGCGTCGGCAAAGTCATGCCAGGAATTGAGCGGCACATCCTGCGAGACAGTGAATACGTCGTTCGGCAGGAACATCGCCACCGAACCGGTGAATCTGGTCTCACCTGCCACCGTGATGGTGTTCGTGGGTGCGGGGTCCGATCTCGATCCGCAGGCGCCGAGCGGCAACGCCATGCAGAGGCAGACTGCGGCCGCCAAGAGTCGTCGTGCGTTTGAGATGCTGCGGATACCCACCATACAACCGCCTTGTCAAGTCGAACATGTGCATGTGCACCGCCGATTGTACCCGACATATGGCATAGGGTCCGCCTCCCTTCATGGCCGGCGGGCCCTATGCATCCGATCGTGTCAGCGTTCCTGCAGCGCGCGGCGCAGGTTCGTGTCGAGTGCGTCCATGAATCCCTCCGTGTCGAGCCATTCATGGTCGGGGGCGATGAGCATGGCGAGGTCCTTCGTCATCTGGCCGCCTTCCACGGTCGAGATGATGGTCTGCTCAAGGGTTTCGGCGAAGTCGGCCACCTCGGGGGTGCCGTCGAGCTTCGCACGGTGCTTGAGGCCGCCGGTCCATGCGTAGATTGAGGCGATTGGGTTCGTCGAGGTCTTTTCACCCTTCTGCCAACGGCGATAATGGCGTGTCACCGTGCCGTGCGCGGCTTCGGCTTCGACCGTTTGGCCGTCCGGAGTCATGAGCACCGAGGTCATCAGGCCGAGCGAACCGAAGCCTTGGGCCACGGTGTCGGACTGCACGTCGCCGTCGTAGTTCTTGCACGCCCACACATAACCGCCGTGCCATTTGAGCGAGCTGGCCACCATGTCGTCGATCAGGCGGTGCTCGTACGTCAGGCCCTCCTGCTCGAAACGCGTCTTATATTCGGTGTCGAACACCTCGGCGAAGATGTCTTTGAATTCGCCGTCGTACGCCTTGAGGATCGTGTTCTTCGTGGAGAGGTACACGGGGTAGCCGCGCATGAGGCCGTAGTTGAAGCAAGCGCGCGCGAATCCGCGGATCGATTCGTCGAGGTTGTACTGTACTTGGGCCACGCCACTGCCGGGGTAGTTGAACACGAGGTGCTCGATCGGCGCCGAACCGTCCTCAGGTGTGAACGTGACGGTGAGCGAACCGGGGCCCGGCACTTTGAAATCGGTCGCCTTGTACTGGTCGCCGAAGGCATGGCGGGCCACCACGATCGGCTTGGTCCATCCCGGCACCAGGCGCGGAATGTTTGAGATCACGATCGGCTCGCGGAAGATCGTGCCGCCCAGGATGTTGCGGATGGTGCCGTTGGGGGATTTCCACATCTTCTTGAGGCCGAATTCCTCGACGCGCGCTTCGTCCGGGGTGATTGTGGCGCATTTGACGCCCACATGCTCGCGCTTGATGGCCTCCGCTGCGTCGATCGTCACCTGGTCGTCGGTGGCGTCGCGGTTTTCGATGCCCAGATCGTAATAGTCAAGATTCACGTCCAGGTACGGCAGGATCAGGCGGTCCTTGATGTCTTTCCAGATGACGCGGGTCATCTCGTCGCCGTCGAGTTCGACGATGGTTCCTTCGACCTTGATTTTGGCCATGGGATGCTTTCCTCCATGAGTGCTGATGCGTCCAACAGGTTCCCCACATGCATAACGCATCCATGTTTCCGGATGCGCACAATGTCCAAAAACACGGGTGTGCCGCGGTCCGCGCCGTGTCACGGCAGGGCATTAGCCTTGGAGCCATGTCTCAGGAAATTGAAATCGGCCTTGGCAAAAAAGGCCGCATCGCATACGGGCTCGACGACATCTCGATCGTGCCGTCACGCCGTACCCGCGATCCGCAGGATGTGTCGACCGCATGGCAGGTGGATGCCTACGAATTCGACATCCCGGTGATCGGTGCGCCGATGGATTCCGTCACCAGCCCGAGCACCGCCATCGCGATGGGCAGGCTCGGCACGGTTGGTGTGCTCGACCTCGAGGGCCTGTGGACGCGCTATGACGATCCCGAGCCGATTCTGACCAAGATCGCCGAACTGCCGGTCGACGAAGCCACGGCATACATGCAGCGGGCGTACGCCGAGCCGATCAAACCCGAGCTCATCTCGGCGCGCCTGCACGAGATACGCGACGCCGGCGTCACCGTCGCCGGTGCGCTTTCACCGCAGCGCACCCAACAGTACTATTCGACCGTACTCAGCGCGGGTGTGGACCTGTTTGTGATCCGCGGCACGTCCGTCTCCGCGGAACATGTTTCCACCGACCATGAGCCGCTCAATCTGAAGAAATTCATCTATGACCTTGACGTGCCCGTCATCGTCGGCGGCGCAGCAAACTATACTGCCGCGCTGCACCTCATGCGCGCCGGTGCCGCAGGTGTGCTCGTGGGCTTCGGCGGTGTGGCCGTCTCCGCCAACCGCAGCACGATCGGCGTGCACGTACCGCTCGCCACCGCCATCTCCGACGTCGCTGAAGCGCGCCGCGACTACATGGATGAATCCGGTGGCCGCTACGTGCAGGTAATCGCCGACGGCGGCATGGGTGATTCGGGCAGTTTCGTGACGGCGCTGGCCATGGGAGCCGACGCCGTGATGCTCGGTGCGCCGCTCGCCCGCGCCAAGGAAGCGCCGGGCCGCGGTACGCACTGGGGTGCCGAAGCGCGCCATGCAAGCCTGCCGCGCGGCATGCGCACGACTGTGGGCACTGTCGGCACGCTCGAGGAAATCCTCTACGGGCCGAGCCATCTGGCCGACGGCAAGACGAATTTCATTGGTGCGCTGCGCCGCGCTATGGCGTCGACCGGGTATGTCGACGTGAAGAACTTCCAGCGTTGCGATGTTGTGGTGACGCCGACCGGGCACTGACCGCGATCCGTGCCCAATGTGTCCACGTGTGCGGGCCGTTGTCCCCTGAGGGGCGGCGGCCCGCACACGTATATGCGGCAGTGGTGAGGAGTCCACGACGTGTAGCACGCATATATATCGAAATTGTGAAAAATCCAATATTATTACTATATATTTCCTTTAGTATGGGGAATGTGTATGAAAAAAGAATAATTTGTAAAACTTATTGCATCCTTCATGCCGGCGCAGGTTGCGACTGAAATAATTGAGCCCGGTTGGATGCGCGCCGCGCAACCGACCCAAGGCGATATGCCGCCCCTACACCAAAGGAGGACAATGTCCACACACAGGAGAACCGAGGAACTCGAACCAATCACCCCGTTCATGATGCGAAGACCGGAGATACTGCCGTCATTCGACGGTGTGATCCCGTTGCAATCGTCGTCGGAGCCTGCGCGCTACCGTGTTGTATCGTGCCTGTCGCGTACATTCAACGCCGATCAGGTCCACGAGCTCGTCATGCACGTGTGCCGCGTGACCTGCGTGGCCGTCGAGATCCTGCGCAGACGCCAACCGAGCCGGATTCTCGCGAAATTCGCCGATCCGGAATGCATCGAACGCCTTGAATACATGCGTTCGCTGCTTTCCGACTACATGGAGGAGCTCGCTGTGCTGCACAAGCGGCACATCTACCCGCCGGTTGAATTCATCTGGCTCAACGGCGTATTGACGAGCGAACGCAAACTGGATATCTCGTTGGGTATGCGCGTCGGCGCGCAGACCCATGTGGGAGGTTTGGTATTCGAGCTCAAACGGGGCCGTTGGATCTGCATGATGGTGGATATCGGCTGACGGCGAGCATACGGGCGTGTAGGCTATAGTGGGATGCATGCTCAGGGAATATGGACTCGACAACATCTATGTCACCACTCAGAATGACACCGTTTATGCATTGCTTTCGGATCGCGCATTGGCGGATCCGGACGATCTGATAGCGCAGTGGAAGGATGAGCGCACACGGCAATGGAACGACGTGTATGCCGGTGAGATGTTGGCGCAGGTGCGCAGTGTGGCCAAAGGCCTCATGGCGCTTGGTGCGAAGCAGGGGAGCACTGTGGTGCTCTACTCCGCCACATGCTATGAATGGGGCGTCCTCGACTTCGCCTGTGCGGCTATCGGCGCGGTCTCCGTGCCGATCTACGAGACCGATTCCATGAAACAGGCTTCCTCGATCGTGCACGAGGTGCAGCCCTCGATCGCCTTTGGCGGCGATGAAGCGCACACCCAGACGCTTGAGTCCATTGCTCAGGTTGAAGACGTGCTCACGCACGTCTTCAACCTGAGCAATGGCGCGCTTGAGGCGTTGATCAACTTGGGTGAGGCCATCAGTGACGATGCGCTCGATGAGGCGATTGCGCGCGTACGCGCCGACGACCTGCTCACCATCGTGTATACATCAGGTTCCACCGGGGCCCCCAAGGGCGCCATGCTCTCCAACCGCAACTTCACGCATATCGTCAAGAACGGTTACGAAGTGCTCCCTGAGATGCTCTATGAGCCGAGCCGTCTGCTGCTGTTCCTGCCCCTTGCGCATTGCTTCGCGCGCTACATCCAGTACACGGCCATTGGCGGCCATGGCATCGTGGGGTATGTGCCCGGCGCCAAGCACCTGCTCGCCGATCTACGCGGGTTCAAACCCACCTACCTGCTCGGTGTGCCGCGCGTGTTCGAAAAGGTGTTCAACGCTGCCTCGCAGAAAGCCGGCGCCGGATTGCGTGGGCGCATCTTCGCGAATGCGGTCGAGCATTTCGAGGACTGGTCCAAGATGGAAAGCGAACACAAGCACCCATCACTGGGCATGCGCATGAAGCATTCGTTCTACATGGGCACGGTCGCCACATCGTTCCGTTCCGCGCTCGGCCCGAACCTGCGCTACCTCGCGTGCGGCGGCGCGCCAATCAACACCGACCTCGTGCACTTCTTCAATGGCATGGACGATATCACGTTCATCCAAGGCTATGGCATGACCGAAACGGCTGCGCCGATGATGGTGAATTGGCAGAAGGCCAACCGCCCTGGCTCTGTGGGCCGCCCCGGACCTGGCATGGCGGTGCGCACCGCCGACGACGGCGAAATCGAAGTCAAAGGACCCAACGTGTTCCTAGGATACTACAAGAACCGCGAGAAGACCGACGAGGTGCTCGAGCCGAGCGGCTGGCTGCATACCGGCGATCTTGGGTATATCGATGACGACGGGTTCCTGTATATCACCGGGCGGAAGAAAGACATCATCATCACTGCCGGTGGCAAGAACGTCTCGCCGGCACCGATGGAAAACGCGATCAATGAATGCCCGATTGTGGCGCACACGGTCGTGGTCGGCGACAACAAGCCGTTCATCGGTGCTTTGGTCACGCTCGATCCGGAGATGATCGGCAGCTGGCTCGCCGAACGCGGGTTGGACCCCCACACGCCCATTGAGGATGTGGCGCACAGTGACGCCGTGCATGCGTACATCCAGCAGTATGTGGACCAGGCCAACGCCAATGTGTCACGTGCGGAATCGGTGCGCAAGTTCGTCGTGCTGCCGCAGGACTTCAGCGTTGAAGAGGGCACGATGACAGCAAGCATGAAAGTGGTCCGGCCCAAAGTGCTCACCGCGTACGCCGAGGTCATCGAGGGCGAGCTGTATGCTCCTGTCCCGTCGAACCGTCCCGTGCCCGTGAGCGTGCAGATCCTGGAAAGCACCACGGAAACCGTCAAGAGAGCGGGCGAATCGATGCGCCATGCCTCCGAGAACGTCTCGCCGCGCGTGCGTCAGGCGATCGACACCGTGCAGGAGCGTCTTGGCGAATGGCAGCAGGACCATGCCGAGACCGCCGAAGACGCATCGGCGACCAAAGAGCCGACAAGCCAAGAAGAGGAGAGATGATACCGTGGCAATCCGAGACATACGAGTGGTTCCCGACCCCGTGCTGCGCACACCGTGCGACCCGATCACCGACATCACGCCGGCCATCCGCCGTCTTGTGGACGACCTGCTCGACACGGTGAACGATCCCGGTCGCGCAGGCGTCTCCGCGAACCAGATCGGTGTGAGCCTGCGCGCGTTCTCATACAACATCGATGGCGAAATCGGTTACATCCTCAACCCGGTGCTTGAAGAGACGAGCGGTGAACAATACGGCGACGAAGGCTGCCTGTCGCTTCCCGGACTGTGGTACAAGACTCCACGTGCGGATTACGCGCGCGTGCGTGGCATCGACCTGGATGGCAACGAGGTCGTGCTCGAAGGTTCCGGGCTCATGGGTCGTATGCTGCAGCACGAGACCGATCACCTCGACGGGCACCTGTATGTCGACCGTCTCGAGAAGGACGAACGCCGTGCTGCGATGCGCCGCATGCGCAGCCTGAACGCCTGAGTGCAGCCAGCGACAAGGCCCACACCACGCCCACGAGGCGTGGTGTGGGCCTCATGCTATCATGGATAGTCGGTGCGCCAACCGGCGCCCACCGCATTCGCGAGCGGTGGCGCCACCCCAATATCATCAACCGGCGTACCGCCAAATTCGCGCCATGTACGCGAAGGCCCGTGTCGGTCGGTCATCGCACACGATGACTGCACGCGGGAACGCATGGCCAGGCAATAACCGACAGGAAGGTAGTAATACCATGGCTCAGATTACTATGAGCGAAATGCTGAAGGCCGGTCTCCAGTTCGGCCACCAGACCCGCCGCTGGAACCCGAAGATGAAGCAGTACATCCTCACCCAGCGCAACGGCATCTACATCATTGACCTCTTCAAGACGCTGAATCTGATCGACGTCGCCTATGACTTCATCAAGACCACGGTGGCCCATGGCGGCACCGTGCTGTTCGTCGGCACCAAGAAGCAGGCCCAGGAGGCCATCAAGACCCAGGCCACCCGTGTGAACATGCCGTACGTGTGCGAGCGTTGGCTCGGTGGCATGCTCACCAACTTCCAGACCGTCTCCAAGCGCGTCACCCGCCTCAAGGAACTTGAGGAGATGGACTTCTCCGACGTGCACGGCTCCGGTCTGACCAAGAAGGAGCTCCTGCTCCTCGAGCGCGAGAAGGACAAGCTGGAAAAGCAGCTTGGCGGTATCCGCAACATGAACCGCACGCCGTCCGCGATGTTCGTGGTGGATGTCAACAAGGAAGCCTTGGCCGTCGAGGAAGCCCACAAGCTGGGCATCCCGGTCGTCGCCATCATCGACACCAACTCCGACCCGGACGTCGTTGAGTACCCGATTCCAGCCAACGATGACGCCATCCGCGGCATTGAACTGCTCACCACGCTGTTCGCCGACGCCGTCGCCGACGGTCTGCTGGAGCGCTCCGGCAAGTCCGCCAAAGCCGAAGGTGAATCGGACGCCCAGCCGATGGCGGCATGGGAAAAGGAACTGCTCGAGAACGACGAAAAGACCGCTCTGCGTGAAGACGCCGTGGTCACCGAGAACGCCGTCCTCAAAGCCGACGAGAAGGAAGGCGCTTCCTCCGAAGCCGCCCGCGCCGACGCGCAGTTCGAGGAATCCGAAGCGAAGCAGGACGAAGAGTCCAAGTGACGTTTCCCGGTGGCGCGCCTTGCGCGCCACCGCTTCCAATCGTTACACCATTCATCAATCAAGGAGATATCAATGGCAGCCATTACCGCAGCATTGATCAAGCAGGTCCGTGAAGAGACCGGCGCAGGCATGATGGACGTCAAGAAGGCGCTCACCGAGGCCGAAGGTGACGTCGCCCGCGCGAAGGAAATCATCCGGGCCAAGGGCATCCAGGCCGCCGGCAAGCGTGAAGGTCGCAAGGCCCAGGAAGGCACGATCGCCTCCACCGTGGTCGATTCGGCCAACGGCCAGACTGGCTACGCCGTCGAACTCAACTCCGAGACCGACTTCGTGGCCAAGACCCCGAAGTTCGTCGACTTCGCCGACACCGTGCTCGCCGCGGCCGTGAAGGCCGACGCCAACGGCATCGATGATGTGCTCGCCGCCCCGAGCGACGACAGCACTGTCAAGGAATCCGTCGAGGAAGCCGCCGCGCTGTTCGGCGAGCATGTCAAGATTGGCCAGTTCGCCAAGATCGAAGGCCCGCGCGTCGAGATCTACGCACACAAGAAGTCCGCGGAGATGCCGCCGAGCATCGTCGCGATGATCGCCACCGATGAAGCCGGCGCCGCCGTGGCCCACGAGGCTGCCCTGCAGATTTCCGCCATGGGCGCCCAGTGGCTTTCGCGCGAAGACGTGCCGGAGGACATCGTGGAATCCGAGCGCCGCGTGGCCACCGAAAAGTCGCTCGCCGAGGGCAAGCCGGAGAAGATCGTCCCGAAGATCGTCGAAGGCCGCCTCAACGCGTTCTTCAAGGAGAACGTGCTGCTCGAGCAGGCTTACGTCAAGGATCCGTCCAAGACGATCGGCGACCTGTTCAAGGAAGTCGGTGGCAAGGCTCTGGCCTTCGCCCGCCTCGAGGTCGGCAAGGGCCCGGAGGCCGACGCCGAGTGATTGTGTTGGCATCGTCCGCATCGGGCATGCCAGGCACTAGCGTGACGGGGTTGTCGACGCATGCGAGTCATGCGCCGACAACCCGTTTTTCGTATGCGGACGGAGGCTGGGATGCCATGGGTGCGGTGTCGCGCCGGGCCGATACGCTAAACAACGGTAAGATGTGAGATTACATGTGCAGAAAGGTGCGGCATGGCACTCGACAACATCGAGGACAAACCTCGTAGGGTATTGCTCAAACTGTCCGGTGAGGCATTCGGCGGTGGCCATGTGGGGGTGGACACCGGTGTGGTCCGTCGCATCGCTTCGGAAATCGTGCCGGCGGTCGCCCAAGGCGTGCAGGTGGCGATTGTGACCGGCGGCGGCAACTTCTTCCGCGGCGCGGAACTGCAGCAGGCGGGCATCGAACGGTCCCGCGGTGACTACATGGGCATGCTCGGCACCGTCATGAACTGCCTGGCGCTGCAGGACTTCCTCGAGCAGGAAGGGCAGGCCACCCGTGTGCAGACCGCAATCACGATGGGACAGGTCGCCGAACCGTACATTCCCCTGAAGGCCATCCGCCATCTGGAAAAGGGCCGTGTGGTCATCTTCGGTGCAGGTGCAGGCATGCCGTACTTCTCGACCGACACGGTTTCAATCCAGCGTGCACTCGAAATACACTGTGACGAAGTGCTCATGGGCAAGAACGGTGTGGACGGTGTGTATACCGCCGACCCACGCAAGGATACACAGGCCAAGCGGTTCGAATCGTTGAGCTATAAGCGCGCCCTTGTCGACAACCTCGCGGTCATGGACGCTTCGGCCATGGCCATGGCTCGTGACAACGACCAGAGCATCCGTGTCTTCGGGCTTGAAGAACCGGGCAACGTCACGAGCGCCCTCTTGGGCGAATCCATTGGTACGCTGGTGTCCAACGGAGAATCCCACCTCGCCTGACGACGGGCGAGCACGACCAACCTCATCATCAAAGGAGAACAACATGGCAAATCTTGTGGACCAGGCCAAGACCCAGATGGAGAAGTCCATTGAATCGACCAAGGAGAACTTCGCGGGCATCCGCACGGGCCGCGCGAACCCTGCATTGCTCAACGGCATCACCGTCGAGTATTACGGCGCTCCCACCCCACTGAAGTCCGTGGCCACCATTGGCGTGCCGGAACCGCGCACCCTGTCGGTGACGCCGTTCGATCCCTCGCAGGCGAACGCGGTGGAAAAGGCCTTGCGTGACTCCGACTTGGGTGCAAGCCCGCGCCGCAACGGCGCAGTGATCCTGCTCACGATGCCCGAGTTGACCGAGGACCGCCGCAAGGAGTATGTCAAGCTGGCCAAGACCAAGGCGGAAGACGGCAAAGTCGCGGTGCGCAACATCCGTCGCAAGGCCAAGGAGACCATCGACAAGGCCATCAAAGACGGTGAAATGGGCGAGGATGAAGGCGAGCGCCTGCTCAAGGACCTCGACAAGGTGACCAAGCAGGTCACAGACCAACTGGATGCGCTGCTGGACAGCAAGCAGAAGGAGATCATGGAGGTGTGACCTCCCTATGACGAACGGGTGCGTACACATGCGGCACACCATCATACGATGGCTGCATGGCGCACCCGTTCGCATTGGTATTTACGATGAATCGGCATTCCTAGACGCAAGGGCACCCCATGAAGTCCACAACCCCACAGAACCATCAGGCCGAAGAGACCATTGACGCGATCAATAAGAAGACCGGTCGCAACATGCCACAGGCAATCGGCACGGCCGTGGTGCTCATCGTGCTCATCCTCGCCTGCCTGCTCATCAGCCCGGCGCTCTTTGCGCTGCTTGTGGTGATCTTCATGATTCTGGGGCTGTGGGAGTTGCGAGTGGATTTCGCCGCCCGCAACCTCAACATCCCCATTGGCACCCTGTGGGTGTGCTCCACGGTCTCGCTGTGCGCGGTGTATCTGGCGCCCAACCATGTGGTGGCGATGGGCGCCTGCGCCTTGGGCGCACTGGTGCTTGTGGGAATCATGGCAAGCCTGCAGATATCACTCAATGGGCGCGCGGACAAGGCCTTGGCAAGCAAAGCGATGGTCTCCTCCGGATCCGCCACGCCTGGCCCTGCACCTGAACACAGCCGGCTTACGCATGTGGCTGTTTCGATGTTCACGGTGCTGTACATCCAGGTGCTCGCCTCGTGCATCATCATGCCGCTGACCTTCAACGGACACCCTGTCGCGCACGCCATCATGATCGTATTCATTCCTGCGCTTGGAGACACGGGCGGTCTGTTCGCAGGGGCTTGGCTGGGCAAGCACAAGCTGTGCCCGGGCATCTCACCGAAGAAATCGGTGGAGGGGCTGCTTGGCTCCATCCTGTTCGCGATGGCCGGATCATATGCCGTCTTCGCCTGCACCTATGACCAAGCCATGTGGGGCACACGGTGGTGGGTCCCCGCCATCGCCGGCATCATGGTCGGCATCGTGGGCACGTTCGGTGATCTGTGTGCGTCGATGATCAAACGTGATTTGGGCATCAAAGACATGGGGCATCTGCTCAAGGGACATGGCGGTGTACTCGACCGTGTCGATTCGATTCTGTTGGCCGCGCCGTTCACGTGCGTGCTGCTGTGGATGACTGGACTGTGATATGGACATGACCAAAACGACTGTGGAACACGTGGAAAGCGGCATCACGCCCGGAGGCACCACTGGCGCGTTTCGCGACGTGCTGGCCAAGAATCATGCGCGCCGTGGTAAACCACCGGTCCATTTTACCGACATGACACCCGAAGAGCGCATCGAGGCCGCGAAGGGACTTGGATTGCCGAAGTTCCGTGTCAAGCAGCTCGCCAACCATTACTATGGTCACTTCGACACCGAGGCGGCGCAATTCACCGATTTTCCCGCGGCGGCCCGCCAAGGCGCCCAAGAGGTGTTTTTCCCTACGCTCATCAGCGAGGTCACACGTCAGATCGCTGACGATGGGCAGACGATCAAGACGCTGTGGAACCTATTCGACGGATCCAAGATCGAATCCGTGCTGATGCGGTATCCGAACCGCACCACGCTATGCATCTCGAGCCAGGTGGGCTGCGGCATGGGATGCCCGTTCTGCGCGACCGGCAAGCTTGGCCTGACCCGCAACATGTCCACCGGGGAGATCCTCGAGCAGGTTCGTATCGCCGCGCGCATGATGAGTAGTGGGGAAGTGGCGGGAGGCCCGGGGCGGCTCAGCAACATCGTGTTCATGGGCATGGGCGAGCCGATGGGCAACTACCGGTCCATCATGAGCGCCGTGCGTCAGATCAGCGCCATGCCGCCCGAAGGGTTCGGCATCTCCGCGCGCAATATCACCGTGTCCACGGTGGGCGTGGTGCCAGGCATCCGCAAACTCGCGCAGGAGGGCATCCCCG
Source organism: Bifidobacterium pseudolongum subsp. pseudolongum DSM 20099 (assembly GCF_000771225.1). Lineage (GTDB taxonomy): Bacteria > Actinomycetota > Actinomycetes > Actinomycetales > Bifidobacteriaceae > Bifidobacterium > Bifidobacterium pseudolongum. The sequence continues at coordinate 15,195 of NZ_JDTZ01000011.1, forward strand.
TACGTCTCGCCGTGTCGCTGCACGCCCCGAACAACGACCTGCGTGATGAGCTGGTGCCGATGAACAAGCGATTCAATGTCGAACAGGTGCTCGACGCGGCGCACGACTATTATTTGGCGAGCAAACGCCGTGTCAGTATCGAATACGCTCTCATGCGCGGCATCAACGACCAGGCCGAGCATGCGCGCCTCTTGGCGAAGAAACTCAACCATTACGGCGACAATTGGGCGCATGTCAACCCGATCCCGCTCAACCCGATTGAAGGGTCGAAGTGGACGGCCTCGAAGCCCGAAGACGAGCAGCGGTTCCTCGAGATCCTCAACAACGCAGGCGTCACCGCCACGTTGCGTGACACACGCGGACAGGACATCGATGGCGCATGCGGCCAGCTCGCCGCGAAGACGATCGACACGACGATGCCGCAACTGTCCTGAACGGCCTATGGCGGCCGGTACCGCCGAGATCGTGATGACAGATCACGTGCAAGGCTCTGTGAGACGGGTTCGCACCCGTTTCACAGAGCCTTGCACGCATCAGGGTCAACTCCTACCGAACCACGGGTTACACGATGATGTCATCATCGTGCTTGATGTGTGACGCTTTGACCGCTTCGATGATGACCGAGGAGATGCCGCACAGCAGACCGCCGATGACCCACGACAGCCAGAACAACCCACGTGGGCCACCGTCAAACCCGAAGAGCATCGTCAACCCGACAATCGTGGCGACCATCATGATCGTGCCGCAAATCGCGCCATTGACCATCTCATAGGAATCAGTCAGGTCTTTCGCCTCGCGGTACTCCTGCTCGGCGGTCTTATTGTATCCGGCAAGATTGAGCCGGCCGAAATGCAGACCCCCATACACGATGGAGGCCACACCACAGGCCACCAGCATCAGGAACACACCAACCGGCCAGCCATCCTCGGCATGCAGATACTCGGTGGTGAAAATCAGCTGCGCAAGTCCAATGAGAATCAGACCGATGCCGCCGATGAGCGCAACCGTCAACGTGCGCCGCGCCTCCGCATGGTCATGCTCCGTATAAAAATCCTCAACATAAGGATGACTGCGCATGAACGCGGAATGCCCAAGCCCGGCGGGAACCAAAAACACCAGACCTATGATGACCCCGAGCACAATGCACAGGAACATGAGAAAGTCATTGAGTGGACTCAAGCCAAGAATGGAATTGTCCGAGTCGAAAAACATCCCAGCGCCAACACCGAAAACGATGGCAAAGATGCCAGCCGGAATCTTCGCATCAAAACTGCGCATATGGGCCTCATACCCCGTGATATCCCGTGGCAATGGCGCAGGATTCTGCTGGAGCATGGCCAGCGGTGGGCGCGCACCATCAGCCGGTGGTACCATGCCCATGTCCTCCGGCTCATCGGTGTTCCCCTGCGTACGCGACGCATTCCGACGAGGCTGCGCCACATCGCCGATGACAAGGTCATCAAGCGTGACATCGAACAGGTCACAGATCACGAGCAGCTTGTCCATCTCCGGGTAAGCCTTCTCGCTTTCCCACTTGCTGATGGCTTGGCGGGAGACACCCAGAAGCATCGCCAATTGCTCTTGAGTCATGTTGCGCTGTGCCCGCAGATACTGCAGGTTGGTCTTGAAATTGCTCATCATCCCATCCTTGTGTACGATTCACTCCCATCTGAAGAAGGAGATGGCCCCACTATGCAACACAACAAGACATTTCGTCCATCATCTTCCGGTTGCATCACGGAAACGCAACCACGATTTGGCACGCAACCGGTGGTTGCATCCGCATCATTCCAACGATTCGACACAACCAGCACCAGGTCTCCCGTGCGCCCACCGTTTCACGATGTGGGCGCCTGACCCGGTGCCGGCAGTGATGTAACAGGGAATCGGTACTCTTAAAACCAGCCAAGTTCACCCTAAGAGATGGAGACCCAAGCATGTCGCTGGCGGTACGAGTGATCCCCTGCCTGGACGTCGATGCAGGACGCGTCGTCAAAGGCGTCCATTTCGAAAACCTCAAGGACGCCGGCGACCCCGTAGCGCTCGCCGCTGAATACTACCGTCAAGGCGCCGATGAACTCACGTTCCTTGACGTGACAGCCTCCAGTTCGCACCGTCAGACGATGGTCGACGTCGTCACCCGCACCGCCGAACAGGTCTTCATCCCACTGACCGTGGGCGGTGGTGTACGCACGCCGGAGGACGTCGATTCGCTGTTGCGCTGTGGAGCGGACAAGGTCGGGGTCAACACGGCCGCGATCAACGATCCCACACTCATCAGCCGAGTGGCGGAACGCTTTGGCAGCCAAGTGCTCGTCCTGTCGGTCGATGCGCGCCGTGAACAGGGGGAGCGCCACACCCAGTCGGGCTTCGAGGTCACCACGATGGGTGGCCGCAAATCCACCGGCATCGACGCACTGTGGTGGGCCAAGCGCGCCGAAGAGTTGGGGGCCGGTGAGATCCTGCTCAATTCGATGGACGCCGACGGCACCCAACAGGGTTTCGATTTGGAGATGATTTCGGCGATGCGCCGTGAGGTTTCGATCCCGATCATCGCTTCAGGCGGCGCGGGCAAAGCGGAGGATTTCCCTCCGGCTATCGCCGCGGGCGCCGACGCCGTGCTCGCCGCGTCGATATTCCATTTTGGCAAGGTCACGATCGGCGAAGTCAAAGACGCGCTGCGCTCCGCCGGGTACACCGTGCGCTGACGAGTATATGCGCCGGAGGACCCGGCAATCGATGCCCCGGCACATGCCATGCTTGAAAAGGATCCCAAAGTTTGGATGGAAACGATGAACGACGAACAATTCGACAATGCAGTGACACTCGACCCGCGCATCAAGGCGCGGCTCAAATACGACTCCCTCGGCTTGGTCGCCGCGGTGGTGCAGCAATACGATTCGCATGAAGTACTCATGGTGGGGTACATGGACGACGAAGCCCTGCGCCGCACACTCACCGAAGGGCGTGTGACGTTCTGGTCGCGTTCCCGGCAGGAGTATTGGCGCAAAGGCGACACATCGGGCCATGCGCAGTATGTGAAGGCCGTGCATCTGGATTGTGATGGCGACGCGTTGCTCGTCCAAGTGGACCAAGTGGGCGCCGCATGCCATACCGGCAAATATTCCTGTTTCGACGAAGGCGGACCGCTGCCGGTTGTGGTCGGCTCCCGTGACCACAGTGAGGGGGAGACGCGATGACGCAGTGCAGTGTGGCCAATCTGGAGTGGGGCGAAACTTGGCCCTCGCGCGAACAGTTCCGGACGCTGGCCGATGAAGGGTACCGCATCATCCCCATTGTGCGACGTCTGCTCGCCGATTCGATCACGCCGGTCGGATTCTATGAGCGTCTGGCGAACGGAAGGTCGGGCACCTTCATTCTCGAATCCGCGGAATACGGTGGATCATGGAGTCGATACAGCTTCATTGGCGTCAATTCCATGGCCCAGCTGCGTTCCGATGGCGGGCAGGCGAACTGGCTTGGCACCGTGCCTGTCGGCGTGCCCTCGCATGGCGATGTCATCGACGTGGCCCGTGCCACGCTCGATGTGCTCAAAGCGCCGCGCGTCGAAGGGCTGCCCAACCTCACCAGTGGATTGGTGGGCACCGTCGGATGGGACGCGATCCGGCATTGGGAACCCACGTTGCGCGCCACGGCGCCCGACGAGACGGGGCAGAACGAGCTCGTGCTCGCATTGGCGACCGACATCGCGGTCGTCGACCATGTCTCCGGTTCCATGTGGCTCATCGCCAATGCCGTGAACGTGGATGACAAGCCCACACGTGCGGATGAAGCGTATCGTGCCGCGGTCGCACGCCTCGACACGATGGAGCGCGATGCCGCGACGCCCACGCCCGGTGAATTCCGCGTCAACGTGCGCGACACATCCATACCCCAGCCGGAACTGCGTTTCCGCACCGCGAAACAGGTATATGAGCGGGCGGTCGAGCAATCGCGCCAGCACATCATTGACGGCGACGTGTTCCAGGTGGTCATCTCGCAGCGCCTCGACATCGATTCGCCAGCCGACCCGTTCGATGTCTACCGCGTGCTGCGCACCCTCAACCCCAGCCCGTACATGTACTTCATGGCGCTCACCGACGCGCAGGGTCGTGATTTCAATGTCATCGGATCGAGCCCCGAAACGCTCATCAAGGTTGACAACGGGCAGGCGATGACCTTCCCGATCGCGGGGTCACGTCCACGCGGCGCCACTCCGGAGGAAGACGAATTGTTGGCCAAGGAGCTGCTCGCCGATCCGAAGGAGACAAGCGAGCATGTCATGCTCGTCGATCTTTCGCGCAACGACCTGAGCCGGGTGTGCCTGCCGCAGACCGTCGAGGTCGTCTCGTTCATGGACATCAAACGGTTCAGCCACATCATGCACATCTGCTCGACCGTCACCGGAACGATCGACCCGGAGCTGTCCACGTTCGACGTGTTCACGTCCGCGTTCCCGGCGGGCACGCTTTCCGGCGCCCCCAAGCCGCGGGCGGTGGAGATCATCGACGAACTCGAACCCGCCGACCGTGGCATCTATGGCGGTACGATCGGCTACTTCGATTTCTCCGGCAACATGGACATGGCAATCGCCATCCGCACCGCGTTTATCCGCGACCATGAGGCCAGTGTGCAGGCCGGCGCGGGGCTTGTGCTTGATTCGGTGCCCGCTACCGAATGGCAGGAGACACGCAACAAGGCCGAAGCGAGTGTGGAGGCCATCCAGATCGCGGCCCAGCTCAAGCGTCTGTGATCCCGCATCACTGCGGCATATGACGGCAGCCCGCGGAACTTCATGTTCCACGGGCTGCCGTGTGGTATGTGGGGATGTATGCTGAACTACTCGGCCTTGTCTTCATGGTCCTTCTTGATTTCGTCGAGCTTGGCCTCTGCCTTGCCCTTGAGCTCACCGGCCTTCATCTTGATTTCGTCGGCTTTGACTTCCGCTTTGCCTTTGAGCTCACCGATTTTTTCTGCCATATCAGCCATAATCGGCTCCTTTCGTGGTTGCCGCCGTTTGTGCGGCTTGTCCCATTACACCATGAGCGGCGTGTGTGTCTGGCCGGATTCCTCGTGTGGGTGAAAAGCCATCCATCCACCCCATGGGGTGTGCCCATGCAGGAGTGCGGGCGTACCGGCATAAGGATGGGGGCTGCGGTCCTGATCGGATCGCAGCCCCCATCGAAACAGGCTATGCCTGAGGCCAAGCAGACGAATCAGTCATTAAGGTCCAGCTGACGGCCGAAACGCTCATTGAGCTCCACCTGATCCTCGGTGGCCTTGGCTTCCAGATTGGCTGCCTTGCCGGCTGCCTTGTCCTTCTTGTCGTCGGCCTTGTCGGTGATCTTCTCGAGCTTCTTCTCGGGATCGCCGGCGGCTTCGCGGATCTTGTTGTCTTCCTTGGCGATTTCCTTGGCCGCATGCTCTTCGGCGCGCTCGGCGCGCTTCTCGTCACGGTTGGCTTCATGCTCTTCGTGGCGCTCTTCCATGTGGTCCTTGAACTCTTCGAACTTTTCCTTGATATCTGCCATAACCGGCTCCTATCTACAAATGAATGCTACGTATTCATTAGACCACATTTCGCATCACGCCCCGGGCTTTTCGCCCTATAGGGAAAAACGGCGCGTCCGCATTCATGCCGCCTCCGGATGAGGTATCACGCCCACGGCTCACCATGCAAGACGGGGCTGCGGAGGTGACACCCGGTTGCTTTACAGTTACGCATGTCGGCTAACTCATTGAAGGAGGATCATTGTCTGTGCTTGACGAACTGGTAGCGGGCGCGTTGGAAGACCAACAGGCCCGTGAACGCGAAACGTCGCTGGATGAGCTGAAGGCCATGGCGGCCCAGGCTCCCGCCCCCCGTGACGCGAAGCGATGGCTCAGGCATGATGACGGCATTCCGGTGATCGCGGAGATCAAGCGCGCGTCACCGTCGAAGGGGCACCTCACCGACATCGAGCACCCGGGTGAGCTTGCGGCTGAATATGCCGCAGGCGGTGCATCCGCGATCTCGGTACTCACCGAAGGGCGCCGGTTCCTCGGCTCGCTCGCCGATCTCGACGAGGTGCGTGCAGCCGTCGATATCCCGGTGCTGCGCAAGGATTTCATCACCACTGACTACCAGATCTGGGAAGCGCGCGCGCATGGCGCCGATCTGGTGCTGCTCATCGTCGCCGCGCTCGGCGATGACGAACTGGCGCATCTGCTCACCCTGACGCACGAGCTCGGTATGACCGCCCTTGTGGAGACGCACACGCGCGAAGAAATCGACCGCGCGATAGCAGCCGGCGCGCAGGTGATCGGCATCAACGCGCGTAACCTGAAGAACCTCAGGGTCGATGTGGGCACATACCGCGAACTTGCAGGCAATCTGCCTAAAGATGTGATCAAAGTGGCCGAATCCGGCGTGTTCGGCGCGGTCGAAGTGCAGGACTACGGGCGTGCCGGTGCGGACGCCGTGCTCGTGGGCGAAGGTGTGGCCACGGCGGACGACCATGAACTCGCAGTACAACGTCTAGTAAAGGCAGGAGCAACAGTGAAAGCGTCGGAACGAACCCCGCTGAGCACGCACGAAGGGCCGTACTTCGGCGAATACGGCGGCCGGTATGTGCCAGAGGCGCTCGTCAGCGCCCTCGATGAACTCGAGCATGTGTACGATCAGGCCAAGGCCGATCCGGAATTCCACAAGGAGCTCGCACGTCTCAACAAGCAGTATGTCGGGCGCCCATCTCCGCTCACCGAAGCGCCGCGCTTCGCCGAGCGCCTCAAGGAACGTACCGGCTTGGACGCGCGCGTCTTCCTCAAACGTGAGGACCTCAACCATACCGGCGCGCACAAGATCAACAACGCGATCGGACAGGCGTTGCTCGTCAAGCGCATGGGCAAGACGCGCGTCATCGCCGAGACCGGCGCGGGCCAGCACGGCGTGGCCACCGCCACCGTATGCGCGATGATGGGACTCAAGTGCCGCATTTACATGGGGCAGATTGACGCGCGCCGCCAGGCGCTCAATGTGGCCCGCATGCGCATGCTCGGCGCCGAGGTCGTAGAGGTCACCCTTGGCGACCGCATCCTCAAGGACGCGATCAACGAGGCGTTGCGCGACTGGGTCACCAATGTGGAAGACACCCATTACCTGCTCGGCACCGTGGCCGGACCTCACCCGTTCCCCGCGATGGTGCGTGACTTCCAGAAGATCATCGGCGAAGAAGCCAAGGAACAGCTGCAGGAGTGGTATGGCATCGACCATCCTGACGCGATCTGCGCATGCGTGGGCGGCGGTTCGAACGCAATCGGCATCATGAACGCGTTCCTCGACGACGACCGGGTGAACCTGTACGGGTTTGAAGCCGGTGGCGAAGGGCCTGAATCCGGACGGCACGCAATCCGGTTCGCACCGGGTACAGGAGAGCTTGGCATGTTCCAAGGTGCCAAGAGCTACCTGCTGGAGAGCTCGGAAGGCCAGACACTCGACACCTATTCCATCTCCGCCGGTCTCGACTATGCGTCCGTCGGTCCCGAGCACGCATGGCTCAAGGACATCGGCCGCGTCACCTATTCCTGGGCCACCGACGGAGAGGCGATGAGCGCGTTCAAGGACCTGTGCGAGACCGAGGGCATCATTCCCGCCATCGAAAGCTCGCATGCCATCGCCGGTGCCTATAAGGCGGCGCTCGACCTCAAAGCCAAGGGCTACGAGCATCCGGTGATGATCGTCAATGTCTCGGGACGCGGCGACAAAGACATGAACACGGCCGGCAAGTGGTTCGGCTATCTGACCGATGAACAGAGCAAGGCACTCGAAGCGAACGGAGCACAGGGCAACAATGCGTGAATTCAACGAAACGATCATCGAAGTGGAACAGGACGGCACACCCTCGGGCCAGCCGTTGGGCATCAGCCATACACCGAGCCGTTGCGGTGAACTCTTCGACCGCTACAAAGAACGCAATATGCCTGCCTTCATCGGCTATCTGCCTTTCGGGTTCCCTGATACGGAATTGTCCCTTGAGGCTTTCCGCACCATGGTCGACAACGGGGTGGATATCGTGGAGATCGGCCTGCCGTATTCCGACCCGGTCATGGATGGTCCGGTGATCCAGGCGGCCAGCCAGATCGCACTGCGCAATGGCGAGCGCATCGCCGACGTGTTCCGCGCCGTGGAGACGGTGGCCAACGCCGGTGGCATCCCTCTCATCATGAGCTATTGGAACCTCATCTTCCATTACGGTGTGGAACGTTTTGCCACCGATTTCGCGAACGCGGGCGGCGCAGGACTCATCACCCCTGATCTGATTCCGGATGAGGCGGGGGAGTGGATCGAGGCGTCCGACCGCCATGGGCTTGACCGCATCTTCCTGGTATCGCCCGATTCCACCGACGAGCGTCTGCGCATCGTCGCGCAGAATGCACGCGGGTTCGTCTATGCAGCATCGCGCATGGGCGTGACCGGTGAACGCGACACGATCAACGCGTCGCCGGAGCGGCTTGTGGCGCGCACCCGTGCGGCCGGAGCGCAGAACGTGTGCGTTGGCATCGGCGTCTCCACCCCGCAGCAAGGCGCGACCGTCGGTCAATACGCCGATGGCGTCATCGTGGGGTCGGCCCTTGTGCATACGCTGCTCGACGACCAAGGCGATATCAAGGATCCGGTGCAGGGCATGGGCGCTCTGGCCAATACGACCGCCTCCTTGGCCGAAGCCATCCACCACTGCAGGCTGTAAGCCGAAGCCATACGGCTGTTGGGTGGGGGCACACCGCGGTGCGGCCCCACCCAATATCGTTTGCGGCCGCTACCATCGGGCAGTATGAACCTCGCCTATATACCGTCGCCGACCATCTCGGAATTCCAGATCGGTCCCGTGACGATTCACATCTATGCCCTCACCATGCTCCTTGGCATCATCGCCGCGGTATGGATCACCAGCATCCGTTGGAAGCGGTACGGCGGCACATTTGACCAGATCCTCGACACGTCGTTGGTCGCGGTGCCCTGCGGCATCATCGGTGCGCGCCTGTACCACATCATTACCACGCCGGAACGCTTCTTCGGCCCCAACGGCGATTGGGTGGAGATATTCCGCATCTGGAACGGTGGCCTTGGCATCTGGGGCGCGATTGTGCTCGGCGCCCTTGGCGCGTGGGCGTGGATGCGGCACAAGCACTACCCGATGGCATTGCTCGCCGATGCCATCGCACCGGCGTTGCTTGTGGCCCAGGCTATTGGCCGCTTGGGTAATTGGTTCAACCAAGAGTTGTATGGCAAGCCGACGACGCTTCCATGGGGGCTGAAACTCAACACGCAGGGCACGGCCATCGGCAACAGCGAACAATGCTACGACGGCGCCACATGTCCGACCGGCACGCTGTTCCATCCCACGTTCCTGTACGAGATGATCTGGAACCTCATCGGCGCCGCGCTCATCATCTGGATCGGACGCAAGACCGTGCAACTGCTCAAGGCTGGATCGCTGTTCGCGCTGTATGTGATCTGGTATACGGCGGGCCGCACATGGATCGAGATGTTGCGCATCGATTTCTCGCACGAGATTCTCGGTTTGCGGGTCAATGTCTGGGTCTCTATCTGTGTGTTCATCGCCGGCGTCATCGCGTTCATCGTCATCCAACGGGTCGGTCGGCCCACGCCCCTGCTCGCCGAACGGCTGCGCACATCGACCGAGCTCGAGGCACGTGAGCTCCTTGAACGGGAGCAGGAGCGCAAAGCCAAGCCTTCGCGGAACTGACGTTCGTCGCCAAGCCAATTTAGAATGGGAATCATGGAAATTCAAATCGCACCAAGCATCCTATCCGCGGATTTCTGCAATCTTGAGCGGGATCTTGAGAAGATCTCCAATGCCGACATGGTTCACGTCGACGTGATGGACCACCATTTCGTGCCGAATCTGACCATCGGTGAGCCCGTCGTCAAGCGCATCTGCGAAGTCACCGACCTGCCGGTCGACGTACATCTGATGATCGAGGACCCGGACCGTTGGGCGCCCGGGTACGCTGAGCGCGGTGCGCATTCCGTCACCTTCCACATGGGAGCCACTCACGCTCCGGTGCGTCTGGCCCGCCAGCTGCACGACATGGGTTGCGAAGCATGGTTCGCGGTGCGTCCGGCCGAACCGGTCGAACCGATTTTCGACATCCTCGAGGAATTCGACACAATCCTCATCATGACGGTCGAGCCGGGCTTCGGTGGTCAGAAGTTCCTCGCCAACCAGATGGCCAAGGTGCGCCGTTTGCGCGACGAGATCACCCGCCGTGGACTCAAGACCAACATCCAGGTCGACGGCGGCGTCAGCCCCACGACCGCGCCGATTGTGGCCGAAGCCGGCGCCAATATCCTCGTGGCCGGTTCCGCCGTATACGGCGCCGAAGACCCAGCGGCGGCCATCAACCAGATTCGCGACGCGGCGGCTGCCGCTTACCGCGACTGAGCGCATACGTGCCGAACCAGTCCCCATTGTTGGAAAGAGAGCATCACCACACCATGAAAACGTTTGAATCGCTGTTCGAAGAGCTCAGCGCCAAGGCCGCCGCAGGCACCGAAGGGTCCAAGACCGTCGACGAGCTCGCCAAGGGCACGCATTTCATTGGCAAGAAAATCATCGAAGAGGCCGGTGAGACTTGGATTGCCGCCGAATACGAGGGCGCGGACCGCACCGCGGAAGAGATGAGCCAGCTGCTGTACCATGTGCAGGTCATGATGATTGACCGTGGCATCACGCTCGACGATATTTACAAGAATCTGTGAGGACGACGCCCCGAAGGCGCCTTGCCGTTGCGCCCCCTGCACGGCACAACATCTGGAGGAACACCATGCTGCGAATCGCAGTACCCAACAAAGGCATGCTCTCAGAACCGGCATGGACCATGCTTTCCGAAGCCGGCTACCGCCTGCGGAGCAACCCACGCCAACTTGTTGTGGAAGACCCCGACAACGATGTGGAGCTGTTCTACCTGCGTCCGCTCGACATCGCCGTGTATGTGGGTCGGGGCACCATCGACGTCGGTATCACCGGCCATGACCTGTTGCTGAACTCGGGCACTGACGCCGAAGAAGTGATGGACTTGGGATTCGGTGCTTCGACGTTCCGCTTCGCCGCCCCACAGGACTCCGACATCCGTGAGCTCGCTGACATCCAAGGCAAGCGCGTGGCGACCTCGTTCGACAAGCTTGTGCACGACTATCTTGTGGAGCAGGGTATCGAAGCTGAAACGATTCATCTGGATGGCGCGGTGGAATCATCGGTGCAGCTCGGTGTGGCCGACCTCATCGCCGACGTGGTGTCGACGGGCACCACGCTGCGCAATGCGGGTCTGCGCATTTTCGCCGACCCGATTGTGCATTCCGAAGCGGTGCTGATTCGATCCCCGCGTCTGGACGCGCGGGATGACCGGCTCATTCGTCTGACGCGACGTCTGCAGGGCGTACTCACCGCCAAACGGTATGTGCTGATGGACTTCGACATCCCAGTCGAGAAGGTTTCGGCGGCAGTGTCGGTCACGCCCGGTTTTGAAAGCCCCACAATCTCCCCATTGCACGACAAGCAGTGGTCCGCGGTGCGCGTCATGGTGCCCAAGGCGCAGGTCAATCAGGTCATGGACCAACTGTACGAGGTCGGGGCGCGTGGCATCATCGTCACGGCGATCCAGGCGTCGCGCATGTAGGCTGTGGTTGTATGGCCTCTGAAGACAGCAAATACAGTCCGGAAGCCCGCGATGTGATTGTCACGGTACCCAACGCGATCAGCGCGCTGCGCATCGTCTCGATCCCGTTCATCGCATGGCTCATCGCCGGACACCGCATGGTGGGGGCGTTGGTCTTGCTCGCCATCTCGTCGGCATCCGATGGCGTCGACGGGCTCATCGCGCGCAAATGCAATCAGGTGAGCAAGATCGGGCAGATCCTCGATCCGATCGCCGACCGTCTGCTCATCCTGTGCAGCATCCTCGCACTTGCCGTGTGTAATGTGGTGCCATGGTGGATGGTTGGGCTCGTACTTGCGCGCGACGTAATCATGGGCATCCTCACCCTTGCGTTGGCCCAGCGCGATTACGGGCCGCTGCCGGTGCATTTCGTCGGCAAGACGGGCACGGCGGTGCTGCTCATCTCGATTGTCGGCCTGATGGTGGCCGATATCGACCGGTCATTCATGCCGTTCAACTGGCTACACTTGGCTGCCATCGCCTGCGCCATCTGGGGCATTGGACTATATTGGCTTGCAGGCGTGCTGTATCTGCGCCAAGGAATATCGTTGCTTCGCAAGGATCGAGAATAACCATTGCCACAAGAGCATTCCACACCGCCGGCGTACCCGGTTCCCCCCAATCAGGAACCGGTGCGTCGGCGCGCTGTGTTTTCGGCGGGGTTCGCCAACCTTCCTTCGCACCATGCGCAAGCACTCGATGAAGTCTCGCACGCTCCAAGGCGTAGGCGTACCGGAGCCGATTCGCTGCAACTCATCGACGATTTGATCAATCGCCCGGTTGACCAGTTGTACAGTGACGCCCGGTTGGTGAACAAGCCGGATTCCAAGATTGTGTATTGGGGCACCCGCATAGTCGTGTTCCTCATCTGCATCGCAGTCGGGTTCGCCGGCTGTCAGTTCGTGCGCCTACTCAACACCGACCCCCGAAAACAGGTGCGCGAATCGTTGGCGAGCGAACTGACCGCGGAGAACGCCCATCTCGAATCGCTTGAATCGGAGAACATGGACCTGCGCAAGCAGATCGAAGCACAATCGGCGTCCGCCACACAATCGGCGGCCGAACGCATCGTGAAAGAGAACGAGGCGGCGGCTGGCGCGACGGCGGTCGAGGGGGAGGGGATCGTCATGACGATTGCGAATCCGCTTGCCGCGCGCAACGATGACGCCAGATCATTGCCGAGGGAAGCCACGGCGGACCGCCTGCGCATCGTCACCGACACCGACCTGCAGTTGCTCGTCTCATTGATGTGGCAACACGGTGCTGAGGCGATTGCGGTCAACGACAACCGTCTGGGAGTGCAGACGTCGATCCGCACTGCCGGAAACTCAATTCTCATCGGCACCACGGCCATTGAAAGCCCATACAAAATTCAGGCGATAGGCGACAAGAACGCGCTGGCGGACGCGATGAGCGAACGGTCGCTCCCCGCGCTGTACAGTGATTTCAACAGGTCGGGCATGCATCCGCAGATCAGCAAAACCGATTCGATGCGTCTGGAGGCGGCGCCTATCGGCAAGCTGACCTATGCACAGAAGGAGGAGTGATGGCAGCAGTACTCGGACTCATCATCGGAGTGGTCGTGGGATTGTTCGTGCGACCGGATATCCCCATATTCCTGCAGCCGTACCTGCCGATCATGGTGGTGGCGGCGCTTGACGCGCTGCTTGGCGCCGCGCGGTCGTATTTCGAACGCAACTTCTCCGACAAGGTCTTTGTGATTTCGTTCCTTTCGAACGTCGTCACCGCAACCCTGCTCGTGCTCCTCGGCAACCAGCTGGGGGTTGGTTCGCAGTTGTCCACGGCCGTGATTGTGGTACTCGGCATCCGTATCTTCTCGAACGTCTCGGCAATCCGCCGGTTCATTTTCCAGGGGTGAGGCATGGGCAACGCACACACACCGCCACAGCCGCCGCGTGACGAGCCGGATGTTGGAGGCCAGCCGGCGCAGGAACCCGACCTCATCAAGAAAATCGTCTCACAGCACAACAAAGACAAGGTCAACGACAACACGCAGACCGGTGCATTCCCGGTGGTGGGCAAGCGCAAGGCCAAGGCCAAAGGCAAGGCCAAGCGACTGTCCACGTCATCCCGTTCGCTCAAGGCGCGCTTGGGCACCGGCGTGCTCATCGCCGTGCTGTGCGCGCTGCTCGCCTACGGGTATGTGATCCAGATCAACAACAAGGACCTCACCTACGAGACGATGAGCGAGACCGAACTGACCCGCCTGATCAGCGAGAGCAACACACAGGTGCAGCGACTCGAACAGCGCAAGGCCGAACTGACCAGGCAATTGAACTCGCTTGAGGAAGCCGCCGACAAAGAGGCACAGGCCGCGCAGATCGCGAAGGAAAACGAGGAAGCGAGCGGTATCCTGTCGGGCAGGCTGCCGGCCCACGGCAAGGGCATTGTCGTGCGCATCACGCAAGGCACCAAAGCGCCGATTGACGCCTCGACGATGTTCAACCTCATCGAGGAGCTGCGCAACGGCGGCGCCGAGGTCATCGCCATCAACAATGTGCGCGTCGTGACGTCCACCTACGTCAGCGAGTCGGACAACGGGCTCATCTGCGACGGCAAACTGCTCGAAGCGCCCTATGTGGTCAAAGCGATCGGCGACCCGTCCAACCTGCAGAACGCGGTGAACCTCGCCGGTGGCGTCGGATCGCGGCTGACCGTGAAATACGGCGCGACCGTCACCACGGAAGTCTCGGATGACGTCAATATCACCCAGACCCAGCCGGTTGAACGGTATAAGTTCGCAAAGATTGTAGAATAGGGAATTATGACAGATCCGATTCCAAGCGCAGGCGAGACGACCATCATCGGCTTGCCCGCCATTCAATTTCCAGTAACCAGTTCAGGCGACCGCCCGCTGACGCAGGAGGACCTCGAGACCATCACACGGCTCGCCGACAATACGGCATTGCTCATCGCCACACGTTCCGCGCTTTCCGGCTCGCGCTACCTGCTCGATGAGGACGAAGTGACAGTGGGTCGTGATCCCAAGTCGGACATCCTGCTTGACGATTCCACCGTCTCCCGCTCGCATGCGGTGTTCCGCCGCGTGAACGGGCAGTACGAGGTCGTGGACGCGGGAAGCCTCAACGGCACCTATGTCAACCGTCAACGCGTCGATCAGGCGTTGCTCAAAAACGGCGACGAAATCATGATCGGCAAATTCAGGCTCGTCTATTTCACCAATTCAGCTATCCGCGGACGATGAATGCGCCGTTGACCAGACGCCATGGGGCACCCGCACACCTTGGTGATGAGGATTCACCGAAGTATGTGGATGTGCCATTGATCGATGTCGATGATGTGATGGTGCAGGGGGAGTTGTTTCCCCTACGCGATCTGCATGAACCGTTGTTCGGGTACCGCGGTACCGTAGCCTCACGTGTGGCGGGCATCACGTACCGGCAGCTCGATTATTGGGCGCGCAAACGCATCGTTGTGCCGTCCATCGCGCCATCGACCGGTTCGGGATCGCGCCGCCTGTATGCCTTCCGCGATGTCGTCATTCTGGCCGTGTCGAAGAAACTGCTCGACATCGGTGTGAACCTGCAGAACGTGACGAACGCGGTCGAATACCTGATGCGCCAGCCTTCAGACCGTCTTGAGCACATGACGATCCTCTGTGACGGGCAGCAGGTCGAGGAATGCGTCGAAGGCGAGCAGATGGCGCGGATGCTCAGCAGGGGAGAGGCGGTGTTCGGCGTATCCGTTGGTGCGCTGTGGCACCGCATCCAAGATGCCCTCGCCACGGAAGAGCATGTGGAGGTGACCGATGCCGCTGTCATTGATCGGTCACTGCCGGTCAACCGTTTGGCTGCGGAACGCCTGCGTGAGACGCTCGACAAACGGCGTGTCCAACGTGAGGCGATACTGTCCGCAACGGATTCTGGTGCCGTTTCGCCAACACTGGCCGACGTGGATCAGACAGCGGCGGATCAGCCCATATTGAGTCAAGGAGCATTGTCATGAACGCTTTACCAGCCATCCTGTGGATTATCGGCGCCGCCGTGGCATTGCTTGTCTGTGTGGTGACCGTGATGAGCAGTCATTACCGGGACGGCCGTGCCAATGATGTGCGTCCGGTGACCTGGACGGTGATTGGCGGCCATGTGGCCTCATTCGTCCTATTGGCGGCGCCATACGTGGTGTATCTGGCGAACAGTGCGTCAATCGGCGCACATGCGCGGTCGTTGTACACCAAACTCGGCTGGGCATCCGCGGCTGTGGCCGTGGTGCTGGTGATGGTCGAGCTTGTGCTGATGTATCTGCAGGCACGTCGTGCAATGCTTGCACAGGAGGCACGTGCCAGCGCGCAACAGGAAGCGCCAGCGCCGTCTGAGCGCTGCGGCAGTGACGGCGATGACGAAGACAAACCGTCATCGCTGTGGTGAGTCTTGTGCACAGCCAATGGGACACAAAACAGCGGGTATCAATCATCGGGGGACGATTGATACCCGCTGAACAGATATGCCAGATATTGCTAATCTGACATAACGTACATTATCGGCTAAATGGGGATTACCGTGACTTATGCCGCGGCCTTGTCCACGAAGTATTCCTCCACGGCCCCAGACAGCTCGGCCACATGGTCGATCACACGGTATGCGCCATGTTCAACCAGCTCGTTCGGCTCAGCGTACCCCCAGCCGCACCCCAGACAATCCAATGCGCATTCCTTGGCGCCATCCACATCGGTCCAACGGTCACCGACCATGAGCGCTCGGTCACCGAGCTCGCGGTCGAACCCGATGTTGTCGAATGCGTACCGGATCACCGAGGCCTTGTCCACGCGCGAATTGTCGGTGCTGGCACCATAGATGCCATCGACGAGTTCGGTGATGTGGAAATGGTCGCACACCGGCTTCGCTTGGTATTCGGGCTTGCATGTGGCCACAGCAAGGTAATATCCGGCTTCGCGCAGCTTGGCGAGCTGTTCGGGAATGCCTGGATACAGTGTGTTGTACAGCCGTCCCGGCACTTTTTGCCCGGGGTTGTTCGGATCGTCGAACACTGCGGCGTCGCCGTAATAATGCCGGTACACACGCACGGCCTTGTCGAGCTTGTCGTCGGGAATATGGTTGCGTTTCATCGATTCGAAGATCGCCGGCCCGATGAAACGCTGCAGTTCCGCCTGGTCCGGGACCGGCACGCCGACCGCTTCGAACGCCTTGATCACACAGGCGATGATGCCCGGATCTGATTTGGTCAATGTACCGTCGAGGTCCAACAGGACCACACGTTGTGGATGAGCGAATTCCATGACGCCTCTTCCCTAGTTTGTCGATTAGTCATTCGAAGTCGCGTCCCAGCGATGTGAGGCGCGCATGGCCGGACTCACTCGTAATCCGGAATCCAGCCATCCCGGTGCATTTGGAGGCGCTTGTCAAGCAGGGTCTTCAGTTCATCCTCGGTGCGGCGTTCCAGAAGCATGTCCCAGTGCGTACGGGTCGGTTTGACGATGTCGTCGCCAGTATTGTCCTTGTCATCCTCACGATGCGCGGTCGCGCCGCAACGGCACTCCCACTCGTTCGGAATGTCGGCGCCTTCGGCGAACGGCAGGATGGTACGGTGCCCGCGTGGGCATACATATGCGACCTCCATGCGCGCCGCGAAATCGACATTGTCGTCGGACTCGAGCGACTTCGCTCCGATGCTCATGCCGCGTAGGCTGCGTTCCGCCATGCTTGTGCCTCCTCTTGATTACACAACGATTCCACGCTACAAAACAGTTCGGACGATGGTTTTATTCCTGACGGTGGGGTCAGTCGACTCCGGAATACGCCACAATGCCGCGGTTCACTGCGTCAAACGCCTCACGTGCCCGGGCGGCGAGCATGGCGTGCTGCTCCCCCATGTACGGTTCGGCCGCGGCAATCTGCTGCAACACATCAGCAAGGCGCTTCGCGTTGCGCACGAAGTCTCCGCCTGTCAATTCGGTGTGCTCGAGCACCTGCGACAGGCCGTCGCCGCAGGACCAGTCGTAGATGATGTCCACGATGCCGAAATCCAGTGGCTGCAGGTAGCTGTCCATACCGGCGTCCTCACACAACACCAGCACCTGTTCGTCGAGGTACTTGAGTTCGCGCGCACGCTGGGCCACCATGCCGTGTGGCCCGCCCGGGTACCGGCGGGGTTCTCCCCCTTCGCCACGGCGCGCCTCGTACAGCAACGACGAGAGCAACGCCGCGATCTGTGGGGTCGACAGATCGTCGAGCACGCCTTCAGTGATGGCCTGAGCCAAAACGAGGTCGCGTTCGGAATACAGGCGGCGCAGCAACTGGCCCTGTTCGGTGAGCGTATAGTCGCGCACACCGTCGTGATCAGCGCGTTCCAAGTACCCCAGACGGTCGAGGATCTCGCAGATGCGGTCGAAGTGGCGTGCCACGGAACCGGTGCGCGAATCATACCGCTGGCGCAGACGTTCCAGTTCACGCGTCTCACGCGTCCACCGGTGTCCCCACTTCATGTGGTCCTGGAAATCCGGGCACTGCTTGCACGGATGATCGTGCTCAAGATCCTTGAGCTTGGCGATCTTGGCGTCCAGCTGCCGGAAGGCGCGGGATTTGTCCGCATTCGTGGCGAACACCTCATGTTTGAGCCTGCGGCGCTCATTCTTCTGCAACTCGTTGAGTTGCATGCGGATGCGCAACAGGTCGGTGAAATCACCGTATTCACACGTCATAGCATCGGCATAGCCAGCAATGGCCGCGGTGAGTGTTTCGATGCGCGCCTCGATCTGCCACGCCGATTCGTTGGCCTCCCACTGGGCGAACGAATGGTCAAGCGTGATGCGCGCCGTCTCGTAATCACTCGTGTTGAGCAGATTGACGGCCATGTTGAACGTCGGTTTGAAGCTCGAGTGCAGCGGGTAGACGCGCTTGCTCGATAGCGCGACCGCTGTTTCCGGCGTGAATCCACGGTGGTCCACGACGATGGCGTTGCCGATGGTGTCGATGCCACGGCGGCCGGCACGGCCGGTCAGCTGCGTGTACTCCCCCGGCGTAAGGCCCACGATGCCGGTGCCATCGTATTTTTCGAGTTTCTCAATGACGACACTGCGCGCTGGCATGTTGATGCCGAGGGCAAGCGTCTCCGTGGCGAACACCACCTTGATGAGTCCCTCTTCAAACAGACGCTCTACGATCTGCTTGAACAACGCCACCATGCCGGCGTGGTGCGCGGCGAACCCCTCTTCGAGGGCATGGCGGAACCGCGAGAAATGCAGAGTCTTCAGGTCGTCGTGCGTCAGCTGGCCCTCGATCATCTCATCGACGATGCTGCGGATGCGCAACGCCTCATCATCGGTCGTGAGACAAAGACCGGCGTCAAGGCACTGGTCCACCGCCTCATCGCAGCCGTTGCGGGAGAAGATGAAGTAGATCGCAGGCAGCATCCCCAGGAAATTGAGTTCATCGACCACCGCCCAGCGTCTAGGCTGGTATCGCTCCACCTGACGGCTGGCGCGCTTCTCGGGCCGCCCGTGGCGACCATGCCCTTTTCGGCGTTCGGCGCGTTCGGCGCCGCGCCTGCGCTGCTCGCGGCGTGTATACTCATCGAGCCTATGGCTCAGGCGCGCATTGAGCTTGGTGGTGGGCCTCCCCTGCCCGTCGTGCTGGTACAGGTCGAACAGCTCGGGTTCCGTGCGTGGGTCGCGTTGGATCAGCACGTACTGTTCGAGCGGCACCGGTCGGTGTTCCGAGACGACGAGCTTGGTTTCGCCGCGCACCGACGCGATCCAGTGCGCGAAATCCTCCACGTTCGAGACCGTGGCGGACAGACCGACGATGCGCACCGACTGCGGCAGGTGGATGATGACCTCTTCCCATACGGGGCCACGGAACCGGTCGGCCAGATAATGCACCTCATCGAGCACGACATACCGCAACGCCTGCAGCGTTGTGGAATGCTCATAGAGCATGTTGCGCAACACCTCGGTCGTCATGACCACGATGTCGGCCTCGGAATTGATCGAGGTGTCACCGGTGAGCAAACCTACTTTATCCGGGCCATACAACGCCACGAGATCATGGTATTTCTGGTTGCTCAACGCCTTGATCGGCGTGGTGTAGAAAGCTTTTGCGTTCTGCTGCTGTGCCAGATAGACCGCGAAGTCGGCCACCACGGTCTTGCCCGCGCCGGTGGGGGCCGCCACCAGTACATTGGACCCCTGCTCCAACGCTTCGTTGGCATCCGTCTGGAACCGGTCGAGCTCGAACGGCAGTGTGTCGGCGAATCTGGCCGCGACGGATAGGCGTTGCCTCTTGACGCGGTCGAACCGTGCATACCGTTCGGACGGTGTCAGCTCACGTTCCTCGCCCGCATCGTCTGGCGATGATTTCCTTGGCCTGTGATGACGTGCCATAACCCTTCATCTCGTCATAATCAATCGGTGATATCAGTCATTGAATGTGGACCAGCGGCGCCATGTGCGCGCATGACGGTCCTCACGCTGTTGGCGGCGTTCGATGACCTGCACATGGGCATCGGAGTACCGTTCCGCGGCCACACGCAATGGTTCGGTGAAAATCGGGCGCTGGGGCGCCTGAACAGTGCTGTCATGCTCACTCATGCGGCCCAGTCGTTCCGAGATCTGTGCGCCGGTCTCACTGACATTGCGCAGTGCGCGCATGCCATGCACCGCCGCATACATGCAGCCGGCGATGAGCATGCCGAGCATGAACAGCGCAAGAACAAGCCAAACCCACCAAGGCATGGGGTCACTCCCTTCAGGAATCCGATTCTTCCGGATTTTGGGCGGTTTCTTCGGAGATGCTTAATTCGCGTTGCGCGCGCGCCACCATCATCGAACGGAGCGTTTCAGGCGCCACCGCCACGATATGGCGTGCGTGGGCGATGCAGAACGCGACGAACCACGAATCGGAACGGACGAACAAATGGACCTTTTCACCGTCACCACAAGGTTCGACGTGGGCGTCGGCCAAGGTCTTGATGAACTGCAGGTGCGGCTGGTCGGTAATGAACACCGCGGGCGTGGCCGTGTCCGTGATCCACTTGCGCAGATCGCTCACCGAGACGTCGGGGACGTTCAAATCGGCGACTGGGTCGACAATCTCGGCTTCTTCGATGCGGGAAATGGTGAGCACCTGCCAGATACGCGGCTCACCGGTCTCCTTGTTGATTGTCATGTCCTTGTGCACAAGGTCTTGCAGCTCCTCAGGGGCCGCATCGGCCACGTCGGTCCACATGGCCGCGTAGTACACGCCTTCGTCGACATAGATCTTGGACGGCGCCACAAGACGACGCAGGTTGCGCCCGGCACCGTCTCGATACACCATATTGAGCAGTTTGCGCTCCTTGATGGCGTTCTTCACCACGGTGAAGTTCCGCGGTTCGACCTCGTACCCGGTCAGGCTCAGCCAAGGTGTCTCCCCCGGTGCGACGTGCTTGACGAGGCGTTCATAGAGGTCCTGCGCCTGCTCGCGCTGGTCGGCTGGCAACAGCGACGCGTGGGCAAGGTAGTCCACGGAGGCGGTGAGCATGCTCATGTACTGCGGTGAAATGCCCGCCAGACGTTCAAGGCCGAGCGAATTGGTGGCCGAGACGATGCCTTCGGCGTCGAGCAGCGACCAGTCGATGTCGAAGAACTGGCTGCCCGCCATCTCACCATCGTCGGAAACCGTGGTGAGCGTGTTGATGTCCTTATGGATCGTGGCCACATGCTTCTTGAGTTCGTCATCGTTCTTCGGTTCGCCGATGAAGCGGACGGCCAGTTCGGGCAGGGAGTACTCCTCGCCCAGATGCGCCGAGAGGAACAGCATGAGTCGCAGCCTGCGGTCGACCTCGCTGCCGGTCTGGAACGAGGTCTTCTTGCCATGCTTGGCGTCGGACTCGGCCTCATCGCCTTCGTCGTCCGACGACTCAATCGACTGCGCGCGGACCTTGGCGGCCGCGAAGGTCGCGGAATCGTCGGCGAGCTGGAACTGCGTGGCCGCATTCAGGCGCCGGCGGAAGGCCGCCACGGCCTCGGGCGGGCTCACCACCGAGGAATTGGGGTGTTCGAGGACGAACATGGCCAAATCGTCGGCATCGGTGTATGCAACGTTGAGGTGCTCCTCGCCCACAGCCACGGTGGCCGCGAATCGCCGGGAATCGACCACCTTGACAAGGTTCTCCGGAATATGCTGGGTGCCCAGACCCGGGGCCATCGAGTCAAGCCCAAGTCCGGGGATCGGCGTCTGTGGCACGCGCGGTGCTGTCCGGGAGGCATGTTGCTGCGTATGCGCCGGCGCGGAGGACATCGACATGGATCGGGCGAGGTAGTTGGCCGCCGCGAGCACAGGCAGGTCCGCCTGCTGGAACCGAAGGCGGATGCGGGGTTCGTCGCCCAGCTGCAAGCGGTACGAGGCGAAATCCTGACCTTCCGACTTCGAAGAGTACTCGGGCTGGCGCGATTCGATCGCGATGCCCATGGCCGCGAGTTTGGCGCGGTCTCGCTGGAATTGTTTGGCGAACGCCGCCTTTGCGGCCTGGTCGGCGAGCTCGCCGTACGAATCGGCGTATGCCTTCACTCGCTGGGCGATTTGGCGGGATGTGAGCCATTGCGGGAATGCGGATGAAAGCACTGCCAGCACATCGAGCTCATGCTTGCCCCACTTGTCAGAAAAGCGACGCCTTCCGTTACTACCCTCAGCCATTAGTCCTCACGTATCATTAGAGTTTCCAGTAAGTGTGTGCCATGTGTTCATCGCGCACACCCGTTATCCATGATAGAGGGGTTTTTGGGGAACGTCAGACAAAATCCCAAAAAAACCTCTGATTTTCTTATATCGCGAACACGCCATCACAACCATTCATCGGGCTCTATGCCCTGCGGCCCCACATATTCGCCGTTGGGCACATAGCTCGGATGCCCTTCGTCCTCCAAACGGGCGTCGCCGAACAACGAGACGTTGCGGCCGAAGGTCCAATCGCCCTGCACCTCGAACGACGCGGCCGCGGCGATGGACGGCACACCGTACGGGAACCGTTCCTCAAAATCGCGGATGTTCTTGTAGAACCGTTTGTCGAGCGTCACATTCGGGAAGTGGTAGTCGCCGTCCTCCATCTCGTACGAATCGGTCAGGTGGAAGCGGTCGGAGCGCATGATGAACAGATCATCAGTCGTCTTCACCGGCAGGAACCTCATGCGGTCCACTTCGACACAGATCGACCCGTTGAACAGGTTCACCGCGGCACCCATGGCCGTTTCGAGCTGCACGACCTTCGTGGAATGCGGGTCAGTGGGGTCCACTGTCTTGTAATTGCGGATCACCGGCAGCGGGAGCACCCCGTTATATTCGGTGAGTTTCTTGCGCAGTACGTCGATACGCACCCAGATATTGTTGGTGTTGAAGAACGGGTGCTTGTGGATGTCCATCGCATCAGCACGGTCTTCGTCCGCAACCTGCGTCATTTCCCGCAGCATCAGGTGTCCCGTCACCGCATCGCGCACGATATGGCCGCCCTTGCGGTCGGCTTCGGTGCGCCGTGCCACTTCGATCATAAACGGCGCGCCGGTGTTCTCGAAATGCTGGGCCAGGGTACGAGATGGGCGCGCTCCGAGGTTGTCCGAATTCGAGATGAACAGGTAGCGGTATCCCTGCTCCTCGAGGATGTCGAGCAGGCCGGACTCCCAGAGCGTGGAGTACAGATCGCCGTGCCCGGGAGGGCACCATTCCAGATCGGGGTTCGTCTCCCATGTCACCGGTTCGCCGGTGGAGACGTCGATCTTGGGCTCGATGTGTTGGATGATCTCGACGGGCACGGACTCCTGATGGAAATGGCGGTCCTTGGCCACCGCCGCCATGGTGTCCTGCGATGTGCGGAACGAGTTCATAAGGGTCAGTGGCAAGTCCACCCCCAACCGTTTGCGTGCCGTGACGACCTGGCCGAGGATGATGTCGAGGAAACGCATCGGTTTGGCCTTGTGGCGGCGTACGGGGAGCAAGGATTTCGCATAATCCAGGCCCATCGACGTGCCCAATCCCCCGTTGAGCTTGAGGAACGCCGTCTTGGCGAATGCGTCCACGGCCTTCTCGTGATTGATGGTCTCATACACATCGTGGAAACTCGGAATGTCCGTAATCGGCTCAACGTCCTCTTCGCGAATCCAGCTGGTGTCTTCTTCGTTGCTCCAGATCTCGTACAAGTGCTCGAACTGTGCGATGGCGGTGTCGCTCATGCCATGTTCCCGCATCTTGTGTTCGGAACGTTCAAATGCGTCGGCCATGGTGGTGACCAATCCCTTTCTACTTATCAATCTCGTGTAATAGTGTAGCGGCTATATCCCGGAAATGTCTAATTTCCTACTAATATGCTTACATTATTCCGTAATGAACCATCGTAATTCCGGATGTGCTGATGCAGCGAAAAGCTGAATGATTCCGTATGCACCTGAGGCGGTGCTATACGATGTTCGATATTCGCGGACAGCCAATTGGCGTGTTGTGTCCAATCATATGCTATATTGTTCTCTTGGTGCTTGCAGCACTGTTCGGACCATAGCGCAGTTTGGTAGCGCACTTGACTGGGGGTCAAGGGGTCGCGGGTTCAAATCCCGCTGGTCCGACCACACGGTCCCCGGGATGTCATCGATGTCCCGGGGACCACTTGTATGTATGCGCGGTGGACGCACCCCTACCAATGCATGGTAGGGGTGCGTCCACCGCGGTTCAGGTCACTTGCGGCGTTTCTTCTCTCGAATATTGACGGAGATCTGGATGGGGGACCCCTCAAAACCGAACTCTTCACGCAACGCGCGCTCCAGGAAGCGGCGGTAGCCGTGTTCCAAAAAGCCGGTCGCGAAGATGACAAAGCGCGGAGGACGGCTCGAGGCCTGTGTCGCGAACAGGATACGCGGTTGCTTGCCGCCACGCAACGGGTGCGGGTGCGCCGCCTGGATCTTGCCTAGGAACGCGTTGAGCTTGCCTGTCGGGATGCGTTTGTCCCAAGACTCAAGCGCCTGTGTCATCGCACGGGACAGACGGTTCGTGTGCCATCCGGTCTTTGCGGAGAGGTTGACGCGTTGGGCCCAGGTCACACGGTCGAATTCCGTCTTCCACAGACGCTCCATGCGCTGCCTGTCAAACTCGTCCATGAGATCCCACTTGTTGAACACGAGCACCACTGCACGCCCGGCGTCCACGGCCGAACTCATCACTTTGAGGTCCTGATCGGAGATGGGCTGTGAGGCGTCGAACAGCACCAACGCGAGCTCCGCGCGCTCGATTGCCGCCTGAGTGCGCAACGACGAATAGTACTCGGCACCCGACAGCTTGTGTTGGCGGCGCTTGATGCCGGCGGTGTCAATGAACAGGTAATCGGTGCCGTCGATGTCCACGATCTCATCCACGGGGTCACGTGTGGTGCCCGCCAAGTCGTTCACCACGGAACGCTGCTCATGCGCCAGTTGGTTCAGCAACGACGACTTGCCCACATTTGGGCGGCCGACAAGGGCCACACGGCGCAGATGCGACGGCGTGAGGAACCCGGACGTTCGTTCCGCGCTTTTCAGCGCATCCATGGCGGCGTCGAGTAGGTCACCCACTCCCCTGCCGTGCATCGCGGAAATGGGGTACGGTTCGCCAAGGCCGAGTTTCCAGAATTCGGCCGCCATGTATTCGCTTACCTGGTCGTCGACCTTGTTCACAGCCACAATGACCGGCTTGCCGGCGGCACGCAGCATGCGCACGATGCGCTCGTCGGTCGTGGTCAGGCCCACTTGGCCGTCCACAACGAATACCACGGCGTCGGCGAGTTCCACGGCGATCTGCGCCTGAGACGCGATCGCGGATTCGATTCCCTCGACGTCGGCCTCCCAGCCGCCCGTATCCACCAGTTTGAAGTCGGTGCCGGCCCACTCGGCGTCGTAGCTCACGCGGTCGCGTGTCACGCCGGGAGTGTCCTCGACGACGGCGGCGCGCCTGCCGAGCACACGGTTGACGAGCGTGGACTTGCCCACATTCGGGCGACCCACAATGGCGAGCACCCCGACTTCCTTCTTGCGCTCGGTGTTCTCTCCGGAGATGAACGCCGAGCCATCAATGAGCGCTTCGTCGCCTTCGTCGAGTTCGTATCCCTCGAGATTGGACGCGTATTCGGCGTATTCTTGTTCTTCGATGGCGTCGTCGACGAGTCCGATCATGATGTCGAGCGTCTGCTCGAACGTCAGATCGGAATTGTCGATCGTCGTCACGCCGTCCTCGGCGACCGTGAAATTGGTGACCTTGGAATCCGCGGCATCGCGCGCGGCGACGTTTTCGGCACCGGCCGCACCGTTGCTTGCCTGATGCGCGCGGCGTGCCTGACGCACGTCGTCGCGCGCCGTTAGCAGGATGCGCACCTCGGCGTTCGGCGCCACCACATCGGTGATGTCACGTCCTTCGACAACGATGCCACGGCCTTCGGAAAAGCCCAGTTCCGTCGACTCCTCGGCGATATACGCGCGCTGTGCGGCAATGAGCACATGGCGCACGGGAATCACCGAAGACACGACCGAGACATGCGCGCTGATCTCGCTGGAACGGATGGCGCCGCTGATGTTCTCGTTGTTGCAGAACACACGGGCATCATCCGGGCTGTCAGGATCGACGCTGATGTCGAAATGCCCCTCGGTGAACAGGGCGGCCACTGTTTCGGTCACGAGCCGCTCGTCCACCGGTGTGGTGTCAAGGTCGACGCCCTGATGCAGGCACCACCACGTCGCCGCGCGGTACATGGCGCCCGTATCGAGGTATGCGAAATCGAAATACTTCGCCAGCGCCTTGGCAGTGGATGATTTGCCGACCCCGGCGGGGCCGTCCATGGCTACGCGAATCACAGTCCGACCTCCTTGGACAGTGAACGGACTTCGGTCTGCGACAGCACACGGTACGAACCCGGCTTGAGGTCGCCGAGCTTGATCGGGCCGATCTGCGTGCGCACCAAGCGGCGCACCGGGAAGCCGATCGCACCGAAGATGCGGCGCACGATGCGGTTCTTGCCCGAATGCAGCGTCACTTTGACGATGGTGTTCTCTCGGTTCGAATCGATGATCGAGCAGTGGTCGAGCTTGATCCAGCCGTCGTCGAGCTGCACGCCGGTGCGCACGAGGCGACGGCACACATTGCCGCTCATATGGCCTTCGAGTGTGGCGATGTACGTCTTTTCCACCTCATACTTCGGGTGCATCACATGCTGGCTCAGTTCGCCGTCATTCGTCATGAGAATCAGGCCCTCGGAATCGTAGTCGAGGCGCCCCATGTGGAAAATACGCTCGTATTTGTCACCCACGATGTCGCGCAGCGTATAGCGGCCCTTCGGGTCTTCCATGGCGCTGAGCACCTTGCGCGGCTTGTTGAGTGCGAGGGTGACGTGGTTGGGGTTGAGGCGCACGCGGGAACCATCCACGCGCACCTGTTGTGTATGGGGGTCGACCCGGGTGCCCAATTCGGTGATCAGCTCGCCGTCGATTTCGACGCGACCGTCGGTGATCATCTCTTCGCACTTGCGGCGTGACCCATACCCCGCTTGGGCGAGCAGTTTTTGCAAACGTATGCCTTCGTGCTCGGTGTTGCGGGTTTTCTTTGCTTGACTATATGCGTGTGGCATCGTTCTCCCAACGTGGCCGTTTCAGTATCCGTGCACCCCCGCGAAAACCGCTTTGTGGCTGGCAAGGGCACTGGCTAGTATTGTACAGCGTGACTGCCGAAAACGGGCAGTCGCGTCACGGGCCCGGCCCGATGACGCCATACAAGGATAAAGGAAAGATATGACTGCTGTTGACAACGAAACGCTCGCGCCCACCCGGCGCCAACACAGCATCTGGTCGCGCATGTGCGCGGAATTCGCGGGAAGCCTGCTGATCTGCTTCTCCATTTACATCATGTGTTCGTTCGGTTCCGCGTTCTACAATGTGAACCTCGCCTACATCGCGTTGGGCACTGGTGTGGTGTACGCGGCCATGACCGCCATCTTCGCCAAGGTCTCTGGCGCACAATTCAACCCGGCCATCACCGTGGCCGCCATGCTCACTTCGAAGACCCGCGTGCTCGATGGCGTGCTGTACATCATCGCGCAGCTGCTGGGCGCCATCGCGGCCGGTGCACTGTTCCTGTTCCTGCTGCCGTCCTCTGAGTCGGTGCCGGTGAGCCAGTGGCTCACACTTGTGGTCAATGGCTACGATGAGGGCTCCTCGCTGTACGCGACGCTGACGCAGATGGGCCTCACCTACAGCGTGGCCATGGCCATCGTCATCGAACTCATTGCGTCGATCATCGTCGTGGCCGCCGCCATGCAGTCGATGAAGCGCGACGGCGCCCCCACCCGCCAGCATACGCTGATCATGGGCCTGGCCTATGCCGCGGCGACCGCCATGGCATACCCGGTCACCGGCGCTGCCGTGAACCCGCTGCGTCCGACCGGCATTGCCGTGTTCGCCTCCAACAAGAATCTGACAGTCAACCCGCTCTCGCAGCTGTGGGTCTTCTGGGTCAGCTCGATCCTCGCCGCTGCCCTCGTGGCCCTCGTGATGATCGTGGCGCAACTGCTGTCGAACCGCTCGGCCGGCACGGATGGTGCCGATGACGTGGCTGAAGCTGCCATGCTCGAAGATCAGGCCGCGAATGACGCCGACATCCCCTCCGTTGAGGACGAAGTGGCCACGACGGCGCTCACGGGCACCCAGGCCGATGCCGATTACTCAGTGATTGAGCAGGAGGATGCTCAAGTAGAGCGCCAGTAGCGCCACGCCGAATCCGATGCCGCAACAGGCGTCGAACGGCACCGAGCGAATCTTCCAAGGGCTGCGTTCTCGCAATACGAGGCGCAGCACTCCGGAACCGATGGCCGCCACGGCAAGAACAACCGTGGCGGCCATCGTGTATCCGAACGCCGCCAAGGCCGTGGAGACAATGACGCACACGCATACGCACCATTCAAACCACGGTTTGCCCTCATGGCGTTCCGAAACGAATGGATGATGGCGGTTCATGCCGTCCACGACCTTTCAGCGACTGGATGGATTGAATTATTGGGTATCAGTGGAAGAAGTGGCGCGTGCCCGTGACGTACATGGTCACATTGGCCTTGCGTGCTGCCTCGAACACCTCTTCGTCACGGATCGAACCGCCGGGCTGCACAATGGCCTTGACACCGGCGTCGATGAGGATCTGCGCACCATCTGCGAACGGGAAGAATGCGTCGGACGCGGCTACGGCGCCCTGCGTGCGGTTGCGCCCCTCATCGAGCGTGTTGGCGCGTTCGACGGCGAGGTTCGCGGAGTCCACGCGGTTGACTTGGCCCATGCCGATGCCGACGGTGGCCATGTCATCGGCGATGAGGATTGCGTTGGACTTCACGCACCGCACAGCGCGCCATGCGAACTCGAGTTCCTTGAGGGTCTGTTCGTCGGCGGCTTCACCGGCGACGAGCTTCCAAGCATCCGGCATGTCACCGGTGGCGTCGATCAGGTCGGTGCTCTGCACCAGCAGGCCACCGTCGATCTGGCGGAACTGGAGCTTGGACTTCGGCGGCTCGGCCACCTTGAGGATGCGCAGGTTCTTCTTTTTCTCCTGCAGCAGGGCCAACGCCTCGGGCTCATAGTCGGGCGCCACGATCACTTCGGTGAAGATGGGGCGCACGCTCTGTGCCATGTCGAGCGTCACGGTGCTGTTGGTGGCGATCACACCGCCATAGGCGCTCATCGGGTCGCACGCATGCGCCTTGCGGTGCGCTTCGGCGGCCGTCGCGGCCACTGCAAGACCGCACGGGTTGTTGTGCTTGACCACGGCGACGGCGATCTGCGGGGCGAAATCCCACACGGCGCGCCATGCGGCGTCGGCATCGACGTAGTTGTTGTAGCTCATCGGCTTACCGCCCAGCTGCTCCGCGTTCGCGAACCCGCGTGTATTGAGCGGGTCGAGGTACAGCGCGGCGTCCTGATGCGGGTTCTCGCCGTACCGCAGCACATGCGCACGGTCCCACGACCGCGTGTAGGTCTGCGGGAACTGCTTGAGCTTGGCATCTTCCATGGCGTCGGCGCCCTCGCTGTTGTCTTCGATTGAAGCCGGCTTGGGCCAGTGCGCGCTCGTCCACTCGTTGATTGTGGCGTCATAGGCCGCGGTGTGGGCGAAGGCCTTGCCAGCGAGCCAACGGCGTTCGTCAAGCGAGAATCCGGTGCCGTCGGCGATACGGCCCGCGACGAGCGCGTAATCGGCCGGGTCGGTCACAATGGCCACGGTAGCACTGTTCTTGGCGGCGCCGCGCACCATGGAGGGGCCGCCGATATCGATCTTCTCGATGATGGCCGCGTTGTCCGCGCCTGAACGCACGGTGTCGGCGAATGGGTAGAGATTCACCACGACCAGGTCGAACGGCTTGATGCCGAACGATTCGAGCTGCTGGGCGTGGTCCGGATTCGTCATGTCGGCGAGGATGCCGGCGTGGATATGAGGATCGAGCGTCTTGACTCTGCCATCAAGGCATTCCGGGAAGCCCGTGACCTGCGAGACTTCCGTCACCTGCACGCCCAGCTCCTTGAGCTTGGCCGCGGTGGAACCGGTGGAGACCACTTCTGTTCCGGCCTGAATGAACGCCTGGGCGAGGACTTCAATGCCTTCCTTATGGTATACGGACACCAAGGCCCGTCGTAGCGGTCGGTTCGTCGTCACCTTGCTTCTCCTTCTGTGGTGTTGAGTTCACCACGCGATGGGTGGACTCCGGCTTCTCTGTTACTTGGTCCTCGCCAAGGGGCTTGGCTGAGGAGGAATGGGAATCGGCCGCGTGCCGTGCCATACCCCAACGTACGGTGAACACGACGGCGATGATGACGAGCACCGCGCCCCACGCGATGAACAGACCGATGGAGCATGGACGCGCCACCGCGTTGGTGGCCTGGCGCACGTCCACGCCCACATGGGCGAGGCGGTGCGATCCCAGCGAACCGTTGGCCAGGGGGAACACGATCGCGTTGACGATCGACAGCACCGCGGCGCTGATGCAGAACGCGCCAGCAGGGTATGCAAAATCCATGAGCAGGCTGCGCATGTCAAGCGAATCCTGCTTGAGGCGGATATGGAAGCCGCTGCGCGCGAACAACATGGACAGCCCCACTGCAATGCCCAAACCCAGTGGGATGAGCATGACGGCCGTGCGCAGTGCATCGTGGTCGATCGCTTGCGGGAACAACGCGAACAACGGCAGTGGCGGCAGGTCCTGCGTCGTGGACGACCACAGGGTGTAGTTGGCCGCCTCACCGATGGAGAATCCGGCGCCGAACAGCCATGAGATGGCCCACAGGCAGACATTGGGAAGCCATGCCAGACCGATGACGCACATGAGCACGCGCGAACCGGTCTGCATATGGAGCGCATCGAACCAAGCGGACATCTGATGGTGGCCGAGCGTTATCCACACGATGACGGTCCCCAGACCGACAAGCGCCACACCGGCAAGCAGAATCAGCGCCGTGCGCACGCCGACACGGATGGAATGGCGTACCGGTGCCGACACGTACCGGCGGATGTAGTTCTTCGTCACACCAAGCAACGGCATATGGGGAACCGCCGCGAGCAGGTAGCCCAGCGTATAGATAAGCAGGGCTTTGCCCATCACTACGCCGGTGCTGTCCTCGAGGCGAACATGCAATCCGCTCATCAGCACGTGCTGCAGGAGCAGCCAGACCACGGCGCCCGAGACGAACGCCCGCGGATCGGTGCTGGTCTTGGTACAGACCGTGCGAATCAACGCAATCAACAGGATCGTGAGCAGTAATGGGGTCACGCCCATCACGATGGAGCCGCCTTGGAAGCCGACACCCTCGCTGAGCAGGATGACCGCCTTGGATAATGGCACGGTCTGTGCCGACAGCACATTGCTGCCTTCCTCCATGGCCGCCACGAGCAACACGAGTGCCGTCATCAACCCCAATGGCACGGCATAGATGAGCATCGCCGCCACTGCGGCGGCGATGCCTTTGATCCATGGAACCAGACGTTTCTCCATTACAGCGAAGCGAGTACCTCGCGCATGAAGGCGGCCGCCTGTGCGGGTGTACGCCCGACCTTGATGCCCACCGCTTCAAGCGCCTCCTGCTTGTCCTGGGCTGTGCCCTTGCCTCCGGACACGATGGCGCCGGCATGGCCCATCTGCTTGCCTTCGGGGGCGGTGAACCCTGCGATGTACGCCACGACTGGCTTGGTCATATGCTCATGCGCCCATTGCGCGGCGTCCTGTTCGGCGCTGCCGCCGATTTCGCCGATCATCATGACGGCCTTCGTGTCCGGATCGGCCTCGAAAGCGGCAAGGGCCTCCTGCAATGTGGTGCCGACAATCGGGTCGCCGCCGGCGCCAAGGCATGCGGTGAACCCGATGTCGGAGAGTTCGCCCATGAGCTGGTAGGTCAACGTGCCGGACTTGGACACGAGTCCCAATGGGCCTCGCGACACGATGCCGTCGGGGATGATGCCCAGATTGACGCCATGCGATTCGCTGGACGAGGCGAGGGTCATCAGCCCCGGGCAATTCGGGCCGACGATGCGCACGCCGTTGCGCAGGGCGAGTTCCACGAAATAGGCGCTATCCGCGACGGGAATGCCTTCGGTGATGACGACAACGACGTCGAATCCGGCCTCGACGGCCTCGACGACCGCGCCCTTGGCGAATTTCGGCGGCACGAACACCACGCTGGCCACCGCACCGGTGGCGGCCTTCGCCTCTTGGCATGTGGCGAACACCGGAATGTCGCGCACCGTGCCGTCTTCCATCGTGAATGGCACGGTGGTGCCGGCCTTGCGTGGATTGACACCGCCTACGATGTTGGTGCCGGCCTTGAGCATGCGCGCGGTATGTGTCATACCCTGATGCCCGGTCATGCCCTGTACGATGACCGGTGCGTCGTCCTCGATGAAGACAGTCATTTGGTCTCCTCCCCGCCGTTAGCCGCAAGGCGTGCCGCTTCGGCCGCCGCGAGCTCCATCGTCTGTTCCACATGGATGTTCGGCCGTTGCGCCTGCGCGAGGATGCGCAGGCCTTCCGCGGCCGCGTTGCCATCGAAACGGACCACGAGCGGCTTGGTCACGTTGAGTTCGTCGATGGCTTCGAGAATGCCGAGTGCCACCTGTTCGCACGAGGTGATGCCGCCGTACACGTTGATCAGCACGGCATGCACCTGCGGGTCGGACAGCACGATCTCGAGGCTTGCGCACATCGTCTGCGCCGAGGCGCCACCACCGATGTCGAGGAAGTTGGCCGGTTGCACGCCGGTCCCCTGTTTCTGGCCGGCGAACGAGACCGCATCGAGCGAGCTCATGACAAGGCCGGCGCCGTTGCCGATCACACCAACCTGGCCGTTGAGATGCACATAGTGCAACCCGTGCTCCTGAGCCCTGCGCTCATAAGGGTCGGCCTCGTCCGCGTCATCGAACTGCGCCCAGCCGCCATGGCGGAAGGCTGCGTTGCCGTCGAGCGAGACCTTCGCATCAAGCGCACACAGGTGCTTGCTCGCCTCGTCGTCCGGGTCGCCGACCTTGGCGAGCGGATTGATCTCCACGAGCGTGGCGTCGTTGTGCTTGAAGCATTCCCACATACGCAGCAGGATCTGCGCGGCCTGCGCCTCATCGGCATGGTAGAACCCGATGCTGCGGGCCATCTCCATCGCCGCATCGAGGTCGAAATCGTCAAGGGCGCTGATATGCAGGCGCTTGACCGATTCGGGGTGTTCACGGGCGATCTCCTCGACCTCGGTGCCGCCGTTCGCGGTGGCGAGCACATCGAAATCGCGGGATGTGCGGTCCACGGAGATTGATACATAATACTCATGGAGGATGTTCTTGGCCTCCGCCACAAGCACACCGCTCACCTTGTGGCCGTGAATCGTCATGGGCAGGATTTGCTGTGCCGCCTGGACCGCTTCATCACGGTTGTGCGCGATCTTGACGCCGCCAGCCTGACCGCGGTGACCGATCTTGACCTGTGCTTTGATGACCACGGGGAATCCGATGGTCTCCGCGGCTTGGGCCACATCCTGTATGTTGCGTACGAAAATGGCCTTCGGGGTTTCGATTCCCTGCTCTTCCAGCAGGTCCCTGGCCTGGTATTCGTAAAGATCCATGAATCCCTCTTGGTAGTGGACGGTTATGGAGACTGGACTCAGGCGGGCATCGCCAACAGCGAGCTCGTCGGGTAATCGCCCAGCGCCTGCCGGCCTTGAAGGCCGCGCAGCTCCATGACAAAACTAAAACCAGCGACCGTGCCGCCGCATTGAATGACCAAATCGCGGGCAGCCGACGCGGAACCGCCGGTGGCGATCAGGTCGTCGACGATGAGGATGCGTTCGCCCGGCGTAATCGCCTCGCGCTCGATCTCAATCGAGGCTTCACCGTATTCAAGGCTGTAGCTTTCCGTGCATGTGGGAGGTGGCAGCTTGCCGGCCTTGCGCACGGCGATGAAACCTTTGCCCAGTTCGGCGGCCATGGCCGGCCCGAAGAGGAACCCGCGCGCTTCAAGGCCCGCGATGGCGTCGAAGTCATCGATGTCGACCGGAAGGTTGGCGTTCAATGCGTCCAGTAGGATGCGCAGTCCCCGGGCATCGGCGAACACCGGCATGAAATCGCGGAACATGATGCCCTGCTTGGGAAAATCAGGGACCGAACGAATCAGTGAGGTGAGATAGTCCACATCCGCGGCGTCAAGCGTTGCAGATGCGGCAAGGGTGATGTCCGAATGGGTCATGATGATTGTGGTTCCCGCTCGGTTCACTGCTTCGGCATGGGAGCCTGGTCGTCGTCATCCGTTTCGGTGACGGTCTCTTCGACGGTGGTCTCGATCTGCTCGGGCTCGCCCTGTTGGTCGGCGTTGTGGTCGATGGGGTTGCCGTTCTCGTCCACATCGTCGTCGCTCACATAGGCGGGGCGCACATACTCGCGGTTGATCGCACGGAACGTGAAGCGCAGCAGGGTGCCTTCGCTGTCGATCACGATCTCTTCGTACTGCTCGTCGACTTCGACGACCTTGCCAATCAGCCCGCCGATTGTCACGATTTCGGTGCCCGGTGCCAGGTTGCTCCAGAAATTCTTGCGTTCCTCCTGCTGCTGCTTGGCCTTGCGGGTCTGGAAGAACATCATGCCGATCATGAAGACGAGCAGGATGATGAGGAAAAGATATTCCATTGGCATGGGTGGGCTCCTTGAACGTGGGGATGGGGTAAACCGATGGCCTTACGGAAGGTTCAGTCTAGAATAGCTTGCTGACATCGCCTGCGGCGTCGTCGGCCGGCACAAGACCAAGGTGCTCCCATGCGCGCGCAGTGGCCACACGGCCCTTTGGTGTACGCATCATGAAGCCTTCGCGCACCAGATACGGCTCGCAGACCGTCTCCACAGTCTCCGCCTCCTCCCCGACCATGGCCGAAAGGTTGTTGAGCCCCACGGGTCCACCGTTGAAGTTGCGGATGAGCGCATTGAGCACCGCCATGTCGAGGCGGTCAAGTCCTTCAGTGTCGATCTGGTACAGTGCCAGTGCCTCTTTGACGTCGTCGGGCTCCACTTGGGGCAGGTCATGCACCACCGCCCAGTCGCGCACGCGGCGTAGCAGCCTGTTCGCGATGCGTGGTGTGCCGCGTGAACGGCGTGCGAGTTGCGCCGACGATCCGGGCGCCAACGGCAGTGACAGGACCGCCGCGGACCGTTCGATGAGTTTTTCGAGTTCGTCGTCGGGGTAGAAATCCAGATGCGCGGTGAACCCGAAGCGCGCGCGCAACGGCGAAGGCAGCATGCCTTCGCGCGTGGTGGCGCCAATGACGGTGAACCGTGGCAGCGTCAGGGGAATCGATGAGGCGCCCGGTCCTTTGCCCACCATGACGTCCACACGGAAGTCCTCCATCGCGATGTACAGCAGTTCCTCCGCCGCGCGGGGCAGGCGGTGGATCTCGTCGATGAAGAGCACCTCCCCTGCGTCGAGCGAGCTGAGAATCGACGCGAGGTCACCTGCGTGCTGGATGGCGGGGCCGGATGTCACACGGATCGGCACACCCAATTCATTGGCCACGATCATCGCGAGGGTGGTCTTGCCTAATCCGGGAGGCCCGGCAAGAAGAATGTGGTCCGGCGGCACTTCGCGTTTGCGGGCGGCATCGAGGAACAGCTGGAGCTGCGCCTTGAGCCGTGGCTGCCCGATGAATCCGTCGAGGATGTGTGGACGCAGCTCTTCGTCGCTCACAGGCTCGTTGCCGATGGCGTTGGCGGAGACCATGCGCAGCGATTCCTCATTGGCTCCCTGATTGTCCATGCCGCCTTGTGCGGTGTCGTCGTACATGCCGTTCACCTCCCCGTGTCAAGTGCGGCCAAGGCCAGCCGCAGCACCTGTGGTACATCCTGTGTGTCAAGTGGCGTGGCGAAGTCATGGTCGCCCATCACCTCGTCGATCGCGGCCTGCGCATCCTGTCGGCGCCACCCCAATGACATGAGCCCTTCGAGCACCTGGTGCATCCCCACGTCATCCGGCGCCTTGAGCGTGGATGTGGGTTCCGCGGGAGCCACGGCGGCAAAGTCTATTGACCCTTTGAGTTCAAGGATGATCTTCTGCGCGCCTTTTTTGCCCAGGCCTGGCGCCTTGGCCAGTGCCGTGGCATCCTCGTCGTGGATCGCCTGGGCCAATTGGTGTGACGGCAGCGTGGAGAGCAGCGAGAGTGCCACCTTGGGGCCGATCCCATTGACTTTGAGCAATTGCAGGAACATGCGCTTGGACTCCATGGACAGGAATCCGTACAGTGTGATCGCGTCCTGTGAGACCATCATCTCGGTGTGGACCACTGCGGTGTTGCCGATGTGCAATGTGGCCAGGTCGGCGTTGGGCATGCGCACCGCGAAGCCGATGCCGTTGACGTCGACGACCGCGGTTGTCGAGTCGACGGCGGCCACGGTGCCGGTGAGCTGACCGATCACGGGACCTCCTAGGACGGTATTCGAACATATGTTCGGCAGTTTACATGCCTCTGCGGACTCCCCTGCCCCGTGTGGCATGCTGCGCGGCCTGCGCCCATTGGCGTTGCGCGGGCGTCAGGTGCTGTTCACGCTCACCGCCCTGCAGCGCGCCTTGCGGACGCAACGCATGGCAGATGGCGATCGCCAATGCATCCGCGGCGTCGGCGGGTGTGGGCAGCGTGTTGAGGTTGAGCAGGCGCGCCACCATGCGTTCCATCTGGATCTTCTCGGCCTTGCCGTTGCCGGTGATGGCTAGTTTCGATTCGGTCGGCGTGTGCAGGGCGACGGGGATGCCGCGTTGCGCGGCGGCGAGCATGGCCATGCCCGCCGCCTGCGCGGTGCCCAGCACGGTGTTGCGGTTCTCTTGTGCGAACACGCGTTCGATCGACACGGCGTCTGGGATGAACTCGTCGAGTTTGGCCGCCAGTCCGTTGTAGATCGTCAGCAACCGCAGGTCCTGTGAGATGTGCGGGTCGGAACGCACCACGTCGACGTGCATAAACGAAAGCCGGCGGTTGGCGCCGGCTTCGATCACGCCGACCCCGCACCGAGTGAGCCCGGGGTCAACGCCTAGGATGATCACAGGAGCGGTTACTCCTCGTCAAGCTGGGCCATGACCTCGTCGGAGGCGGTCCAGTTGCTGTAGATGTTCTGCACGTCGTCGAGATCGTCGAGGTTATCGATGAGCTTGGCGACCTTGCGGGCATCGTCGAGGGTGAGCTCGACTTCGTTCTTCGGGTTCATCACGATCTCGGCCGAATCATAGTCGATGCCGGCGTCCTGCAGGGCCTGGCGCACCGCGATCAGGTCGGACGGGTCGGTGAGCACCGTGTAAGTCTCGCCGTCGTCGGTCACGTCCTCGGCGCCCGCTTCGGCGGCCTTCTCGAACAGGTCGTCGAAATCCACGCCTTCGGCCGGGACCTCGATGGCGCCCTTGCGCTCGAAGTTGAAGCTCACCGAACCGGTTGTGGCGAGCGAACCGCCGCCCTTGCCGAGCGTGGAACGCACATCCGCGGCCGCACGGTTGCGGTTGTCGGTGAGGCATTCGATGATCAGACCCACGCCGGCCGGCGCGTAGCCCTCATACACGATCTCCTCGTAGTTGGCACCGCCGGCTTCCTCGCCCGAGCCGCGCTTGACGGCACGCTTGATGTTGTCGGCCGGCATCGAGTTCTTCTTCGCCTTGTAGATGGCGTCATACAGCGCCGGATTGCCATCCGGGTCGCCGCCACCCTGACGGGCCGCGATCTCGATGTTCTTGATGAGCTTGGCGAACAGCTTGCCGCGCTTGGCGTCGATCGCTGCCTTCTTGTGCTTGGTGGTCGCCCACTTGGAATGCCCTGACATATTGCTCCTAGATGGGTAGTGGATTGATGGACATACGGTAATCGAGTTGATTCTAAGGCGGTTCTACGACAAGGCCTGCCGGTACACGGCCAGCACCTCGTCTACGACGGTCTCCCAGTCGAAGTCCTTGGACCGCTTGAGTCCGGCTTTGGCGAGCCGATCGCGCCGCTGCTCGTCGGCGAGCAGCTCGCATATGCGCGCAGCGCAATCGTGCCCGTCCTTGTTGGCGAACAGTGCGGCGTCCTGCCCCTGTTCGGTCACATCGACGAAGGCCGGCAGATCGGAGGCGACGATGGCGCAGCCTGCTGCCATCGCTTCGGCGAGCACGATGCCGAAGCTCTCACCGCCGGTCTGCGGGGCCACATAGACGTCGAGCGACTTGTAGAACCGGGCCTTGTCGTCGTCATCCACACGCCCCAGGAATTCGAAATGCCTGAGGAGTTCTTCGCCGCCTTCGTGCTCGAGGATGGTTTTCTCGGCGTCTTTGCTGCCGTCGCCGACCACCAGGAACCGTGCGCCCGGGTAGTGGCGCAACACCTCACGCGCCGCGTCGACGAACACCGGGAAGCCTTTTCGGTCCTCCTCCAGACGCCCCAGGAACCCGATTGTGGGATGCTGCGCACTGCCCTGCCATTGCGCGTTGGGCGTGGCCCGCAGATACGCGGAACGGTCGATACCGTTGGGGATGACGGTTCTGCCGATGTCTTCGGGCAGATAATGGTCTGCGGTGCGGCCTGCGGACGGAGAGACGAAGATCGCACGGCTCAACGGCGTGAGATACGACCGCAGGTACCGTTCGAAGATGTGCAGAGCCCGCGGATACGGTTCGATGCTCGCATGGAAGGTGGCGACCATGGGTGGCGCGTCATGCATGACGAGCGGCTTATGGCTGACTGACGGCGCCTCCGGTTCGTGCAGGTGCACGATGTCGAACTGCCCCTGCCGCACCCACCGCCTTGTCTGCAGTCCAGCGGCGAGGAAATAGCTCAGATGCGCCCACGAGCCGTTATAGGGGATGGCGAACGACGAACCGTTTGTCTGCACCCACAGCGGCATGTCCTTCGTGCGCCGCCCTGGCGCGAACACCGAGACGGAATGTCCGCGGCGTATGAGCGCCTCGGAGAAATCCCTAATATGGTTCTGCACGCCACCGGGTGTCTCGAACGAGTAGGGGCAGACGATGCCGACGCGCAGCGGGCGCCTGTCTGCCTGCACATGGCTGAGTGATGGTTCCTGCGAAGACATATAGAGCATTGTGGCCGACCGAATGGACTTCACGGCCATCACTGGTCGTACGCACGCAGCGCGGCTATCTGTTCCGGCACGTCCTTGAGCCGCGACAGGTCGAGGTCCTCAAGAAAAATCGGTTGCAGCATATGCCAATCCTCGGGGTGCGCGGCAATGCCCTTCGCCCACACGTCGACCCACGCTTGGCTGATAGCGTGGATCGCCTCCTCACGGTCAAGGCAACGGTACCGGTCGATGTCCAACGGACCACTGATCTCGCAGACATACCCATACGGGGTGCCCGCGGCTTTTCTGTCGTGGCCGGTGAGCCGTTCACGGTAGGTGTTGGCCACATACAACGGCAAGCCCGTATCGTACGCAAGGGTCGCCGGCCCACGGGCCACACGGATCGTCGAGCCGAAGGCCTTGACGAATTCGCCGTGCCTGCTCAAATCCCGGTCGGCGAGCAATGGCACGACCACATGGGGATTGGCGAGCTCGTTCTCAAGCCGTTCGGTCAGATGGGGCGTTCCGGTCAGCAGGATGCGCATGCCGAGGCGCTCACGAATCGACACAAAAACCTCAAGCATGCGTGCATCGGACAAACGTTCGGCCACAGTAGTCACAGGTGCCACCGCATACCGTGCCCAGAACCCGTCGTAATCCCAATTGCCCTGATGGCCCATCGCGATCGGCGCCGACCGGTCCCCCTGCCCCGGTGCGGTGAGCGCGATGAGCGACTGCAGTCCGGAACCTGTGCCACGGATGCGGGCTTTGAGCTGGCGCTCGCTCCTCGCCCCGACGGTGAGGGCCTCCGAAAAATAGGTGAAATAGGATCGCATGCCGCGGTGTGACATCCGCCGTAGCGCCTTGGCGTCCACAGGGGCCGGTTGTACTCCGGCGGCTTCCGGCTGGGAGGCGGACCATGCGAGCACATGGCTCAGATTGCGTTCAAGCTGGCGCACCGACCCCACACGCAACAGCCATGCGATGTCCGCCGCGGCAAGGAACGCCCCGCGGATCAGCCGCTCGGGCAACACCCGCGGATGGTTAGCAAGCCACGCCATCATATTGGCCATCGGTCAGTCCTCAGCCGGAGCGTCCAGTGTGGCCTCGATCGACGTACGGGCCTCGTGGATGCGCTGGAAGATCGTGATGGTGCCGAGCACGGCGAGGATGCACATCGTGGCCATGAGCCAGAAGTCCTGATGGGTCAGGCCACTGATGGCCATGCCGACGAGGATGACCGTCAGTCTGTCCGAGCGTGTGGCGATGCCGCCTTTCGCTTCGGCGCCGACGGATTCGGCGCGTGCACGGATATATGACGTGACAAACGATGTCATGATCGCGTAGATGGCGGTACCCATGCCGACGAGTGCGGTGACGTCATACCGTTGGTCTGCCAGCAGCGCCGTGTTGTTGCGCATGAAGAAATAGATGATGACACCTAGGAGCACTGCCCAGTCCGCGACACGGTCGAGTGTGGAATCGAGGAATGCACCGAAATGTGTTCCGCCGTTCGTCAATTGCGCAACCGAACCATCCAGGGAATCGAAGATGACGAGCAGCGTCAGGACGAACGCCCCCCAGAACAGCCACCCGGTGATGCCGGTCGCGATGCCGACAATTGTGGTGCCGACGGCGCCGATCACCGTGACGGCGTTGGCCGTCAGGCCAATCTTCACCATACCCTTCGCGATGGGGTTGATGATTCGCTTGAACCATGGTCGAAGCTTTTCCAGCATATTGTATTCCCGGTGTCAATCTGTGGATGTGTGAACATAATGCCCTATGGGCATGGACGGCATGCGGCCACCCCTGCCCCGAACGAGGGCGAGGGGCCGCGAACAGGGGATGCATAAGCCCCATTCGCGGCCCCTCGAATATCACTCGGCGTCGGTGTCGGACACGTTGAACTCAACGTTGTCGACCGGCTGGCCGGTGGCCGCCTTGAAATCGTTGGCGGTGTTGACCTGCACACGCTTGGCGATCGTCTCGAGAATCCACTCCTTGGCCTGATCCACCGGCACGCCGTTGAGCTGGCTGCCGTCACGGAAACGGAAGCTGACAGCGTTGTTGTTCATATCCTCTTCGCCCACGATGATGATGAACGGCACCTTCGACTTGGAGGCGTTGCGGATCTTCTTACCAAACCGGTCGTCGGACAGGTCGGTCTCCACACGCACCATGTCCTCTT
Organism: Bifidobacterium pseudolongum subsp. pseudolongum DSM 20099; assembly: GCF_000771225.1. Taxonomy (GTDB): domain Bacteria; phylum Actinomycetota; class Actinomycetes; order Actinomycetales; family Bifidobacteriaceae; genus Bifidobacterium; species Bifidobacterium pseudolongum. The sequence continues at coordinate 56,658 of NZ_JDTZ01000011.1, forward strand.
CAAGCGATTCCATGAACCGCTGCAGATGCGGGGCGAATTCGTCCGCGACAGGCACGCCGAGCGCCTGCACCGGGGCGATCCACGCCGGGAATGCGCCTGCATAATGCTCGAGCAGGATCGCGAAGAAACGCTCGATCGAACCGAAGAGTGCGCGGTGGATCATCACTGGGCGCTGGTGCGTGCCGTCCGGCGCGATGTATTCGAGCTGGAAGCGCTCCGGCAGGTTGAAGTCGAGCTGGATCGTGGAGACCTGCCATGTACGCCCGATCGCGTCGCGCGCCTGCACCGAGATCTTCGGTCCGTAGAATGCTGCGCCACCCGGATCGGCCACGAGTTCGAGACCGGATTCCTCGGCCACTTCGGCGAGGGTGTTCGTCGCCTCTTCCCAGATCTCGTCCGATCCGACGAACTTGTGCTCGTCCTTCGTGGACAGCTCGAGGTAGAAATCGTTCAGGCCGTAGTCCTTGAGCAGGTTGAGCACGAAGTTGAGCAGGTTCTTGAGCTCGTCGCGCATCTGCTCGCGCGTGCAGTAGATGTGCGAATCGTCCTGGGTCAAGCCGCGCACGCGGGTCAGGCCGTGCACGACGCCCGACTTCTCGTAACGGTAGACGGTGCCGAATTCGAAGAGGCGCAGCGGCAGCTCGCGGTACGAACGCTGGCGAGACTTGAAGATGAGGTTGTGCATCGGGCAGTTCATCGGCTTGAGGTAATAGTCGAAGCCCTGCTTGACGATGTTGCCCTGCTCGTCCTTCTCCTCGTCGAGGTGCATCGGCGGGTACATGCCGTCCTTGTACCACTGCAGGTGGCCGGAGGTCTCATACAGGCCGCCCTTGGTGATGTGCGGGGTCTGCACGAAGCTGTAGTGGTGCTTGCGGTGCATCTCACGCGAGTAGTCCTCCATCGCGTTGATGATCGCAGCGCCCTTGGGATGGAACACGGCAAGGCCCGGTCCGATCTCTTCCGGGAACGAGAACAGGTCCATCTCCTGGCCGAGCTTGCGGTGGTCGCGCTTGGCGGCTTCCTCCATGCGCGTCTGGTACGCCTTGAGCTCCTCTTTGGTGGGGAACGCCACGCCGTAGATGCGCTGGAGCATCGGGTTCGCCTCGGAGCCCTTCCAGTAGGCGGCCGCCGCGCGTTCGAGCTTGAACGCCTTGATGAAGCGCGTGTTCGGCAGGTGCGGTCCACGGCACAGGTCGGTCCACACCACATTGCCTTCACGGTCGATGTTGTCGTACATGCTCAGCTCTTTGTCGCTGATCTCCACGGCGGCTTCGGTGTTGAGCGCGTCCTCTTTGTCTTTGATCAGTTCGAGCTTGTACGGCTGGTCCGCCTCTTCCTTCAACGCCTCGTCCTCGGTGACTACGCGGCGTTCGAAGCGCTGCGCGGACTTGATGATGCGCTGCATGTGCTTCTCGATCGTCTTCAGATCCTCAGGTGTGAACGGCTCGGCCACGTCGAAGTCGTAGTAGAAGCCGTTTTCGATCACAGGTCCCACGCCGAGCTTCGCATCGGGGCGGATCTCCTGCACGGCCTGCGCCATGACATGCGTCGCGGAGTGGCGCATGATCGCGATGCCATCCGGCGAATCGAGCGCGATCGATTCGACTTCGTCACCGTTGGAGAGCGGTGTGTAGAGGTCGCGGGGCTCGCCGTTGAGACGCACGGCGATGATGTTCTTGTCGTCGGCGAACAGGTCGACGCCCGTCTGGTTCGCATCCACCTCCTTCGCTTCGCCGTTGACCGTTAGGGAGATGGTGTTCTGTGCCATGGGAATCGTCCTTGTCTATCTGGGTCCGCGGTACAAGGTGCAGACCTGGACTACTGATTACAGGTACACAACTTAGGGTTCAGCGCAGACAATGCCGTCGCGTTCGGATTGCCGGAATGCGACGGCATTGCGCCTCACCGGTAGGTGCCGCGTGAATGGGCCACATCGGCGACTCCGACGCCAGCCGAGGCGAGCAGCATCCGGATGTCCTGTTCGCTCGCCGTGCACCGTGGCCCGATCATGACGGCGCGCAATGTGCGCCCCAGATCCAGACCAAGGTCAATCGTCGGCACGAGCCGGTCCGTGCGCGGCAGCACGGTGAACCGCGCATGGGTCACCGTATCGGGGAAACGTCGAGGCAACGCGTGGGCCAGTCCCTCCTGCAGCGTCTCGAAACCGGCGGTGTTCGCATTCGGCCCCCATATCGCGAGCCTCCATTCGCGCTCTTCGCGGAAGAACCGCTTCTTGCAGAACGCGGTGGCCGCGATGAATTCCAAAGTGGCATCGAGCAGCCGGGCGCGCACCACGTCCCGTGTGTCCGCGCTCGCCGTGCGCAGATCGTGCACATTGCGTGCCATACGCGCGGCGAGCTCGTCGAAGCATTCCGCGCTGCGCTCACGCCCGTAGACGATCGGCCGGTACAGCGTCATCATGTGCGTCTCCAACGGGTGCCCGTCGTCGCTGCACACCGTGAACGATGGCTCCCGTTGCGCGAAGGTCGACAGGTCGAATCCGAGCGCCACTCCCCGACCGTCGTCGCCGTACGCGCGCCATTGGCTGAGCTGGTCTGCGCGCTCGGACAAGCACACCGCATAGCACAGGCGGTTGGGTGGCAGCAGATGCCGGCTGAGCGCCTCACGCAACATCGTCTGGTATTCCGGGCGCAGCAGCTCGATCCAATGGTCCGCGAATTCCAAGGTCGGTCCGGACCCGCTGATCAGGCCAATGCGTTTGAGGCTGTCCATCGCCGCAGCATATCCATAGGTAATCTCCGCGGAATCATTGGACTTCGTGATATCGCACAACCGCAGCGACGCGTTCGAGATGATGGCGCACGCGGTCTCCAACGAACAGTAATGGTACGTCAACGGCATCTTCCGACCCTCCTGTCTCACTTTCCCGCCATGCTACCGGCAGTGGGTCAGACGGCACAACCACAGGCTTCATCAAGGAACCAACGGTCGTGGCTCACCACGACGAGCGCACCCGGGTAGGTCTGCAGAAAACGCGCCAGCGCCTGCTTGGAGTGCAGGTCGAGGTGGTTCGTCGGCTCATCGAGCACAATGAGCTGGGGTTTGCGTAGCAGTCCCAGACACAATGCGAGCTTCTGCGCCTGCCCGGGGCTCAGCGGCTCGCCCGCCATCAACCGGTCGGGGTCGGCGTTGAGCTGCGCATAGGCGGAAAGCACACGTGGGCGTTCCGCATTGCCGAGCCCCTGCAGTTGGGTCAGCAGACGCGTTTGCTCGTCTTCCCCGGGAATCTGATTGATGACCAGCGCGGGCAACTCGGTGTCCAGTGATGCGAGCAGCGCGCGGATGACCGTCGATTTGCCGGTGCCGTTCGCCCCGTCGATGCCGATGTGGTCGCGCGGTCCCACACTCAGGCGCGGCACGCGTATGCCGGCACCCGCGCCGCCTGTCTGTGCGCCTGGTATGGCCTGTGTATGCCAATGCCGTCCGTCCACGACCGGTTCGGACACGGCGTCCTCACTGCTGGCCGGCGCGCCGCCGTCGAACCGTAGCACACCGGCGTCCACATGCGCCGGCTCCCTGCGCGCCGAAGGTTCGATGTCCACGACAATCGCGCCGTCGTACCGCTTGGCATCCGTTGCGATGGACTCGACCGTACGTTGCGCCGACTCCAGACGACTGCCGAGCGCGCGGTATGCGGCGGTGCTCGCCTTGTCCGCCTGCTTCTCGTTCCACTTATGCGTATTGCGCGCGTCATGGTCGAGCCGGTCGATCTTCCATCCGCCATGCTTGCGCGCCGTGGCGGCGTCCATCATCGCGCGGCGGCGCTCCTGCGCCTGCGCGATGGATTGCTGCGCATGCTGTGCGGCTTCGAGCTGGTCCGCCACCTCGGCGCGGCGCAGTGCGCGTGTCTGCTGCGCCTTCGTGTACCCGCCCGCATACCGTTCGAGCACGGTGCGGTTGTGCCCGCGTACATGCCGGCGTTCGAACATGATGCATTGCGCGCATGTCGCGTCGATGAGTTCGACGTCGTGCGACACAAGCACGCCAATGCCGTTAAACTCGCGCATCGCGTGCGCGATGGCCTCGCGCGTGGCCGTGTCCACATGGTTCGTCGGCTCGTCGAGCACCAGCACGTCCGGATTGGCGAACAGCGCGCACGCCACCTGCAGGCGCTTGCGCTCGCCGCCGGAGAGCGTGGCGAACCGGTAGGGCCAGTCGTCACCGATGCCGAGCGTGTCGCGCAGCGCGACCGACGGTGCGGACCAGTCGTCGCGGAACTCCTCGAGATTCGCTGGCTCGCGCGTGCACTCCTGTTCGCAGTATGCACTGACGAACGTGGACGGGGCGGGACTGACTGATCCGCGCGTGGGGGTCAGCAGACCGCAGACGATGCGCGCAAGCGTCGTCTTGCCGCAGCCGTTGTCGCCGAGCAGCGCCGTCCAACCTGCGGGCAGGGAGCAATCCACGTCGTCGAACAGCGGTTCGGCGGCGCCGGGATGGGAAAAAGAGAGATGTCGTACCACAAGAGTCGTTGCCACGGTGGCCACCTTTGCCAATATGGCGTACTGCAAGGAACAATCAGTGAATGAGACCGGGATTCGATGAACACGAACGCACATGAACGCGGCAGCACGCACAACGCGTCTGGCCGACTGATTCATTCACTGCATTCAGATCCGCAAGTACCCTATGACCTCCGTGAAAGATTTCCTTGGCATGTGGGGAAATCCGCTTGAATATGAAGAGAGCGGACAACGGGACTCGAACCCGCG
>NZ_JDTZ01000012.1 GCF_000771225.1 Bifidobacterium pseudolongum subsp. pseudolongum DSM 20099
ACACCGACCAGCCAGACACACATTTTGGCCTATAACCCTGAGATTCCTAGGCGTGGTGGCCGTCTGAATCGCTTAGAACCGACGGCCGCCGACCATCTGCGGCGCCGGTTGTAGTTCCATTGCGACAGCTGGAGAAAAGAAAAAGACCGCTGCGGTGGAATGAATGCAGCGGTCTTCGTGGAGCTGATGGTAATCGAAACCACGACCTCTTCGATGCGAACGAAGCGCTCTACCAACTGAGCTACAGCCCCGTGGATGTTGCTGTGCTCCGCATAGCAACTTGACACAGTCTACTCACATCTGTGAACAAACGCAAATTGACCGTCCGGGCAACCCCGTTCCGCGTGTCGCGGTGCGGCATGGGGCGATAAAAGCGCCATGGCCGTAGGGTGATATATATGCATCCCGTGCGCATATTTCGACATATTTCGACAACGGCGCCCACGCAATGGAACGCATTATCGAAACCCGCTAATATGGCGCGCATAGTTCACTTGCACTCAGGTGCGCCAAGCGCAATGCGGCGCGGGGCGCATACCCATCATCGAACGGGGTTGGCATGGCCGGTATCAAAGACGTGGCGGCGCGCGCAGGCGTTTCGATAAGCACTGTGTCGTATGTGGTCAGCGGCAAACGCAAGATCGGCGCCGCAACGCAGGCGCGCGTGCGCGCCGCCGCGCTCGAGCTCGGGTACCGTCCGGTGGTCGACGCGACCGAACCTGCCTCTGCGCGTGGCACGCATGTGCTTGCGGTGAGCTCGCCGCTGCGCCCGTACACCGACGTGTCGAATTATGCTGCGTTCTTCTTCGCGCTCGCCGCCGCCGCCAAACGCCACGGCTACGACATCCTGCTGCTGACGCACGAGGCCGGCGATCAGGAACTGCGCCGTGTGGCCGATCGTGGCATGGCGGACGGCGTCTTCCTGCTCGACGTGCTGCTCAGTGATTCGCGCGCGGACATGGCCGGCGCACGCTCGACCGCCAATACATGCTCGGCCCGTCGCTGCTTGTGGCGCCGGTGTTCACCTACAGCGGCGACGTGACGTATTATCTGCCGACCGGCGGCTGGACGAACTGGTTCACCGGCGAGCGCGTGTACAGCGAGCATGGCGTATGGTGCACCGAACGCCATGGGTTTGATTCGGTGCCGCTGTGGGTGCGCGACGGATCGGTGATCGTGACGCGCCCCGACGTCGGCAGTGTGGTCTTCACCGCACGCCGTGAGGGTGAGGAGATAAAGGTTATGCGTAGCTGAGCGCGCACTTTTTTCGGGTGCTGCAGAAAAGTGTAAGAATGCCGGAAGCGGGTTCGTTGGAATTCCAACGAACCCGCTTCCGGCATTCTTACACTTTTTGGGTGGTGAGGAAAAAAGTGGGAGACTACTTCCATCCCTTGGGCGTGTGTTCGATCGACCACATGCCCAGACGGTGCGAGAAGCTGCGCTCCCATTTGGCTTCGAGCTCCTCTTCGCTGAGCACATGGTCGCCGCGGCGCAGGCGGTTCATCGCGTTCGTATGCGTGTCGTCGAGCAGCCACTTGCGGATGATGAAGTTCCAGATGGCCACCACCACCGTGGCGATGAGCTTGCCCACGTTGGTGCGCAACAGGTATTCGGCGTGCTGCGAAATGAACGCGTCCTTGTTCATGCCGTAGGTGGACAGCCAGATGATCAGGCCATTGATGAACAGGCCGACGACCGCGGAAAAGAGGAAGATCGCCATCTCCATCCACCGCGCCATGTCCGGGCGGTGGCGGAAGACGTATTTCATGCTCGCGAAGTAGTTGAAGACAAGTGCGATGGTGAACGATATGGTGCCAGCGATCACATTGTGCATGTGGAACACGCCGACGAGGAGGTTGAGAATGCCCCAGTCGATGAGGAACGCGGCGGCGCCCACCACGCCGAATTTCAGGATCTGCTCAATCAGTTTTTTCACGCCAACCACTGTACGCAATGGTGTGCGCAAAACCGCACAGGGCATGAACAAACAGGCTTGGTCAGCGTTCGCTATCCTCAGTGAGAGGGGTGGTCTCTTCTTTGGCGATCACGGCGGCCGGCTGCGGCTTCTTCTTGCCGAACTTCGCCTTGAGCAGGCCCGCCACGGTGGGGATCAGCGAGATGAGCAGGATGGCCACGATCACGAGTTCGAAGTTCTCCTGCACGACGGGGATGCCGCCGAAGAAATAGCCGAGCAGCGTGAACAGCGACGACCATACGAGGCCACCCAATACGGAGAATGGTGTGAAGCGGCGCCACTGCATGCCCGAAATGCCCGAGATGAACGGCATGAACGTGCGGATGAAGGGGAAGAAGCGGCCCAGAAACACGGCGAGCGGACCCCAACGGTCGATCATCGTCTCGGTTTTGGCGATGCGTTCGGGGGTCATGGCCTTGACTTTGCCTGATTCGATGATGCGGCGGCCGAAGAAATGGCCGATGAAGTAGTTGCACTGGTCGCCGATGATCGGGGCGAGCCACACGACCGGCAGCAGTGCGGCGATCGGCAGCGCGGACTGGCCGGTGGCCGCATCCGGCGCGGCGAAGAAGCCGGCGGCGAACAGCAGCGAGTCGCCGGGCAGGAACGGGAAGAACACCACACCCGTTTCGATGAAGATGATCAGGAAGATGAAGCCAAGCGTCGGCGCGACACCCATCGCGATCCAGCTGGCGATCGCGGCGCGCGGGTCTTTGAGCAGTCCGGCGATGAAGTGAAAGAATCCCATGGGGCAAACGTTCCTTATGCGGTGTGACAGTACAGCTGCTACCGCATTCATTCATAGCAAGACTGAGCGACGGGCCTCACATGCCGCTGTCGGCGTTGACGTACGTGGTGCGCTCGACCTCGCCGTAGCCGCCGTACTTGCGAAAGCCCCACAGCAGGATCAATGACTTCGCGTAGAAGACCCAGCTCAGGCCGAAGATGAGCATGAGCACGCGGACGAACGGCACGAACAACGCCAGACCGAGCGCCACGATGTCGACGCCGATCAGGGCGAGCGTGCAGCCAAACGCGCGCCACAGGAACAGCGCGGCGAGCTTCCACTGGCGGGGCAGCGGGTTGGCGAAGCGCGCCTGCAGCGCGAAGATGTATTCGGCGATCACGAGTGTGACGACGGTGGCCGCCACCATGACGATCAGCGGCGCGTATGCCAGGTCGGTGTCCCATGAGGCCCAGAAGCCCAGTCCAAAGAGGACGGCCGCGATCAGCGCGAGCAGCAGCAAACCCGAGATGAAGCCCTGCTTGAACTCCCGCTTGAAACGGCGCAGGTATTCGCGCACCAGATTGATATCGTCGTTCTTGTCATAGGCAAAGTGAGGCAATAGCGCGGGTAATAGTAGATGCGGTGGCCGTCGGCGTCCACCGCCGACGCGCTGTACGCCGCGAACTCGTTCGCTTCCGTCGTGTCGTAGCCCTCGGTGAGCACCATGTCCAGCAGGTCCTCTTTCGAGGCGATGTAGTGGTAGAGCGCGGCCTCGCTGATGCCGATCTCGTCGGAGATATCCTGCAGCGACATCCCCCAATACCCTTTGACGGCGAGGATCTTCGACGCGGCGCGCAGGATCTGCAGATGGCGTTCCTCCTGCGTCATGCGTTTGCGCTTTTCGAAGCGTTTGGCCGACGTGGTGTCTCGCACGGTCACCTCATGGGAGGCGAGGATCGGCTTGGGCTTGCCCGAAGCGGCGACATCGTGCTGGTCGAGAATCTGCTGCCATGCTGCGATGGTCATATGAACTGGCGTCCTTGCTGGTAATCGGAGGAGTGGAATCGGCACTGCCATCGTACCTCACGCACGATGGCAGTGTGTGTCAGTCGGCGAACGTGCGCGTGAGCCAGTCGAGGGCCAACCCGATCCACGACTGCACGCCCGGTTCAATGCCGTTGACGCCCTGCCATGCGGTCTGCGCGGTGGCGAGCGCAAGGCCATGGCCGCCTTCCGGGAACAGGTGCGCCTCGACCGGCACATGCGCGGCGCGGCACGCCTCGATGAGCATGAGCGTGTTCTGCACCGGCACACAGTCGTCGGGCATGGTGTGCCAAACGAATACCGGTGGCGTGCGTGCGTCGATGTGCTCTTCGATGCTCACCTCGCGCATCGCCTGCTCGTCGCCGTAGCGTTCGCCGAGCAGCGCGCGGAAACTGCCGTCGTGGCGGTATTCGCCGGAGGTGATGACCGGGTAGGCGAGCATCAGTGCGGCCGGTGCGAGCAGCGCGGGGTCGTAGCCGTGCGCACGCAGCACGCTGTCGGAGGCGGATGTGGCGAAGTCGGCGGCCAGATGGCCGCCAGCGGAGAAGCCGAGCACGGCGATGCGCGCCGGGTCGACATGCCAAGCCTCGGCGTTGTCGCGGATGAGGCGCATCGCCTCGGCCACTTCGAGCAGTGCGGTGGGGTAGACCGAAGGCGCGCACGAGTAGCGCAGCACGAAGGCGTTGCAGTCGGCCGCCAGGAACTGCAGCGCGATCGGTTCGGCCTCGCGGTCGGACGTCATCGTATAGCCGCCGCCGGGCACGATCAGCACGGTGGGGCGTGTGCGGTCGGGCACGACCTCGGGGGAATTGTCGGGCACATAGCCGATGAACCGCGCGGTGGTGCCGTCGATGCCGGTGATCGTCTGTTCGATGTACTGCATGTTGCCTTCTTTGTGATTGGTGTAGGCGAGGCTCGCCCATATAGTTCAACGATATGACTATGATACGCCGGCCGGTGGTGGGCCGTCAGATCCACGATTCGAGCCACATGTGGCTCAGCCAGAACTCGTAGGGTACGGGCATCGCCGTCCAGATCGGGTAGAAGAACGCGGAGACGAGCAGGCACAGCCCCAGCGTGGAGCCGAAGGCGGCGTGCCATGTGGCGCGCGAGATGGTTGTGCGTAGCCAGCCGAACACGTAGCAGATCGCGAGGATCATCCATGGCAGCAGCACGATCGAATAGAACGTGAATGTGGTGCGGTTCAGGTACTGCGCCCACGGCAGCCAGCCGCCGAGGAACCCGGCGAGCACCGCCCAGATGCGCCAGTCACCGCGGCGCCAGATCGCGACAGCGATCGCGCCGAGCGCGCACAGCGACCCGAGCCACCAGATGAGCGGGTTGCCAAGCGAGGTAATCGCCGCCACGCATTGCGAGTCCGGCGCGAGCGAACACAGGCCGGGGTGGTCGGGCAGCTTCTCCCAGTAGAAGCTCGTGGGGCGGATCTGCAGCGGCCAGGTGAGCGGGTTGGCCTTGTAGTCGTGCGGCGCGTCGAGCGTGGTGTGGAACTGCCACATCTGCGCGTGGTACTGCACGAAGGAGCGCCACGATTCAGGCAGCCACTGGATGCCTTCGCCCGGATGCAGCCGCGCCCAGTCATGCATGTAGGAGTCGGGGTGCAGGAACCAGCCGGTCCATGTGGACACATAGGCAAGCGCGTAGGTCGGCAGCATCGTGCACGCAGCGAGCGCGCCGTCGCGCAGCACGCCGGTGAGGAACCAGTGCCGGTAGCCGGCCTGGTGGCGCATCCACGCGTCCCACAGCACGCTGATCACGCAGAAGACAGCCATGAAGTATGTGCCCGACCATTTGACGCCGGTCGCCAGTCCGAGCAGCACGGCCGCGCCGATGCGGTACCACGAAACCGCGATCTGCGGCGGCCGCGCGGTCGGGTCGGCTGCGTGCGCGCGCTCGAGTCGCGCCTTGGCCCAGTCGCGGTGCATCAGCAGCAGGCTGAACGCGCCGAGTGCGAGCGCCATGATGAAGATGTCGAGCAGGCCGGTGCGGCTCATCGTGATCCCCACGCCGTCAATCGCCATCAGCACGCCGCCGAACAGCGCGATCGGCAGATTGTGGAACAGGCGCAGGATCACGCGGATCAGCACGATGATCGCGATGGTGCCGGCGATCGCCGTGGCCGCGCGCCATGCGAAGGGGTTCGCCGCGCCGCCGAAGAGCTTGAGGCCCCACGCGATGAACCATTTGCCCATCGGCGGGTGCACCACGTATTCGGCCGAATCGAGCCACAGGTCGGTCTCGCCGCTCGCGAAGGGGATGTTCGGATTGGCCTCTCGCCCCAGGTACAGCACTGTCTCGGGCCAGTTGCGCGGCTCGCCTGTCTGGAGCATCGTCCACGCGTCCTTGACGTAGTATGTCTCGTCGAACACGACCGCGCGCGGTTCGCCGAGGCGCACGAAGCGCAGCAGCGCGCCGGACAGCGCGACGATCAGTGTGCACACCCATTCCACGGCGCGCGTAGGGTGGGTGAACAGGCCGGCATGCACGCGCCCGGCATGCGCGGCGGCGTGCCGGGCGCCGGTGCGGGTGGCGGATTCGCGGGATTGCGGCGGTTGCGACATGGGTTCCTCCTTGGACTGCTGCGTTCCATTATGGTCGTGCTCTTATATTTGAAGGTGGCATTCGCATAGGGCCGCGCGGCGGCAGGCACGATTGGAGGCAGGGCACGATGGCTCAGGCAGGGGAAGACGCACAGGCGCGGGCGGAGGAACAGGCGGTGCGGGCGCAGATCGCCGACGCCAATGTTCCACGTGGAACAGTCGTGCTTGCGGCCACGCCGATTGGCAACACGGCCGACGCCTCGGCGCGGCTCGTGGCGCTGCTCGAGCGCGCCGACATCGTGGCCGCCGAAGACACACGCCGCCTCTATGCGCTCGCCAACAGGCTCGGCGTGCACGTCGGCGGGCATGTGGTGGCGAACCACGACCACAACGAGCGCGGCAAGGCCGATGGGCTGCTCGATGAGGTCCAGGCCGGCGCCACGGTGCTCGTCGTCTCCGACGCCGGCATGCCGACGATCAACGACCCCGGTTTGGCGATCGTGCGCCGGGCGATCGAACGCGGCCTGCCCGTCACGTGCGCGCCCGGGCCGTCCGCCGTGCTCGACGCGCTCGCGCTTTCCGGCCTGCCGACCGACCGCTTCTGCTACGAAGGGTTCCTGCCGCGCAAGCACGCCGACCGCATGCAGCATCTGCGCATGCTGCAGTCGGAACGTCGCACGATGGTCTTCTACGAGACCGTGCACCGGATCGACGAGGCGATGGCCGACCTCGAAACGGCCTTCGGCTCGGACCGCCCGATGGCGCTGTGCCGTGAACTGACGAAAGACTACGAGCAGATCAGGCGCGGCACGATCGGCGAAATCCGTGCGTCGGTCCAGACCGATCCGCCACGCGGCGAGATGGTGCTCGTCGTGGGAGGTGCGACAGGCGCCGGGTCTCAGCAGGAGCGCGCGCTCGACGTGCAGGAACTCGCGCAGCTGGCGCAGCGGATGGCCAGCAGCGAGCACATGCGCATCAAAGACGCGATCGCGCACGTCGTGGCGCAGCATCCGGCACCCGACGGCTCGCTCGCGAACAAAAAACAGGTGTACGCGGCAGCGCTCGCGCTCAAATAGCGCGGTCAGGCGCGCCGTTCGAGCGCATCGAGCAGCAGTTCGAGCGTCTCGCGCACGCCGGGGCCGCCCTGCTGCGAGATGAACTCGAGCAGATTCGCATCCGCGGCGCGGTTGACGACGACCCATTTGCGCAATTGCGGTGCGTGGCGTGCGATATGCCACAGCACGTCGAGTGGTGTGTCCGGGTCGCTCGCCACCACGGCGTTCAACGCGATCGGTGGCGCCGGCGGGTCGAGCGGGCGCAGCTGCCAGTCGCCGTCGCGTGGATCGGCGTGTGCAGTGGTGGCGAGCCGGCGGCGCATGTTGGCGCGGCCCCTGCGTGCGGAAGGCATGGCGGGTCCTTTCTCTGGCGGTTCAGACGGCGCACGCGAAGTCGGTGAGCACGGCGCGCGCCTGCTTGGCGGTGTGCAGGTAACTGCAGCCGTCGAGGATGTTCAGGCATGGCTGCAAGCCAAAGTCGTATTGTTTCATCAGGTCGGCAATGACCGGCTGCCAGCTGTGCGCGCGGATTTCTTCGATCGGGCTCAATGCCAGATCGCACGCGGTGCGTTCCGGTGTGGTGAGGCTGAGCGTGCCGATCGTGGTGATCTGATCGGCCGGCACGCGCCGTGCGCGCGTGCGGATCGGCCGGCCAAACACGCGCGTGCGGTGGTGGCTCGACGAGAGGATGTCCACAGTGGTGGGGAAGTCGCCGCCGTGCCACACCCACGCCGCGGTCGCCCCGCACACAGTCATCGCAGTGATCCGCGTGGGCAACGCCGCAGCGGTGATCGCCGCGCGCCCGTACAGCGATTCGCCGTCCTCGCGGCGGTACGCGTGCACGTCGTCGAGCGGGATCAGGATGCCCAGTCTGATGAGCATGTGCATGCCGAGGGGACCGGTCACATGCTCTGCGGTGATGATCGGCGGCAGTCCCGATGGTGGGGGTGGTGCATCCGGCTCGTCCGCCGTGGCCTGTGGGGCGCGGCACTCGGCGGGCGGCTCGTCCCATAGCGGCAGCATGGGCTGGTACATGTCGGTTGTCATGGGCGCACAGCGTAAGCCGCATGCGCGGTACGGCGCAAACCGGAGCGCGGGCCATTGTGGATATGTGGACAACCCGCGACATGCGCGCACGCGCATGTGGACACAGCGGTGGATTCGGCGGCGGTCGCGAGGGCCCGCAGTGTCCTAGCTCGGCCGGATAATCGGCGCATGACTCATATTATGGTGAATGTTGCTTGGCCGTACGCCAACGGTCCCCGTCATATCGGCCACGTCGCCGGATTCGGCGTGCCCTCCGACGTCTATGCGCGCTACCAGCGCATGAAGGGCAATGATGTGCTCATGGTCTCCGGCACCGACGAGCACGGCACCCCGATCCTTGTGGAAGCGGACAAGGAAGGCGTGACCCCGCAGGAACTCGCCGACCGCTACAACCGCGTCATCGCAAGCGACCTGTGCGAGCTCGGCCTGAGCTATGACCTCTTCACGCGCACCACCACCAAGAACCACGAGCTCGTGGTGCAGGAACTGTTCCGCCAGTGCCTCAAGAACGGATACATCTACAAGGGCGTGCAGAAAGTCGCGATCTCGCCGTCCACCGGGCGCACACTGCCCGACCGCTACATCGAAGGAGAATGCCCGATCTGCCATGCGCCGGGCGCGCGCGGCGACCAGTGCGACAACTGCGGCAACGAACTCGACCCGGACGAGCTGATCAACCCCGTCTCCAAGATCAACGGCGAAACGCCGATCTTCCAGGAGAGCGAACATTACTTCCTCGACCTGCCGGCGCTCGCCGACGCGAACCTGGCATGGCTCAAGACACGCCAGGGATGGCGCACGAACGTGCTGAACTTCTCGATCGGCCTGTTCCGTGAGGTCAAGCCGCGCGCGATCACGCGCGACATCGACTGGGGCATCCCGATTCCCGTGCCCGGTTGGATCGACAACCCGAACAAGCGCCTGTACGTGTGGTTCGACGCCGTGATCGGCTACCTGTCCGCCTCGATCGAGTGGGCGCGCCGTTCGGGCGACCCCGAGGCGTGGCGCAAGTGGTGGAACGACCCCGAGGCGCCGGGCTACTACTTCATGGGCAAAGACAACATCACGTTCCATTCGCAGATCTGGCCCTCCGAGATGCTCGCCTACAACGGCCAGGGCTCGCGCGGCGGGGAGTCTGGCCAGCTCGGCCCGCTCAACCTGCCCGAGCAGGTCGTGGCCTCCGAGTTCATGACGATGGAAGGCAAGAAGTTCAGTTCATCGCGCGGCATCGTCATCTATGTCAAAGACATCCTTGAGCGCTATCCGGTGGACGCCGTGCGCTACTACATCTCGATGGCTGGTCCGGAGACATCCGACTCCGACTTCACGTGGTCCGAGTTCGTGCGGCACAACAACGAGGAGCTCGCCGCCTCATGGGGCAACCTCGTCAACCGCGTGGCGAACCTGATCGCCAAGAACTTCGGCGAAGTGCCGCCGATGGTGGAAGCGAAGCTGACCGACGAGGACCGCGCGCTGCTCGCCGAATCTGCCGGCGCCTTCGCCACGGTGGGCGACCTGATCGAACACCACCGCCAGAAGAACGCGCTCAATGAGGCGATGCGCGTTGTGGGTGATATCAACAAGTACATCTCGGCGACCGAGCCATGGAAGATCAAGGACGACCCGGAACGCCTCGGCACCGTGCTGCATGTGGCGGCCCAGGCCGTGATGGACGCGAACCACCTGCTCGCGCCGTTCCTGCCGCATTCGGCGCAGAAGGTGTTCGAGGCGCTCGGCGGCACCGGCGTGTTCTCGCCGCTGCCGCGCATCGAAGAGGTGGAGGATCTTGACAATCCGGCGTTCCGTTACCCGGTGATCACCGGTGATTACGTGCTCGGCGAAACCGTGCGCCCGTGGGGGAGTGAGCCGATTGAGGTGGGTGCTCCCGTGGCCAAGCCGACGCCGATCTTCGCCAAGATTCCGGCCGAGGCGGTCGACGAGGAGCTCGCACGCTTCGAGGAGGCGCTCAACGCCCGTCAGGAAGCTGAAGCCAAGCGTCTGGAGGCGGAGAAGGCGAAGCTCACGAAGTAGCCCAATGGGCATCGACACGCCCGGTTTTGGGCAAACAGCTAGCTTGGATGTGAGCGTGCTCACATCCAAGCTAGCTGTGAGCAAAAAGTCTGGCGTGCCAACGGGCCATAGCGTATATTGATATCTATCAGCGACGCCTGTGATGTGGTCGTTGATGAGGTTCCTTCCCTAGAACCACATAACTGAACCCTTCTTCTCTCTCTTCTCTCTAAGCCGGCGGCCTTCTCTCCGCCGGCTTTCTCTTTTCCTGTGCCACCATGCGCACCCCAGTGTTTGTGGTCGCTACCGGCTTGCTCGCGTCCGAAAACACGCTCCAGCCGGCGCGAGGGGGCTCTAGCCGAGGGTGTCGGCGATCATCGCGTACTGCGACTCGACGAGCCGCCAATAGGCGCCGCGCTTGGCCATCAATTCGCTGTGCGTGCCCTGCTCCACGATCTGCCCGTGGTCCACATAGCAGATCATATCGGCGTCTTCGATCGTGCTCAGCCGGTGCGCGATGATGAAGCTCGTGCGCCCCACGAGCAGATGCGCGAGCCCCGCCTGCAGCGCCTCCTCGGTCTGCGTGTCGATGTTGCTCGTCGCCTCGTCGAGGATCAGGATGCGCGGGTCGGCGAGCAGCACGCGCGCGAATGCGATGAGCTGGCGCTGGCCCATCGACAGCGTCGATCCGCGCTCCTCGACAACCGTGTCGTAGCCGTTGGGCAGCTGCATGATGAATCCGTGCGCGTGCACGGCCTTCGCCGCGCGTTCGATCTGCTCGTCGGTCGCGTCGAGCTTGCCGTAGCGGATGTTGTCGCGGATCGTGCCGGAGAAGATGAACGTGTCTTGCAACATCACGCCCATCTGCCGGCGCAGTGACTCGAGCGTCACACTGCGCACATCGTGCCCGTCGATCGTGACCGACCCTTCCGTCACATCGTAGAAGCGCGAGAGCAGGTTGATGATCGTCGTCTTGCCGGCGCCGGTCGGCCCCACGAGCGCGACGGTCTGCCCTGGGCGCACATGCAGGTCCACGAGATTGAGGATGTTGCGGCCGTCGGGTTCATATCGGAACACGACGTCGTTGAAATCGACCTGCCCGCGCACCGGCGGCAGTTCCACCGCATCCGGCGCGTCGGTGATCTCGGGCCGCACGTCGAGCGTTTCGAAGATGCGCTCCAGATACGCCGAACAGGTGATGAGCTGGTTGTAGAAATTGCCGATGTTGATGACCGGGTTCCAGAAATTGTTCGCGTAGCCGATGAACGCGATGAGTGTGCCGGTCGTGGCCGCCACTCCACCGATGTTCATGATGCCGACGTAATACAGCAGCGCCATCGTGCTCACCGAGATGATCTCCATGCTCGGCCACAGCAGGAACTGCAGGTGCACCGCGCGCATCCACGCGCTGCGCACCTGCCCCTGCTGTTCCTGGAACGTGGCGAACTGCTCACGTTCGCGCGCGAAGGTCTGCGTTGTCTTCACACCGGCGATCGACTCGTGGATGTAGGCGTTGAGGTTGCTCTGCTTGTTGCTCAGACGCTGGTACGCCTTGCGCTGGAAATGCTGCAGCACGCGCACCACCACGATCAGCAGCGGGAACAGCACGAGGCTCCACAGGGCGAGCCGCCAATCGATCGCGAACATGATGATGAGCGTGATCTCGTACGTGCGGTAGCGCAGCGCCACTTCATACAGCATGATCAGTACGAGCATGATCAGCGCGATCCAGCCGAGCAGCGCGTAGTTCTTGTGTGGCAGCACGTCGTCGATCACGATCTTCGTCAGGTATGGCACGCTCACGGCGATGCAGCTCATCGAGATCACGACCGCCACAATCGCGGCGATGCGCTTGCGGTATGGCTTGAGATACACGGCCACACGGCGGATGTCGTGCAGGTTGATCTGTTCTTCGAGTTCCTCGTCTTCGCGGTAGGTATTGCGTTGTGCCATGGTGCACCTCCCTCAGTTCGTCTTGTCCGTTGCGCCGCCGGCCGTCTCGCTGGCCTGTGTGTAGCCCTGCGACTGACTCGATTGCAGGCCGAGCTGTTTGCGGTAGATCTGCCAGTAGCGGCCGTGCGCGGCGACCAGTTCCTCGTGCGTGCCGCGCTCCACGATGCGCCCGTGCTCGAGCATGAGGATCAGGTCGCAGTCCTTGACCGACGAGATGCGGTGCGCGATCGTCACAATGGTCTTCGTGTCTTCCAGATCGGCCAGATGCTGCTGGATCTTCGCCTCGGTCTCCATGTCCACCGCGCTCGTCGTGTCGTCCATGATCAGGATCGACGGGTCGTCTGCAATCGCGCGCACCAGGCTCAAGCGCTGCTTCTGGCTGCCCGAAAGCCCGACGCCGCGTTCGCCGACCACGGTGTCGTAGCCTTCGGGCATGCGCTCGATGAAATCGTCGGCGCCGGCGATGAACGCGATGCGGCGGATGTACTCGGGGTCGGGCGTCTGCCGGCCGCCGAGGGCGAAACCGATGTTGCCGCCGATCGTGTCGGAGAACAGGAACGTGTCCTGCGCCACGACGCTCACCTCTTCGCGCAGCGTCTTGAGCGGCCATGCGCGCGCGTCGACGCCGTGGCGCTGCACCGGCGCGTGCTCGGCGAGCAAGGGCACCTTATGCCATGGTGGCCCGACGACCTGCCGGATTTCAACGGCCCGTGGCTCGCCTACGGCCTGCGGCACAACCACGCGACCGCCGAAGCGGTCTACCCGGATGTGGCCGCGCTCATGGACGGCAACGAGCATGTGGAGTATCTGGCCGTCTGGCGCCGCGGCGGCGTCGACTCGATGTACTTGCAGCGTGGGCATGGCGCACATGTGCGGCAGGTGTTCCCCGACCCCGGTCAGCCGGACCATGCGCCCGGTGTGCGCCCGTGGACGGTCGAGCATGTCGACCCCGACACCGTGCGCCTCACCGTGTCGGACAGCGACCGGCCGTCCGCGCGCATCTTCGCGGTGAGCTACGACGTGCGGTGATGCGCGCGTAGACTTGCATCCATGAGCAAAAAACACCGCGACCGCAATTGGGCGCCCGCGCCTCAGGCCCTGCCGGCCGACGCGCACGTCGTCGACAACCATACGCATGTGGCCTCCGTCGTGCCGTTCTCGCGCGCGATGAGCCACGAGGCGCAAGCCAAAGGGCAGCCCGAAGTGCCTGTCTACAGCGTCGATGAACTGCTGCATCAGGCGCAGGAAGTGGGCGTGGAGGGTGTGATCGACTGCGGCTGCGAACTGCCGAACCTCATGACCGCGGTGGACATGGCGCGCGAACACCCGGGCGTGGTGCATGCGGCGATCGCGATCCACCCCAACGAATCCGTGTTGCACGGCCACCGCGGCGTGCCCGGGCCCGACGGACTGCCGTTGCGCTACAAGCCGTGGCACGATGTGGACTTCGACGACGCGATCGCCGAAGTGGACCGCATCGCGCGCGCCTATCCGCGCCAGGTCGTGGCGATCGGCGAGACGGGCATGGACCTGTTCCGCACCGGCGAAGGCGCCAAGGAGCTGCAGCGTGAGGCGTTCCGCGCGCATATCGCGATCGCGAAGGAACTCGACCTGCCGCTGCAGATCCATGACCGCGACGCGCACCGCGAAGTGATCGAGACACTGCTCGCCGACGGCGCGCCGCGGCGCACGGTGTTCCACAGCTATTCCGGCGACGCCGAGATGGGGCGGATCGCGCGCGAACACGGCTGGTATCTCTCGCTTTCCGGCACGTCGAGCTACAAGGGCAATGACGGCATCCGCGAATCGGTGCGCATCGTGGGGCTCGACCATGTGATGGTGGAGACCGACGCGCCGTACCTGACCCCGATGCCGTACCGCGGACGCACGAATGCGCCATATATGATTCCATACACTTTGGATTCCCTCGCCCAATATCTTGATCTGCCGATCGATGAGGTGGCGCGTGCGACGCGTGCGACGACGCGCGAGGTGTATGGGGTCTGAACGCGGTGTGTTGATTGGGTTTTGTGGACATATTGTGATGTTCTGAACGCGAATTGATACATCAAGGAGTATCCTCGGCCATTGTTCGCGGCGAATATGCTGTACGCAAAGTGTGGCCATGTCGGGCCATGGGAGGCATTAGCGTTCCCTAATGCTGTATTTAAGGGCGGGGATTGGCCCCGCTGTTGAAAGGACATCGTGATGGCTCAACGGCCTGATGACGAACAAGATCCGTTACTCTCGCAGACTGGGCAATACACCCGCGCCCCCAAGGTCTCGCATGAGGTACTCACCAAGCAGGAGCGCGAAGAGCTGCTCAAGGAACGCGCCGTCAAACAGCAGGCGGCACAGCGGCTCAACCAGCCATGCGCGGGCGGGCCGATGGGCCGGTGGTGGCGCAAGCTGCAATCGGGGCCGGACAAGGTCACGCTCGCCATGTCGATCGTGGCGCTCGGCGTGGTGTATGGGGACATCGGCACCTCGCCGCTCTACACCATGCAGACCTTCCTCGCCGGCCAAGGCGGCGTGACCCGTGCGGACGAGACCGCCGTGATTGGCATGCTGTCGCTCGTGTTCTGGACGATGACGCTGATCACGACAATCGAGTACGTGGTTATCTGCATGCGCGTGGACAACAAGGGCGAAGGCGGCATCTTCGCGCTGTATACGCTGCTGCGCCGATACGGCGGCTGGCTCATCGTGCCCGCCATGATCGGTGGCGCCGCGTTCCTCGCCGATTCCGTACTCACGCCGGCCATGTCGATCAGTTCGGCGGTCGAAGGCCTGCAGACCCTGCCGGCGTTGCAGGGCGTGTTCGCCTCCAACCCGAACCTCATGCTCATCATCACCCTCGTGATCATACTGGGCGTGTTCGCCGTGCAATCGCGTGGCACCGAGCGCATCGGCAAGGTGTTCGGCACCGCCGTGCTCATCTGGTTCCTGTTCATCGCGGTCACCGGCGCCATGAGCATGGCGCACAACCTCGAGGTGCTGCGCGCACTCAACCCCGTCTATGGCATGCAGTTCCTGCTCAGCGGCGACAACCATGCCGGCCTTGCGCTGATGGGCACCGTGTTCCTGTCGATCACCGGCGCCGAAGCGCTGTATTCCGACATGGGCCATGTGGGCCGCGGCAACATCTACGCTACATGGCCGTTCATCAACCTTGCGCTCGTGCTCTCGTACTTCGGGCAGGGCGCGTGGATCATCCGCACGCTCGAGGACCCGGCGTATGTGCAGGAAGGCGGATCTCCGAACCCCTTCTTCGCCATGCTGTCCCCGGAATTGCGCTATGTGGCGGTCGTGCTCTCGGTCATAGCCGGTGTGATCGCCTCGCAGGCGCTGATCTCCGGCGCGTTCACAATCGTCTCCGAGGCCACGCGCCTCAACTGGATGCCGCATCTGCAGGTGCGCTACCCGGCGCGCACACGCGGCCAGCTGTACATCCCCACCGTCAATGTCGTGGTGTGCGTGGCCACGGTGGCGGTGCTGCTGATCTTCCGCAATTCGGAGCGCATCGCGGCCGCCTACGGTCTGGCGCTCACCGTGACGATGGTCATGACGTCAATCCTCGTCACCGTGTACCTGTGGCACAAGCGCATGCGTGCGGCCGCCGTGGTGTTCGCCGTGGTGTTCCCCACGATCATGCTCCTGTTCTTCGTGGCCTCGATGGCGAAGTTCATGCACGGCGGCTGGTTCACCGCGCTGCTCACGCTCGCGATCCTGACCGTGATGGTCACTTGGAACGAAGGCACGAAGCTCGAACGCGCCCAGCGGCGCCACATGCAGCCCAACGACTGCCTGCCGGTGCTGCAGCGGCTGCACGACGACGCCACGATTCCGTATTATTCCGACAACATCGTGTACCTGACCTCGGATCAGGACATGAAACGCATGGAGACCGACGTGTTCTTCTCGATCTTCGCCAACCACCCCAAGCGCGCGCACGCCTGGTGGGTCGTGTCGGTCGAGACGACCGACGACCCGTTCACGCGTGAATACACGGTGGAGGATTACGGCACAGACTACCTGTTCCGTGTGCGCATCCGCCTCGGGTTCAAGGTCTCGCAGTCGATCCCCGCATACCTGCACCAGATCATGCATGACCTGCTGCGTACCGGCGACCTGCCCCAACAGACGACCCGCTACCCGAAGGTCGACGCCGACCCGAAGATCGGCCCAATCAAGTACGTCCTCATCCACAAGGCCCTCATGCCGGAATCCAAGGTCTCGGCGAAGGGGGCGTGGGCGCTGCGCATCAAATACGCGATCCGGCATGTGGCCGGCTCGCCGGTCAAGTGGTTCGGCCTGGCGCCCTACAATCCGGTCACCGAAGTGCAGCCGCTCTTCCTGTCCACGGTGCGCCCGCCGCGCCTCAAGCGCGTGGGCTGAGCGGTCCCGGCCGACCGTCCGCGTTTATCCGCTAGCCACGGGCGGCCGCCTAGTGCGCCCCGCACAGCTGTTGGTGTCTAGCCCGTAGACGCCAACGGATATTGGCGGGGCTCCAAATGGATGGATTTGGCTGGTCGCTAGTCACGGGCGGTCACTTATTGCGTCCCGCACAGCCGTTGGCGTCTAGCCCCTAGGCGCCAACGGCTGTTTTCATTGGTATTCCAACGGTCTTGTGGCGGGTACAAGCAAAACCGATAGCGAAATCCTGAGAATCGGTGGCGGGAGGCGTGTGGAGCCGTTACAGTAAACGACTATGTGCAGATTACTGGGATACGCCACCGCGAATGTCAATGTGAGCCTCGACGAGGTGCTTGGCATGCGCGAGTGCGCCGCGTTCCGTGATCTGAGCGAAATCCACAACGATGGCTGGGGCGCCGTGCTCATCAACGAACCCGGCCACGCGGCGCACGTCAACGACGGCGGCGCGCCCTCGCCGGAAACGGGTTCGGCGCTCTACCGCAACACGATCGCCGCGCGGTACGACCCGATCTTCAACGAGCTCGCACATGCGCCAGCCCGTGGCTCCATCTGGCATCTGCGCCTCGCGAGCTCGAACCTGCCGCTCATCCTCGAAAACCAGCAGCCGTTCTTCGCCAGCGGCCTCGGCTTCGTGCACAACGGCGACATCTCGGATGCGCAGGGCCGCAACATCACCACGAACCGCGCCTACCCGATCGACCAGAACCTGGTGCAGTCCACGGGCGGACGGTCTGATTCGGCCATGTATTTCGCGATCGTGCTGCAATACCTGGGCTTCGGCTTCGCGCTCGAGGAGGCGCTCGCACAGGCGGTGCGCGAACTGCGCGCCACCTACCCCGATTCGAGCTACAACTGCATGATCCAAAGCCAGGACCAGTTCATCGCCCTGCGCGCGGAAAGCGGACGCCCCACCGCGCAGGCGATCGTCGATATTTACGCCCGCTACGGGCGCGAAGACGAGGCGGGCGACTACAGCGTGCTGCACTACCGTGAGCTCGGATCCAAGCAGGGCGAGCCGAAGGGCGTCGTCGCGGCGAGCACCGGCTTCGAGCAGCCCGCCGAAGACGGTTGGCGCGAACTGGAGAACAACCACATGATCGTCGCGTCGAACCGCACCGGCGCATTCCGCGTGCGCGGCATCTGATTCGTCGCGTTCGCACAGGGGGTAGAGAGCCCATCGCAGCGCGACTACGATGGGCAACATGACAGGAATCATCCCCACCGTGGACCAAATCGAGGCGCTCCACCGTAAACTCGCGCCCTCCGATGCCGCATACGATCTCATTCACACCCACTGCGTGATCGTCGCGCAGATCACCCGCCAGCTCATCCACCGCCGCAACGCGCTGTTCATGCGCCGCTGCACACTGCCGGCGGACGCGCCCGAACGCACCGGCGAAGCGGCGCAAGGCGCGTTCACCGTGCCCGCGACCGACGGCGTGACGGGCGGCGTCATCCCGCCGCGCTACCTCGACGCAGGGCAGGCCGTGCTCGGCGCGCTGCTGCACGACATCGGCACGTACCGTGTGCTCAAGAATGACGGCTCGAACGGCGAGCCGCTCACCTTCGACGGCCCGCACTATGTGCAGCACGGGCTCATCGGCTACGACCTGCTGCTCAACGAAGGCTACGACGAATCGATCGCGCAATACGCGCGCAACCACACCGGCGTGGGGTTGACGCGCGACGCCGTCATACGCCAGGGCCTGCCGCTGCCACCGGACGATTACGTGCCAGTGAACCTCGAGCAGGAAGTGGTCATGGTGGCCGACAAATACCACAGCAAGTCGGTGCCGCCCAAGTTCCTGACCGCCGACGCCTACGCGCGCAAGGCCGCGCGGTTCGGCGAAGACAACAAGGAGCAGTGGCTCGACCTGGTGCGCACCTACGGCGAGCCGGACGTGCCGGCGCTCGCCGAGGAATACCACATGCGTCTCGTGGACTGAGGCGCCGCGCGCTCAGTGCGTCAGGTCGATCGTCTCGTCCATCGCGGCCGCCACATGCGGGTCGGTCGTGACGACGATGACGGTGCGCCGCTTCGACTCGCCGTGCACCTGCGCGCGCAGCAGGTCGAGGATGTCTGCGGCGTCGGCCTCGTCCAGTGTGGCCGTCGGCTCGTCGGCGAGCACGATGTCGGGGTCGGTGGCGATCGCGCGCGCGACCATGACCCGCGCACGGTCGCTGGCGCCGAGCGTGCGCACGAGCGCCCGTGAACGCTTGTCCTGCGTCGCGTCATCATCGCCGCTTGGCGCGAAGCCGACGCGCGTCAGCAGCTCCTGCGCGCGCACGGCGATCGGCTGGAGATAGTTGCGGTTCGACGCATCCATCACGTATGCGAGATTCGCCGCAGCGCTCAGGTCGCCACGCAGCGCGAACTGCTGCAGCAGCACGCCGATGCGGTGCCCGCGCAGTTCGAGCGGCGTCAGGTCGTGCAGCGGCGTCGATTTGGTCATCACACTGCCTTCGGTGGGGTGCGCGAAGCCGGCCATCAACGCCACAAGCGTGTCGTGCTGGCGGGTGTCATGCGCGTCGACGAGCACGCCGTACGATGTGCCGGCCTCGCACCGTATCGACAGGTCGTTCCAGATGTGCTCGCCGGTCTTCGCATCGGTCACCGTCACGCCGCGCATCGAGAACATCGGGTAGGCACGGAACACTGAATCGTCCACGTCGTCCGCGCTGTCCTCTTCGTCTGGCTCGTCGAGCGCCGCCGCGGCGGTGTTCGCGGCAGCTTCCGCCTCCTGTTCATCCGGGTCTGCATGGTCCGCGTCGGTTGTGGCGGTGGCGGGTTCGGGGACGGATACGTCTGTGGTGTCTATGGTGTCTGCAGTGTCTGCGTCGGTGTCGTCGTCGTATTCGATCGTATAGCTCATGCCCGGCTCGGCCGACTCATCGGTCATCAACTCGTCGAGCTCTTCCACGGCGTCGGTGCGCTCTTGCGGTTCGCTGCGGTGCTCCTGATTGCTCATCACTGCTCCTTGGTGGTCGGGTCGGCGGAATTGAGGTATGGCGAATGCGCCAGCTGCGCGGTGCGGAACAGCGCCACGCGCACGCCCGCGATAATGGCGAGCAGCAGGCACGCCAACAGCGCAATCCATGTGACGTTCCACAGCACGCCGCCGTGCATCGCGATCGTATGGCCCTGCGCGAGCTGCGTGGCGAGCGGATTCGCGGTCCAGCCGCCGATCAGCAGGCCGAGCGCCACACCCACCACGGTCTGCAGCAGGATCTCCAGCATGAACTGCCATGCCATGCGCGACTTCGTGACGCCGACGGCCAGCCCATAGCCGATCTCTTCGCGGCGCGGGCACACCTCAAGCAAGGTCAGCAGCAGCGCGAGCGCCCCGCCAACGCCCCACAGGCAGATGAGCATGATCTTCGTGGTGTCCGCCAGCTTGTCGAGCGGTTCGAGCGAGCGCTCGTAGGCGGCGATCGTCGGGGAGCTCACGGCGAACCCTTCCGGCAGGTCGGGCTTCAGCGCGCTCTTGAACTGTTCGTACGCCTGTGGATTGGCCAGCGTGAACACGATGTTGATGTCCGGTACGGCCCAGCCGGAGCCTTCGGTGGTGTCGAGTCCCGAAGCGGCGAAGTCGTAGTAGCTCGTGTAGATCACATTGTTGCGGTTGTCTTTGGCGAATTGCGCGTCATCGCCCTGCACGCCCTGCGGCGTGCTCGTATAGGTGTAGATGCCGCCGACGGTGAACGTGTAGGTGGTCTTGGCGTCGGCCGGGTTGCCGACGGTGATTGTGCTCCCCACCTTGAGGTTGTTCTTCTTCGCGAGTTCCTGCGAGATCAGCACGTCGCGCGCCGTCACATCCTGATAGTTGAGCTTGGCGCCCTCCACGACCTTGAACGAGCCGTATTCGTTGGCGGCCACGGCCGGTTCGTTGTAGAACGAGGTGAGGGTGAAGTCGCCGCCGGTCTCGTTCTGGCCTGCGCCGGACGTCTCGCCGGTCGTGATGGCCTTGAAGGAACCGGTCGCGCGCACCGGCACCGACGCCACCACGGAGTAGTCGAATTGCACATGCTTGGCCTGTGCGGCAGCGCCGAGCACGTTGTATTCGTCCCATGTGATGTAACGCTTTGTCCAGCCGGCGTCGTCGCCATTGCGGTCCTTGAGCGCCGCGTCCGTCATGCGCACCACGGCCTGCGGTTTGAGCGCCTCGTACCCGGCGCCGTGCGCGGCGTGGTATTCGTGCATCACCGCGGCGCCGAAAACCGACCACATGGTCACGAGCAGGCCCACAATCACCATCAGTGCCGTGCGCCACGGGTGGCGGCGCAGTTCGGCCCATGCGTTCTTGGCAACAAACATCCGGTGTCTCTCCTGTGTCCGTTCAATGTGTCAATTGTTCCATCTGTTGTCTGGTTCTACTCAGACCGGCTGAAAAAAGCCTGAACGCGCGCCCGTTATCCACAGTCGGCATGGCCGTTGTGGATGGGCGGAGTGTCGTCCACTTATCCACATTCTTCACTCTGCCTGTGGTGTGGGCGTGCGGGGCATGGGAATGTGGCATCCATGCGCGCTGGCCGCCACGTGAGGCGCCGGCGCGCGCAGACACGCAACAAGATGCAGCCATGCAACAGACAAGGAGCACACCATGCGCACACCATTCACCATGGATTCGGCGGGATTCCTCGCACTGCTCGACGCGCTCGAGCGCAGGTTCAACGAAGTCACGGCCGCCGCGTCGCTCTCGTTCGCCGGCATCGACGGCGACCTGTACCCCGTGGTCCAGCCCGCCCGCGCGGGGGAGGAAGATTGCGCAGACCGCGGCGAATCCGCGGCCTCGGCGGAAAGTGCGGACCGCACGGACAGCGCGGCCTCGGCAGAAAGCGCACAGTCCGAATCGGTCGAATACCACACCGCGCCGGCCGGATATACCCCATGCACCGGCGCGCGCTGCGACCGTACGCTGCGCAGCCCGGCCTCCACACCGCTCTCGTGCGATTTCCACGGGCGCACCGGTGCGTTCCACGACGAGACGTTCGACCCGCAGCTCGTCGAACTCGCGTCCAGCGCGTTCGGCTCCACATGCTGGGCGTCGCTCATGTGCGTCGCGTCGTTGGGCCTCGACGCCGCGCTCGTGGAATGCGCGCGGCAGTTCCTGATGCACACGTCGATCATCGTGCGTCAGAAAGGGCTCGCCGTCTGGCTCTACGACCTGATCAACGACGCCACGATGGCCATGCTGCTCGGCCAGACGAGCGCGCGCATGCCCGTGACGATCCGTCCGATGAGCCAAGTGCAGATCTCGCGCTGGCTGCACGGCAGTGGGGTGAAGCGTTTTGGCTCGCAGCAGCAGCGCGCCGCGGACCGCGCGGAATACGGCAACCAGGCGCACCGGCTCGCCGCCTACTGCATGCTGCGCTGGGGCGCTCCAGCCGCGTCGAGCGCACAGATCGCCACCATGCTGCTCACCAACCCCGGGATAGGCATGTGCATGCTGCGCGAAGACCCGAACGTGCGCGCACAGGGCGCCTGCACCGACACGCGCTACCGCCGCGTCGTCGAATACCTGCGCTCGCTGCGCGCACAGGCCGACCTCGACTACGCGCACGCGCTGAAAATCGGCGATGTGCCATGGCTCTCACCGGACGGGCACACGGCCGTCACGATCGCCGCGGACCGGCGGTACCTCCACGACACTGGCCGGCTCGTGCACGCCTACCGTGCACTGTGGGACCGCGAGACTGCAGACCCCGCGCAACTGCTGATGGCGGTCGAAGAGACACGTACACTGCCCGAGGAACCGCTGTGGGAGAATCCGGTGTATCTGCGCGACCTCGCCGACTCGCTGATGGGCGCGGCGCTCGCCGAAGACCTGACGGTGGGGTTCCAGCAGCGCGACCGCGACCGCTTCGACCGCGGGGTGCGCATGCTCGAGCACATGGGGGAACAGGTGCGCGCGATGAACGTGCTCATGCTGCCGATTGTGGCGATCGACGAATGCGAGCCCGACTGGAACGCGGTCGCCGCGCGCGGATACAAGGCACGCACTATGCAATGGCGTGCGTTCTGCGACCGGTGCGACGACCTGGCCACTGTTGTGCTGGTCCAGCTGCAAGGCCAAGGTGACGGGTTCCATGTGCGCGCCGCGGCGACCCTGCTCAAACAGTCGCTGCCCGAGTACTGCGAGCTGGCGCTGCCGCTGTTCGAACAGGAGATCGAGCGGCTCGCGGCACGCGAACACAATGCCGCGGATGCAAGTGCATGCGGGCAGGAGCGGGAAGGCGGTGCGGTGCATGTTGATATGGCTGCCTGACGAATGCTATGTGCCGGTGGGGGACTGGTGCGCGTGCACAACTCCGCCGGTTGCACTCTGCGACGAGTGAATGCGACGGCCGGTGTTCGCCTAAGGGTGATTACCGGCCGGCCACTGAAATTCTACGACGGCGATTATGCTGAACGTGAGTACCAGTATCCGTTGAGTCGTCGAGATGTTTGGGGTTGGTGTATGCCATCGATACAATTTGCGAACGTTCTGTTGGAGACGAATCCGCGTTCCGTCAGCTTTCCGAGCCTGTACTGCGAGTCCGACCAGCCAGTGGTCTTCGACGCGCAACTCGGCGATTGGGTGATGTACGCGCAGGGCGTGTATGACTTCACCACTTATTTCAACGCCCTGTCGGTAAGCAAACTGCGCACCTACACGAGCATGCGCTCCGCGATGCTCCATCTCGAGCTCAAGGGCGCCGCGTGCACGGTGCAGCAGACGATGGGGGATGCGCTTGCACATGAATCGTTGCTCGTGGAAGGCACCGACGTGACTGTGCCGGCCTCGGACGACTGGCAGGTTGTGGATCTGCCACTCGTCATCACCGACACGATGGTGCTCGTCGGCTTCAAGATCGTGACCGAAGGCCAGGTGGCGATCCGCAACAGCCACTACGTGCTCGACGTGGAAGATGATTTCAACGAGGTGGAGCTCGCTGTGGCCACCACCACGTTCAAGAAGGAAAGCTTCATCATCAACAATATCGGCTTGGTGCGGTCGCACATCATCGAGTCCGGTGACGACATCGCCAAGCACTTCCACATGTATGTGATCGACAATGGGCGCACCCTCGACGCCATGGCGCTCAGCGGCGACCGCATCGAGGTGATTCCGAACGAGAATGTCGGCGGCGCAGGCGGTTTCACGCGTGGCATGATCGCCGCGATGCGCCAGAAGCCGAAGGCCACAAATGTGCTGTTGATGGATGACGACGTGGCCGTCTCCCCCGAAAGCATCAAGCGCACCTACAACCTGCTACGCATCCTCAAGCCGCAATACCGCGAGGCGATGATCAGCGGCGCCATGCTCAACTACGAGGTGGGCGAGGACCAGTGGGAAGACACCGGCTTCATGACGAAGGACGGTATCTTCGCGCCTTGCAAGCCACCGCTGCGCCTGACCCTGTTCGAAGACATCATCTTCAATGAAATCCATGAGATGACCAAGGAGATCACGCCAGACAACCATTATGCGGCGTGGTGGTACTGCTGCATCCCGATTTCCGTGATCGAACGCAACGGCCTGCCTCTGCCGTTGTTTGTGCGGTGCGACGATGCTGAATATGGCATCCGTTGCAAGACCGACTTCATCACAATGAACGGCCTGTGCGTGTGGCACATGTCGTTCCACAAACGGTACAACCCTGCGGTGGAACGCTATCAGACCACGCGCAACACGATGATCGCGCAGGCCGCGGCCGGCATGGCTCCACACGCCGACTTCATGCATGAACTGCACCGCAACATGCAGCTTGAACTCAAGAAGTTCGGCTATGACAACGCCGAGCTGTGCCTTGACGCGTTCGAGGACTTCCTCAAGGGACCGAAGTTCATCGGCACCAAGGGGCAGGCCGAGAAGAGTTTCATGGCCGCGAATCAGCATAAAGAAAAGCTCTATGATCTTGACGAATTACAAAAACTAGCTGATGCTGATGTGGATCTTGCTGGATTTGATATCACGACAATCAATCGTCAACTTATTGATAGCGATAAGCCGCGCAAGACAAGACAGCGTCTTCGGGACTATCTGACTGATAATGGTCAGCGCCTTGTCAGGACTGATGGTGACGGTTATGCCGTGATTCCGTTAATTGGGTGGGCATATCCTGCCGGCGTAATTCGGGGTAAAAAGAAGCTCATCGTCATTGACTGGTACAACCGAAAAGGGGCCATCCGCACTAAGGATTCGGATCGTTATCAGAAAATCCACAAACGCTATCAACGCGATCTTCGGTACTATAAGGCAAACATTGACCGTTTGCGTAAGGAGTATCAAGAAGCGTTCCCACAGCTGACTTCTATGAAGTTCTGGGAAAATTATTTAGATCTAGACTGACGTTTGACTCACATTCTTCCGGTACGCCGAGAGTAAGGACACAACGAGTGCATACTTTGACTCAACGATTGCATGACCGGTACGGGTATGCAATGACTGTGCTACGAGGTTTGGTGAAGACGGATTTTAAACTACGCTATCAAGGCTCATTCTTGGGCGTTGCTTGGTCCGTACTCAAACCGTTGATGCTGTTCTGCGTCATGTACATCGTCTTCGGCAAGTTTTTGCGTATGACCGATGGCACGCCGACGTATCCTGTGGTGCTTCTGCTGGGCATCAGCTCGTGGCAGTTTGTCACAGAAACTGTCGGTATCGGCTTACGGTCAATTGTCGATCGTGGCGACCTATTACGCAAGGTACATTTCCCTAATTACATTGTGGTGGTCTCGGCTTCGATAGGATCGCTCATTTCGCTCGGTATCAACTACCTTGTCGTACTTATCTTTGCATTGTTCGCTCACGTGGAGTTCACATGGCGCGTGCTGTGGTTGCCGCTCAATGTAGTGGAACTGTATGCTATCTCACTTGCCATTGCACTTATATTTGCAACTTGCTATGTGTATTTTCGTGATATTTCACATATTTGGGAAGTGTTGTCACAGCTTATTTTCTACTGCATGCCTATCATCTACCCGCTTTCATTCGTAATTGAGCGTGGGGGGGTGTACGCGAGGGTCGCGCGGTTGGAATTACTCAATCCTATTGCACAGTCCATTCAAGATATCCGGCACAATTTCATCGCTCCAGCTTCTCAACCGACGATTTGGAACACTTTCCACTCTCCTTGGGCGAAGTTATTCCCATTTGCATTGACGATTTTGCTACTCTGGTTCGGCATTTATATCTTCCGTCGGAACAGTCGCAAGTTTGCGGAGGTGATGTGATGTCCAGCAAAACCATGCATGAGGAAAAGGCAGTCATCAATATCAAGAACTACCAAGAACAGCCAGTCATACTGGATGTGAACCATGTGACTAAATCGTTCAAACTCCCCACCGAACAGGCGAGCGGACTCAAGCAAGCATTCATTAACTGGACCAAGGGCATCAAAGGTTACGAACTGCAACAGGTGCTTAAGGACGTCACCTTTCAGGTGCATCAAGGTGAGTTTTTCGGTATCGTGGGCCGCAACGGCGGTGGCAAATCTACACTGCTGAAGCTCATTTCGCAGATTTATTATCCGGATGAAGGTTCTATTGATGTACGTGGAAAGCTTGTGCCATTCATCGAACTCGGTGTCGGTTTTAACCCTGAACTAACAGGCCGTGAAAATGTGTACCTCAACGGAGCATTGCTCGGTTTTTCGCATGATGAAATCGACGCGATGTACGACGACATCGTTGAATTCGCCGAACTTGAGGACTTCATGGACCAGAAACTCAAGAACTATTCGAGCGGCATGCAGGTTCGTCTCGCATTCTCGGTGGCTATCAAGGCGCAAGGCGACATCCTCGTACTCGATGAGGTGCTAGCGGTCGGTGATGAGGCGTTCCAGCGCAAATGCGATGATTTCTTCACCAGTATTCGTAAGGACCCAACAAAAACCGTCGTGCTGGTGACACACGATATGGGAGCGATTAAACGATATTGTACGCGAGCTATGTTTATTCAAGATGGTGAAGTGGCAGTCATCGGTGATCGTGAGACTGTGGCGGAACGTTATACCCTCGCCAATCTTGAGGCTCAGCAGCGTGAAATAAGTGAAAAACAGCATCGACAGCTTGAAGAGGGCAGGCAGGAATACCCCAACGGTTTGAGTGCAAGGTGTCCCGTACTGCGTACATATGGTATTTCGCCGCTCATGCTGACAAGTGACGATACTTTTCGTTTTGCAGTGGAATATGACTACAATGAGCCGGAAGATTTTTACTTGGCGATTGCAGTGCATGACATTCGTCGTGGCGGTATCACATTTGATACGGGTCCACGCAAATTGAAGATGAAGAAACACGGCCATCAAACTGTGTATTTCGAACTTCCTCTACACTTGTTCAATAATGGTGAATTTCGTCTGATTACATCCCTGCGCACGCCAACTCCTGGAGACGAGTTGATGACGGACGCCGTGGGCATAGCGTTGGATGACAATGCGTGCACTTTTGTAGTTCGAGATCCGCGCAATATGGATTATGCACTCATTAACACGCGTTCGTTGCAGATTCAACAAATCACTGAGGAACAGGCGCAGACTGCCGCTGAAGAACAGAGAGATGAGATTCAATCTCGTACTGATGGTTCACCTCGTGAAGAGATTATCCCTGAATAAACATAGGTTTTGTCGTCAATACACAGTAAGTGAGGAACCATGGCGTCGATTCGTTTCGCGAATGTGCTGCTGGAATCCACCCCGCGCGCATTGCATTTCCCAACCCTGTATTACCGAACGGACACGCCGTTCCGCCCCACGGGCAAGGACGGCGCGTGGACGCTCGCCGAAGGCGGTGTGGTCGATTTCACCACATACTTCAACGCGCTGTCGGTCATCAAGCTGCGCCGCTACACGCGTGCGACGGCCTACCGGTTGCGCCTGCAGGTGAAAGGCGCGCCGTGCGCCATCACGCAGACGCGAGCCACGCGTTTGGGTCTGGAACCGGAAACGCTCGACGAGACGGCCGTGGCACTGCCGCAGACAGCCACATGGACCGACGTCGTGCTCGACCTGACGGACGATGAACAGACCGTGCTCGCTGGATTCCAACTCAGCGCACAAGGTGCCGTCTCGATGCGCGACGCGTACTACGAAGTCGACATCGAGGGCGACCCGCGCACGGTTGATCTGGCAATCGCCACAACGACGTTCCGCAAGGAGTCATTCATCCGCAAGAACATGCAGCTCGTCAAGCGTGAGCTGCTCGATTCGCACACCGACATCAGCGAGCATCTGACGATGCACGTCGTGGACAACGGCAAGACGCTCGATCCGAATGAGTCGGGAGACCAGCGCATCACGATCAGCCCGAACGAGAACGTGGGCGGTGCCGGCGGCTTCGCACGCGGCATGATCGAGGCAATGGAGCAGTCCACGCCCGCCACGCATGTGCTGATCATGGACGACGACGTGGAGGTCTCGCCCGAAAGCATCCGCCGCACCTACGAACTGCTGCGCATGGTGAACAGCGAGTATGAGGAGGCATTCGTCTCGGGCGCCATGCTCAACATCGAAGACACGCAGCTCATGCGCGAGGACACCGGGTACATCAGCCCCGAACTCGGTGTGTGCGTGCCGGCGAAACGCCAGATGCTCGTCTCGCAGTACCTTGATGTGGTCGACAACGAGGCGTTCAACGAAGAGGAGTCGATTCCCGCCGACGCCCACCGCTACGCGGCGTGGTGGTACTGCTGCATCCCGATGAGCGTGATCCGCCGCGTCGGACTGCCTCTGCCGGTCTTTGTGCGCTACGACGACGTGGAATACGGCATCCGCAGCCACCCGAAGTTCATGACGATGAACGGCATCTGCGTGTGGCATGCCAAGTTCGAGATCCGCTACAATGCCGGTGTGGAACGCTACCAGAGCACGCGCAACGGTATGATCGCGCAGATGATGACCGGGCTCGCCCCCGATTTCCATACGTTCCTCAAGGGCCTGCACCGCCAGATCGACCTGGAGATGCGCAAATTCAACTACACCGACGCCGAGCTTGCGCTCGACGGCTTCGAGGACTTCCTCAAAGGCCCGAAGTTCATCGAACAGCCGGTTGCACAGGAGCGTTTCATGCGCGCCAACCGCCTCAAGGAGCAGACCGTGCCGTTCGATGAGCTCAAAAAGCAGGCCGATGAGCAGGGGCTCGCTGATTTCGACCCCGATCACCTCACGCGCCAGACGGTCGAAACCGACCGGCCGCGCTCGCTGCAGGAACGCGCATTCGACTTCGTGACGCACAACGGCCAGCGGTTTGTGCGCGACGGCCAGGAGGGACAGGCCAGCGGCGCCGATTATGCGATCATCACGCATGACGGCTGGGCGTATCCGTCCGGATCGATCCATGGCAAGAACACCATCGTCTCGATCGACTGGGCGAGCCGCAAGGGTGTGATCCGCCACAAGGATGTGAAGCGCTACCGCGAGATTGTCAAGCGGTACAAGCGCGACGTGGCGTATTTCAAGAAGCACCGCAGCCGTTTGGAACGCGAATACCAGGAAGCCGCTCCGAAGCTCGAGTCCGTGGACTTCTGGAAGCGGTACCTTGGCATGGCGTGATGTACGACACGCCATGACTTGCCATTCCATGTGAGGTGAGTTATCTTATTCAAGTTGCGTTGCATACGTAGTATGCGTGCACGTGGAGGATTCGCCTAGTGGCCTATGGCGCACGCTTGGAAAGCGTGTTGGTGTAACAGCCTCGCGAGTTCGAATCTCGCATCCTCCGCCACCAAACCCCGGAACCCACGGTTCCGGGGTTTTGCGTCTGTCGGCCGGGGCCTGACCTAGGCTTCCTGCCGTGTGCCGCGTATGCGCGCGACGCCTGTGCGCGTCGCGCGCAGTATTGTTTGCATGCCGTACGCCGCGAGCGGGAACAGCAGCAGATAGAACGGCAATGTATAGATGCCCTTCGCTTCCCAGAAGAGATAGCACAGGAATCCACCGAGGAACGCCGCGCACAGGAAGGTGCGTGCGAACATCATGGCGTCTTCCATGGGGCGTGCGGTCGAGCGCACGACCGAAACGAGCATCGCGATCACACCTATGAGCGCAAGCGCGTAGAGCACCGTTTGCGCGATGTTCTCATACGAGGTGAGGCGTGCGGCGCCGGTCTCCGAAAGCAGCCATTGCGGCAGGCCGGTGAATCCGTGCGCCGACGATCCAAGCTGCGAATACAGCGAGGTCATGAATGTCGGCTCCGCCCACTCCGAAGCGAGTTTCATCGAGAAGAAATCCACAGCGTCGCCCGGATCATGCGCGAAATGCCGTATGCGTTCCATGACGAATTCCTGGGCCACCTGCGCCTGTTGCCCGTAATCGCCGTGGGTCTTGTGGTAGGTGTTCAGGGGGATCGCGGTCCACCAGCCGGGTGTGGTGCCTTCATGCTCATTGAGGCCCAAGGTGATCCACGAGAGCATGGGCATGCCCTTGCCGAAATCCTGATGGGTGATGTGCTCGATGATGCGCACCGGCAGTTTGGTGAGCATGTACGCGCCGCCGAACGAGACGAGGGCCACCGCGCCCTGCCACCATTTGCGGTTGGCAACCACCACGAGCACAATGCCGATGATTGCGGCGAGCATGAGGATGATGAACGTCGATTTGAGGATCACGCCAACGCCACAGACGAGGAACCCGCCCACAAGCGCCAGCACGCACTGCCATGCGTGCTGTGTGCGGAACGCCTGCGCGATCAGTGCCACACCGGCTATGGTGATGCTGAAGCCGACGGCGTTCGGGTAGACGAAGGTGGCGAACATCAACAGCGGCACGCATGTGGCGAGCAGGGCGGCGAGGGCTGCATGACCCGCGTCGTCGAGGCCGATGAGCGTGCCCAGGCGCCACAGCGCGGCCACGAGCCCGGTGACCGCGAATGCGTTGAGGATCTGGAACGCGATGATGTTGTGCGATCCGAAGATCGAACCGGCGAACACATACCACAGCATCGGACCCGTCTGGAACGGGTAGTACGAGAAGTAGGCGTGCGGGCTCGGCACGTCATGCGGGCGTGACAGACAGACTTCCGATTGGGTGCCAGGTGGGCAGAAATCAGGGGAATACCGCGCTGCATCGCCAATGAGCAGTGCATCGGCACCGTCGATGAGGCTCCGCGAATCGGGGTAGTCATAGGTCGTCAGGCCGACCGCGGCGATCCACAGGATTTGCGCAATCGTCACGAACGCGAGCAGGAACAGCAATGTGTTGCGTTGCTTGATGCGCGCGGCGCCATGCACGATGAGCATGAGTATGGCCACCAGCACGACGCACCCGCAGATGAACGCGAACGACGGTGCACCCAAGTGGGGGTTGACGAGTTCGGTGACACTGGCTGAGCCGACGCCACCGTTCCTGCGCTTGAACACACAAGTGAAGATGAGCGAGAGCACCAGTAGCAACGCCACCACAGCCGCTTCGAATCCCATGGCGATGGTGAGGAGCCAGCGTGATATGGCCGCGCAGATGGTGCGAGCGCTGCGCTGCGCCCCCTGATGGCCTGCCGCCGGGTCGGGATGGGCGGCTGTCTGATGGTGTGCTTGTGGGATTGTTGCCGTACTGCCTTCGGTGCCGCTGGCGGTGCGAGACATGGTTGTGCCCCCTTGACGTGTGGTGGTCCCCAGATATGTGAAAACTCAGATGGTTTCTTCGATGATATAGCGCGGCCTCGCCTTGACCTCGATGTAGATCTTGGCGATGTATTCGCCCACAATGCCCAAGGCCACTAGGATCAATCCGCCCAGGATCCACAGCGAGCACATCATCGACCCCCAACCGGCCACCGCATTGCCGGAGCACACGGAGATGAGCGTGTAGATGAGCATGGCGATGCCGACGAACACCGAGACGATGCCGGTGCCGGTGATGAGGCTCAGCGGTTTTGTAGAGAACGATGTGATGCCCTGCACGGCGAACGCGACCATCTTGCGTAACGGGTATTTCGATTCGCCGGCCACGCGCTCGCCTCGCTTGTAGTACACCTTGGCGGTGGGGAAGCCGAGCGAAGGCACGATGCCGCGCAGGAACAGGTTCGATTCATGGTATTGGGCCAACGCCTCCAACGCCGTGTGGCTCATCAACCGGTAATCGGCGTGGTCCGGCACCGTTTCGGTGCCCAATCCCTTCATCAGCGCATAGAACATGTGCGCGGTGCCGCGTTTGAAAGCCGTGTCGGTCTCGCGGTTGTCGCGCACGCCATACACGATCTCCGCGCCTTCGCGCCAGGCCTCCACCATGGCGCCCACGGCGCCGGGGTCATCCTGCAGGTCGGCGTCCATCGATACAGCCACATCCGCCGGCGAGTGCAGGGCGTGCATCAATCCGGCGAACAGCGCGTTCTGGTGCCCCTTGTTGTGTGCCAATTTCAGGCCATGGAACAACTCGGGGTCCTCATTGTGCAGCGCGCGGATCACACCCCATGTGCCGTCTTTCGAACCATCATCCACGAACAGCACACAGCTGCGCGCGTCGATCTGATGCACATCGATGAGCTGCCGCAGGATCCGCCGCAGCTCACCTGCGGTGGTGCGCAGGCCGGGTTCCTCGTTGTAGCACGGAATGACGAGCATGGTGCGCGGGGGTGTGCGCAACTCTGCCGGTGTAGCGACTGTGGTTGGTTCCTCACTCATAGGTGCCAGTGTAGGACGACGATTGGTCCGCCGCGCACAGCGAAGCACGCGGTTGAGCCGGCAGTTGAACCGGGAGCGCATGTGTAGGTATTGCACGCGTGCGTTACGCGCGCCGCTTGTTATCGTTTCAATCTCGTAGAATATCTGCATGTGCCATGCACTGCCATCAGGATTCCTCGATGGCCTGTGCGGGGTCGCAAGGCCATACGTGCAGCAAAGCATGGCGGTAGTAAGGAAGGGGTAGGAATGCGCAAACGCAAACTGGCTGCAATCATTCTTGCCGTGTCGGTGGGTCAGGGACTGTTGTATCCGTCCCTTTCCATGGCGCAGGATGCGCATATGCAGGACATTCCCGTATATGATTCCGCGCAGGTCGACGCGCAACACGAATCGGAGACGGACGGGGCCGATCAGGGCACCGGGCAGGCGCAGGATCAGCAGGCCGGCGCCACAGGCACCGACAGCGAGGGCACTGATGGCACAGAGAGCCCACACCAGCCCGAGGGCACGGACATCGGCTCGTCGCAGCCGGCCGATGGCACGGGCAATGATGCCGCCGCAACGGAGGAGTCCAATCTCAGCCAGTCCGAGGCGCCGGAAACCGCCAGCACAGACGAAGATGGCGAACAAGGCGCCGCGGACGAGCAGCGTAGCGCCGAAACCAAAGACGACAAGACGGCCAAGGACGGTGTGACGCCGCCGAGTGACGACTACACCGGTTGGGTTGAGCACGACGGCAAGCGATAGATATTGGTTCGACAAAGGCGTGCAGGCGCGCGACAAAGAGGTCTACGACCGTCAAAGCGACGCTTGGTACTATTTCGATGCCAACGGCGAGATGCTGAAGAACACCAATAAGGACCTTCCCGGCAAAACCGTGCGCTACGACGAGAACGGCCGCATGGTCAAGGGTGAGAAGCGCATCGGCAACGACGACTACTACTTCGACATGCAGACCGGCGCCATGGCGCGCAACAAAGACGTCTTCCTGCGCGCTGGCAAGGGGCGTTGGGTGCGCTATGACGGCAACGGCCACATGATCAAAGGCCGCGAACACTGCCACAATGGCGGCTGGTACTACTTCGAAGCCGACGGCACCATGGCCAAAGGCATGAAGCACATCAGCTCCAATGGTGGCAAATGGGTGTATTACGACTGGACCACCGGCAAGATGGCCCACGGTGAGAAATACGTGAACTACGACGCCGAGCACACGGGTTGGTATTACTTCCACAACCAGACCGGCGCCATGCAATATGAATTCGTCTACCACCGCAACGCCGACAAGTGGGTGTACTACCACAAGACCACCGGCAAGATGCTCTACGGCGAACACTACATCAACAAGGGCTGGTACTACATGCACCCGAAGACGGGTGCGCTTGCCAAGGGCTTTACCACCGTCAAGGGCAAGCGGGTGTATTACGATCCCCAGTCGAGCCGCATGGTGCACGGGCCCGCGGTGATCAGCGGGCGCCCGTACTACTTCGACAAGACGACCGGCCGCCAGCACGGCAAGCACCCGGACTGCCCGGGTGCGCTCGCCATCAACGGCGGCATCGTGTGCCCGCACGGTCCGTGCATGGCGTTCGTCTGGTACGTCTTCCATTCGGCAGGCTACGACGTCTTCCTGTGCAACGGCGGTTC
Source organism: Bifidobacterium pseudolongum subsp. pseudolongum DSM 20099 (assembly GCF_000771225.1). Lineage (GTDB taxonomy): Bacteria > Actinomycetota > Actinomycetes > Actinomycetales > Bifidobacteriaceae > Bifidobacterium > Bifidobacterium pseudolongum. The sequence continues at coordinate 34,053 of NZ_JDTZ01000012.1, forward strand.
CGTGAACGGCAAGCAGTCCGGCTGGCCGCAGCACAACTACGACTGGTATGCGCGCCGTGGCCGCATCAGCAATACACCCAAGGTGGGCGACATCGTGTTCTGGAAGTTCAGGGACGCCACATGGGCCACGAGCGCAAGCCACGCCGGCTTTGTGGTGTCGGTTGCGCCCGGTCGTGTGACGATCGTGGACGCCGCGTTCACCAACATCGCGGAGCGCACAATCTCGTGGGGTCTGTACCCGGCCACGCCGCAGTACGCAACGCCGTTCTACGGCTGATCGCCCGGCATAGCCGCCGCACTGCAGAGCCAAAAGGGCCGCGCAATGGAATTGTTCATTGCGCAGCCCTTTTGTCGATGCAATGACACTGTGAATGTGTGGTTATTTCTAGGATTGAGCAGTGATTGCCTTGCTAGTATGGGAATGAATTATGTTCACAGCATAATCAGCGATGAGGAGGCGAGGGAGCACTATGAGAAGAATCCAACGCAATGTGGCAGTCGTCGCCGTATTGGCAGTGCTGGGAACCGGCGTTCCCGCAGCGCATGCACAAGAGGCGCTCACACTCGATGGGCCGGTGGCGGCCACACTGTCTGCACCGGCGCCGGTGGTGGACGTGTCTCGCGCCGTCGGAGGCACGACCAGCGTTTCGCTCGGGGAGGGCGGCACGACCGTGTTCACTCGGGACACAGTCGACCAGCGGGCAGTGTATGCACAGGCGCTCAACGGCGTGATTGCATGGCGCAAAGACGCGCTCGCCGACGCGAACATCAAACTGCCATACAACGGCACCTATCTGACCGTGCCGGAGTACCTACAGGAAATCGGCATGACCGAAAGCGAGTATCTGAGCCCGCAGTGGTCGAATGCGCTTGAGCTGATTGCACTGCAGCGCGCGATTGAAGCATATGACTACGATCTGGGCCATACGCGCCCCAACGGCGACAGTTGCTGGACGGCTCAATACAACGGCATCGGGTCCTGGGGCGAGATCCTGGCATGGGGCCGCCTACCATGCGCGGCGCCATCGATCTGTGGGCTTCCGAAAAAGCGGACTATCTCAAGGAACTCAACAACGAGCCGCACGGTGCCACCGGTCATTACGTGGCGCTGATCACTCCGGAGAACCGGTATTACGGGTTCGCTGGAGCCTCTGGCATGAGGTACGGCACAACGTGGTCGGGTGAAATGGCGTCGACACTGCAGGGTTCACAGACCGCGACGAACCTCAAGGGAACATACGAGTTCTCGGTCAATGTGAGCGTGGACAAGCTTGCGCAGGGCGTCTCCGTCGAACTGCCCAGCCAGTTGAAGATGGGACAGCAGGCACAGGCCAAGGCAAAGCTCGCCTATATGGGCGGGCGGTACGAGCTCCGCGGCGGCTGGTCGTCATCGAATCCGGCGGTGCTGTCGGTCGATGCAAACGGCACGGTGACCGCGCACAACGAGGGCACTGCCCGCATTACCATCAGTGCCCAAGGCCAGTCATTCTCCACAAACGTGCAGGTCTCGGCGGTGAGCCTTGCATTCGACGCGAACGGTGGCAGTGGTTCCACGCAGGCCGTGAAAGGTGCCGCCGGCGCCAAAGTCACCGTGCCGGCGAACGCGTTCAGTCGGGTAGGCCACACCTTTACCGGCTGGAACACCAAGGCCAATGGCGCCGGCACGGCATACAAGCCGGGCGAGCAATACACGCTTGGTTCTTCGGATGCGACGCTGTATGCGCAGTGGGAACTCAACACGTACACGGTTCAATTCGATGGAAACGGGGCGTCCACCAGTGTCGGCCCAGTGAAGGTGCAGCACGGCAAGACCATTGCACAGCTGCAGACGCCGACGAACATCGGCCGTGCATTCGCCGGCTGGTACACGGCGCGCACCGGCGGATCGCGGTTCGATTTCAAGACGCCGGTCACCGGCGACATGACGTTGTATGCGCGTTGGAACAACATGGTCTTTGCGGACGTGCGGCAAGGGGACACCCCTCATGCAGCAGACATCCAGTGGCTTGCCGACAACGGCATCTCCGGCGGGTGGTTCGAATCGAACGGCACCTATACGTTCCGTGGCATGAGCCCGGTTGTACGGCAGGATATGGCCGCGTTCCTGCGCCGCGAGGCGGTCAAACGAGGTGTCTCGGATGCGGCCACGTGGAAACCGTCGGCCGCGGATTGGAAGCGGTTCAAGGATGTGGATAGGGCGACGCCTCATGCCGAGGATATCCTGTGGCTTGCGCATGCGGGCATCTCCACTGGTTGGCAGGAGCCTGACGGCACCTCTACGTTCCGCGGTATGAACCCGGTCGTGCGGCAGGATATGGCTGCGTTTTTGAAGCGTCTGGCCGATGCGGCGGGCAAATCGGGCGGCGTCACGCCGAAGACCGATTTCACCGACGTGACCATGAACACGCCGCACAAGGCGGAAGTGGAATGGCTCGGTGGTTCGGGCATCAGTGAAGGTTACCGCAACGCGGATGGCTCATGGCGCTTCGAAGGCATGACCCGCGTGTACCGTCAGGACATGGCCGCGTTCATCCACCGTCTTAACGCCTGCTTAGACTGATGCTGCCATAGGCCGCGGGGTGTAACGGGCAGGTATTGTCCCCGCTCCGCAGACGGGTGCTATTGCAGCTGGTTCGCCGGATCCTCGAAGACCTTGGCCCACGCCTCGAAGCTCGCCATATCGGAGTTCTGGTATTCCTTGGCCAGGCTTTCCCAACGCTTGAGCAGCTCCTTGGCCAGGAACAGCCCGCGCATCGTCTGTTGGCGGTAGAGCTTGCTGTCGCGCCGCAACCATGCCACCGAATCACCGTCCGGAGAGGTCACGACCGCGGAGTTCACACCCGCGTAGGCGGGCCAGGACGCGTCGCGCGAGGGGATCAGCAGGTCCGGCTGGGTGTCGCGCATGCCGTTTCCACGTGAAACAAATGCCTTCGCGATCGTCTTCATGGCCTGCAGCCGCACGTCGATCATGCTTGGCCGCGGTTTCATGTTCGCGATGTATTCGGCCTTCGGAGTGGGGAAGTCGTCGCGATTACGTGTGGTCGCGGAATCCGGGAACCCTTCGCGTGCTTTGCGTACGTCGCCCAGTTTGGTGGCAAGCGTGTCCGCGATGTAGTCGGGGCCGCGCATGATGTCACGCAAGGCCAGATGATGCAGATGCATGGCGGAATAGACGAGTTCCACACCGGCCTTCGCGTCGTCGAACAGCATGCCGTACAGGAAGTGCCATGAGGGCTTGGTGCAGTGCAGCAGGCTGCAGATCCAATGGTTGCGGTACAGGTAATACCCTTCCCACGTGCGGGACGGGTCCTTCGCATGCCACGCCTGGTGCCATACAGCCACGCCCGGCAGGCAGACGGTGTGGTATCCGTGGTCTTCGGCGCGCAATCCATAATCCACGTCGTCGAATTTGATGAACAGCGGTTGCGCCAAGCCGATCTCGCGCATGATCTGCGTGGGGATCAGGCACATCCACCAGCCGTTGAAATCGGAATCCGCGCGCCGGTGCAGCTTCGGGGAGTCCCGCAGTGGCTGGGTGGCGAAGTCGTGGTTGTATTCAAGCCCGGCCGCCGGCTGTGTCCAGTACGACGCGCGGTTGTAGCGTTCGCCAAGCGTGTACAGCATCGTGCGGTTGTCGAGGTGGAACATGCCGCCGCCCACAATCGTCGGTCGTGTGCAGTAGTCGGCGAACTGCACGGCGCGCATGATCGACTCCGGCTCGCTGATCGCGTCGTCGTCGAGCAGCAGCGTGTAGTCGCTTTTGCCGGCCTTCACCGTTTCGTACATGCCGCGTGCGAACCCGCCGGAGCCGCCCATGTTGCGCTGGCGCACGTAGGTGAGCTGGCTGCCCAGATCTTTCGCCACGGCGGCGAAGCCCGGCTCGTCGCGCACCAGATCGGTGCCTTGGTCAGTGCAGTAGATCGTGTCGAGCCGCCCGCGCACATTCGCGTCGGCGGCGATCGCCTTGAGTTGGTTGAGGCAGTACGGCGCGCGGTTGAACGTGGTGATGGCGATCGACAGCGTGCCGTCGCTGCCGCGGCGCGCCTCAACGGGCACGCTCCACGCGGCGTCTTCGATCGTCAGGTCGTCGCTGTCGCCGGCCTTGGCGTCGAACCAGAAGAAGCCGCCGTCCATGAGGCCGGTCATGGCGAGTTCCGCGCGCACGGTCGTCGCGCGGGTCGGCGCATTGACGTCGATGGTGCCGGCGGGCTCAAACAGGCCGCGGCCGCTGGAGCGGAACAGCATGATGGTGCCGCGGCCGCGCACGCGTGCACTGAACTGCACAGCGTCGACGCGTGTCCAGCGCCGCCAATAGCCGGCGGGGAAGGCGTTGAAGAATGTGCACAGCGAGGCGTGGCGCCCGGCGAGCACGGTGAGCGACGCGCGCCCGTTCACACGGAACACGTTGTGCGCGCCGTCGGCCGGCTGCGCGTGGGCCGTGTCTTCAAGCAGCGAGCGGAACTCGGTTTTCGTCATCTGTGCGAAGTCGAGCGAGACGAAGTCCTTGTGCGGGTCGAGTGTGCCTTCGCCCATGTGCGGGCGCGTCCATTCGATCGCGTACAGCGGCATCGTCAGGTCCTGGTCGAGCACGGGGTAGACGACGCGGCTCACCGCCTGCCATTGCGGGGCGGGTGACTGGGATTGCAAAGGATTCGTTCTCGGCATACGCCTCAGTATAACGACAGCGGCTCACTGCTTCGGCAGATCCATGAATCCCATCTGCTGCAGGTAGTTCTCACCCACCGTCATGTCGTACTGCACCATGCGGTAGTCGTCAAGCAGCTGCTTGGCTTTGGCGGACAGCGACTTCGGGTCGATCGGATCGCCTTGACTGTTCAGGTACGTCGGCGCGTCCTCGGTCTCCCACTCACCCATGTTCGTGGATGCGCGTGAAATCGCAGGGACCTCGGCATGCAGCTCGTCGAGCAGTGCCAGATACGGCGAGATCTTCGAGTCCAGCTGCTGTGCCGTCTGCGCCATGAAGAAATTCGACGACGTATAGGCAGCGTCTTCTTCGGGCAGCTTGGTGTCGTGCGATTTCGAAGCGGCGTTCGACCAGATGAAGTAGTTCGTCTCGTGCAGGGCGAGGTTGTTCTTCGTGTCCTGTGAGGCGGTCGTGTAAATGCCGGGCAGGTGGTCGCCGTAGAACACCACGGTGATCGGCTTGTCAATGGCGTCAAGGTCGTTGAGGAACTGCTCGGTGGCTTCGTCGGTGCGCTGCACGCCCTTGGCGTATTCAGAATGCACGCCCATCTCGTTGCCCGGCACGCCCTGCGAGTCGTTCGCGGCGTGGAATTCGTTCTCGCCGCCGTACAGATCCGGGTAGGGCGAATGGTTCTGCATCGTCACGAGCTCGATGTACTGGGCCGGCTTGTTGCCGGAGGTGTTGGCGCGCACCTCTTCGACCACGTTCTTGTAGGCCTCTTCGTCGGTCACATTGCCTGAATCAGCCACAGCGCCGTGGTAGGTGCCCGCGTGCGTGATCTTCGGGTCGCTGTCGAGCGTGTAGAGGTGCGAGAACCCGAATTTCTTGTAGTTCGCGCCACGCAGATAGAAGCCTTGCAGGAACGGATGGAATCCGACCGAGCAGCTTGTGGAGCCGCATGCCTGATTCCACATCTGGTTGAACGAATACATCTCGGGTCGCGTCGGCACGAGCTGCTGGTATGGCGAGAGCATGGTGTCACTGAAATTCGCCATGCTCAGGCCGGTCATCTGCTGGAACTCGATGTTCGCGGTGCCGCCGCCATAACCGGGCGACAGCATGAGCCCCGCCGTCGTCACGTCGCCGAGCGAACGGATGAACGGCATGGGATCGGTGATGAAATGCACGCCCGGTACACGGTTGGGGTCGGAGAACGATTCGGAGAGCACCATGATCACCGTGTTGTCGGTGAGCGTGCTCGCGCGCTCCTGATTGATGCGCGTGGCCGCCTGCTCGTAGCGTTGTGCGATCGTCTTCATTGCCTGTTCGTTGTATCCGGGCTCCTCATCCATCGCCTTCACATTCGTAAGGCTCAGGAATGTGGTTGTGGCGCCAGCCTGCTGGGCGTCGTCCATCACGTTCCACAGGCGTGGCACATAGCCCACTTCATCAGCGAGCTCGCGCGTGCGCGAGCCGGGAATCGCGAGGCCGGTGGCGTATGAGACCATGAGCCAGATGCTCAGCGCCGGTGCGAGGATGCGGCAGATCAATCCGAAGATGTTCTTTGGGCCGGCGATCGGGTGGCGCCACGAGCAATAGATGAAGGGGGATCGCCGGTCGACGAGCTGCAGCAGCAGGCAGATCACCACAAACCAGACGACGAGCGAAACGCCGGCGTTGATGGTGGTGCGCAGGTCGTCGGTCACGAATGAGGCCACATTCTCGCCGCCGCCACCATTGCCGGTCAGGAACCCCAGATCGGAAGGGATGATGGGCTCGCCGCGCATGGCGACCTTGACCTTGCCTGCGAACGCAGTGATGCCGGCGATCGCGCCGAAGAACGCCGTGCCGATCCAGAACCGGTTCGTCACGGTGATACAGATCAGGTACAGGATGCCGAGCGCGAAGAAGTTGAGGATGCCCGACGTATTGGCGAGCCAGTGGTAGGTGCCGTTCATCACCTGCATCACCAGGCCGTCTTCCGCCGTCGGGTCATAGGTGAGTTGCGGCACAACGCTCCACAGCAGGAACATGTTCGCCATTTCGATGAGCATGAACATGATCACCACATACGCGCCATACGAGAACTTCGGGCGCTTGGCCCACGTCTGGTAGAACCTGGTCTGCTTGTACCGGCCATACCGTGCACGCCAGGCGCGGATCGGATGCTTGCGCCAATCCACAGCGCTCTCTGTTGCGCTACAGGTAGTGTTTTTTCCGTTACCCTCCAGAGCTTTTCCGCTGGAAATGGCCGTTTCTGTGGGGAGCGTCGAGGATGAAACACTACCCGTAGCAGAAGAAGCACTACCCGTAGCGGTCTGGGTAGCGCTGGACGTAACCGTGGTGGTGTCGGAGGAAGTGGTGGCACCGATGGAGGCGGAAGCGTTACCTGCAGCAATGCGGCCCGCGGCCATGGACGTGAGTGTGCGGTCGGTACGATGCCGCCGTCTGATGCGTTCGATTTTCGCGTCGTGCAGCCTGCGCAGACGGGTGCCGGTGTGCCGGCGGTGATGGCGCCTGATCGAACTACTCATACGGTATTGCCTTTCCACAAACACTGCACACGGCTGCGCCAATCGCCCTGGTCATTCTCTCAATGGCGCGTCAATGGCGCGCAGCCGTGCATCAGCATTGTAGTCAGCGTGGCCGATAGCACCCGCGCACGCGCCCCGGGTATGCTTGGAACCATGCGCTATTCCGTCACCGCCGTCGTGGTCTCCTACAATCGCGAAGACCTGCTTGCCGAATGCCTCGCAGGCATCGACCGGCAGACACGCCAGCCCGACCGCCTGATCATCATCGACAACGCCAGCACCGACGGCGCGCTCACCGTCGCCCGCCGTTTCGCCGCGCGCACCGCCATCGACACGCGCGTGGTGGCGTTGCCGCGCAACATGGGAGGCGCCGGCGGCTTCACCACGGGGATCGCGCTCGCCGTCGAACCGCTCATGCAGCCGCGCGCGCCGCACGAGGCCGGCCCCGGCTACCGCATGGGCGGCTATGAGCCCCAGCCTGGGCTCATGCACGAGGTGTGGCTCATGGACGACGACACCGTGCCGCTGCCGAACGCGCTCGACGAACTGTTGCGCGCTTCTGACGCGTGCATCGCGCAGAACGGCCGCGTGCCGGTGGCCTTGGGGTCGAAAGCCGTGTGGACCGACGGCCGCGAACACCTGATGAACAAGCCGCGCCCCCGCACGCACCCTGCGAAGGGCGGCACGAAACTGCGCGGTTTCCCCTCCGCCTACCAGACGCGTTCGCTCTCGTTCGTTTCGTGCCTGCTCAACGCAGACACGGTCGCCGCCATGCGCAGGCTGCCCAAGGCCGCGTATTTCCTGTGGAACGACGATTACGAATACACCACCGCGCTACTCAAACGGCACATCGGCTACTACGTGCCCGCAAGTGAGGTGGTGCACAAGACGAAGGTCTTCGGTTCGAGCGACGCCGACCCAGGTGCACGCTTCTACAACGAGGTGCGCAACAAAATCTGGCTGTGGCGGGGGTCGCGCGGCAACTTCACGCGCACCGAACGTGTGCTGTTCCTGCTGAAGACCGTGCGCCGCTGGGGGCTCACCTGGCTGCGCTCGCCCGACCGCAAGGTGATCGGCGACTGCCTGCGCCGTGGGTGGCATGACGGATGGCACACCACCCCCGAACCCAATACGCGTATCGATTTTGGCGACGACTCCGTGAACCGCGCCGTGCGCGCGTGTGAAGGCACGCCTGCCGACGATTAGGACGCGCTCGCCGCGTTCTCGGCATCGTCCGGCGCGCTGTGCCGTCCGCGCTTCGGTGGCTCGGGCTGCTCAGGCACGGATTCAAGCGCGCCATTGCGCTTATCGACGATCGCGTGGTAGGCGCGCTTGCGGATCGCCATCGGCGTGAGCCGGTACGCCGCGCGCACGGCCACATTGCGCAGGAACTGCCACGGTGTGGTGAACCCGTCACGCATGAACCGCCACTGCAGGCGGCATTCCTCGACGAACATCGAGAATCCGCCGCGCCGCTCATACGCCTCTTTGTTCGTGCGGTAGAGCACAAGCGGCTCGGGCACGTTGAGGAACTGCGCATGGTTGAGCATCATGCGCTCCCACAGCATGTAGTCTTCAAACCGGCCCGCGTCTTCCGGGTATCCTCCGGCCGCGATCACCGCGGATTTGCGGAACACGACGCTCGGATGATGGATCGGCGACTGCAGGCGCGCGTATTTCGCAAGCTCCGCGCCCTCCGCCGGCAGCAGGCGCACCTGCCCCAGCTCGCTCTCGTTGCCGCTGAATTCGCGGATCGCACTGCCCAGCACATCCACATTGCCCGAGCCGTCCGCCCGCGCATGCGACGCCGCGCGCGACGACGCGACGAATTGCGGGATGATTGTGGCGAAACGGTTCGGCAGCGAGACGTCGTCGCAATCCGCACGCGCGATGTATTCGTACAGGCAATGCCCAAGCCCCACGTTGAGCGCGTGGGCGAGCCCATGGTTCTCCTCGAGCGGCACCACCGTGACGGTGGGGGCGGGCATGTCCGGGTGTTCGACGGCGAACCACACTGCCATCGTGGAGGGCAGCGAATCAAGGTACCGCTGGATGTCGTCGGGCACCGGGCCGTCGCGCACGATCACGAGCTGCGCAGGCGGCAGCGTCTGCTCGATCGTGCCCGACTGCACGGCGCGCTCGAGCTCGCGAAGTGTGTTGCCACCGTACACCGACATGAGCAGGGTGAACGGCGGCAGTTCGCGTGTGGGTTGCTGGTCCGACTTCTTCACGGTTCCATCGTAAACCACACACAATGACGAAGCGATGTGCAGGCGCGTGCATTTCCATGCCTTAAGCGAACGCCGCCGGCCCGTTCACCGTGAAACCGCAAGGATGAACGGGCTCGCCGGCAGGGCGCTCGCGTTGTACAGCAGACTATCGCTGTGCGGCTCGCCGGCCCACAGGTACCGCACTTGGCTGATTGCGCGCACCTGCGGGCAGCGCAATATGACGGTGTCGCCATTGATTGAGGCCGTGGCCTTGTGGAACTCGCCACTGGAATCGGCCACTTCGAACCCTTCGACCGGTTGCGACGTGGCGGTCGCCACCGCGTCGGCGCTCGCCGAGAGCGAATAATCCGGTTTCATCGCGCGCAATCCCTGCGCGGTGCCGTTTCGGAACGCCAGTTGCACGGTGCCGTCGCCGGTGCGGCGTGCAGTGGCGGCGAGCGGGCCGGAGGGAATCGCCTTGTGCGCGCGAATCGCCCGCCACTGGCTTGCCATGCGCGCGGCGATGATGTCTTTGCCGAGCGGGTGGATCACCGAAGACGTGCCTTTGTCGGTGTCGATCGTCACGGTCATGCCGAGATTCGCCGTGTTCTTCAGATTGGGGTCGGTCAGTGTGTCCAGCTGCGCCTGGCGTACATACTGCGTGTACTGTGCGCCGCCCCAGCGCGCGAGCTGCACGTAGAGGAACGGCATCTGCGGATCTTCGAACACCGTGCGGTAGTCGTTGATGAGCGTGCTGAACCGCGCCTCGTAATCGAGCGCGTTCTGCAGCTGCCACGCGTCATTGCAGCCCTGGTACCAGATTACGCCGGCGATGCGCATACCGCGCAACGGCGCGATGTGGTTCTTGTAGATGCTTCCGCCTGGTACATGGTCGCGGATCGGCGTGCCGCCCCACGCCGTCTGGATGATGCCGATCGGCACATGCGGCTCGTCCGCGCGCAACCGCTGCGCGAAGAGCTGCGGCAGATAGCCCAGATATTGCGCGTCCGTGCCGGTGCAGGGCTTCCATTGGTCGTCCATCACACTGTCGACTGGGAAATCGGCGCCCTCGGTGGTATGCGCGGCGCGGATGAAGTGGATGCCCGGGTCGTCCACAAGCGCGGGCAGGTCGCTGAGTGTGAACGCGGAGCCGAGGTTCCTGCGCGCCCGGTCCGCCGTGCCGTAATACTGCTGGTAGTTGAGTTCCATGTTCGATTGCCCGCTCGCCACAAACACGTCGCCGATGTACACCGTGTTCAGGTGGAACACCGTCTGGTCACCGTACGCCACAGTCAGTTCGTATGGCGTCTCGCTCGCCGGCAGTGCGTCAAGTGTGGCGGTGAACCGATTGCCCTTCACCGTGGTCTTCCCTGAGCGCCGGGTGCGGTCACCGGTCAGCGTCACGGTGATCGCCGAGGCGTCCACCTCGCCGTCCTGACGTGCGATCAGCCCGCTGAGCGTGATTGGTGCGTCGCGCTGCAGCACCATCTGCTCCGCCACATACGGCTGCATCGCCACCGACACTTCGCCAGATGCGGTGCTCGCACTGTTGCTCGGCGCGGTCATGGCGCTGGTGTTGTGTGCACTGCCGCACGCGCCCGCGCACACGGCGAGGCACAGTGCGAGTAGCAGCGCAAGCGCGCGTCTGCAGTCGTGCGGCAGGTGCGGTGTGCGCGCTGGTGCGGATGAAATACGCGTGGTTCGCGCTGTGTGCAGCATGGGTCTACCTCGGTTCGCGACGGGTCGGCGGGCCGGGAATGCCCGCTGTGTTGTTTCCTAGGGTAGCTCTACCATTCATAAGCACGGGGGCAGCGCACCGCGCAGTGCGGATGGGACTGTTCCGCATAGCAGAGGAGCCACGGCGAAAGGAAGCGGATATGGCATCCGAGAACAACGAATACCCGGATCTGGTCATTGTGGGGGCGGGCCTGTTCGGCCTCACGGTGGCGCAGCAGGCGGTCGAGAAGCTGGGTGTGAACGTGCGCATCATCGACGTGCGCGACCACATCGGTGGCAACGCCTACTCGTATATGGATCCGGAGACCGGCGCCGAGATCCACAAGTACGGCGCGCACCTGTTCCACACGTCCAACAAGCGCGTGTGGGATTATGTGAACCGCTTCACGTCGTTCACCGATTACGTGCACCGCGTCTATGCCACGCATGACGGCGAGGTCTACCCGCTGCCGATCAACCTGGGCACCGTCAACCAGTTCTTCCGCGCGCATTACACGCCCGCCGAGGCCAAGGCGTTGATCGAGGAGCAGGCCGGTGAGCTCGCGGGCACCGATCCGGCGAATCTCAACGACCAGGGCATTTCGCTCATCGGACGCCCGCTGTACGAGGCGTTCATCAAGAACTACACCGCCAAGCAGTGGCAGACCGACCCGAGCGAACTGCCGGCGAGCATCATCAAGCGCCTGCCCGTGCGTTTCAATTACGACAACCGCTATTTCAAAGACACGTGGGAAGGCCTGCCCACCGACGGCTACACCGCATGGTTTGAGAAGATGATCGACGACCCGCGCATCGAAGTCTCGCTCAACACTGACTTCTTCGACGAATCGCAGCCGTACAACAAGAAGGCGCTGCTCGAAGCGGGCGTGCCGGTCGTCTACACCGGCCCGGTGGACCGTTACTTCGACTACGACCTAGGCGAGCTCAAATGGCGCACCGTGGACTTCAAAGAGGTGCGCTACGACGAAGGCGACCATTTCGGCTGCCCGGTCATGAATTTCTCCGACGCCGACGTGCCGTACACGCGCGCCATCGAATTCAAGAATTTCAACCCGGAGCGCGCGGACCAGCAGAACCCCGACAAGACCGTGGTCTGGGAGGAGTATTCGCGTTTCGCGGACCGCGACGACGAGCCGTATTACCCGATCAACACCGAGTCGGACAAGGCGCTGTACGCGCAGTACAAGCAGAAGGCCGCCGAAGAGCCGAACGTCGTATTCGGCGGGCGCTTGGGCACATACGCGTATTACGACATGCACAATGTGATCGATCAGGCCCTCACCGCGTATGAGGAGCAGATCGAACCGATGCTCAAGAAGGACTGATCCGCAACAGGCTGAAGCGCACGTGGGCCGGGCACTGCGCCCGGCCCGCGTGCTGTGCGTGAGAGGGAGGAGCCAAGGATGCCGGCTGTGCAGCGGATCCGTTTTTTCGATATGGCCAAGGGCATCGGCATCCTGTGCGTGGTGCTCGGGCATGCCGCCATCGAATCGATATTCGTGGAGCCGTCGAACACGGCGCAATGGGCCATGGCAACGTGCTTTTCGTTCCATATGCCGCTGTTCTTTCTGATCGCCGGGTACTTCATGCACCCCGAGCGTGATTTCCAGTGGCGCAAAGAGGGCAAGCAGCTCGTGCTCACCTATGCCATCACGGCGTGCCTCGTGGTTGCGGGCGCCGGTGTGATGGCCAAACTGCGGCACCTTAACGTGCGCGATATGGTGCGCTTCTGGGCCGATGCCGCGTGGTACGGCTCCGGTGACGTCTCCGCCAACACGATGTGGGAGGTGCAGGGGCGCATCGGCGCCATCTGGTTCCTGCTCGCCATGTTCTGGGCGCGTCTGCTCATGCACATCTTCGCGCGCATGCCCTATACCGGCTGCTGGGTGGCCGGCAGCTTTGTGATGGGTTGGGTTTCAAGCCGCAGTGTATGGCTGCCGTGGAGCTTCCAATCGGGCATGTGCGCGGTGGCGTTTGTGTACTTGGGTGTGCTCGCCAAGCTGTACGACGTGCTGGGGCGTGTGCGCCGCTACCCGTGGATTTGGGCTGTGGCGGTGGCGTTGTGGGCGCTCGCGATCTGGAAGTTCACCGGATTCAGCATGGCCATGAACAATTACGGGGTGCACCCGGTGATGGCGGCGGTCGGCAGCATCGCCGGCACCTTGTGCATCATCGGCCTGTGCCAACTGCTCGACCATGTGCAGTGGATCGGCGCCGTGCTCAGCCGCGCGGGCCAGGCCACACTCGCCATCCTGTGTGTGCATCTGATCGAAGACGATGTGCTGCCATGGGGCGAGTGGCTCGTGACGCTGCACGCGAAGACGATTGGCATACCGCTTGTGGCGGTGGCGTTCTGCGCGCATCTGGTGATCGACTTGCTGGGTGCATGGGCGTTGTATTACGTGCCGGTGGTGAACACGTGGTTCTACCCGACGCTCGCCAAGGCGAAGGAACAGGCCAAGGTGGAAGGCGGGCGGCCACTGGCCGCGCCGGCCGGTGGTGGGGTTTCCGCGGCGCAGTGATGCGCGCTGGTGATGTGTTTGTCCGAGGGGCGGCTGCGTTGCAGTCGCCCCTCTGGTGTTGTGGATGTAGGTTTGACGGTTGTGTGACACGCCGAGGGAAGCATTGTGGTTGTTGGGTTTTGTGGGTTGCGACACGCCGGTGGGTTGTGTTGGTGGGGGTTGTGGTGTAGGTTTTTCTCTTGCTGCCGCTCGCGGTCTGGTCCGGTTCTTCCGGGTCGGGGTTGTGGGTGTGTTTGGTGGTTTGAGAAC
>NZ_JDTZ01000013.1 GCF_000771225.1 Bifidobacterium pseudolongum subsp. pseudolongum DSM 20099
CATCCATGCGGCGCTGGTCTCGCGCCGGGCCCCTCCTGCGTGTCGGCCGAGAGCAGCCAGTTGAGGAAGGCGCGCACGTCGTCCGCTTGCCGGTCATAGGCGCGGCTGCGGCTGGCGCCGCATCCCGTGTCTTTGCACCGCCATCGGGTCCTGCCCGCGTTGGTTTTGCCGTTCTTTTTCATCTGCCCGCCGCACCGCGGGCACCTTGGCGTCTCCATGCCACCATGGAACCGGCACTTTCGAACGCCTGTCAACCCATACGGCAGTAAGGAGGACAAGGCATTTCGGACACACATTCCGGCCGTCCTCGAAAGTGGGGGCCGGCACTTTCGAAACCACGAAACACCTTACGGGACAAAGGATGAGGCAGGATTACAGACACACATTTTGGCCTATAACCCGAATCTCAAATACCACCGACACCCCGGGATTCCGGATGATCACAGACGGCTGTCATGCTCCGCGGCCCCGAATATGACTTCTGTCTGCAAGCTCCAGAGATCTGTCATATATAACCGCCCATGCCATGACGTTCGTCTACAGACTCCAGAGATTCGTCATGCACAACCACCTCAATCACGACTTCCGTCTGTAGACCGGCGAGATTTGCCATCCTCGCCGCCCACACCATGACTTCCGTCTGGAATACGCGCACAGGATCCAACCTTCCTCGCTACGGGTAGTGCTTGTACGGATACCATCCCTCTACAATCGTTGAAAAATGGCGGATTATAGGGTGGGGTAAGCCAGAAAAGCACTACCCGTAGCGGCAACGCACAATCCGCAGCAGAGATAGATTGCGATTGCGCATATATTCTGCGCGCACATGCACATTAGTTTGCACGATGCGCGCATGAGACACTGGTCGTATGCATTGCGCATGCGGCAGATGCACTGGCGCAGAGACAAGAGACAGAGATACACAAAAACACATAGGGACACCAGGAAGGAAACCATGCAGTGGGGCAAGCGTCTTCTCACATGCGTCGCGGGCGTGGCGGCCATCATCTCGATGGCGGGGTGTGGCAGCGCCGGAAACGTCACATCACCGGCGGCACGCTGTTCGAGATTGAGCCGGCCGAATCATACACGAGCGACGACCTCAACTACAGCGACCCCGATAGCCGCGTGAGCAAGGAGCACGACGACGAATCGCTGCGCGACGTGAAGTTGAAAACGACCGACGTGTCTGATTGGAGCAGCTACACGACCGTGTACATCGGCTACCCAATCTGGTGGGGCGAAGCGGCATGGCCGGTGAACAGCTTTGTGCACGGCAATGACTTCAGCGGCAAAACCGTGATCCCGTTCTGCACATCCGTCAGCTCCCCGCTGGGGTCCAGCGCAAGCGAACTGGCGAGGCTCGCCACAACGGGCGACTGGAAGGAAGGCCAGCGGTTCAGTTCATCGGCGAACACGCAGACCGTAGAAGACTGGGTCAAGCAGCAGGCATGCCCCATTGGCGCCGTTTCGCCCGCCACACCACGTCAGCGAACAATGCAACGCAGTCGCGGCGCACCGGCTCACGCCTGCACCACGAACCCAAGGCGTTCCACAAACCGCTCAAGGCCCTCGTGGCTGGGGAACACGGCGATGTTGCCGAGAATGCGGCGGCATATCTCCCCGAGCTCCTCGCGCACGGCCGCGCGCACCGCATTGCGATCGTGCGCATCAGCGCCTGAGCGCTCAAGTGCGGCGTGCACCGCATCCCACATGAGCTCGAACCCTGCCAGATCGGCCGGAAGTTCGCTCCCGGGAACAAGCGCATCTTCCAACGCACCCAGCTGCCCAACGAGACGGCCCGGCAGCACAAACAGCCCCATCGCCTCGATCAGCCCAATCGGCTCCTGTTTGATGAAAAAATACTCAGGGTGTGCATGGAACACACCAAGCGGGTACTGGTCGCTGACCGCATTGTTGCGCAGAATGAGGCTCATCTCGTAGGCCGGGGGCTCCCCCACTGCAGACACATATCGCGCGATCGGCGCAAGCGAGGACTGCGCGCTGCCATCCGGGCCGCGCGCGGCAATGCCGAGTG
This sequence comes from Bifidobacterium pseudolongum subsp. pseudolongum DSM 20099, assembly GCF_000771225.1. GTDB lineage: Bacteria > Actinomycetota > Actinomycetes > Actinomycetales > Bifidobacteriaceae > Bifidobacterium > Bifidobacterium pseudolongum. The sequence continues at coordinate 2,039 of NZ_JDTZ01000013.1, forward strand.
CGGGGTCGTCATACGCGACCCATGCCTCACGGATGCGTTCACACACCTGCATGATGCTTTCGCGGCGGCGCGAACGCACGCGCAATGCGCTCGCCGGCCAGTCGATGATTTCGAGCACGGCATCGTCCACCTCAGGGCATGCGAAGGTCTTCCATGCGGCGGCGCGCTGCATCGGCATGATTTCACCGCCTCCCTGGTAATGGTCGTGCGCGAGCACCGACCCACCGATGCGCGGCAACGCGGCGTTGCAACCGAGGAAATAGTCCGGGAACTGGTTGACGAAATCGAGCAGGTTGCCGAACGTCGATTCGTCCACACGCATCGGCGTATGCTCTCGGTTCACGCAGATGCCGTGCTGATGGAAATAGCCGTACGGCGAGAACTGCCAGAACCACGGGCTCCCGCTGAGCTCGACTTCGACGGTGCGCAATGAGCGCTTGCCGCGCGCCGCAAGCCCCTCGTTCTCGTGGCATATCGTGCACTGCGCGAAACTGCCGTCCACACTGTTGCCGCGCGCCGCCTTGCGCATGTCTGTGAACTCCGGTTTCGCCGTGTTGATCGTCACGACGAGCCCGGCGCTGTCGAAGCGCACATTGCGACGCAACTGGGCGAGTTTGACCGATCCGTTCGCCACGCAGTAGTCGTACAGCCACCGCATCGCCTCCATATTGCCGGCGGTGGCACGCACGTCGTCGTATTCGTCCTGGATGCGCGAGGGCGCAGCGGACAGCGTACCCATGACCTCGTCGCTCGCCAGCGCGCCATCGACGATGGCCTCGCCGTCTTGACCGGCGAGCGCCACGGCTTGCGCGCGCAACGATTCGTCGGCGTCGAACAGCTCGAGCAGCCGGTTGCGCATCCAGTCGCGGTCGCGTCCGTCGAGCAGCAGGCGCTCGCGGGCGTACGCGACGAGTGCGTCGATCACATGGAACACCGCGTCGCCGTCCTCACTGTTCACGTGCCCAGTCGGTTCAATCATCGCGGTCGCCTCCATCGCTCCCCTGCATGATGCTGCGTATCGCGCTGTGCATCTGCGGCATCTGCTCGCCCATCTCGCGTGCAAGCTGCATCTGCGTGTGGGCGCGCACCAAGTTGTGCTCGGGGTAGCGTGTGGCGAAGTAGACGTCGCCGGCCAGGTAATCGCCGAGGAACCGCATGCCGCATTCGAGCGTCATCAGTTGCGCGGCCACTGGCAGCAAGTCGAGTTCACGCGCGGTCGCCGAACCGCCGACCTCGCCGAGGAACCCTTCCGCGTAGGCGCAGAACAGCGGGAGGCTGAAATGCACTTTCGACAGGTCCTGCTCGTCTTCGAGGCCCGTCGAGGCGCCGAAGCGGATCGAGTCGCCGAAGTCGAAAAGCATCGAGCCGGGCATCACGGTGTCGAGGTCGATGATCGCACGAGGCTCCCCACTGCCCGCATCCATCAGGATGTTGTTGAGCTTCGTGTCGTTGTGTGTGACGCGCAACGGCACCGACCCGTCGGCGAGCGCATCCATGATCTGCGCATAGTCACCCGCATGATCGTCGAAGAACGCGATTTCGTCGCGCACGCCCGCCGCCCGACCGAGCGGATCGGCCGCGACGGCAGTCCGGAAGTCGGCATAGCGGTGCGGGGTGTCGTGGAAGTGCGCGATCGTCTCCGCCAGCTGCGCCGCGTCGAAGTCCGCGAGCCGGCGTTGGAACGCGCCGAACGCGGCGCCCGCCCGCGCGAATATGCGCGGGTCGTCGACGAGGTTGTACGATATGGTGTCTTCGATGAACCGGTAGACACGGAATGCGCCATCGTCGGTGCTGAGCCAGTCGTGGCCATCCTTGGTCGGCACGAGTTCAAGTGTCTCCTGGTCGTGTGCGCGCAGGAATGCGGTGACGAGTTCGATGTTGCGCATCAGGCTCGGCGTATCCGGGAACACGGTGGTGTTCATCTGTTGCAGGATGTACCGCGCGCGGTCGGTCTCCACGAGGTAGGTGACGTTGATGTGTCCGTCGCCGTAGGGCGCGATCGACATGATCTTGCCGTCGAGCGCGAACCGGTCCGCGACACGCAGCAGCGCGTCTGGTGTGGTGTTTCTGTCCATATGCCTGGCCTCCTTGCCAATGCGGCATGCTGGTATTAGTTGAGTTCTTGCCATGCGATCGCGGATGGCGCCAGATCGAAGTCGTCAATGGTGCCGTCGGCGCGCTGCACGCGTGTGGACTGCGCCTGGTCGGTGTTGTTGACGACGCAGTAGGTGTGTTCGTCCGGGAAGTACGCGACTTCGCATTCGGGGTTGGTGGAGCTCCACGCCGCATACCGGTCTTCGCGGTGGCTCGCGTAGAACAGCGCGCGCTCCAGCAGACGCGCGTTCGCGGCCGAATACGGCAGGCCGGAGATGTAGACACCACGCCCACGCCCGTAGTCGTTGACGGCGAGGCGCACACGGCCGTCCTTCACGTCAAGGAGCGTCACGTCTTCATTGATCGGATATGTGTTGAGCACAGGCTCCCCGAAATCCACACCGGCGGCCTCTTCGGTGATGAAGTTCGCATCCGCGACCGGCGGCCAATATTTGTCGACCGAAAGCGTCTGGAAGCGTTCCTGATCCACGCCGAGCACATCGGCGAGCTGGAAGAAACGCCCTTGCCAATCGGTGGAGCTTGGCTGCCCGACGCCGACGAACGCGCCACCGCCACGCACCCACCGCCGGATTGTTGAGACGAGCCGCGGGTCGCGCCACACATCGCCGCCGCTGAACGACGTGTGCTCCGGTCCGGCGTTGATGATGACGTCCACGTCACTGGCGATGCCTTGTTCGAGCACGTCGTCGAAACTGATGAACCGCACATTGACGCGCATGCCGGACAGTGCCTCAAGGATGCCGTAGTAGGAATACGTCTGCTGGTTGGGCAGCGCATGCGCGACCGTGAACGCCATCCAGCTGCGCATGCGGCCCCAGCAGTTAAGGATCGCGACATTGAGCTCGCCTTCGGCAGGCTTGCCGCCGGTGCGGTCGTGGATGTCGCGGAATTCGTCGGCGATGTGGGTCACCGTGTCGACGAACTTGGGGAACTTCGCGGCGAGCGAGAGGTAGCCGCCGTATCCCATGCGCGAAATCGGCGACCGCAGGATCGCCCGGCGCGCCTTGCGCCAGTTGTCGAGCCCTTCGATGCTGGGATCGTTGCCCTCGTGGAACGTGTCGGGGAAGAAATACGGCAGGAAGCGACCCTCCGTGTACCGCACACCGGGGATGTCGGAAATCATGCGCAGCGTCGTGCCGTCGCCGACGGATCCTACGACGGCGTCGAGGCCGAGTTCACTGAATCCCTCCATGTACGGCTCGGTGCCGATCCACTGGTCGCCGAGGAACATCATCGCCTCTTTGCCGGCGGCATGCGTCTCGTCGACGAGCTTCTTGACGTTCGCGCGCACGAACGTGGACAGGAACGCGATCCAGTCGCGCTGCGCCTTGCGTGGGATGCGCCACGTGGAGTTGTAGCAGCCTTCGTCCACGAAATCCTCGGGACGCAGGCGGTAGCCATGCAGCTGCTCAAAGTCGTCGAGCGCCTGTGGGGACACCGTGCATGCGCAGCCGAACCAATCGACGATCTTCTCGCGGTGGCGCTCATCGAAGATGAGCGTGAACTGGTAGAAGAACGTCGTGAACCGCACCACGTCGGTCTGTGGATTGTCTTTGAGCCACTGTTCGAAGGTCCGGAACACGAAGTCACGCGTCGCCGGATGGTAGATGTCGAACGGGATCTCGTGCTCCTTGTCTCCCCAATCGTTCGTCAGGTGGTTGTACATCTCGACCGGATCCCAGATGATGTATGCCAGGAACGAGACCGTGTATTCGTGCATCGGCTCCGTTTCGCGGATCGTGACCGTGTCATGCGCGGCGTCGAAATCCCAGCGCCCGGGATCGATGACGTCTCCGGTCGTGCGGTCGATGACCTCCCAATACCGGTGTGAATCGGCGTCACGGTTCGGCTGCAGCTGTTCGGCATAGAACCGCTCCATCAAGTCGACAGTGACCGTCTCCGATTCGGCGAGGACGCGCTGCGTGAGCAGATAGACCTGCGGTGTTTCGTCCATATGCAGGCTGATCCACTCATTGTGGGCGCGCGTGGGGAAATACGCGCTGTAGATTTTCTTGCCGAGTTGCTCGACGGCGGCGTCGAGATGCGTGCCGTCGGAATTGCGGATGGCGTCGGCACCCCACAATTGCGCAAGACGCTTGGTCTCCTCGGCGAAGTGTTCTTCGCTCGGCAGGGTGAAACGGCCGGTCGTGGTCATGGTGACTCCTTGAAACGGATGGGGATACAGGGACGGACGGTGATGGGGATGGCGACTCAGCCCTTGACGGAGCCGGCCGCAAGGCCGGCGCGCCAGAAGCGCTGCAGCGTCAGGAAGAGGATGATGACCGGCAGCACGCCAAGCAGTGCGCCCATCATCAATGCACCACGGTCGTTGAAGACGGCGAGCGAGACCATGCCATACAGGCCAAGTGTGACCGGGTAGAGGTTTTCGCTCGACAGCATCATCAACGGCAACAGGAAGTTGTTCCACGTCGCCACGAACATGAACAGGAAGATGGTGACCATTGCCGGGGCGAGCAGGCGCAGCACGATTGTGAAGAAGATGCGGGCCTCGCTTGCGCCGTCGATGCGTGCGGCCTCAAGCAGTTCGTTGGGCACCGAGCTCTGCGCGTAGACACGGCCCAGGAAGAAGCCGAATGGCGAGACGCAGCACGGGATGATGATCGCGAGCATCGTGTTGTCGAGGTGCAGGGTGTTGAAGATCGCGTACTGCGGGATCGTCAGCAATGCCGCCGGCATGAGCATCGCGGCCATGATGATGCCGATGATGGTGCCCTTGCCGCGGAAGCTGAACTTCGCGGTCGCATAACCCGCCATGACGGAGACGATGGTGCCGATGATCGCCGAGACACCCGAGTAGAACAACGAGTTGCCCACCCAGCGCCAGAAGTTGTCGCGCGTCCAACCGAGCAGTGTGGTGTAATTGGCCGCGATCGCATCGGGCAGTTCGCTGAGCGGGACCGCGAACCACAGGCCATTCGAGCCGGTGAGCTGAGCCGGGTTCTTCGTGGAGGCGATGATCGCCCAGTAGATCGGGAACAGGAAGTAGATCAGCGCGAACACGAGGATGATGATCGTCACGATCTTCGCGATCGGCTTCGGGCGCATCGACCTCGGCAGGTCGTTCTCCATGCGCTCGCGCATGCGGTCCGCTTTCTTCTGTGCGCGCATGGGGTTGCGGAACCTGGCGCGTGTGGTGTCGATGAAGCTCATGATTCATTCACCTTCCTTTCGACGAAAGCGTAGATCATGGCGAGCAGTCCGGCGATGACCGCCATGACGATCGCGATTGCGTTGGCCGGGCCGTCGCCCTTGGGGGTGAGGAAGCCGCGGGATGTATTGAACGCCATCATCATTGGCGTGTAGGAGGAAGAGATCGCCGGGTCGGCGGTCTGCATGACCTGCGGTTCGTTGAACAGCTGGATTGTGCCGACGATCGAGAGCAGCATCGCCAGCAACGCGGCGCCACGCACGTTCGGCAGCTTGATCTTCGTGGCGATCTGCCAGCCGTTCGCGCCATCGATGCGCGCGGCCTCATACAGCTCGTGGGGGATCGCCTGGAGGGCCGAAAGGAAAATCAGCATGTTGTAGCCGGTGAACGTCCACGTGGTGATGTTGACCATCGACGCGAGCACCACATTGTTCGCGAAGAAATCGACGTTGATGCCAAGGGCCGCGAGCCCTTTGACGATCGGCGAGATCTGACCGTTGTAGAGGTAGACCCAGATGATCGAGGCGATGACGCCGGGGATTGCGTACGGCAGGAAGTAGCCGAGGCGGAATCCGCTCACATGCTTGACGATGAGCGAGTCGAGGAGCATCGCGAGCACAAGCGCGCTGATGATCATGATCGGCACCTGGATGAGCGTATAGAGCAGCACCCTGCCCATGCCGGCCCAGAAGGCGCCGGATGTGATGACGTATTTGAAATTCTCGAGCCCGACGAACTTGTTGACGAGTTCGCCGCCGCCGTAGGCTCCTCCGCCGGTGGCGACCTGCTGGAAGAAGCTCGAGTAGATCGCGTAGATGATCGGGACGATGAAGACAAGCAGGAAGAGCAACACGAACGGCAGCATGAACAGCCAGCCGGTGCGTTCCTCACGCTTGGCGGCGGGAGACAGCTTCTCCCTCACCCTCTTCTTCTTCGTCTTCGCAGTGCCGCTTTCGACGGCCTGCGCGTGGCCGACAGACTTGGTGGGCGCCACTGATGAGGTTACCGTTACCATCGCGTTGCTCCTTTGCACAAGATGATCGGGAGGGGCGAGGCGGTGCGGCTCCGCCCCTCCGTCAGGTTGTTGGAAACCGTTACGGCCATCCGCCCTTTACTGGGCGACCGACAGTCCGTAATCCTTGAGTGTGTCGACCGATGCGGTCTGTGCCACGTCGAAGATGGTCTCAACCTTCGCCTTGCCATCCGCCGCGTCCGCCGCCTTTTCCTTCATGGCGGTGCCCACCGCGGAGAAGCCGGGGATGTACGAGAAGCTCGCGAGGTTGCCGTTCGCGGCCGCGAATTCCGCCATGACGTCCTGGCCGCCGTAGAATTCGGACCAGCTTGCCGGCGTCTTCGCGCTGCCCGTCGTGGCCGCCACGACGAGGCCCTGCGAGGTCAGGTCGTCAACCTGCGTGTTGAACCAGTCGAGGAACTTCATCGCCTCGGCCTTATGCTTGATGCCTTTGAGCGCCACGACGCCCGAGCCACCGTCAGGGCCGGTCTTCTCGCCGTTGTCGAACCAATCGCCGATCTGCGCAACGCGCCAGTCGCCCTTGCCCTTGTCGGCCATCGAGTCCATGAGCAGCGGGGCCTCCCATGCGGCGCCGATCGTACCGATGAGCTCGCCCTTCTGCAGCGAGGCGTCGAACGACGGGTCCCAACGCGGGTTCGTGGTGGCCGCCTTGTCGTCGAGCAGCTGCTGGTAGACCTTCGCCACGGCCTTCGAGCCGCTCGTCTGGGTGTCCACCTTCCACGCATCGCCCTCGATCGTGTACCACGGGTCGGAAGCGCCGGCAAGGCCGGAAAGCATGTTGCCCGCCTCATCCGCCTGGAAGGACATGATGTACTTGCCTTGGGCGGCGGCCTTCTTCGCGCTTTCCAGAAGCTCGCCCTGCGTCTTCGGCACGCTGATGCCGAGCTTGTCGAACTCCGTCTTGTTGTAGTAGTAGACGAGTGGGCCGGTGTCCTGCGGCAGGCCGAAGGTCTTGCCGCCGATGGTCATGTTGCCGTAAGGCCCCTCCGCGAAGTCGCCCTTGTACTGGTCGGCCTCCGCCGTCACGTCTTCCAGAAGGCCCTTGGTGAAGAGCTCGGGGATCTCGGAGTAGCCGGCCTGTGCCAGGTCCGGCGCGTTGCCCGCCTTGACGTCGGTCTCGAGCTTCTTGATGAGGTCGGAAGCGTTGCCATTGAAATGGATCGGCTTGACCTGGATGTTCGGGTTCTCCTTGTTCCAACGCGAGACGATCTGTTCGACTGATGTCATGCCGGACTTGTCCGGAAGGCGGTGGATGTAGGTGATCTCCACCTTGCCGCCGTTCGAGACCGAGCCAGATGACGAGCTACTCGACCCGCCCGACGAGGCCCCTCCGCAGCCGGAGAGCGCCATGCACGCCGCGGCCACCGCCGCGGCACCTGCCATAAGACCTTTATTCCACTTCATGCCCCTACACTCCTTCGTGATCAGACATGTGGGCGACTCCGCCCAACTTGTTGCTTTCCTACAATCACCGCCACTTCCTCGTGGTGATGCCACCACCATACCGAGTCGTTTCTTTTTTGTCAACTTCGCTTACTTTTAAGTTCTCTGTGGGCATAACTACTTCTCAATCGTCGTGTTACCAACGATTTTCAGCTACATACGGTAATGTCACCAATCTGTCCAAATGGTGTACACTTGAACCATCCATTCCCCTAGGCCGCACCCAATGGCGGGCACAGCGGCCGCATATTCGCAAGGAACCACAAGGAAGGCCCCATGACCGACTATTTCGTCTCTTCGGCACACGGCGACGACCACGCCTGCGGCACGCGGCAGGCCGATGCGTGGCGCACACTCGCCCATGCCGCGTCCGCCCCACTGCAACCGGGCGACGCGATCCTCCTCGAACGCGGTTCGCGGTTCGCCGGGGAAGCGCTCCATCTCCAGGGAGTCTCCGGCACGGCGCAGCTGCCGGTGACGATTGGCGGCTATGGCGACCCGCAGCTGCCGCCGCCGCTCATCGCCTGTGACGGCAGCGGCCGGTGGTTCGAAGACTACCGCGCGCCGATCGGCGGCTCCCCGCACCGCAACCGCGGCACCGTCTCCACGGCGGTCCTGCTGCGCGACTGCTCGTACGTGCATGTGCACGACCTGGAGATCACGAACCAGCGCGTCGGCCGCGCCGACGAACGCGCATACAACGACATAGACGCCATGGACCGCACAGGCGTGGCCGTCATCGCCGAAAACGGCGGCACATCACGCGGCATCACACTGGAACGGCTGTTCGTGCACGACGTGCACGGCAACATCTACGACAAACACATGGCGAACGGCGGCATCTACGTCATCGCGCACCTGCCCGCCGACCCCGCGCGCGTCGACACCGACATCGCGCGCTTCGACGACGTGCGCATCGCCGGCAACACCGTGCGCGACACGAGCCGCTGGGGCATCGCCGTCGGCTACACCGCCTACCTCAACGTCATCGACAACGGCGGCAGGAACGCCGACGGCTGTTGGGACAACACCTACGACTACGGGGACGGCACGATCGACGACCGGACGATCCGCAGGTACGGCGCCACGAACGTGGTCGTGGAGGGCAATGTGGTGGAACGCGCGGGCGGCGACGCGATCACCGTCATGTACTGCGACCGGCCGGTCGTACGGCGCAACATCGCGCGCGAGGCCGCGAAGGACATCCGCAGCGACGTCTACACGGCGACGGACAACGATCGAGTGGCCGCCGCGATCTGGCCATGGCGCTGCAAAAACGCGCTGTTCGAATACAACGAGGCCTACGATACGCTCAACGCGGACCACGGCAACGGCGACGGGCAGGCATGGGACGCCGACTTCGGTGACGGCACCGAATACCGCTACAACTACTCACGCAACAACTCGGGCGGATGCATCATGTTCTGCAACGAAAAGGCCGTCCGCTCCACATTCCACCACAACGTCTCCGACCGCGACCTGATGGGCGCGATCGACATTCCGCGCAACCCGGACGCCACCGTGGCGCACAACACGTTCATCATCGCGGAGGGAGCCGATCCGCTGCGACTTGACCGCGCGGACGGCACGGCGTCCGTGGAAGACAACATCTTCATCAACGCCGGCAGCGCGCCCAAGCACACGGATTGGCATCCGGAGGGGGCGCGCATCACCTACTCGGGCAACGTCACCATCGGCTTTGCGGACCAGCCCAGCGACATCGGCGCGCAACACGGCGAACCCCCGTGCACCAATCAACGACAGGACGGTGACAATTGCGGCAGACACCCCTGATGACTTAGACAGAACAGACCGAATATCGCTGCAATACTGTCATTTTCACGCTACAGCATAATTATGTATACTTGATTGACATAATAGACACATCTTGATATCCTAGGGCTATCGGCCGGACACCACCGCTGCGTCTGACCAATTGTACGGCCTCATTCGAGACAAGGAGCCACAATGAACCCTTCGCAGCTCGAACAAATCGTGCTCAACGCCAGCACGAAAACGGTGCCTTCCGACATCCGCGCGCGCAACACGATGGCCGTATTCAACCTGCTGTTCCCCACCGCCGCCGTCTCGCGCAGCGAACTGGGCAAAACGCTTGGCCTTTCGCGCATGGCCGCCACCGAGGTGACCGGAGAGATGCTGGACAACCACATCGTCCGCGAGGTCGGCGAAGACACACGCAGCGGGCGCGGCAAGCGGTCGGTCATGCTCGCGATCGACACGGCATTCTGGCGCATCATCACCGTCGATCTGTCGCAGCAGTACGTGGTGCAGGCCGCGCTCGTCGACCTCGGCGGCCGCATCATCGAACGGACGGAAGTGCCCGTCGAGCACGGCACCGACGTCTCGGTGGACATCATCACCGGGCTCGTCAACCGGCTTATCGCAGCGTGCACACAGCCGATTCTGGGTGTGGGGGTCGCGGTCCCGGGCGTCGTGGACCACAACGGCACCGTGGTGGACGCCGTGCAGCTCGGCTGGGAGCAAGTGCCGCTGCACGACGAACTGCGTGAGGCGCTCGACATGCCGGTGCTTGTAGGCAATGCGACGAACGCCGCCCTTGTGGCGGAACGGTTCTTCGGCGAAGGCGGCGACAACTCGATGCTCATCCGCATCGGCGCCGGCGTGGGCGCGAGCCTGTGTGTCAACGGGCAGATCGTGGACGGCTCCACGTGCATGGCCGGCGAAATCGGGCATGTCGTCGTCGACCCGGAGGGCCCCGCCTGCGCATGCGGCAAACGCGGCTGTCTGGAAGCATATCTTTCGACGAACAACCTGTACGCGCAGATCGCGGGCGACCCCGCGCAACGCACCGAAATCCTCATCGGGGCAGGCCAGCTGCTCGGCCGTGTCATGGCGATGCCACTCGGGCTGCTCAATCTGCACGACGTGGCGATCGACGCACCCGCGGACATCGGCGGCGAGACCTTCATCAATGCGATGCGCGGCGAATTGAGCGCCGCGCTGAACACGCAATACATGACGATCCCGGCACTGCACCGCTGCCAAGTGGGTGCGGACGCATCGCTGCGTGGGCAGGCCATCAACGTGCTGAGACTGCTTGTGCCGTACATTCGCGAGCGCTGCGCGCGCGAGTGAGCGGCCCGCCAACCACATCACCATCAGCCACAACAAAGGAGTTGTCATGGCATATCCAACCGGCTCGCCGCCACTGCTCATCGGCATTGACGTGGGCGGCACCAAAATCGCCGGTGCCGTCATCGAAGCACCGCGCGAACACACCTTCACCGACGTGCGCGTGCTGGCGCAATCCAGCCGTCCGGCCCGGCGGGGGCCCGATGCGCTGATCGACGATGTCGCCGCGCTCGTCAACACGCTCGTCACCCAGCTGCCCCCAGGCTCCGGCACTGTGGCCGCGATCGGCATCGGCACGCCGGGGGCCGTCGATGAGACCACCGGCGATGTGAACGACATCGCGAACCTGGGCATCGGCCATGTGCCGCTCGCGAGCGCCATACGCGCGCGCTGCGGCATGCCGGTGACCGTCGAGAACGATGTCAACGCCGCAGCCGTCGGCGCCGCACGCCTTGTCGAAGACGGGAGGGCCGCCGGCGAAACGATCGCGTTCCTCAATCTCGGCACGGGGCTCGCGGCGGGCATCATCCGCGATGGCGAACTCGACCGTGGCTCCAGCAACACCGTGGGCGAGATCGGGCACATCCCGGTCGAACCGCACCGCTGGCGGTGCGCCTGCGGGCAGGTCGGCTGCCTGGAGACCGCGGGGAGCGGCGGCGCGGCCACACGGCTGTGGCCATACGCCTCGCCACCGATGCCGGCGATCCTCGAAGCGGCGCGGAACACCGGCCATCCGCACCACAAGCAGGCTGTGGAGGTGCGTGACACGATCATCGCCGCGATCGCGGATGCAATCGACGTGCTCGCCGTGACGGTCGACCCCAACATCATCATCATCGGCGGCGGCATGGCGAAGACCGGCGCGCCGCTGCTCGACGCGATCCGCGCGGAGCTGCGCAGGCGCGGCAATACGAGCGGGTTCATCAACGCGCTCAACCTGCCGGCCCGGCTACGGCTTTCGCCGACCGACCTGCCGGTCGGCGCGATAGGGGCCGCGCTCGGCGCCATGCACGTACCGGCGGCCGCATAGCGCGGCAGCCCCACCACCCCACCTATTTCCTCATTCAATTCATTGCCATACACAGCAGGCCAAGGAGCATCATCATGGCAGAAGTCATCATCGTCCGTTCGCAGCAGGAAGCCGGCGCGATCTACGCGCACTGCGTCGCGAACCTCATCGCGCGCAAGCCGGATTGCGTGCTCGGCCTCGCCACGGGGTCAAGCCCGCTCGCCGCCTACACCGAACTCGCGAAGGAGATCAAGGAACGCCATCTGGACGTGTCGCATGTGTGCGGGTTCGCGCTCGACGAATACGCCGGACTCGACCCGTCCCACCCGGAATCGTACCGTAGCGTCATCACGCGCACGGTCGTCGAGCCGCTCGGGCTCACCCCGGAACTCGTGCATGTGCCGGACGGCAACCTCGACACAATCGAGCACGCCGGGCAGCAGTACGACGCGGCGATCGAGGCGGCCGGCGGTGTGGACGTGCAGATCCTGGGCATCGGCACGGACGGCCACATCGGGTTCAACGAACCGGGGTCGTCGCTCGCGTCGGGCACACGCATCAAAACGCTCACCGAACAGACGAGGGAAGACAACGCGCGCTTCTTCGACGGCAATGTCGACAATGTGCCGACGCACTGCATCACCCAGGGCATCGGCACCATCATGAAGGCGCGGCACCTCGTGCTGCTCGCATTCGGCAGCGGCAAGGCCGAAGCGATCGCGGAGACGGTCGAAGGCGGCGTCTCGTCGTTCTGCCCGGCGAGCGCGCTGCAGCTGCACCCGCACGCGACCGTCATCGTGGACGAAAAGGCCGCGTCGAAACTGCGCAACAAGGACTATTACCGCTACGCATACGCGCACAAGCCGGCGTGGCAGGGCATCTGAACGCGTACAGGCACGCACGCGCACCACGCAGCACTCCCGCACATAGAGACGGCATAGAGACCCAGAAACCAGAAGTGACACCATGCATCACGAGCACAGACCCGAACACGATGGCGTCCCGGCCAGCCCGCAGGAACGGCAGGCGACCGCCGAGCGCATCGCACAATCATTCGAACAGCCGGCGCAGGCGTTCGGCATCGCCAATGCCACGCGTATCGACGCGCGCGGCATAAGCCCCCGCAGTTGGGCCATCAGCGAGGGCGGCGTCATCAGCGAGACCGGCACGTCGGCGCAGGCGTTCGAGGAAGCCGCCGAACGCCATGGCATACCCGAACAAAACCGCATCGACGCGCACGGCATGCTGCTGACGCCCGGCTATGTGGACATCCACGTGCACGGCGCATGGGGCATGTCGTTCGACGATGGCGCAGACGGCATCCGCACCGCGCGCGCCGGGCACATGCTCCACGGCACCACAAGGCAGGTGTGCAGCCTCATCACCAATCCGCTGGACGTGATGGAGGCCAACCTGCGCAACGTACGCGAGGCGATGCGCACACGGCCGGACGTCCTCGGCGCGCATCTCGAAGGCCCGTTCATCTCCCCGCTGCACAAAGGCGCGCACGACCTGGCGTGCCTGTGCGACCCGACCCCCGAACGTGTTGCGGCACTCGTCGAGGCGGCCGACGGCTGTCTGCGGCAGATCACCATCGCCCCGGAACTGCCACATGCCATGCGCGCGATCGACACGTTCGCGCATGAGGGCGTGGTGTGCGCCGTGGGGCACACCGACGCCGACTTCGCGACCACCGAGCGCGCGTTCGACGCCGGCGCGCGGCTCTTGACGCATCTGTTCAACGCGATGCCGGGACTGCACCACCGCGCGCCCGGGCCGATCCCGGCCGCGGTGGAGGACCGGCGCGTCTCGATCGAGCTGATCAACGACGGCTTCCATGTGCAGGACCCCGTGCTCCGCTTGGCATTGGGGTTCGCACCGCACCGCACGGTGTTGGTGACCGACGCGATGGCGGCGACCGATTGCCCTGACGGCGCCTACACACTCGGCAAGCTCGACGTACGCGTCACGGACGGCCACGCACGCCTGGTGTCGAATGGCGCGATCGCGGGTTCCACGCTGCTGCTCGAGCACGCCGTGCAACGCGCCGTGCTCGAGCTGGGCATGGCACCCGCGGATGCCGTCGAGGCCGCGACGCTCGCGCCGGCGCGCGTGTTCGGCTTCGATGGGCCGAATGCCGTCACCGGCACACCGCTTGGGCTCGTGTGCCGCGGGTACGCCGCAGACATGCTGCTGCTTGACCCGTCAAGCTGGCAGGTGCGGCATGTCTGGTGCGCCGGGCGGCGGCAGCGCTGATCACCCCTCCACAACGTTGAAGATCGTCGTGTGCAGGTCGCTGTACCGGCTGGAATGCCCGATGAGGACCTTGAACTCGCCCGGTTCCACGATTCGCTCGGCGTCGCCGTTCACAATCGTGCACGCGCTCACCGGCAGATCGAACGCGACGCGGGCCGTCTCCCCCGGCTCGAGCGTGACGCGCCGGAAGTCCTTGAGTTCCTTGTCCGCCCATGTGTATGACGTCACGATGTCGCTGATGTACAGCTGCACGATCTCCGTGCCGGCCCGCGCGCCGGTGTTCGTCAGGTCGATTTCGACATGCACCACATCGTGTGCGGTGAACTCGGAGCCGTTCGTGATGCGTGGCTCGCCGTATGCGAAGGTCGTGTACGAGAGCCCCTCGCCAAACGCGAACGCCGGGTCCTGCGTCAGGTCCGCGTAACGGTCGCCATGCTGCCCGCGAATCTCGTTGTAGAAGACCGGCAGCTGCCCGGCATGGCGCGGGAACGTGATCGGCAGACGCCCACTCGGCTCGGTCATGCCGAAGATGATCTCGGCGATCGCTCGCCCGCCCTGCATGCCTGGATTCGCCGCCCAGAGGAACGCACCGAGCCCCTCGGTGGCGGATTCGTCGACGATGACGCCATTCGTGCCGATGACGCACGGCGGCAGCACCTGCGGCTTGGAGCTGATGAGCACGACGACGAGCGGCTTGTGTGTTTCACGTGCAACACTCACCATCCGTTCGAGCAATTGGTTCTGCCCGCCGAGCAGCTCGAGCGTCGCCGTCGAACACGTCTCGCCGGTCAGTTGCACAACGTCTCCGACGACCGCGATGACGGCGTCCGCACTGCGCGCCACGACTTCCGCCTCATCAAGCAATGCCTCGTCGAGGGGCGCGGCGACGGCGATGTCGGGGCGCGGCTGCCCGTCCGGGAACAGTTCACCTTCTGGATCGGGGACCAGTTCGACGACGTTCGCGCCGCGCGCAACCACGACATCGCAACCCTCAGGCGCGAGCTCGCGTACGCCGTCGAGCACCGTCGTGACCATCTCAAGCGGCTGTCCCTCGGGCATCCACGGCACCTGCCCCGAATTGCCGGCCCAGTCTCCCAGCTGGTTCTGCGCATCATCGGCGAGCGGCCCTACGACCGCGATCCGGCGCGGCATCTCGGCATCGGTGATGGAAAGCGGCAGCACACCGTTGTTGCGTAGCAGCACAACGGATTCGCGCGCGAGCTCGAGGTTCGCCTGCATGTGCGCGTCGGTGCCGATGGTGGCCGAGATACGCTCGCGGTCCGGCAAGCGCGGGTTTTCGAACAGCCCGAGCTGGAACTTGAGTGTGAGCAAGCGCGCGACGGCGTCATCGATCAGCGACTCGTCAAGCATGCCGCTGTTCACGGCGTCGATCGCGCCTTCGTAGAATCCGGGCGTCGTCATGATCAGGTCGTTGCCTGCCTTGACGGCATCGGCGGAAGCGGTCTCATAATCGGGCTTGATGTGCTGTTCCCACACGGCGCGCCCGACGTTGTCCCAGTCGGTCACCAACGTGCCGCGGTAGTCCCATTCGCCGCGCAGCTTGTCGCTGAGCAGCCACTTGTTGAAAGTGACGGGCGTGCCGTCGATCGCCTCGTACCCGAGCATGAACGTGGCGCACCCCTCTTTCGCCACGCGCTCGAAGGGCGGCAGGAACCAGCTTTCCAACGCGCGCTTCGTCAAGTCGGCCTCGGAGGCGTCGCGCCCGCCTTGCGTATACGAATAACCGGCGAAGTGCTTCGCGCATGCGAGGATGGCGTCTTCGTCGAAAGCGTCTCCCGCCTGCGCGTGCTTCTGGTATCCCTTCACCATCGCGGACGCGAGCTCGCCGATGAGCACCGGGTCCTCGCCGAAGGTCTCGTCGATGCGACCCCAGCGCGTGTCACGCCCGATGCACAGCACCGGCGAGAAGGTCCAATGCACCCCGGTGCACGCGACTTCCTCGGCCGTGATGCGCGCGGCTTCCTCCACTTTCCGCGCGTCCCAGCTGCACGCCATGCCGAGCTGCGAGGGGAAGATCGTCGCGCCTGGCCAGAATGAGTATCCGTGGATGCAGTCGTCGCCGACGAGCAGCGGGATGCCGAGGCGCGTCTCGTTACGCACGATTTGCGCGGCACGCACCAGGTTGTCGGGTGACGTGTGCAGGATCGACCCCACATGCCGTTTGACGATGAGCTCGTCGAGCTCGCCTGTGCGCGCGTCGAGCTGCATCATCTGCCCGACCTTCTCCTCAAGGGTCATGCGGCCCAGCAGGTCGCTCACCCGCTGTGCGATGGGCAGTGCTGGATTGAGATAATCGGCATTGGATTCTCGTGAAAACATGGTTCTTCCTCATCGAAGTGTCGGCAAACGCGGTTGCTCCCGAAGTACATTGCCGAGGATAGTCCTGTTTTCGCTGTTTTCGTCAGGCATTTCGCCGTTTTTGTCATTTTTTCGACGATTTTGTGACGAAAACGGCGAAATGCCTGACGAAAACAGCGAAAACAGTGACGGCAACAGCGAACAGGGGCGTATGGGAGAAGAGAACGACTGGGGCAACGCCGCTCCCCGCTCACGCGAGCGGCGCGAGACGGTCGTACATGCGCTGCACCATGCGGTTGAGCGATTCCGGCGTGATGTCGTCGTAGTTCTCGGTCGTGGTGTACCCCGGCCCAGGCACATAGCCGCCGGCCAGATACCCTGTCACCACAACCGTCGTCATGCCGGAGGCGGCAGCGGATGTGCGCCCGCTCATCGAATCCTCGAACGCTACACAGCACGGCAGCAGCGCGTCTGGGATGCCGAGCTTCGCTGCAGCGAGCTTATACGGCGCCGGGTCGGGTTTCTTCGCCACATCGTCGTCGCCGCACACATATCCGGCGAACGCACCCTCCGGCGCCTGCGCGATGAGGTTCTCGGCGAGGTCGCGCGGCGAGGTCGTCACAAGCATCGACGGGATGCCCGCATCGCGCAGCTGCTCGAGCAGACGGCGCACGCCGGGAATCCACGGCAGCTGCTTCTTCTCTTCGTCGGTCACGTATTGGATCATGCGCCGGCCGATCTCCTCGGGCGGCAGAGGGCATCCAAGATCGGCCATCTCCTGCGCGATCTGCGGCACGGGGCGCCCAGAGCCACCCTCGGCCAGCTGCTTCGTCCAGTGGCCGCCGTATTCGTGCACGAGCCGCAGCTCGCCCTCATGCCACAGCGGCTCGGAATCGATGAGCGTGCCGTCCATGTCCCAGAACACACCCTGCAATGCCTCGAGCTTGGCAGACCCGTTTTTCCGAACACTCATACGCACCTCGTTTCGCCACTGCCACCTGCGGGTATCATCTCTGCCAACAATACCCGCTGCACTGGGCGCAGCCCGCGTGCTGTACTTACCAACGCGCCGTTCGTTGCACAAACGATGCCGGCCGGGGCTTCAACTAGCCCCGGCCGGCATCTGCGTACCATGCACAATCGATATGTCAACGGGAAACCGTGTGCCAGAGCACAACGGATTTCGATTGTGCCTCCACCGGCCGGTAGCTCGCTCCGCCGGTCAGTTCCCGCGGAGATGTCTGGAGCCGGTGTCTCCAATGCCGTGCGCGCCGGCAGCGGCGCATCTCGGTGATGCGGCCGTCCATGTCTGCCGCGAACACGCTCCCGCCGGCTTCCACGCGCAGCGCGTGGATCTGCCGGCGCAACTGGCGGTTTTCCTCCTCAAGGTTGAGGATGCGCGCGATCCCGGTCAGGTTGATGCCGTCGCGTTGGCTCATGCGCTGCGACTGGATTAGCCGGTCCACATCGCGCAGTGAGTACCGGCGCGCGCCACCGCTGGTGCGCTGCGGTACCACGAGCCCGCTGCGGTCGTACTGCCGCAGCGTCTGCGGGTGCACGGCCGCGAGTTCGGCCGCACGCCCCACGCTGAACACGGGAAGGTCGATGTCGAATCCCACGCGCGACGCCCCATCAAGGTCGGCACGACCGGCCGCAATCGCCATCGCGCACATCTCGTACAGCCTGCGTTTCTGCTGTTCCATGCGCGACACCGGCATCAGGCCTCCCGCTCGTTCGCGATGTCGGCGGCGAAATCACCGCACATCTTGTCGAACTCCTTCGCCGCATGCTTCTCATGCATGCTCGGCTTCTTCGGCACGCGAATCTGTACGCGTCCCACAAGGTCGCCCGTCTTGCGCGGCGTCTGCACGCCCTTGCCCGAGATGCGCACTTCGTCTCCGCTCGAGGCGCCGGCATGCACCTTGAAGGTGACCTGTTCTCCGTCCATGTCTTTCGCGGTGACCTTCGCGCCATCGACCGCCTCACCCACGGTGACGGGCAGGTCCATGACCAGATCGACGCCGTCCATCGTGAACTTGGGGTCTTCCGTGACGGTGACCTGCAAATACATGTCACCGGTTTTGCCGCCGTGCTTGCCGGGCTTGCCCTTGCCGGCAAGGCGGATCTTCTGGCCGTCCTTCACACCGGCCGGAACACGCGTCTTGAACTTCTTGCCGTTGGCCTTGAGCGAGACCGTGGCACCCTTGACCGCCTGGCGGAATGTCAGCGTGATCTTCGAGTTCAGGTCGCCACCGTCCTCCGGCACCGGGGTCGGGCGGTAGCCTTGATAGGCTCCCTCGCCGTAATCGTCGTATCCATAGCCACGGCCGAAGCCTTCGCCACCGCCGGCACCGCCACCGAACATCGAGAAGATGTCGTTGAGGTTCGACGCGCCGCCATTCGTGGAGAAACGGATGTGCGAGCCGTTGCCGCCGGCGCCGCCACCGAACATCGAACCGAAGATGTCGGAGAAATCGGCGCCGTCGAAGCCGCCGCCACCGGCGCCACCGGCGAAGCGGGCGCCGCCCATGCCGAACTGGCGAATCGCGTCGTACTTCTCACGCGAATCCTTGTCTTTGAGCACGTCGTACGCTTCGGAGATGTCCTTGAACTTCTCCTCGCCTTCCTTCGTCTTGTTGATGTCGGGGTGGTACTTGCGCGCAAGTTTGCGGTACGCCTTGGTGATTTCGCTTTCCGTGGCGTCTTTGGAGACACCGAGGGTCTTGTAGAAGTCTTTATTCAGCCATTCATTCTCAGCCATATTGTGCCTCCTTTCGAGGTCTTATGTTGCACTGTTGGTCGTTGTAAGTCTGTGTATACGCGAACGTGGCCGTGGACCGGAATCGAATGCGGTCCACGGCCACGCTCGCCTGCATGTGCGGCAGTCGTCACTCCTGCGGTGAGGCGACCACCACGCGCGCCGCGCGAATCACGCGGTCGCCGATGCGGTATCCCGCCTCGACCACGGTGTCCACGGTCGCTTTCTCGGCCTGCGGATCCGGCTTGTGCAGAATGGCGTCGTGGCGGGTCGGATCGAAATCCTCGCCTTTCACGCCGAACTTCTCCACGCCGAACTTCTCGAAGGCCTTGTCGATCTTCGCGGCGACAGCCTGGAACGATTCGTCCATCTCGCCACCGTGTTCGCGGATGCGGTCAATGTCGTCGAGCGCGGGCAACTCCGCCGCAAGCACATCGATGATGCCCTGCTGGCGGGCACGCTCCATGTCTTTCTTGGTGCGGTTGCGGTAGTTGATGAACTCCGCACGCTCACGCTGCAACGCCTCGAGGTATTCAGCGGCCTCTTTCTTGGCCTGGCCGAGCGGGGTCAGCTTGCCATCCTTCGAGTCCGCCTCTTCGCCCTCTTCGGGCGCGGCGGCCTCGTCGGCCGGCTGTTCCTGCCGCACGCCTTGCTCCTCGCTGGATTGCGCATCGTTGTTCGCTTCGGGCTGCGCCTCGCCGGCGCCGTCCTCAGGGGCGACCTGCCCGGCCGCGAGTTCGTCGGCGTCGGGCAGGTCGTTGAGGTAATCGTCCTTGTTGAATTCGGACATTACTTGTTGTCCTTGTCGTCGTCCACGACCTCGGCGTCCACCACGTCGTCGTCGCCACCGTTGTCGGCGGCGCCCTGGTCGCCCGCGGCAGCCGCGCCTTCGGCGCCCTGCTGCGCGTACAGCGCCTGGCCGATCTTCTGGGCCGCGGTCATGAGCTTCTCCTGGTCGGCCTTGATCTTCTCAATGTCGTCGCCCTTGAGCGCGTCCTTGAGTTCGTTGACCGCGTCGGTGACCTCCTTGGCCACGTCGTCGGCGAGCTTGTCCTTGTTGTCGTTGACGAGCTTCTCGGTCTGGTAGGCGAAGGCTTCGGCCTGGTTGCGGGTCTCGGCCTCTTCCTTGCGCTTCTTGTCGTCGGCTTCATGGGCTTCGGCGTCGCGCACCATGCGGTCGATCTCGTCCTTCGGCAGCGCGGAGCCGCCGGTGATCGTCATCGACTGTTCCTTGCCGGTGCCCTTGTCCTTCGCGGAGACGTGCACAATGCCGTTGGCGTCGATGTCGAAGGTGACCTCGATCTGCGGGACGCCACGCGGCGCCGGCGCGATGCCGGTCAGTTCGAAGGTGCCCAGCGGCTTGTTGTCACGGGCGAATTCACGCTCGCCCTGGTAGACCTGGATCAGCACGGACGGCTGGTTGTCCTCGGCGGTCGAGAAGATCTCGGAACGCTTCGCCGGGATGGCGGTGTTGCGCTCGATGAGCTTCGTCATGATGCCGCCCTTGGTCTCGATGCCCAGCGAAAGCGGGGTCACGTCGATCAGCAGCACGTCCTTGCGGTCGCCCTTGATGACGCCCGACTGCACGGCTGCGCCGATGGCCACAACCTCATCCGGGTTCACGGACTGGTTCGGTTCCTTGCCGCCGTCGAGCTCCTTGACGAGCTCCTTCACGGCGGGCATACGGGTCGAGCCACCGACCAGGATCACATGGTCAATCTGCGAGACGGAGATGCCGGCGTCGGCCAGCACGTTGTTGAACGGCGTGCGGCAGCGGTCGAGCAGATCCTTCGTCATTTCCTCGAAGTGCGCACGGGTGAGCGTCTCGTCGAGGTGCACAGGCGTGCCGTCAGGGGTCATGGCCAGGTACTGCATGTTGATTGTGGTGGACATGGACGAAGACAGTTCCTTCTTCGCCTGCTCCGAGGCTTCCTTCAGACGCTGCAGGGCGATCTTGTCCTTGCTCAGGTCGACGCCGTACTTGTTCTTGACTTCGCCGACGAGCCAGTCGATGATGCGCTGGTCCCAATCATCGCCACCAAGGTGGTTGTCGCCGCTCGTGGCCTGCACCTGGATCGTCGAGAAGCCGTCGTCGTCCTTGCCAATCTCCAGCAGCGAGACATCGAAGGTGCCGCCACCGAGGTCGAAGACCAGGATGCGTTCGTCTTCCTTGCCTTTCTCCAGACCGTAGGCCAGAGCCGCGGCGGTCGGCTCGTTGATGATACGCAGCACGTTGAGGCCTGCGATCGTGCCGGCGTCCTTGGTGGCCTGGCGCTGGGCGTCGTTGAAGTACGCAGGGCAGGTGATGACGGCGTCGGTGACCGGCTCACCCAAGTACGCTTCAGCGTCGCGCTTGAGCTTCATCAAGATCTGTGCGGAAATCTCCTGCGGCGTCCATTCCTTGCCGTCGATGTCCACGGTCCAGTCAGTGCCCATGTGGCGCTTGACCGAGCTGATGGTGCGGTCGACGTTCGTCACGGCTTGGCGCTTGGCGACTTCACCGACGAGGATTTCGCCGGACTTGCTGAAGGCCACCACCGACGGGGTGGTGCGTGATCCTTCGGCGTTCACGATAACGGTGGGCTCTCCACCTTCCAGCGTTGCGATGCAGGAATTGGTGGTACCCAAATCAATACCGACTGCGCGTCCCATACTTGTTCTCCTTTGTTAGGTTCGCTTATTCATTAACAATGCTTGCTCAAGTCCCGTCAGGCGTGCTGCCCGTGCTCTCGCGTGGGCGGCCTTCTTGGACCTTCCAAAACTTGAGCCTACATCACTCAACTATTGGATGTCAAACTTTATTCCCGCTGCGGAAAAGATTTTCTCCACAATTCCCGGAACTGCGGAATCCCAACAAAAACGCCGCCTCAACAGTCTGTTTGAGGCGGCGTTTCAGCCAATACTCAGCGTGCGTTGGTAGCCATCCGACGAAGGTGGAGCATCAGGTCCATGCGATGAGACAGCTACCGCTCGAGCGGCCTGTCCGGTTCCAAGCGGGCGTCGGTGCCACGCAGCACGAGACGCGGCTCCACGATCGAATGCGGCTCATCGAGCGGCTCGCCGTGCAGCAGCTTGAGGCCCTTCTTCGCGGCGGCCGCCCCCATCGAGAACGGATCCTGCCGCATGGTGGTCAAATCGACCGTATCGGCATACGCGCTGTCGTCGAATCCGATGATCGAATAATCGCGCGGCGAATAGTACCCGTGCCGCTGCAGTTTGATGATCAGCGGAATCGCCATCATGTCCATCTGGCAGCAGATCGCGTCGGGGAATGTCTCCTCGGAAAGCACGGCGGCGAGCGCGGCATCCGCGAAATCGCGGCCGCGCGGCACCGACAGCACCTTCCAGTCGATGTCATGCGTGCTTTCCGCAGCCTCGCACGCGCGCATGAATCCACGCCCGCGCGCGTCGATTGACGCTTCGAGCGATTCCTCGGCCACCGAGCACGTGTAGACGATCTTGTGGTGCCCCAGATTGATCATGTGCTGTGCCGCGCGGAACATGCCGGCCTCGTCGTCGATGCTGATCGAGGCGTCGAACGCGCTGCTCGACGGCGTGTTGATGCCGATAATCGGCACATGCGTGCGGCGCAGCTGTTCGACTTCGTTCGGCTCGATTGCGAATGACGCCACGAACACCGCGTCCACATTGCGCAGCACCGGTAGATTCACGAAGAACGATTCGCGGTTCTTCGCGTCGTCGATGTGTTGGAAGAGCGAGATGTCGTACCCCGCGTCGTGCAGCACCGAATTGAGTCCGGCGAAGACCTGGGCGTTGAACCAGCTCGTCACCTCCTCGTTCATCAACAGCGCCACACGGAACGTCTGCCCCGATTTGAGCGCGGTGGCGGAACGGGAGATGTTGAAGTCGAGCATCGATGCCGCTTCCATAACCCGTTCACGTGTTTTTTCGGAGACGAGCTCCGGGCGAGTGAACGCACGGGAAACCGTGGAAATCGACACGCCGGCGATATGCGCTACTTCACGAATGCCTTTCTTGTGCACGATTGCCCCCTTTGGTGGTGAAATTGGTCAGTTACGTTGGATGGTTGGAATCAGAGCGCCATGCATGCGCAGGCGAGGAGGATGGCCGGGTAGACCGCGTAGAACACCCATGGCGTCCAGAAGTGGCGGTAGCCGAGCTCTCCATTGCGGTAGTGCAGGAACGCGACGCCGAAGCCGGGGGCGATGCCCGAGACGGCGCCCAGTGTCGCGGCGGTGAGCATCATCGTGTTCTCGCGCCGGTGCAGGTAGTAATAGATGACGCAGAAGCCCAACGTGAGCGAGCCGATGTTGAGAATCGCCTGGCTTTGCCCGACGCGCAGGAGCACGTCCCACAGCAGACCGATGATCACGAGGAGCACCGAAAGCGTGACGCGCACCCCGGTCTTCAGGTCTTCCACGGCGTCGAGTAGCACCATCACCACAAGCGCCACTACAAGGCCGAACACCGGGTTCTGCGAGCGGAAGTCGAAGAGGTGGTCGGGGCCGAAGGTGACCATGTCGTACGGCACTTCGCACACGAGCGCGAGGATGAACAGGCGCATGCCGTATTTGAACCAGCTTCGGGTCCTGTCGAAGCCCGTGTACAGCAGCCACGCGTAGATCGGGATGGCCACCCACGAGATCGCCTCGCATAGCACGACCACGGTGAGCACACCCATGTCGTCGGTCGAGGGTGCGCCAAGGAACCTCGGCACGAGGGTCATGCTCGCCGCGGACAGGAACATGAGCACATCGCCGATCACTTTCAGCTTGAACGTCGAAAGGCCTTTCGGCTTCGCTTTCTTCTCTTCGAGGTACTTCGCGTATCCGTCCATCATTCACTTCCTGTAGTTATCCGGCATGCCGGGCATGGCTCCGTCACGCTTGCCCCATTCCGTTGGCTCCGGATGCTTTGGCTTCGGCCTTATGGATGTAGTCGAGCAGGCCCTGATAGTCGGCGCCTTCGAACGACGCGACGGCCTGGTCGGCGGTCTCTCCGCCCGTGTTGTCGTCGGTGTGCAGGTAGACCGCGTCGATGCCGGCCTGCGCGGCGCCAAAGATGTCGCTCGCCTCGTCATTGCCCACCATGAGTGCGCACTGGGGCTCGACTTCCTCGCGGATGAGCGCGTGGCGGAAGATTTCGACCGACGGCTTGCGTATGCCTTCGTCGCTCGAGATGAGCACATCGTCGAATATGTCGTCGAGCCCGAGCAACTTGAGTTCGGGCCAGGTGTAGCTCGCCTGCGCGTTGCTGACGAGCACGACGCGCCGCCCTTCGCCCTTGAGTGTGCGCAGCAGTTCCTTCGCCCCGGGGAACAGCCGCAGTTTCGACGTCGAGGCGCGCCGGAACGTCCATGCGACCTTGCGCGCCTGATCGAGCGTGCCGTCGACCCAGCACGCGCGGAACAGCGCGCGGTACGCGGGCAGCAGATCCGGCTCGAACCAATCGCCACGGTCGCGTCGGGCGTTCGCGCGCACGACTTCGCGCGCGAACTGCTCGCGCAACCGCTCGTTCGTCGGGTATTCCGCGCCTCCCCGGTACAGTGCGGCGCGCAGCGCGGTCCAGGCGTCTTCGGATTGCTCATCCGTGTGGATGTCCACCAAAGTGCCGTACAGATCGAACAGCACCACAGGGTAACGGTTCGCGGTCATCGTTATCAACTCCAGTCAGTGTCGCGGCTCATGCGCCGGTGTTTGGCGTGCGCTTCCAGATGGTCAGTGCGCGCGCGGGCATCGGGAACACGCCGTCCGGCCGCACCGCCGCGAGCGTCGGACGCGCGGGGTCGGCGCTCGTCGAGTCGAGCACGCACGCCCAGGCCAGCGGCTGTGCGGACTGCGCACCGGCGGGCGCGGCGGGCAGGTCGTCGTGCGCGTCGTCGGCGTATGCCTGCTCGATCGCGCGCGCCTCGAGTGCGGCGTCGTTATGCCCGGGATTGATGAGCACGGCGGTGTCGTGCACGCGGTACGCCACGGTGTCGCCGGGCGCCTCGACCGCGATATGCTCGGCGCTGAACCAGTCGGGGTTCGCGCGGCGCAGTGCGACGAGCGTGCGGTAGAAGTCGAGCAGATCCCCCATGCGCGCGGCGCGCACCCAGTCGATCTGATTGACCTCTTTGCCCGAGTCGAACGAATTGTCGTTGCCGTGTTTCGTCTTGCCGTATTCCTCGCCCGAGAGCATGAACGGCAGGCCGGCGGCGGTGTAGATGATGCCGGCGGCGAGTTTGTTCGCCTCGAGCACGCGTTCCGTCTGCTCGCCCGGCTCGGCCTCATACAGCGCCTGCAGATCGACCGCGTCGTCCGCGCCGAACATGCTCATGCTCAGTTTATCCCACAACGTCAGGTCGTCGTGTGCCGAAACATACTGCACGATCTGACCGGCGTTGCCTTCGTTCGTCTCCGGCGCGCGCCATGCGTCGGCCGCCAGCTCGATGAGCGGCTTGTTCGTGTGGGCGTCGCCGTTCACGTAGCCTTTGAGTTCGCTGTAGAACACGTGGCCTTTGATCGCGTCGCGCGTGCGGTCGCAGAAGTGGCCGATGCGCGGGTCGAGCAGGCGCAGGCCCTGCGTGTCGGCCAGGTCGGTGCCGGCGAGCGTCGTCGTCGAAGCGGCGGCCCACGGCTCGCCGTACATGATGATCTCGCGGCCGCCCGGCAGCGCGTCGAGCGATGCGCGGATCGCGTTCATCGTCGTCACGTCGATGAGGCCCATGAGGTCGAAGCGGAAGCCGTCGATGTGGTATTCGCGCGCCCAGTAGGTCACGGATTCCACAATGAACCGGCGGAACATCGCGCGCTCGGTGGCCATGTCGTCGCCGCAGCCGGAGCCGTTGGACAGCGTGCCGTCCTCATTGCGCCGCATGAAGTAGCCGGGCACAGTGCGTTCGAACCAGTTGTCGGCCGAATACATGTGGTTGTAGACCACATCCATGATCACCTTGAACCCGGCCGCGTGCAGTGCCTGGATCATGCGCTTGCATTCGGTGATGCGCACGGCGCCGTCGTACGGGTCGGTCGAGAACGAGCCTTCCGGCACGTTGTAATTGAGCGGATCGTAGCCCCAGTTGAACTGGCGGGCATCGGATTCGTCGACCGAACCGTAGTCGTAGAACGGCAGCAGCTGCACCGCGGTCACGCCAAGCCGCTTGAGATAGGCGATGCCGGTGGGGAACGTGCCGTCGCCGTCGAGCGAGGTCTGTGTGTCGGTGAACGCGAGGAACTTGCCTTGGTGTTCCTTCGGGAAACCGCCGTGCGGGTTGTTGCTGAAGGAGCCCACGTGGGCCTCCCACACCATCGTCTCGCTCAGTGGTGTGTGCGGGCGCTCGTCGCCGGCCCAGCCTTCCGGGTCGGTACGCGGCAGGTCCACGACCATGCTGCGCCGGCCGTTGATGCCGGCCGCGCGGGCCCACGGGTCGGCCGAGCGGAACGAGGCGCCGTCGGCGAAGTCGACGATGAAGTCGTAGTACACGCCGTCCAGATTGCGGTCGAACGCGGCGGTCCATGCGCCATCGTCCTGCAACTGCATGGCAACGGACTCGATGAGCCGGTCGCCGGTCTGCTGCTGCGAACCGCATGTGAACAGCCTCAGCGTCACAGCCTTCGCCGAAGGTGCCCAGAGAGCGAACTGGGTGCCGGATTCAGTGACCTCGGCACCCAGTTGGCGTTCCAGACACAGCGGGAACGGTTCTGCGACACCCGGCTCCAGTCCTTCGGACAGAGGCTCGAATGCCTGGATCATGATTAGCCCTTCACCGCGCCCGACATGGATTCTTGGTAGAAGCGCTGCATCACGATGAACAGGATTGCGATCGGGATCGAGATGAGCACCGCGGCCGCCGCGAAGCGGCCGAACCAGCTGTTGATGTACTCCTTGTCAAGCATGAGCCACAGGCCCAGCGAGGCGGTGTAGTTGTCCTGCGTGCGGGCGATGACCTTCGCCATGACGAAGTCGAGCCACGGGGTCAGGAAGCCCACGATCGCCTGGTACACGATCATCGGGCGGCACATCGGGATGATGATCTTGGTGAACACCTGCCAGCGGGTGCAGCCGTCGAGCATCGCCGCTTCGTCGAGCGAAGTCGGGATCGTGTCCATGTAGCCCTTCATCACGTAGAAGCCCGCGCCGGTGCCGGCGGAGTACACGAGGATCAGCGCCAGGATCGTCATGCCGTCGCTTGTCAGGCCCATGGCCTTGAGGATGAAGTAGATAGCGACAACAGACATGATGCCCGGGAACATGCCCAGGATCAGCACGAAGTTCATGAACGAACGGCGGCCGCGGAAGCGCATGCGGCTCATGCAATACGCCACGGAGAGCACGAAGAACACCGAGATGATGCACACGAAGACCGCGATGATGAACGTGTTCATGAACATGCGCGGGAAGTTGAGCACCTTCGTTTCGGTGAACAGGCTGATATAGCTGTCGAGCGAGAACTCCGTGGGGAAGAATGTCTCCTGGTACGGGGCCGTGTTCTTGTTGAAGCTCTCGAGGAAGATCCACACGATCGGCAGCAGCCAGATGATGCCCAGCACCGTCAGCAACACATAGGTCGCGATGTCGGCCACAATGCGGCGCTTGCGCTGGTCATGCATGAATCCTTGGCTCTGCGGTTTGATTTGAGTGTGTTTACTCACCGGAATGCCTCCTCGTTCTTGTAGGAACCGCTGCTGCGGTAGGTAATCAGCGACACGACAGCCAGAACGATGAACGTCATGATGCCGATGACGGCGCCGAGGTTGTAGTCGCTGCGATCAACCGTGAGCTTGTACAGCCATGTGATCAACAGGTCGGTCTTGCCGGCCGAGTCGCCGACCGGGATCGGGTCGCCGCGGGTCAGCAGGTAGATGACGTTGAAGTTGTTCACGTTGCCGGTGAAGGTGGTGATCAGGTACGGGGTGAGCACGAAGATGATGTACGGCATCGTGATCCTGACGAAAATCTGCCACCAGTTCGCGCCGTCGATCTTGGCCGCCTCATAGAGCTCGGCCGGGATGTTCTGCAGGATACCAGTGACCTGCATGATCGTGTACGGGATGCCGACCCACAGGTTGATCACGATGACCGTGACGCGGGCCCATGTGGTGTCGGTGAAGAACGGCATCGGGCCGTTGATCCAGCCCCACTGCTCGAGGATGCGGTTCACCGCGCCCTGCGGCTGCAGCATCTGGTGCATGACGAGCAGCGAGACGAACTGCGGCACGGCGATCGACATCGAGAAGACCGCACGCCAGAAGCCCTTGCCGCGCGTTGTGTTGCGCTGGATGATCATCGCCAGGAACAGGCCGAAGAAGAAGTTCAGGAAGGTCGCGAAGAACGCCCAGACCAGGGTCCATGTGAGGACCGAGAGGAACAGGCGGCCGGAGATGATGCTGCCAGAGTTCGAGAACACGGCCTTGAAGTTCTGCAGACCGACCCAATCGAAGAGGACCAAGTGGTTGTGGTCGTAGCTCGTGAACGCCATCGAGATCATGAAGATCAGCGGCAGCACGGTGAAGATCAGGATGCCGGCCACTGGCAGGGCGAGCAGCAGGATGTTCGCCTTCGAGTCGAACAGCGTGTGGATGTCGTCCATGAACGACGGCGCGCGGCCGTTCTTGCCGCCGAGGCACTGCGCCTTGTAGGCGGAGCGGATCGCGAGCGACCACCACAGCAGGAACAGCAGGCAGATCACAAGCGTGCAGACGCCGTACAGCAGGATGGTGACCGAGTTGTCACCGGGGGTGTGCACGAGCTTGGCGCCCACCCATTCGGTGGATTCCTTGCGCCAGCCGAGCGACGGCAGCATCGACAGGTTGTGTGCACCCGAGAAAATCATGAATAGGATAAAGCCGACTTCGCCCGCAAGGAACAGCAGACCTTTGACGTACTGCTTATGGACGATGTTGCCCAGACCGAAAACCAGAATCGACAGCTTGGTGAAGATGTCGCCTTTTTCGAGCGCCGCCTTGAGCGTATATGGCGAGGGGGCCACATACTCCGCGCCCAGTTTCCGGCGGCGTTTGAGTTCTCGTTGTGAAAGGGTGACTGTACTCATCCCCTACCGCCTCTCTTCTTGTACTAACAGATGGTTGGTGCCTGCGGTTCCGGCGGCATTGCACTGGAACGGGCGTTCGCGCGGCTGTGCGGCAAGCGCCCGGGGCACGTTGTGGTGACTCCGAACATGATGTGTGCGGAAGGCTCAGAGTCTCAAACCTTCCGCACACTTGAGTTATTGCTGACTAGTATTCACCAAGGTGAACGCCCGGCTCAGAATCATTCAGCGCTCTGAGCGGCAACGTCCTTCTCGACGCTGTCGATGAAGGCCTGGGTCTTCTCCTTGTAGTTGTCAGCGTTGGTTTCCTTGCTGACGAGCGACTTGCCGAAGGTCTCGGCCGGGGTCCACCAAGCGTTCATGGCGGCGATCGTCGGCTGTACAACGGAGGTCTCGGCCAGGGTCTTCTGCTGGGCGGCGACGGCCGGGTCTTCCTTCATGCCTTCAAGATCGGTGAGGGTCTTGTCGGTCGGGATGATCTGACGCATCTCCCAGTGCTTCTTCTGGGCCTCGGTGGAGCCGAGGAACGCGGCGAACGCGGAAGCGGCCTCAGGGCTCTTGGCGTTCGGGTTGAAGGCGACGGCCTTGGAACCGGCGAGGGACTTCATCTGGTAGTCCTTGCCGTCGGCCTTGAAGGTCGGCATGGCGGCGGCGCCGTAGTTGTCGCCCAGGCCTTCCTTGACCTTGGCGGCGTCCCAGGAGCCCGAGAAGTAGGCGTCGACGGCGCCCGAGGTCAGGTTCGACAGGCCGGCGGTGCCATCGTCGTTGGTGAAGTTCGGGTTGGCAACCAGGTCAACGAGGTACTTCGAGACGGCATCGGCGTTTTCGAACTTGATGCCGGCCTTGGCATCGTTGCCGTTCTCACCGAACATGGTCATGCCGGCGCCCAGATAGAAGGCCGGGATGTACCAGGAATTCTGCAGCTGGTAGCTGACCTTGCCCTTGGAGAGCATGGTGTCGAGCGACTTGATGTCGTCCTCGGTGAACTTGGACTTGTTGTAGAACATGAAGTAGGTGTTGCCGGTGTACGGAACGCCGTAGATCTTGCCATCGGTGCCGGTGACGGAATCGACGATCGTCTGGTCGTTCTGCTCCTTGACCTGGGCGGCCACAGTGTCGTTCACCGGGGCGATTGCGTTGGCTTCCTGCAGGGTGCCAAGCTGGTCGTTCGCGAACATGAAGACGTCGGCGGCGGCAGACGGGTCGGTCTGCACGGTCTTGGCCGCGTCGCCTTCGGAGACCACGGAGTTCTTCCAAGTCACCTTGTACTCAGGGTGAGCCTTCTCGAAGGCCGCTTCCATATCCTTGAGCCAGTCGGCGTCCTCCTGCGGGGACCACACGCTCAGGTTCACGGACTGGGTCTCAGCCGGGGCGCTCGAGGAAGCGCCGCCGTTGCTGTTGTTGTCATTGCCACCGCAAGCCGCCATCGGGATGAGCATAGCCGCAGCAGCGGTGATCCCAACCGCCTTCTTCCAATTGATCATCATTGACCTTTCCTTTCCATCAATGCAATCGCATTTTGTCAATCCTCAACGCCACGCGGACATGCCTCGAACGGCGGCTTTCATGAAAAAGCCCCCACGGTGAAACACGCCAGGCGATGATGCTGTTCATCTCCAATCCGCGCAACGCTTCAGTGGTCTATACTGTATACCACACCTGCAAACGTTGTCAAAATTGTCCACCATGTGAGTGTCACTTTTTCGACAAATGAAACACGTTTGCACCGTTAAGGAGCGACTCATGAATCAACCACAACACACCCCCGCGTCTTGGCTTTCTCACGCGGCATTCTATCAGGTGTTCCCCGCAAGTTTCGCCGATTCCGACAATGACGGCATCGGCGACATCCAAGGCATCACCGAACACCTCGACTATATACAAGAACTGGGTTGCAACGCGCTGTGGATCAATCCCTGCTTCGCCTCGCCGTTCCGCGACGCCGGCTATGACATCAGCGATTACACGCGTGTCGCCGAACGCTACGGCACCAATGAAGACCTCGAGAACCTGTTCGCCGCGGCGCACGCGCGTGGCATGCATGTGCTGCTCGACCTCGTACCGGGCCACACGAGCAACGAGCATCCTTGGTTCATCGCGAGCGGCCAAGACAAACCGAACCTCTACACCGACCGCTACATCTGGACCGACACGTGGATCTCCGGCGGCGACGGGCTGCCGTTCATCGGCGGAGAAATGCCACGCAATGGCGCATACATCGTCAATTTCTTCGCATTCCAGCCCGCGCTCAACTACGGTTTCGCGCATCCTTCACGCCCATGGCAGAACGCCGCGCTCTCCGACCCTGCAATCAATACATGCGATGCCATGCTCGACGTGATGCGCTTCTGGCTGTCGCGTGGCGCGGACGGCTTCCGCGTGGACATGGCGGACAGTCTGGTCAAGGGAGACGACGCGGGCAAGCCGGCCACAATCGCCACATGGCGGTACATGTTCGGCCAGATCCGCGGGGAGTTCCCGCAGGCCGCGTTCGTGGCGGAGTGGGGCCGCCCCGAAGAATCGCTGCAGGCCGGATTCGACATGGACTTCTACCTCGACTGGCGCTGGGACGGCGTGCCGAACGGCTACAACCTGCTGCTGCGCAACACCGACACGCCGCTTGTGCACGACGGCGACAAGAGCTACTTCAACGCAGACAGCGGCGCGAGCATCCGCCCGTTCCTCGCCGAATACGAGCCGCGCCTGCGCGAAGCCGAGCGCGCGCACGGCTATTTCAACCTGATCACGTGCAATCACGACACCGCGCGCGTGGCGCCGCGCCTGAGCCCGCGCGAAATCAAGCTCGCCTATGCGACGATGCTGCTGATGCCGGGCGTCCCGTTCATCTATTACGGCGACGAGATCGGCATGCGCTACCGCGACCTGCCCACGCACGAAGGCGCCTACACGCGCACCGGCAGCCGCACACCGATGCAGTGGGACGCCTCGGTGAACGCCGGCTTCTCCGGCGCCTCGGCCAACGCGCTCTACCTGCCGGTCGATGGAGCCAAAGACGCACCGACCGTGGCGGACCAGATGGACGACGGCGATTCGCTGTGGCACACCGTGCACGCGGCGCTCCAGACGCGCCACGCCACGCCGGCCTTCCACCCGGACGCCGCATTCGAGACGCTGTTCGCGGCGGACGACAAGCGGTCCTTCGTCTTCAAGCGCAGCGCCGAAGGCGTCAGCGCAATCGTCGCCGTCAATCCGGGCCGCGAGACGGAGATCATTGAGCTGCCGGCCGGCGACGGTTCCGACGCGCGCACGATTACGCTGGAGGTGGGCGAACCCGCCCTTGACGGCACCACGCTCACACTGCCCCCGCAGTCCTTCGCCGTGCTGCAGTAGGTCCAGCCAACCGCACAAACCCATCCCAGCCCGCGTGCACCACCCGCGCATGCGGGCTTTTGCATGCACCGGCATGGGTCTGGCGCCTGCAATCGACCGCCGGGCCCATGCAGTGCGCCCCGTTCCACACCTCCACACAACGCTTTGGCTCTTGCAAACGTGGGAGAACGCAACGCGCCCAGAACACAGTCAGATTTCACTGTTGCCTTGCTTTTCCAGCTTGTTTGCTCGTGTCAACTATTTTGCAAACGCTTTCACAATGCGGTATACTGAAGCACAATCAGACGCGCGCGGAGCCAACGATGGACCACCGCGCACGCCAACCACCCTCTATGTTGACTACTTGCGTATTGCAGGGGAAAGAGAGCAATGATGGCCGAAGCCAACGCCGCACAGCAGGGGAACGCGCTCAAGGCGTCCGACAATCCCAGGGAAAGCGCAGAGCGTCTCGCCCGCCCGCTCATCCGCCTCGCCAATGCATGGGGCATCTCCACCTCGTACATCGACCAGCTGGGCACCTATGTGGAAATCCGCGACGAAGTGCTCGTCACCGTGCTGCAGGCGCTCGGCGTGGATGCCTCCACCGACGAGGCGATCACGACGGCGCTCGAAGACCGCCGGAAGTACGAGCACGAACTGCTGGCTCCCCCCACCATCGTCAAGTTCCTGGGCACCCCCAAGTCGGTGCAGCTGCACGTCTTCGGCACCGACCCGCGCGTCACGCTCATACTCGAAGACGGCTCCGAGTTCACCGGTGAATTCGGCGAGCTGGCGTTCCAGGCGGAGAGCGACGACGTGAACGTCTACACGCTCAGCCTCAACGACGACATCCCGGCCGGCTACCACACGCTCACGTTCACCGACCGCAAGCGCACCATCTCGTGCGCGCTGCTGTGCGCCCCCGCGCGCATCCCCGTGCCGCAGGCAGTGCAGGACCAGCAGCGCTGGGGCTGGATGGCGCAGATGTACTCGGTGCGTTCCGCCGGGTCGTGGGGCGTCGGCGACTACGGCGACCTGCGCATGCTCGCCTCCGACGCGGCCGCCAAATCTGGCGCCGACTTCATGCTCATCAATCCGATCCACGCGAGCGCGCCAATCACCCCGCTCGAGCCCTCCCCGTACCTGCCCGAGTCGCGCCGATTCCTGAACGTCACCTACATCCGCCCGCAGGACATCCCGGAATTCGAGGAGCTGGGTGAGCGGGATTTGGCCACTGTGCGCGACCTGCATGACCGCGTGGCGGTGAACAACACGAACCCGGACCCGATCGACATCAACGCGGCATGGGATGCCAAGCGCACGGCGCTCGAGATCATCTTCCGCCAGAAGCGCTCCGCCGAGCGCGAGGCGGCGTTCGCGGAGTTCCGCCGTGCAGCGGGCGACGACCTGCGCGCGTTCGCCTTGTGGTGCGTCGCGTTCGAGGTGTGGGGCGCACCGTGGGAGGAAGGCGTGGACTGGTTCTCCACCACGAACCGGGACAGCCCTGAGATCGCGCAACTCGAGCAGGACCATGCCGACCTGTACGAGTTCGCGTGCTGGCTGCAGTGGATCGCCGCCGAGCAGGTGTCGGCCGCGCAGCAGGCCGCGAAAGACAGCGGCATGGCGCTCGGCCTCATGCAGGACATGGCCGTGGGCGTGCACACCTACGGTTCGGACGTGTGGTGGAGCCCCGAACGTTTCGCCGTCGGCACGGTGACCGTGGGCTGCCCGCCGGACTTCTACAACCAGCAGGGCCAGGACTGGGGCCAGCCGCCGTTCGACCCGAACTACATGGAGTCGACCGGCTACACCGTCTACCGCGACATGGTGCACAACATGTTCGCGCATGCCGGCGCGATCCGCATCGACCATGTGCTCGGCCTGTTCCGCCTGTGGTGGATTCCCGCCGGCGAAGGCCCGCGCGGCGGCGCGTATGTGCGCTACAACTATGAGGCGATGCTCGCCGTGCTGACGCTCGAGGCCTCGCGTGTCAACGGCATGGTCATCGGCGAAGACCTTGGCACGGTGCCGAAGTACGTGTCGAGGGTGCTCGCCGACCACGGCGTGCTCGGCACCGTCGTCGAATGGTTCGCGCGCATCGACGATTCCCCCACCGCCGGCGACCCATACGCCATGCCGAGCACTTACCGCGAATATGCGCTGGCCTCGGTCACGACGCACGACCTGCCTCCGACCGCCGGCTATCTGCAGTACGAGCACGTCAAGCTGCGCGAGCGGCTGCATCTGCTCAGCGAACCGGTCGACGCGTTCATGGCCTCGGCGAAGGCCGAACAGCGCGCCATGCTCGACGTGCTCATCGAAGGCGGCTGGCTCAACGCCGAGGCCGCGCAGGATGTGCCGGGGCATATCGAAGAGATCGTCGAGGCGATGCACGCGATGCTCAAGGATGCCCCTTCGCTGCTGCTGCAGGCCGCGCTTGTGGACGGTGTGGGCGAAACCCGCACGCAGAACCAGCCGGGCACGTCCGATCAGTACCCGAACTGGCGCATCCCGCTGTGCGACGAGCACGGCAAGGTCGTGCCGACCGACGAGGTGTTTGATTCGCCGCGCGTGATGGCGCTGTCGAAGATCATGAACCGCTGATTCGCCGCGTGTGATAGCGCCGGCGACAATCACAAACCACTGATTTGCCGGTACCCCATATGCAAATGGCCTCCCCCTCAAGGGGAGGCCATTTGCATTGCTGTGCCATCTTCGTCGCCATACGCCTACCATGCCTACCATGTCTTCCGCTCCTCACCTCATCCCCTGTTTTCGCTGTTTTGGTCACGCATTTCGCCGTTTTGGTCATAAAAACATTGGAAAAATGACGAAAACGGCGAAAACAGTGACGGGAACGGCGAAAAGCGCGAGATACGGCTGGATGCGAGTGGCTAGCGGCTGGTGGCTAATGGCGGACGGCTAGTGGCTGTCGGCGGGGCTGGCTCCGGACTAGGCGGTCACTCGCCGTCGTGGCGGTGGTCCTTGACGCTCCATGCGTCTTCCTGCACATGCGTCGAGAACGCCTGCCCCGTGTATTTACGCAATACATATTCCTGGATCGGCACATGCAGCGAAAGCATCGACCCGTACCCGAGCACGACGAGGAGGAACAGCAGCTGCGGCAGTTTGAACCACAGGTAGATGAACAGGCCGAAGTAGACAGCGTCGACTGCGGCGAGCGCAAGGGTCGCGGGGAAATAGCTGACGCCGAAGATGTACGCGTTCGCCATCGTGCGCGCGGGCGGGTTATCGAAGCGCGCCTGCAGTGCGAACACCCATTCGAAGCCGATGACCCACAAGATCGTGAGCGCGATCTTCGGGATGAGCAGCGGCGTGATCTGCAGCACGACCCAGCTGTAGGCCAGTCCGGCGCCTACGAGCAGGTAGACGACCCACAGGATCGTCGCGCGCGCGAAGTCCTCCTTGAATGCGGCGAAGTAGTTGCGCGTCACATGGCCTTGCCCGATGAGCATCTTGCGCGTCGCCGTCTGCCCCGCGGACAATGCGGCGCCGATCGTGACGATGGGGAGGCTCGTCACCAGCATGAGGATGTTGATGACAATCGCGTCGGTGAGGTTGTTCCATGCCTGCATGAATTTGGAATCCGGGGAAAGCCAGTTCATTTCGCTCCTGCTTGTCTCGCGTGCTCGGTTCGAGCTTAGTGCGGGTAGCTGATTTCCGGCCGCCGCACCACATAGGCCGGAGGCCGGATGCCTCGGCGCTCCTGAAAGGGACCGCCGTGGCATCCGGCCTCCGGTTGTGTTGATTGATGGTGGAAAGATCAGCCCTTGACCGCGCCGGCCATGACACCTTTGACTATGTACTTCTGGCACAGGATGTAGAAGAGGATGATCGGGATGATCGCAAGCACGAGGCAGCCCATCATGGCGCCCATGTCGACGGAGCCGTAGCCGCCCTTGAGGTACTGGATCGCAACCGAGATCGTCTTGTACTTGTTGAGGTCAAGCGTCAGGTACGGCAGCAGGTAGTCGTTCCACACCCACATGGCTTCGAGGATGGCCACGGAGATGATCGACGGCTTCATGATCGGCACGACGATCTGGAAGAAGATGCGCGGCACGGAGGCGCCGTCGATCATCGCCGATTCCTCGAGCGACTCCGGGATGCCCTTGACCACGCCGGTGAAGATGAACACGGCGAGGCCGGCGCCGAAGCCCAGGTACACGAGGCACAAACCCCACGGGGTGTTGAGGCCCAGACGGTCAGCGAGCCACGAGAGCGTGAACATGAGCATCTGGAACGGCACGATCATGTTGAACAGGAACAGCGTGTAGAGCGCCTTGGCGGCCCAGTTGTTCACGCGCACGATCCACCATGCGCACATCGAGGTGCACAGCAGGATCAGCACCACCGAACCGACGGTGATCAGCACTGTCCAACCGAAGCTCGCGAAGAAGTTCGTGGTTTCGATGCCGCGCACGTAGTTGTCGAATCCGACAAAGGCGTCACCAGCCGGGAACGAGAACGCGTTGTCGCTGATGTAGGTCTTCGACTTGAAGGAGTTCATGACCACCAGGAAGATCGGGAAGACCCACGCAAGGGAGATCATGGAGAAGAATACGGTCCACAAGGCACCGTGCTTTACTTTTTCGCCGTTCACGCTGTGACCTCCTTGGACGTCGTGAGCTTGTTCTGCAGCAGGGCCACCACTGCCACCAGGATGAAGAACAGCACCGCCTTCGCCTGGCCGACGCCCTCGAATCCGGTACGGGCGTAGAACGTGTTGGTGATATTGAGCGCAAGGCCTTCGGACAGGCGCGAGGGGGCGCCGTTGGTCAATGCGAGGTTCTGGTCGTAGAGCTTGAATCCGTTGGTGACGGTCAGGAACGAGCACACGGTGATGCTCGGCATCATGAGTGGGATGATGATCCTGAACATGGTCTGCGTGCCGCTCGCGCCGTCGACCGACGCCGCTTCGAGCACGTCGGTGGGCAGCGACTGCATGCCGGCGATGTAGATGATCATCATGTAACCGATCTGCTGCCAGCACACGAGGATGACGAGACCCCAGAAGCCGTACTTCTGGTCATAGGTGAGTGAACGCTGCCAGTGGGCGAGCACGCCGTTGAGCAGCAGCATCCAGATGTAGCCCAAGATAATGCCGCCGATGAGGTTCGGCATGAAGAACACCGAGCGGAACAGGTTGGATCCGCGAATCGACTTGGTCAACAGGTATGCGATGGCGAATGCGACCACATTGATGACGATTGTGGTCACAATCGTCAACAGCGTCGAAAACAGCAGCGAGTGCAGGAACGTCTTGTCCTGCAGCGCCTTTGCATAGTTTGTGAAGCCGACGAATTCCGCATCGGTGACGGTGCTGAACTTGCAGAAGCTCAGGTAGATGCCGTAGATGAACGGCACCACGAAACCGATGATGAATGCGGCGAATGTCGGAAGCACAAATAACGCCCACCAACGGCGTATCGCCTTACCGGCCATACTGATCATAGTACGCCCACTTTCCTCGTTCTTTCCGTGCATACTTCCGTGTATGCGATCATGGCGTGCCGGCGTATGACTTCTGAGTCATTGGCATGCAAGCCCACCGGTGCAGATGACAGTACAACCATAACAATTCATGGCCGTGCTGTCAAACGTTTACATTTATGGTGTTTCAAATATGGAACTGCCGAATTTTCCTAGCAGGGAGAATGGCGCACAAGCGCTGAAAGTTCGCCATTCTAACTTATATGTGCTATACTGAAAACGTTTGTGAAAAAGCATATTGCACAAACGTTTTCATTGCATTCACTTCAACGACGAAGAGGGACGGTATGAGCACGAGCATTCAGGATGTGGCGCGCGCGGCCAACGTCTCCATCTCCACGGTATCGCGTT
Organism: Bifidobacterium pseudolongum subsp. pseudolongum DSM 20099; assembly: GCF_000771225.1. Lineage (GTDB taxonomy): Bacteria > Actinomycetota > Actinomycetes > Actinomycetales > Bifidobacteriaceae > Bifidobacterium > Bifidobacterium pseudolongum. Next base: position 40,462 of record NZ_JDTZ01000013.1, read on the forward strand.
CCTTCACGCGGCCCGAGTTGGTGTCCAAAGCCACGCGAGAAAAAGTCCTGCACATCGCCGAGGAGCTCAATTTCTCCACGTCGCGCTCGGCCGTGGCGCTCAAAACGGGGCGCGCCCTGCGCGTGGCCCTGTTGGTGAGCGACCATATACGCCTGTGGTTCAGCGCCTCGGTGATCGAGGGGCTCAATCAGGTGCTGCACGAAGAAGGCTACGACATCTCGATATTCCAAATCTCGAGCATCGAGGAGCGCAAGGAGTTCTTCGAGATGCTGCCGGTGCGGCGCAACGCCGACGCGGTCATCGTCGTGTCGTTCGACATCGACAACACCGAGATCGCCCAGCTCAACTCCGCCGCCGTGCCGATTGTCGGCATCAATTCGGTACTGCCGCAGGAACGCGGCTTTTCTGCGTCGATCAACATCGACGACGTGCAGGGGTCTATCCTCGCGGCGCGACACCTCATCTCGCTCGGGCACCGAGACATCGCCTATGTGCGCACCGACCGCGACGTCTCGCTGCACTTCAGCGTGCAGCAGCGCTTCGACGCGTTCATGGAGTGCTGCGCGCATTCCGGCATCGCGCCGCAGGTCATCACGGCGCCCGAAGGCCCCACGCGCATCAGCCAGGTGGTCACCGAGCTGCTGAGCATGGACCGCATGCCCACGGCGATTGCATGCCAGGAAGACGGCATCGCGATTCCGCTGATCTTCCAGCTCATGCGCAACGGCTATTCGATTCCCGGCGAGATTTCGGTCATCGGGTTCGACAACAGCGTCTACGCGGCAGACATCGGCCTGACCACAATCAGCCAAGACCCGGTGGAGCTCGCGCATATCGCCGCACGCCTGACGCTGCAGCTGATCGACGGACAGACGCCGCGCGACCCGTTCCTCCTTGAGCCCGCGCAGCTCATTGTGCGCTCAAGCACCGGCCCGTGCCCCAAGACGCACGCATAACGCGGCGCCGCGCCCACAATCGAACAACGCTGAGGGCCCCATCAATCCGAAGATTGGTGGGGCCCTCAGCGTGATAGAAAAGAAGGATCCTAGAGAAGTCTAGAGGCTGTGGCCGGTTCCGGGGAACCCGGCCACAGCGGGGGCGCCGACTCAGTGGGCGGCGTCGTATTCAGTCTTCCAGTTGTTCACGAAGGCGTCCACAACGGCGTTCCAGTCGCCGGTACCCTGCGCGTAGTTGAGCATGGCCTGGCCGAGGACGTTCTTGTACTCCTCCGACGGCATCATCGAGAAGTCCCATGCGACCTGGGTCAGTGCGGTGTTCTGGATGCTCTTGTTGGCGTCCTGGATGAGCGGGTTGTCGGTCTTGACGTCGTTGAAGGTCTTGAACGGAGTGGTGAAGCCCATTTCTTCGCTCAGGGCCTTCTTGCCCTTGTCGGAGCTGATGACCCACTTGAGGAACTCAAGCGAGGCCTTCTGGTTGGCGTCGGAGGCCTTGGAGTTGATGCACCAGTAGTTCTCGGAGCCGGTGGCCAAGCCTTCGGTCTTGTCGTCGACACCGATGTAGATCGGGAGCATGCCCAGGGAATCGGCCTTCATGCCGGCCTTCTGCAGATCGCTCCAGGCCCAGGTGCCGTTCTGGTAGAACGCGGCCTTGCCCAGCGCGAACTCCGAGTTCGCGTCATCGCCGGTCTTCGAGCTCAGCTGGGTCTTCGCAGTGGTCGAATCGGTGATGTACAGGTCGAAGATGTTCTTGAAGTTGTCCATGTACATGTCCTTGATGGACGCCGGCGGAGCGGTGATGTTGTCCTTCTTGAACTGGTAGTACAGCGGGATGTTGGCCAGGTGGGTCTTGAAACGCCAGTCGGAGCTGGAATCGAAGCCGGCGGAGGTGAAGGCGCCTTCGATGCCAAGGTCCTTCTTCTTGGCCTGCATGTCGTCAGCCACGGCCTTGAGCTTGTCGAAGGAGTTGAGCTCGTCGGCGCTCTTGATCTTCGCGCCGTCCATCGCCATGTACTTGTTGAGCAGGTTCTTGTTGTAGATGATGCCATAGGACTCGATGACGTACGGGACGCCAACGATCTGGCCGTCATCACCCTTGAGGGCGAGCGACTGGTCGTTCATCTCCTTGTAGATGTCGGAGTCGGTCAGGTCGGCCGTGTAGCCCTTCCAGTTCTGGTAGCCCACCGGGCCGTTCACCTGGAAGATCGTGGGGGCTTCGCTCTTGGCGAGTTCGGACTTGAGCTGCTGCTCATAGGTGCCCGAGGCTGCCGTCTGCACCTTGACCTGCACACCGGTCTCGTCGGTGTACGCCTTGGCCAAGGCGGTCCACTGGTCCGCCGCTTCCGGCTTAAAGTTCAGGAAGTAGACGCTTCCCTTGCCATTGTCTCCCGAAGAGCCGGATCCACCGCCACATGCGGCGAGCGGGACGGCCATTGCCGCAACGGCAAGCATACCTACAGCTGTCTTCATCGTACGATTCATCTTCGAACCTTTCTCTGTACGCCCTGGGGACGCCGCACTGGTGTGCGTGTCAAAGAAGCTACTTTCCTCAACAACTTCTTTCGTAGACCATTGTGCACCAACTTGGCAAAAAATGCAAACGTAGGCACGCCGAACTGCATGAAAGCTCCACATTTTTCACTGGTGCGTCTGAAGATATGACCTATTTTCAATATGTTTGTTATGATTGCACTCGTATGAAAGCGTTTGCCAACGCGCCTCTATGCACGCTCCACCGGCACTGAACCAAGCCGTTCGAGCCGCTTCGACGACGGACAGACACGAGCCGGCCGGCCGCACCGCCGACCCCGTGGAAAGGACCAGCATGACCCTCAACAATACGCATGACGATTGGTGGAAGCAAGCCGTCGTCTACCAAGTGTACCCCCGCAGTTTCCGCGATGCGAACGGCGACGGGCTCGGCGACATCGCCGGCATCACGAGCCGCATTCCATACCTGCGCCAGCTTGGCGTGGACGCACTGTGGCTTTCGCCGTTCTACCCCTCCGAACTCGCCGACGGCGGCTACGACGTGATCGACTACCGCAACGTGGACCCGCGCCTCGGCACGCTCGACGATTTCGACGCGATGGTGGCCGCTGCGCACAGCGCCGGCCTCAAAGTGGTTGTGGACATTGTGCCCAACCACACGTCGAACATGCACCCGTGGTTCCAGGAGGCGCTGGCGAGCGCACCGGGCTCCCCCGCGCGTGACCGCTACATCTTCCGTGACGGCGAGGGCGCGCATGGCGAACTGCCGCCGAACAACTGGCAGTCGCTCTTCGGCGGCCCCGCATGGGAGGCCGCTGGCGACGGCCAGTGGTACTTGCACCTGTTCACGAAGGAGCAGCCCGACCTCAATTGGAAGAATCCCGACGTACATGAGGATTTCCGTACCACGCTGCGTTTCTGGTCCGACCGTGGCGTCGATGGGTTCCGCATCGACGTGGCCCATGGCTTGGCGAAGGATCTCGACAGCGAGCCGCTCAAAGATCTGGAGCGTTTCCCGGTCGGAGGCGATCCGGTTCCGGGCCACCCGCTGTGGGACCGTCCGAAAGTGCACGAGATCTACCGCGAGTGGAACAAGGTGTTCAATGAATACGACCCGCCGCGCTTCGCGGTCGGCGAGGCGTGGGTTCCCGCCGAGCACCAGCATCTCTACGCGTCCAAGGACGAGCTCGGCCAGGTCTTCAATTTCGAGTTCGCCAAGGCCAACTGGTTCGCCGACGACTTCCGCCTCGCCATCGAGGAGGGCCTAGCCTCGGCCGACGAATCGAAATCCACGACCACATGGGTCATGAGCAACCACGACGTGCCACGCCATGTGAGCCGCTACGGCCTGCCGCAGGTGCACACGCGCGGCTACCACGAGCTGCCGAATGACTGGCTGCTGCGCAACGGCACCACCTACATCGAGGACCGCGAGCTCGGCACGCGCCGCGCCCGTGCCGCGATCCTCATGGAGTTGGGATTGCCCGGATCGGTGTACGTGTATCAGGGCGAGGAGCTTGGCCTGCCCGAAGTCGCCACAATCCCGTGGGATCATCTCGAGGACCCGGTCGCGTTCAACACCGACCACAGCGACGCGGCGAAGGGCCGCGACGGCTGCCGCGTGCCGCTGCCGTGGAGTGCCCAGGACATGCCGCAGCCCGCGCCATGGGACCCCGAGTTCGGCACCGGCGCCTCGTTCGGCTTCTCCGAGCATGCCGGCGGACGCGCGAGCGCCGATCCGCATCTGCCGCAGCCGCTGTGGTACGCCGACTACGCCGCCGACGTGGAGGACACCGACCCCGCTTCGATGCTCAATCTGTATCGGCGCGCCATGCACTGGCGGCAGGAGCATCTGACACCCACCGGTGACACGTCGCTCACATGGCTCGGCCCGCAGTCCTTCGCCGACTGTGGCGACGACGTGGTGGCATATGCACGCCCGCTCGCCGACGACAGCGGCGACCGCTTCGCGTGCATCGTCAATTTCGGCGCCGCGTCCATCGAGCTGCCGCACGGCGATGTGATGATGCGCTCCATCCCGTTCGATGGCTATCAGCTGCCGGCTGACGCGGCGGTGTGGATGCGCATCTGACGGCGCTACGCATGGATCATGTGGTTCAGCAGTTCCACTGCTGGATCACATGATCCCCCTTGTACAGGCTCAGCACACTGATGTGCGCGGTGTCGAGCTTGAGATTGCGCCCGAACGTTGGCTCCACACCGAGCCACTGCGTCGTCAGGATGCGCAGAATATGCGCATGCGCCACGCACAGCACATCACGCCCCGCCTGCAGCGCGGGCATCGCGCGCTCGATGACGAGCCGCGTGCGCGCTGCGGCGTCTTCAAGGCGTTCGCCGGGCCCGTTGATGATGTGCATCTCCTCGCCATCTGGGAAAACTTCGATCCGCTCGCCGCCGAGCGCGGCGTCGAGAACGGCCGGCCCATGCTCCCACACGTTCCAGTCGTAGCCAAGCGCGTCAAACAGCTGGCTGCGCGTACGGCCTTCCGCACGTCCGTAATCCCACTCCTCGAGGTCTGCGGTGACCTCGTGTTCGGTGAATCCGGCGAGTTCGGCCGTCGTCATCGCACGCCGCAGATCGCTCGTATACACGTCGCGCGGCTCGAACCCGCGCGGGAACATCGCGCGCAGGCGTTTGCCCGCCGCACGCGCCTGTTCGCGGCCGGTCCCGGTCAGCGGAATATCGGTGCGGCCGGTGTACTGGCCCGATTCACTCCACAGCGTCTGGCCGTGGCGCAGCAACACCAAGTCGCCGAAGGCCTGGGTCGCGCTGTTCTGTATGGTCGTCTGTTCCATGGGTACTACTGTAGGCGCATGTGCGCCGCAAGAACAGCGCGCCATCACATCCGCGTGCCGCCGCACCATTTCCGTTTTGCGCGCTATCGCCGTTGCTGTCGGCGCGCATACCCTACACTGGGACCTATGAGTGAACACAACAACATGCACGACCTCAACGAGACGGCCGACAGGACCGTCGCGGCGATCAACAAGGTCGACACCAAGGTCACCGAGATGCGCCAGCGGCGCATGGCCGACCCCGACACGTTGGGCGACAAAGCGCTCAAGATGATCATCCCCAGCCTCGCTGGTCTCGTGGGGGGCAAGCTCTTCCAAATGGTGTGGAACAGTGTCATGGCACGTGTGCATCCCAGTCCGGACGACGATGCGAAGGACCAGCAGCAGGGCCTGATGATGAGCGTGTTGTTCGCTGCGGCGTCGGCGGCGTTCGGCACACTGCTGACGCGCCTTTCGGACAAGGGCGCCAATTCGCTCGTGCACCACATGCAGATCAAACGCGACCGCTGACCGCTGCACAAACTAGATACCGCGCCCGTATTCGCCCAGTACGGGCGCGAGGCATGTTCACACATGGGGTGAATCCGCTTCCGTTGTTCTGGCACCGTCGCCATACTGGAACCATGACTGAATACATGCATAATCCCACGGTCGACGTATTGCTCGACCGCCGTTCCATCCGCGCGTTCCAACAGGAATCCATCGACCCGCAGATCCTGACCACAATCGAGGCGGCGGCACAGCATGCCGCTTCGAGCCAATATCTCAACGACTGGTCCGCGATCCGCATCCTCGACCACACGCTCAAGCAGCAGATCGCCGAAGTCGGCCGACAGCCGTATATCGCCGACGCCGCCGCACTGTATGTGTTTGTGCTTGACGAATACCGCAATGCCGTCATCGCGCGCAACAGCGGCGTGGCGGTCGATTCCGACGAATTCACGCTCAACCACAGCTACCGCTTCAGCCAAGCCCAGAACGACGCCGTGCTCGCGCTGCACGCGATGGAGACCGCGGCGGAATCACTCGGTCTGGGTTGTGTGATCCTCGGCTCGATCCTCAACGATGTGCCGCGATTGATCGAACTGATGAAGCTGCCGGAATACACGTACCCGGTGCTCGGCCTGGCGATCGGCAAGCCGGCGCAGCAGCCGAACCTGAAGCCGCGCCTGCCGCGTTCGGTGCAGTTCTTCGACAATGCATACAACAGCGATCCGAAACTCATGCTGCAGCGCATGAGCGAATTCAATGAAGAGGTGCACCAGTACTACGACCTGCGTGATGCCGCGCACCCGGTGCCGACATATGATGCGCAGATCGCGCAGAAAGCCGTCGATCAAGGTGTGCTGGAGCGTGGGCTCGGCCATGCGCGCGCAGGGGTTCGACATCGAACGCTAGCCGCGCATCAGCGGTGCCGTGGTTTGAATCCGCGTTTGCGTGAATGCGGCTTGCGTTGCAGCGCGCGCTGTGTACGCATGTAGTTGATCTGCGGATCGCGGTGCGTGAGGTGCCATGTGCCGCAGAATTCACACCGGTAGACCCACAGTTCCACACCGCGCTCCAAACGACTTTGCTCGGCCGCCTGGAGCGCGGTGATCTTGTCTTTGTACATGATCTTCTGCGATGGCTCGCAGCGCTTCGGCGTGAAATAATGCATGCGTCAATCCTTAGCACGCGTGGGGTGTATGTGGTTGGGTATGGGTGGACCCCGGTTGGTTGGTTGCCTTCCGGGGTCCTCAAGTGTGGTGCGGCGGTGTGCTACTCTCC
>NZ_JDTZ01000014.1 GCF_000771225.1 Bifidobacterium pseudolongum subsp. pseudolongum DSM 20099
TGCCGAGCTCGGCCAGATCGCCGCCGCGCGCGCTGGCGCCGTCGCGCGTGCCGAGCACGAGCGCGGCGACGACGCGGCTCGCCCAGCCATCGCCCAGTCCCCACACTTCGCGCACACGCGCCTCGACCTGCGCGGTCTTGACGCCTGCCGCGCCGAAGAGGCCGCGCATGCGGTCGCGCACGATGTCGGAGAGCACCGGGCCGAAAGCCTTGTAGTTCGGGGCGACTTTGTCGACGAGCGCGCTCAATGCGTCGATGCTCGCCTCGGCGGCGCCGTCGACGCTCGCCACGCCGAGTTCCGAGCTGATATCCATCAGCAGCTGGTTGCGGCGTGACGAGACGCCGTTCGTCAGCGTGTCGGTCGTGTCCTGCCCGCCGATCTGCTCGGGGCGAATCTTCGCGGCGTACGCCAGCAGCATGGCGATCGCGTCATGCGCCTTGAACGGGATGTCCGCGACGTCGCTGCCCGCAACACCCTGCGCAGCGCCACTCTGGGTAGCGCCTTGCGCGCCCCCATCCGCGGCCGTCGTCTGTACGCTACGGGTAGTGCCTTCCTCGCTACGGGTAGTGCTTTCTGCGGCGACACGCCCGGAATCTGCGGGGTTTTGGGCGCTCTGACCACTACCCGTAGCAGAAGAAGCACTACCCGTAACAGGGGTGGAGGCGGCAGACGACGCTTCGGCGACTGCGGGCTCCGGCTCAGGGGCGAGGGAATCCGTGTCGGTCATGTAGATGCGGGACTCGTCGCGGCCCACGTTGAGCACGGTCACCTTGCGGCGCGAGAACTCGGGCAGCTTGAGCGTCTTGGCACCCAGGTTCGCGAGCGTCGGCGCATTGCCCAGGCCAACCTCCACGTACTCCTCCACGCCGAGACCGCCCTGTTCGGCCGATCCGAACAGCAGCGCCTGCGTTTCGATCCAGCGCACCGGCGAAGCGAACTGCCAGCTGAGCAGTTCGGTGAGCAGCAGACGGCCAAGCTTCTGGTCATCGGCCGCATACGACTCCCACACTTCGCTGTCGGCGAGCGCCTCGGCGATCCGCTCGGACGGCACGACCTCGAGGATCGCCGCCGCGAACTCGCGTGTCATCTCGAACGGCACGGCCACGAGGTTCGGGATGTAGCGTCCTTCGAGCGCACCGCGATAATCGATCTGCGCGGGCAGCAGCGCGTCGAGCTTGTCGCGGAACTCCGGCACGCCCTTGCGCAGCAGTGTGGAGTGGAACGGCACGTCGATGCCCGGCACGAACATGAACGCCTTCTTGCCGCCATACTCCGCCACGCGCCGCGCGGAATCCTCGGCGAGCGCCTTGAGCCCGGCGATCGTACCGGCCACCGCGTACTGCTGGCCCGCCAGATTGTAGTTGACGATCTCCAGGAACTCGCCGCTCGCCTGCGCGACCGACGCCACATATTCGCGCACGTGCGCGTCGTCGACGCCAAACTGGTTTGGCCGCAGGGCGCCCATGCGGTAGTTGGAACGGCCCTGCGCGTCACGGTCGATGAGATGGTGCATCGTCGACCCGCGGTGGAACACGAGTTCGAGCACGGTCTCGAGCGGGATCACGCCCGCGAACGAGCTGAGCGCGTTGTATTCGCCGAGCGAATGGCCGGCGAAATACGCGGGGTTGATGTCGGCGCCGGCCTCACGCAGGCGCGCGGTCTGCGCGAACGCGACCGTGGCGAGCGCGACCTGTGTGAACTGCGTCAGGTTGAGCAGGCCCTCCGGGTGGCGGTAGGTCACGCCGTTCGCGGTGAGTTCCTTCGGGTTGTCGCGCACCACGGCGAGGATTGAGAATCCGAGCCGCTCGCGCGTGAGCCTGTCGGCGCGCTCCCACACATCGCGCGCCGCCGCGGATTTGGCGCGCTCGTCGAGCACCATGCCCTGCTGCTGGATGCCCTGGCCGGGGTAGACGAACGCGCTCGCCACGGGCCGCGTGATCGCGGTGCCGCGCGAGACGATCTGCCCGTCGATGCGGCACGTCACTTCGAGCACGAGGCCCGCGTGCGCCACGCGGCCGATGCGCTCCACCGTGATCTCCACTTCGTCGTCGAGCTGCACCATGCCGTACATGTTGTAGGTCCAGCCGGCGATCTCGTAATGCGCACCGGCGGTGTCGAGCGCCTGCACGGCGTGCTGCGCGGTCGCGGAAAGCCACATGCCGTGCACGAGCGGCTGCGCGAGCCCGCTGATCGCGGCGCCACGGTGCGACGTGTGGATCGGGTTGAAGTCGCCGGACGTGCGCGCGAACGCCGTCATCTCGTGCGGCGCGCGCACGGTGACGCGGCGCAGCACGCGGCGCGGCGTCTCGCGGATGTCTTCGACCAGCCCGCCGTAATTCGGCGCTGGCGCGGGCAGTTCGTCGCTGTACGCGCGGCCGCGGATCGCGAAACGCTCGGTTTCGCGCGCCACGAGCGCGCCGTCGGCCAGACGGTGCTCCACATGGATCGTGACGACGCGGCCCGACGCGGATTCCGCATACTGTTCGGCCCAGCCGTAGAGCGTGATCTGCTCGCCGGTGTGTTCGAGCAGCTCGTCTTCGGTGATGTCGAGTTCGATGAGGTGGTCGAGGTGCACGGCGTTGAGCAGGCCTTCGATGACCGGGTAGCCGCTGACCATGACCGAGCCGAGCGCCGCGTAGATCGTGGGCCATGCGGGGCCGACAAGCGCGTCGGGCGCGATGCGCGACGGCGCCAGATCGAGCGGCAGCGCGCCGCCGGTGGCGGCCTCATGGTCGGTGCCGAGGTTGGCGGAGAGCGTGTAGGCGGATTGCGCCACACCGAAGGGGAACTCCTGCGCGTTGTCGGCGGGCTGCACCATGGGCATGGCGGTCAGTTCGTCACCGGTGATCGCGGTGTTGCCGATGCCGGCGGTGGCGGCGAGCATGCGGTAGACGTGTTCGGGCAGGCGTTCGCGGTCCACCACGGGGATTGTGCCGGTCGCGTCGAGCGCCACGTTGAGCGGGATCACGATATCGCGCACGGCGTGCTTGCTCAGTCCGCCGTCCGGGTCGTTGTCCCAGAACGTGTCGAGATGGATGTCGAGGTCGAATTGTTCGACCCCCGCGGCCTCGTCGCGGCCCACATGGCGCAGTTCGTACTGCGCGCTGCCGCGTTCGGTGCCGTAGGCCGGATTGGCCGTCACGTGGCCGATCCACGAGATGTTGGCACTCGCACGGATGAAGTCCTCGGCGCTGCGCACGTCGTCAAGCGGCGCGAACACGGGTTCGGCCGCGCTCCGGCCTGCACCGGTGACGCGCTCGGTCATCGCGTCGCGGAACCGGCCGAGGATCGCAGCGACCGGCTCGTCGACGGTCGTGATGCCGGCCACCGAGATCGGGCCGGGGATAATGCGCACGGAATCGGCAGAATACCGCGGGTCCTCGGACTGCCACAGCTGGTCCTGGCCCCACCAGCGCAGCAGGTCGCCGTCGATCGCGGGCACGAAGGGCATCGGCTTGGGGTATTCGCGCACGAGCGTCGTGAACCACGCCTCGTCCATCGGTGACACCACGAGTTCGGCAATCTGCGGATATGCGGCGAGCAACGCGTCAATCGCGGTGAACGGGTCGGTCTCCACATCCTCGCGCGCAGCGAACATCGGCGTGAACTCGCCCTGTTCGAGGTCGATCACGCGCGCTTCGATGCGCTGCAGCAGGTGCAGGAAGCGGTCGGCGTACGTGCCGTCGGCCCAAGGGAACGCAAGTTCGGCGAACCGGCGCGCCCAGTCGAGGTATGTCATCGAGCCCAAATCACCGAAATACGGCTTGGCGGTCGCGTTGAGCGCGTCGATGATATCCGCGCGGCGGCTCACGAGCTCCTCGGGGTGCTTCATCACGCGCACGAGCAGGCGGCCGCAGCGCGCCGAGGCGTTCTCCAGCTCGTAGATGTCGGCGTGCAGGTGGCTCAGGCCAGACGTGACGCCGCCCACGGCCTGCCCGCTCGGCACCCACTGCTCGCCGAGCGGCGCGAACACGTCGCTGTTCTGCGCGCCAGAGTCGATGCCCGGCGTGTTGACGAGCATACGCTTGACTTCGGGGCTCGTGTGCGCCTCTTTCGCCGTCATGACGGCCGTGCCGACGAGCACGCCGTCCACCGGCATGTTCGGCCGATCGTAACGCGCCGCCCATTCGCCGCTGATGTAGTCGGCGGCGCGCTCGGGCGTGCCGATGCCGCCGCCCGCCACGAGCACGAGGTTCTCATGCTCGCGGATCTGCGCGTAGGTGGAGAGCAGCAGGTCGTCGAGCGACTCCCAGCTGTGGTGGCCGCCGGCGGACCCGCCTTCGACCTGCATGAGGATCTTCGCCGGCGCCACCGCGCATGCGATCGCCGCCACCTGGCGGATCTGCTCCACCGTGCCGGGTTTGAACGCGACGAATGGGAAGCCGTCCGCGTTGAGCAAGCGGACGAGTTCCACCGCCTCGTCAAGCTCAGGGATGCCGGCGGAGACGACGACGCCGTCGATCGGCGCGCCGCTCGCGCGCTTCTTCGGCACGATGCGCTGCGCGCCGAACTGCAGATTCCACAGGTAGCGGTCCATGAACATCGCGTTGAATTCGACCGTGCGGCCCTCGTCGAGCTCCTCTTCGAGCTTGGCGATGTTGCGGTCGAACACTTCGGCCGTCACCTGGCCGCCGCCCGCGAGCTCCGCCCAGTAGCCGGCATTGGCCGCGGCGGCCACGATCTCGGGCTCCACGGTCGTTGGCGTCATGCCGGCGAGCAGCACCGGCGGCTTGCCAGTCAGGCGTGTGAACGCGGTCGAGACCTCATCGCCGTGCGCGGTGCGCACTATGCGCGGGGCGAAGCGCGACCAGTCCTGTGTACGCGCGGGGGTGAACCCGGGTTCGGTGAGCGCGGCGCGCACGGCCGTGCCAGCCGCCTCGACAATGCCCACACCCGTGCCTTGCGCGTTGTTCGCGAACAGCTTCGTGAGCGTGGTGCCCGGGCCCAGGTCCACGACCCACAGGCCGCGCGGGTCGTTCGTGGTGAGCAGTTCGCGCACCTGCGTGGACCAATCCACCTGGTTGAGCAGCACTTCGGCGGCGAGCTCGCGCGCATGCGCCTCCTTGATGCCGCACGCGGCCGCCCACTGCCCCACGAGGTCCACCGCATGCGCCATGAGCGGGCTGTGGAACGGCAGCGTCACGTCGAGATATTCGAGCGTGGGGTCGAACACGCGGCCGCCGCGCACCTTGTCGGCGCGCAGCTGCGCCTGATGCGCGTGCTCCTTGCCCACTTCCACGGCGAACGACGCGAGGTCCTGCGGGTGGCCCGAGAGCACGACATGGTCCATCGCGTTGATCACGGCCACGGCGATCGGGCCGCGCGCGTCAGTCACGCGGGCGATGAGTTCGTCCGCCTGCCTCGGCATGATGCCCTTCACCGAAAGCATCGGCGTGGAGTCGCCGTAGCGCGGCACCATGCCGTGCGCGCGGGCCTCGCGCGTGCCGGCGGCGCCGATCAGCGCGGCGATCGCGAGGATTTCTCCGATCGCGCCGCGTGCCGCCTCAATCGAGCCGGCGCTGATGATCGCGCGGGCCATGTGCACGCCGAGGATGCCCTGCGAATGGCCAAGGAGCGCGCGCGGGGCGGCGTCGGCCACGTCGTAGCCGAGCTGCGCGGCGTCGAGGAGCGCGCCGAGCTGCGCGAGCGCGATGCCTTCGACGCTCGCGGTCGCGTCGGCCGCTGCGCCCAGGTGCACGGCGTTCGGGGTGAAGCCGAACAGGTCGATCTCACGGCCGGTCGTGGCCAGCAGTTCGGCGCCCACCGGGGCGAGCATGTCGTGCGCCAAGCGCGCGTAGTCGTGCAGGGTTTCGTTGAGTTGCGGGTCATCGGTCAATTCGGCGAGAGCGGACGTCCACGGTGTGGACTGGCCCGCGAACATGAGCGCGTGCGGTTCGCAGGCAAGGCGGCTGAGGAATGGTGTGGTGGTCATCAGTGTTCTTTCTGTGTTAGTCATATGTGATGGATACATGAGTTGGTGCTTGGGATCGGTGCTAGAGGGGCTGGTTGCCGTGGTGGCGGGGCGTGGCGCGCATGCGGCGCTTGCCGGCAAGGAGCTTGAGCCCCTCCACAAGCGCATCGCGCGTCTGCTCGGGGTCGATCATCGCGTCGATCTGCCCGGTTTCCATCGAAAGGTTCGCGTTGACCGTGGTGCGCTCGTATTCCGCGGCGTACCGCGCGCGCACCTGCTCCACGTCCTGCCCGGCATCGCGCGCTTTCTGCAGGTCCTTGCGGTGGATGATGTTCACCGCACCCGTGGCGCCGAGCACCGCGATCTGGCTGCTCGGCCACGCGTAGTTGAGGTCAGCGCCGATCGCCTTCGACCCCATCACGATGTACGCGCCGCCGAACGCCTTGCGCAGGATGACGGTGATGAGCGGCACCTGCGCGCTCGCATACGCGTAGATGACTTTGGCGCCGCGCCGGATGATGCCCGCGTGCTCCTGCTCCGCGCCCGGCTTGTACCCGGGGGTGTCCACGAGTGTGATCACGGGCAGGTTGAACGCGTCGCACAGGCGCACAAACCGCGCGATCTTCTCGGAGGAATCCACGTCGAGGCCACCCGCGAGCACATTCGGCTGGTTCGCCACAATGCCCACCGGATGCCCGTCGATGCACGCGAATCCGACCACCGCCGAACACGCGAACAGCTCGTGCACCTGCACGAACTCGCCGTAGTCCACAAGGCAGCGGATCACGTCGAGCGCGTCGTAGGGCTGGCGGTCGTTCTCCGGCACGACCTCACGCAGGCGCGCGGCGACCTCACGGTCCGCGCGCGTGGCCATATACGCGTAGGTGGGCGGCTGCGCGGTCGAGTTCGACGGCAGATAGGCGAGCACCGTGCGCGCGTAGTCGATCGCGTCGGCTTCATCGGCGCCGAGGTAATGCGCCACGCCCGAGGTGGTGCTGTGCACCTTGCCGCCGCCCAGGTCGTTCATGCTAATCGACTCGCCTGTGGCGGCCTTGATCACGTCGGGGCCGGTGACGAACATGTTCGAGTTCTCGCGCGTCATGATGATCAGGTCCGTCAGTGCCGGGCAATACACCGCGCCACCCGCGCACGGACCCAAAATCAGTGAGATTTGCGGAATGAAGCCGCTCGCGTCGCATGTTTTACGGAAAATGCGCCCGTATTGCGTCAATGCGGCCACACCTTCCTGGATGCGCGCGCCGCCCGAGTCGATGAGTGCCACGACCGGCACCTGCAGCGCGAGCGCCTGATCCATCAGCCGGCAGATCTTGCGCCCCTCGGCCACGCCGAGCGTGCCTCCGCGCACGGAGAAATCCTGCGCGTACACGGCCACCGTGCGCCCGTACACCTCGCCGAAGCCGGTGATGACGGCGGCCCCGGCGGTGCCCGCCGCGATGTCGCCGCCGCTGAACCGCCCGATCTCCTCGAACGTGCCGGTGTCGAGCAGCAGGTCGAGCCGTTCACGCGCGGTGAGCTTGCCTTTCACATGCTGGCGGTCGCGCGCCTTCTCCTCGGCGTCGCGCGCTAGCTGGGCCGCGCGCAGCACCGCCGGGCGGATTGGCTGATGTTCCGCTGCGGGCGATGCGCCTGCATGGCCCGCGCCGTCGGCACCATCCACGGATTGCAACGCCTGCACGGCCCACGCGGCCTCGTTGAGCCCGCCGTGAGCCTCGGCAAGCGCGAGCAGGGTCGGGGAATTCGTGATGTCGTTCATGCGTGCGCCTCCTCGGATTGCGCAGACTGGTCGGATTGGGCGCGATGCGCGTCGCTGGCGTGCCGCGTGCCCGCCACGTCCATCGTCAGCAGCGTCTCGCCCGCTTCCACGCCTGCGGCCGGAGCGGCAAAGATCTCGGTGACGGTCCCGCCGGCCGGCGCATAGACGTAGTTCTCCATCTTCATGGATTCGAGCACCACGAGCAGGTCGCCCTTCGCCACGGCCTGCCCCGGCTCCACGGTGATGCGCGTCACGATCGCCTGCATCGGCGACGAGATGACGCCAGGACGTTCGTCGCGCGTCTCCTTGCGCTCCACGTGGTGCATGCCCTGGCCGCGCAACGGCTGGGTGGGCATCTGCGCGGCGCGCGCATGGGTGCCGCCGGTCAGGTTGGCCACCACGTCGAGCGGCACGGTCAGTTCCACGCGCCGGTTGTTCACTTCGATCACGAACCGTTCGCTCGCCGTGCGCGCAGCGTCCTCGGCCGTCGCCGCACCGGCGACCGACGCCGGCTGTCCCGCGCGCGCCGCCTCGGGTTCGCGGTTGAGGTATTTGCGTTCGAGCCACTTGGTGCTCACGTCGAACGGTGCGCCATGCTCGCCGGTGAACTCGTCGTCGGCGAAAATCTGCGCATAGAGATCAGCGGGTGTCGGCACACCGGCGATTTCGAGCTCGGCGAGCGCGCGCCGCACGCGGGCGATCGCCGCGGGGCGACTCTGCGCGGTCACGATGAGCTTTCCCATCATCGAATCGAATTTCGGGGAGATTGTGTCGCTTTCCGCAACGCCCGAATCCACGCGGATGCCAGGGCCGGACGGCCAGCGCACCGTCTCGAGCGTGCCCGCGCTGGGCGTGAGATTCGATTTGGGGTCTTCGCTCGTGATGCGCAGCTCGAAACTGTGACCGCGCGGGGCGGGCGCGGGGGTGAGGTGTCCGCCCGCGGCGATCGTGAGCTGCTCGCGCACCAGATCGAGCCCGCAGACCTCTTCGCTCACGGTGTGTTCCACCTGCAGGCGCGGATTGACCTCTAGGAAATACGCTTTGCCCGTGTCGGTCACCATGAACTCGCACGTGCCGAGCCCCACATATTGCACCGTGTCAAACAGCCGGCGCGAGTAGGCGCGCAGCTGCTCCTCCACCTCGTCGGTGAGGAACGGGGCGGGAGCCTCTTCGATGAGCTTCTGGTTGCGCCGCTGCACCGAGCAGTCGCGCGTGGAGTAGACGGTGAACTCGCCGTGCGCATCGCGCCCGCATTGCGTTTCCACATGGCGGCCGTGGTCGATGAACCGCTCCACGAAATACTCGGACAGGTCGCCGCCCTGCACCGCGTTATGGTTCAGGTGGAACCCGCGCAGCTCGTCGTCGTTGCGCACGAGCGTGATGCCACGGCCGCCGCCGCCATCGGTGCGTTTCATCATGAGCGGATAGCCGTGCGTGTGCGCGAAGTCGAGCAGCACGCGCATATCGCTCACCGCGTGCGAGATCCCCGGCACCGGCGGCACCTTTGCTTTCGTGGCCACGTTGCGCGCGCTGATTTTGTCGCCAAGCGCCTTGAGCGCGCGCGGCGACGGGCCAATCCACACGGCGCCGGCGTCCATCACGCGCGTGGCGAACGACGCGACCTCGGAAAGGAAGCCGTACCCGGGGTGCACGGCGTCGGCGCCGCTGCGTTCCAAGATGGAGAGGAGCAGGTCCTCATTGAGATATGTGTCCGCGTAGGTGTCTCCCGAGAGCAGATACGCTTCGTCCGCCATCTGCACGTACTGGCAGTGGCGGTCCTGCTCGGCGTACACCACCACGGTGGGGATGCCCATTTCGCGCGCGGTGCGCACCACGCGCAGGGCGATCTCACCGCGGTTGGCGACGAGCAGTTTGCTGATGTGTTGAAGCATGCGTCCTAGATTGCCGCGGCCGCCGTGCGCGCGCTTTTTGTTTTTCGCAAAGATCGCGCCCCGGTTTTGTTCACGGCTACAAACCGGCCGCCGCAAGCGTGCGCGTAAGCTTTGGGCGGATTGGTCTGGGGCGGTGGCGGGCGATGCGTAACGGGCAACCGGGCTGCGCTGGCGCGCGGATGCCGCCCGATTGCCACACATGCCGCAGGTTGCGTGGTGTATGCACCGCGGCCGCGTGCCGGGTAGCGGCGCTGGGTTTCCATGCGGGTCTCCATGCATTCACAGCGGGCATGGTGGCGTGCATGGGCCTGGTACGCATGACGAAAGGAATAGATA
Organism: Bifidobacterium pseudolongum subsp. pseudolongum DSM 20099; assembly: GCF_000771225.1. Classification (GTDB taxonomy): domain Bacteria; phylum Actinomycetota; class Actinomycetes; order Actinomycetales; family Bifidobacteriaceae; genus Bifidobacterium; species Bifidobacterium pseudolongum. The sequence goes on from NZ_JDTZ01000014.1 coordinate 9,914, forward strand.
TGCAAAACACTGAAATCACTGCGTCCTCGCGTCTCACTATGCGGACATTCATGCTGCAGTGGGCGCCGTCCCTTGTGACGGCCGGACTGTTGTGGGCGGCCACCGCGGCGGGGCGCATTCCAATTCCCGGAACGCCGGTGCCGATCACGTTGCAGACGCTCGTGGTGATGATGGCGGCCATGGTGCTCAGCCGGCGGCAGGCGGTGGCCGCGGTCGTCATGTATGTGGCGATGGGTGCGTGCGGCCTGCCGGTGTTCGCGGGCGGCATGTCCACGCTTGCGCTTGTGGGGGCGAGCGCTGGTTTCATCTTCGGTTTCGTGCCCGCGGTGGCCGTGACCGCCACGCTCGTGGCCGCCGTGCAGCGGGTGAGTGCGCGCTGGGGCGGCGTGCATGATGGCGCCGGCAACGCGACATCGGCGAACAATGGGCACCACGCCATGAACGGCGCGGCAGACGATGGCGGCATGGGTGTCGCAGCAGGCAGGTCGGCGGATGGCACGATTGCGCAGGCAGGCCGCGTCACCGCGCGTTGGGCGCTGCGGTTTGTGGCGTATTGGGCGGCGGCGGTGATCGGCTGCATCGTACTGCATTATGCGTGCGGCCTGTTGGTGCAGTCGGCGGTCACCGGTGTGCCGCTACGTTTGATCGCGAGCGCCTCCGCCGGCTTCCTTCCCGGCGACCTGTGCAAAGCGGCCTTGGCTGCCACCGTGGCTGCCACCTTCCGTCGCTAGTCGCCGTCTGCTGCCGTGGCCACCACCTACCATCGTGACTGTCACCTGCCACCATGGTCGCCATCTGCCACCATGGTCGCTTCCCGCGGCCGTGGCTGCCAACTTACCGCCGTAGCCGCCGCTTCGCTTACCGCCGCTAGCCGCCATCTGCCGCTACCTAAGCCATCCGCCGTCAGTAGCCGCCACCTGCAGCCGTTAGCCTCCACACTCCATGTATGCCGGGGCTCCAGCATCAATACGCGCCGAAGCCCCGCATCAGCGTACGGATTGTACGCACAATTCAGAGCGTGCGTACAATTCACACGCAAACTGGCCTCGTTGCGTACGAATTGTACGCAGCCTACCCAAAAGCGCGTAAAATTCATACGCTTAGATGGCAATTTGCGTACGGATTTTACGCACGCCTGTGATACCGCGTACAATTCGCACGCAATCGGGATACCACTGCATGCCACACCCCACGACTGTTAGAACGCGCCCATACCGCACCGCACCCCGACGCACTACGCCCCAGATACAACATGCCCAAGCCACACCACGATGCACCGCACCCCCGCCACATCGCGCCCCGGCCGCGCCCCGACGCACCACGCCCCGGCCATGCCGTGAGGTGGCCACACCGAAGCGTTGATGACATGGCCGTCTCACGGCACAGCACGGGTCTGGTGGCACATTGGCCGCGGAAACGGCTTGCATGGTGCGTATCTCGCTTACGAGAGTGCCATAATTGTGCAGCCTCAAAGTATTGGCCGTGGGGTTCACCGGAATTCCAGCGATCTGCACGGCCAATACCTGCATGCGCCAAGATTATGGCACTCTCGTAAGCGAGATACCACGCACAACAAGCAGGCCCCACGCTGGCAGCCAGACGCGACCGGCCACACGTCAGCGCCCAGCGGACGTGGAATAATCGACAGTATGTGTAGCAATGTGCAGCTGGGCGAACTGAGCGCCAGCAATCTGATCAATGACGACCTACCGCAGACACGGTCCGTGGCACACGTGTGGTCGCTCAACACGGCGCGCTCCACGAACGCCACGGCCGAACAGCTCATCACAAGCGGCCGGTGGCAGCGCGATGGCATGACGGTCATCGCCGCGCGCGAACAGACCGCCGGCCGCGGGCGCCTCGACCACACATGGTACAGCGCGCCGGGCGAGTCGTTCACGGCTTCGTTCGTTTCGGCGGTGGGCGCGGGCGTGGCGCACGACCCCACGCTCAACGGCTGGCTGCAGATGATCGCCGGCCTCTCCGTGCTCGACGCGCTGCGTGAAACACTGCAGGAAACCAATCTGCGGTGGGTCGCCGACCCAGTGAACGCCGACGATTCCGCAGACGACGTCAAACTCAAATGGCCCAACGACATTGTGTTCCACGGGCGCAAACTCGGCGGGATCCTCGCGCAGATCGTCACGTTGCCGGACGACCCGAACACGGTCGCGGTGATTTTCGGCGTGGGGCTGAACATCGCTGTGCCTCAGGATGAACTGCCAATCGACGCGGCCACATCGTGGCGTCTGATCACCGAACCCGCGGACGAGGGCGGACGCCCGCCGGCGGAGCGCGTGATGGATCTGCTCGCCACACGCATCGTACGCAATCTCGAGGGGCGGCTGTGGCAGTTCGGGCTCAACCCGCACGGCTACGCGCGGAATCTGCTCAAGCGTGTGACCGAAGAGTGCTGGACGCTGGGGCGTCCGATCATTGTCCATTACATGGATGGCAACACGTGCAGTGGCATCGCCCGCGCGCTCGATGCCGACGCTTCGCTCGCGATGACCGACGACGACGGCATCGAGCGCCTTGTGCGCACCGGCGACGTGGGTGTGCTCCCCGTCGGCGATTGATGCGTGCCCAGCACGCTGCATGCCGAGCCCCCTGGGCAATACGCTAGGATTGCAAAACTGCGCATGCGCATGACGCCACGACCCGCCAAGACGCATTCTGGGCGAAATGTACAATCGCTGACTATGGATCGTGATCATCTGAGCCACTCCCCCGCGCCCACACGCACCGCACTCGCACGCGTGGGGGCCGCGCTGTGCTGGCTCGTCGCGGGGCTGGCGTGCGCATGGATCGCCTGGTGCACGGCGATCGGCCCCCTGATGCGCGCCGACTCCGGACTCTCCGCCTTCCGCTGGACCAACGGCGTGGGATTCGTGGCCATGTTCGCGGTGTGTTTCGGCATCGTGTGGCTGCTCGTGCGCTCCGCCCACCGCACAGCAGATTCTGCCCACCGCATGGCCGATTCCGCCCCGCGCACGGCGTTCCCTCCGCGCATACCCGCGCTGCCGCCGCGCACCGCGCGCTTCTTCGCCGCCGCAGGCCGCTTCATCATGCGCGCGACCGGCAACTGGCGCCGCATCTGGCTTGTGCTCGTAATCGGCTGGCTGTGGATCCCCACCACTTTGCTTGCGGCGTACGGCGCGGACATCCTTTCGCAGACCCGCGAATTCGCCTGGGCATGGAATCAGTGGACCGGACTCGACCAGCCGTACATCGGCTTCTTCTCGTTCGTGCCGATGGACATCTACCCCACCGCGCATTACATGTGGTCCACCGACCCAACCTATCTGACCGACCAGCACAACATCGTGCTCACCGTGTTCTATGGCGCCACCGCCGCGCTCTCCCGCTACCTGACCGGCTCGAACGATGCCGGCTTTGTAGTGCTTGCCGCCCTGCAGTGGCTCTTCGCCGGCTTCTGCTGCGCTTCCGCCGCCAATCGTTTCTTCAATCTGCCGTGGATTGCGCGCACGGCATCAGGACCGCGCACGCACCCGGATTACGCGCACCCCGAACGCCTGCACACCGCGAATCCCGTCGATTTCGCTCATCCCGAACGCGGCCTGCGCGCCTACACGCCCACCGCAGAACCGGCGCGCACCCCGGCCCCCGCCGGCCCGCTCGCCCGCGCGCTCGTGATGCTGCTGTTCCTGTGCTGCCCGCTCGTCACGTTCTCCACGATCTCACTGACCAAATCCCCACTCTTCGCGTTCGCGTTCACTTGGTGGTTCGGCCTGATGTACGAGTTGTACATGACCCACCGCAACACCCCCGGCCGCCCGCAACCCACACGCCCCGTCACGATCGCCGCGTTGGTCGTCTCGTGCGTCGTCATGCTCGTCAGCGCGAAATACGCGTGGTACATCCTCATGACCCAAGTGGTGCTCTCGCTGCTTGCCGACCGCCGCCGCTGGCTCTTGTATCTGCTCACATTGCTCCTGCCGACTGTGCTCGTGCACGGCGCGATCGCGATGCTCATCGGCTCCGGCGCGATTATCGGCGGCGACCCGATCGAAAGCCGCGGCGCGCAGCTGCAGATGATCGCGCGCGTGGCGCAACGCAACCCGGGCGCGATTCCCGAAAGCGCAGCGAAAAAGCTCGCGCCGATCTTCAACATCGACCAGATGGCGCAGGCGTACCGCAGTGAGGACGCCGACCCGGTCAAATCGTCGGGCATTCAATCGAAGAAAGTGAGCTACCGCTGGCGTTCGGTCACCGCGGAAGACATGAAGCAGTTCAACGCCGTCTGGCTCGAGATCGTACGCGCCGACCCGCAGACCGCGTTCGACGCGCTGTTCGCAAAATCATACGGGTATTTCGACGTGTTCGACCCGCCGTATGTGCCGATGAGCTATTACGTGGACAATGATTACGTACAGCGGTCCAACACGTGGATCAAATACTACAATCACAACTGGCGGTACGGCGTGGCGCATGTTGTGCGCGAGTGGAGCCGGATCCCGGTGCTCGGCTGGGTCACGCACGGCAATTTCTACGTCACGCTCACACTGCTCATCGGTGCCGCCGAGCTCGCGCTGCGCCGCTGGCGTGCGCTGAGCTGGCATATGCCACTCCTACTGTTGATGGGCGTGATGATCACGGCGCCGGCGAACAATTTCGAGCGCCATATGCTGCCGATCGCGTTCGTCTTCGGGTTCCTGTGCATCATGTTCGCGCGCGACAACCGCGGCGGCAGCTGGGTTCGCGGCACAGCGCGCCCCTCGCCCCGCGCGTAACGCTAGGCGTCGCGCATGCGGCCGATTGCGATCGCCGTGTTCAGTACGAACGCGTCGCGTGGGTCGGTCGCGTCCCAGCCGGTCGTCTCGGCGGCGCGCTTGAGCCGGTAGCGCACGGTGTTGGGGTGGATGTTGAGCTCTTTCGCCGTCAGTTCCAATGATCCCCCGTAGCGTAAAAACGTGGAGACGGTCAGGAATGTCGGATCGTCGTCGTGCTCGCCGTGCAACACGCGATACACGTTGCAATACAGTTCCTCACGCGCGATGTCATCGCCGAGCAAGGCGCGCTCGGGAAGCAGGTCGTCCGCCCTCAGCGGACGCGGCGCATGCTGCAGCGAGGGCGCCGCCTGCAGCGAAAACAGCGTTTCGTGCAAGGCACGGGCCGCCCCCTGCGCGCCGGTACGCACCGGGCTCAGGTACAGCGGCGCCTCGGAGAACGCACCGGCCATCGCGGTGCACGCCACTTCCGGCGAAACGGCGGCCTGTACACGCATGCACACGAGCGCATACCGCCCGTACGTGCCGATGAGCGGGGCTTCGCCGCCCAGATCGCCGACGGCTTTGCTCACTGCGGCAGCGGTGGCGCCGAGCGACTCCGCCGGTTCGCCGCCGATGGCGAAACAGTCGAATTCCCCACGCCAGCCGATGATGTTGAGCAGCGAGACCACGCGCTCGTCGTCGAGGCCCGCGAGCAGACATTCGAAGGTGAGCCGCATGATTGTCGTATCGTCCGTATGCCCCGCCAAAAGATCGAGAATATCCGCCTGCTCACTGCCTGCCATGCTGCCCAGTGTAGCGGCGGGGCGTTATTTTCGGCCCCGCGCACACACGGCGTTTCGCCATGTGCGCGCGGGCGTCCGGAACGCAAACAGCGCCCCGCACACGGAGTGCGGAGCGCTGTTATGTAGTTCCTGAAGATCAGGACTGCGATCAGATCGACGCCGGATCCACCGGGATGCCCGGGTTCATCGTGGAGCTGATCGTAGCCTTGGTGATGTAACGGCCCTTCACGGTGGACGGCTTGAGACGCTTGATCTCGTCGGCCACAGCGCGGAAGTTCTCATCGAGGGCTTCGGCAGTGAAGCTCAGCTTGCCGAAGAGGAAGCTGAGGTTGCCGTTCTTGTCGACGCGGAAGTCGACCTTGCCGCCCTTGATGTCCTTGATCGCCTTGGTGACGTCCATGGTCACGGTGCCGGTCTTCGGGTTCGGCATGAGGCCACGCGGACCGAGCACACGGCCCAGACGGCCGACCTTGCCCATCATGTCCGGGGTGGCGACCACGGAGTCGAAGTCGAGGAAGCCGTTGGCGACCTGCTCGACCAGATCGTCGTCACCGACGATGTCGGCGCCGGCCTCGAGGGCCTCGGTGGCCTTCGGGCCACGGGCGAACACGAGCACCTTGGCGGTCTTACCGGTGCCGTTCGGCAGGTTCACGGAACCGCGGACGAGCTGGTCGGCCTTGCGCGGGTCCACATTCAGACGGAGCACAGCTTCGACGGTCTGGTCGAAGTTGTAGGCCGGCATGCTCTTGAGCAGAGCGATGGCCTCTTCCGGGGTGTACAGGTTGTTACGGTCGATGCGCTCGGCCGCTTCGCGATACTTCTTGGAGTGCTTAGCCATGATGATTCCCTATCCTCTCAGCTCAGTCGTTCACGGTGATGCCCATCGAGCGCGCGGTGCCCTCGATGATCTTCATGGCAGCGTCGATGTCACGAGCGGAAAGATCAGCCATCTTGGTTTCGGCGATCTCGCGGACCTGATCCTTGGTGACCGAACCGACCTTGGTGGTCAGCGGGTTGTCGGTGCCCTTGGTGATGCCCGCGGCCTTCTTGAGCAGCGCGGCCGCCGGCGGGGTCTTCAGGATGAAGTCGAAGGAACGGTCTTCGTAGACGGTGATCTCCACAGGGATGATCTGGCCCATCTTGTCCTGCGTCTTGGCGTTGTACGCCTTGCAGAAATCCATGATGTTCACGCCGTGCGAACCCAGAGCCGGGCCCAGCGGCGGGGCCGGGTTGGCCTTGCCAGCCTCAATCTGGAGCTTGATCAGCGCCGAGACTTTCTTCTTAGGAGCCATAATATGGTTCTTCTTTCTCTGAAGCGGTACAAACGGCACGGGACCTCCCCGTACCTTCCGCAACTGATGATTTGTCGCGCGCGTACGCACACAACTTTTCCAGTATGCCATGCGCGCGGGACTTGTGGGCCCCGCGCGCAACACAAAACCGGCCGTAGTGCACGGCCGGTTTTCACGTAAAGAATCAGGCGAGCTTTTCGACCTGGTCGAAGCCGAGCTCGACCGGTGTGTCACGCCCGAAGATTGAGACGAGCACGGTGAGCTTCTGCGTCGTCGGCTCCACATCAGAGACAACGGCGGACATCGTGGTGAACGGGCCATCGGTCACCGTGACCTGATCGCCCACGGCGTACGAGACCTCCATGACGCGCTTCTTGGCGGCGGCCGGCTTGTCCCCGGCCTTCTTGAGCGCTTCCGAGGCGATCATCGGGGCCATCATGGACACGACCTCTTTGCGGCTCAGCGGCGCCGGCTCGCGGGTCGGGCCGACGAAGCCGGTCACGCCTTCGGTCTCGCGCACAATGCGGCGCGCGTCCTCGTCCGGCCACATGCGGATCAGCACATAGCCTGGCACACGCACACGCGTGATGACCTTCTTGCCCTTTTCGGTGTGCTTCTCGACCTCTTCCATCGGCACTTCCACCTGGAAGATCGTGTCTTCAAGGCCGAAGCTCGCCACACGGGATTCGATGTTGCTCTTCACGCGCTTCTCATAACCGGAATACGTGTGCAGCACGTACCACTTGCCTTCGAGTGTGCGCAGGCTCTTGGAGAATTCCTTGACAGCGAGCGCGCCGGCGTCGGCGGCTTCCTCTTCGGCCTCTTCGGCTTCGGCGGCCGGGCCGTCGTTGTTGGCGTCCGCGTTGGCGGTGCCTTCGGATTGTGCGGCTTGGTCGCCTTCAGGCGAATCGTCGATGGCATCCTGAAGGCTGTCTTGCGCGGCTTCGCTCGCATCGTCCGCGGAGGCGGAGTCGGCAGCTTCCACTGAGTCATACGCCATGCCTTCGGCGATGTCCTCGCTCGGCGAGGCGGCGGCGACGGCGTCAATCTCTCCCTGTGCGTCGGCCAGCGCGGCATCGGCGGGCTCCTGCGCACTGAACGTCATAGCCTGTACGTCTACCTGCGACTGGTCGTCAGCTGCCTCGGGCAGCTGGTCGAGGTTCTCGAGATTCACTTCGTCACTCATGCACGTTCACCTTTGCTTGATTGTATGTATTCAGAACGAATATTACCTTCAGCCAGAGTATAGCGGGTGGAGCGAACGGGCGTGGATCAGCCGAAGATCAGCAGTGCGAGCTTGCCCAGACCAAAGTCCATCGCGGTCACGAACACCATGAGCAGCAGCACGAAGATGAACGACGCGAGCGACCACCAGAACAGCTGCTTGCGGGTAGGCGTCACAACTTTGCGCAATTCGTCGATGATCTGCTTGAAGAACAAACCGATGCGCATGAAGATGTTCGGGTTGACGACTTCCTCGCCATGATCTGTCTTAGCAGCCATGATCCCTCCAGAATAGCTTGGTAAGCTCACTCGATCTCACTCGATGGTCTTTGCAGGGAAGGCGGGACTCGAACCCACAACCTACGGTTTTGGAGACCGTTGCGCTACCAATTGCGCCACTTCCCTAGGAAGATCATGCTCAGCCTGCCGCCTGGGCGCCTTTCGGACCCTGTCGGTGGCTTCGCAAAACCGCCAAGTGAACATAGTAGCGGCTTATGCCGACTTCGCCAAATCCCCGCGTGTATCTTCACGTGTCGCACACGTTTTCCGCCCGCGCCGCGCGCCAATCCCAGCCCCGACTACGGCGAAAGCCATGTGTGCGGGCGCACAGCATGGCTTTCATCCAGACCAGGCATCCACCGCTCACGCAGCGGGCGACGCGGCGACCCACTCCTGGAAGCGACGCATGCCCTCGGCGAGCTGGTCGTCGGCGAGCGCGTACGAGAAGCGCAGATACCCGGGCGCGCCGAACGCCTCGCCGGGCACGGCCGCCACATGCGCCTCGTCGAGCAGCGCGGCCGCGAGCGCCGCGGTGTCCTCGAACACTTGTCCGTTGGGACCCATCGGCCGGTTCAGTAGCCCGCGTACGTCGGGGAACGCGTAGAACGCGCCCTTCGGCGTGGGGCAGTGCACGCCGTCAATCTGGTTGAGCGCCGCGACGATCGCCTGCCTGCGCGCGTCGAACGCCTCGCGCATGCGCTCCACCGCGTCGAGCGGCCCGGAGACGGCGGCGAGCGCCGCGCGCTGGGCGATGTTGTTCACGTTCGACGTCATGTGCCCCTGCAGTTTCGCCGCCGCCTTGGCCACGCGCTCGGGCGCGACCATCCAGCCGACGCGCCAGCCCGGCATGGCGTAGGTCTTCGCCACGCCGTTGAGCACGATCAGCTGTTCGCGTACTTCAGGCACGGCCGCGCCGATGTACGTGGTGTGCACGCCGTCGTACGTGAGATGCTCGTAGATCTCGTCGCTGACGACCCAAATGCCGTGCTCGATCGCCCATTCGCCGATCGCACGGATCGTCTCTTCGCTCCAGACCGCGCCGGTCGGATTGTTCGGCGAGGTGACGATGACCGCCTTCGTGCGCTCGGTGCGCGCGGCCTCGAGGTCGGCGACGTTCGGCTCGAAGTTCACTTCGGCGCCGGCGAACACTTCGACCGGTACGCCGCCGGCGAGCTTGACCGCCTCGGGGTAGCTCGTCCAGTACGGGGTGGGGATGATGACCTCGTCGCCACTGTTGAGCAGCAGTTGGAATGTCTCGTAGACGGCCTGCTTGCCGCCGTTCGTCACCACGACCTGCGACGGCGAGACCTCGTAACCGGAGTCACGGAGCGTCTTCGCGGCGATCGCCTCGCGCAGTTCGGGCAGGCCGGCGGTGGGCGTGTAGCGGTAGTTGCGCGGGTCGACCACGGCTTCGGCGGCCACGGCCACGATCTCTTCGGGCGTAGCGAAATTCGGTTCGCCGGCGCCGAAACCGATGACGTCGATGCCTTCGGCCTTCATGGCCTTGGCTTTGGAATCCACGGCGAGTGTGGCGCTCGGCGTCACGTGATTGATGCGGTCAGACAGGGGGAGGGAATCTGTGTTGGTCATGGCTCTCATGCTACTGCCGGACCGCAACAACATGCCTAGATCAGCACGAGGTTGTCTCGGTGGACGAGCGGGTGCGCGTATTCCTCCCCGAGCAGACGCCGCAGCTGCGCGCTCGTGCGGCCGAGCATGTGCGGAATCTCCTCGGCGTCGAACCCGGCGAGCCCGCGCGCAAGGTGGTTGCCGGCCTCGTCGTCGATCCACACGGCATCGCCCGCGGCGAACTGCCCGCGCACTTCCACTACGCCCGCGGCGAGCAGGCTCGCGCGCCCTCCGCGCACGGCGGAAGCGGCGCCGGAATCCGCCACGAGCGTGCCCTGCGGGTGCGAGGCGAATTTGATCCACAGGCGGCGCGCCGAGCCGCGTTGGCGCACGGGCGCGAACGCGGTGCCCACGGCGTCGCCCATCAGCGCCGGGCCAGCGTTCGCCGCGCACGTCATGACCGCGGGGATGCCCGAGACCGAGGCCATGCGCGCGGCCTCGAGTTTCGTGACCATGCCGCCGGTGCCGACGCCCGAGCCGGAACCGCCCACGCGGATTTCGTCGATTAGCGCAGTCACGTTGGGCACGAACGGCACGCGGTGCGACCCCGGCTCGCTCGGCGGGGCGGTGTACAGCGCGTCCACGTCGGTCAGCAGCACGAGCGCGTCGGCGCGCACCATGTTCGCGATGAGTGCGGAAAGGCGGTCGTTGTCGCCAAAGCGGATTTCGTTGCTGGCGAGCGCGTCGTTCTCGTTGACGATCGGCACCACGCCCAGTTCGAGCATCGTGGCCATCGTGCGGCGCGCGTTGCGGTATTGGCGCGGCTGCATCGTGTCTTCCGCGGTGATGAGCAGCTGCCCCACGCGGATGCCGTACCGCCCGAACGCGGCCTCGTATTGCGCCATCAGCAGACCCTGCCCCACCGACGCGGCCGCCTGCTGGGTCGCCACGTCGGTCGGCCGCGAGCTGAAGCCGAGCGGGCCGAAGCCGGCGGCGATCGCACCCGACGAGACGAGCACGATGTTGCCGCCGAGCATGTGCACTTGGGCGATCGCACCGACGAGCGCGGTGAGTTTGTCCACGTCCAGGTGCCCCGACGGCTGAGTGAGCGAGCTCGACCCGACCTTCACCACCACGGTGTGCGCGGCGGCCACCGCCCGGCGCACGTCTTCCTGCGTCTTCGGCGTGGATTGTTCCATTGCGTTCAGCTCCTTCGTTCCCCAGAGAGACTACCCGTAGCGGAGGGTCACTCCTCCGACTCGTACTCCTCGGGGTCGCCACGGCCGAAGAGCGACGTCTCGTCGTGCCTGTCGTCGTCCACCGCAGGGTCGGCCCAGTGGCCGGCCTCGCGCTCCGCCTGCATGGCGGCGCGCACGGCGGCGCGGGCGTCCATCATCTCGTGGTACTGGCGGCGGCGCTCGGTGTTGGTACGCCGGCGGCCACGCGAATCCTCCGCTTCGAGGCGTAGGTCGCGGCCGCGCGAGCCGAGCTGCGTGCCGTCGAGGTTCTCCGCGCCGGCGGCGATTGTCGGATCCCAGTCGAACGCGACCGCCCGCGCGCCACGCCCGATGCGCACTTCGTCGCCCGGGCGCGCGCCGTTCTTGCGCAGTGCGTCTTCGACGCCCAGCTTGGCTAGACGGTCGGCCAGATAGCCCACGGCCTCGTCGTTGTCGAAGTTCGTCTGCACGACCCACCGCTCGGGCTTCGTGCCCGTCACCGTGAACCAGTAGTTGCCGTTGCGGTCTTCTTCGCGCTCGATCTCGAACTCCTGCACGCCGGCATTGCGGCCGTTGCGGCGGCGCTGGCCCGGCTCGCTGAGCGGATTGATGACCACGCGCTCCTCTTCCACGGTCTCTTCGCGCGCGGCGATGTCTGCGCGCATCTGCGTGACGAGGTTCGCGAGCGCGAAATTGAGCTCTTTGAGCCCTTCGTGCGACGCGGTGGAGACAATGTACACCGGCAGATCGAGCTTTTCGAACTCCGGCTTGACGAACTCGGCGAGCTCCTTCGCCTCGGGCATATCGACCTTGTTGAGGATGATGATGCGCGGGCGTTCCGGAATCGGAATCGCGCCGAGCGGAAGCTCAAGGTCATTCGCGTATTCACCGAGTTCCTGCTCGAGCGCGTAATAGTCGCTCAGCGGGTCGCGGCCCGGTTCGAGCGTGGCGCAATCGATCACATGCGCGATGATCTCGGTGCGCTCAATGTGGCGCAGGAACTGCAGGCCGAGGCCTTTGCCCTGCGAGGCGCCGGGAATCAGGCCCGGCACGTCGGCGATTGTATAGCGCATGTCGCCGGCTTGCACGACGCCCAGGTTCGGCACGAGCGTGGTGAACGGGTAGTCCGCGATCTTCGGTTTGGCGGCGCTCATCGCGGCGATCAGGCTTGATTTGCCCGCCGAGGGGAATCCGACGAGCGCCACGTCGGCAATCGACTTCAGCTCAAGGATCACATCGCGTTCCTCGCCCGGTTCGCCCAGCAGCGCAAAACCGGGCGCGCGGCGTGTGCGGTTCGCGAGCGCGGCGTTGCCCAGCCCGCCCGCGCCGCCCGCGGCCGCGACGAATTCGTCGCCCGCATGGCGCAGGTCGGCAAGGACCTCGCCGGGGCGCTTCGGCTGGCCTTCGGCTCCGCGCGCGGTGAACACCACGGTGCCGATCGGCACGGGCAGCCGCAAGTCGGCGCCCTGCGAACCGTCTTTCGTGTCGCCCAAGCCCATCGTGCCGTTGCCGGCGGAACGGTGCGGCATGAAACGATAATCCAGCAGCGAATTCGCGTTCGGATCGGCCACGAAGATCACCGATCCGCCTTTGCCTCCATTGCCGCCGTTCGGTCCGGCCAACGGCTTGTACTTCTCCCTGCGGATGCCGGCGGAGCCATTGCCGCCGTCTCCGCCCTTCACATGTACTGTCACTCGATCTACAAAGTCACTCATAACCGACCATTCTATCGGTGCGGTGCTATTACCGCGGTTGTGCGCGCGATTTGGGTGAATCGACAGTTTCCCAATCACCGCGGAACGCTGTTGCGGTGCGCACGACCGCCCGATAGATGCCTTAATATGCAGTTGTGCGTGCGCAAACCATGCACGACTCTCAGATAGGCTACTATCTGCCGTATTCGGAGCATGTCCGGAGCGCATCACTCGCAGATGCACAGAGTAACGACGAGTTGTGAACGCCCTTGCCTCCCGGCACACCCGGACTGTTCACGGGCGTACTGCCCCATCCGGCGCTTATACGAAAAAACCGCACCCCGGAGGATGCGGTAACGTGTAATGTCATGCAGCCGGAGCCGCAATCATTCACTCAGCGATGACGTCGACGACCTTGCGATCGCGGCGCACCGCGAACTTGACCTGACCGTCCGCGAGTGCGAACAGCGTGTGGTCCTTGCCGATGCCCACGTTCTGGCCCGGGTGGAAGTTGGTGCCACGCTGGCGAACCAGAATGTTGCCAGCCACGACGGCTTCGCCGCCGAACTTCTTCACACCGAGGTACTGGGGATTCGAATCGCGACCGTTGCGCGAGCTGGAAGCGCCCTTCTTATGTGCCATTTCTCGTTCCTTTCGGTTAGCTGAAGTCTGCCGTCACTCGTTCCGCTGAAATCAGGCGATCTCAGTGATCTTGACGATGCTCAGCTTCTGGCGATGGCCCTTGCGACGAGCAACGCCGGTCTTGTTCTTGAACTTCTGGATGCGGATCTTCGGGCCCTTGGCCTCGTCGTCCACAACTTCGCCCTTGACGGAGATCTTCGCCAGATCCGCCGCGGCGATGGTGACCTTGGAGCCGTCGACGACGAGCGCGACCGGGAATTCCACGGTCTCACCCTTCTTGGCTGCAAGACGATTCACGAGGATGGTATCGCCGACCTCGACCTTTTCCTGATGGCCGCCGGCCTTGACAATCGCGTACATATCAGTTCCTTTATTCACTTGGAAAGCTTACTGCCCGGCACGTTCGAGCCTCGCGGCCAGACACCAGCAATCAAATATACACAGCACCGTGTACTTTCGCAACACGCCGAAGACACGCCGGAGCACACCCCGACCGACCACTGTCACCGAGCATACAGTACGGCATCCCGCTCCCCGACGCCGTTCGCCGTGTCAATCAAGTATCCCCCTTTGGGCCGCCATCGGGCTCCACGCCTACCTCGAACGGACCGACTGAGTCTCGGAATGACGCCCTCCGTGATGAACACTCTGGAGATGATCGTGGGCACAGTGGTCGTTGGCGCGTTCGTGGTGTACAAAATGCACGAACGACCACAGCAGTCCGTTCCACGCGAGGGAACTGCCCATCAGCAATAGTGTCCATTGCGCCGTTTGGAGTATTGACGATGTTGAGGTGCGGACGTCGAAATACATCATTGTGTGCGCTGGGGTCTGTCCGGTGGTATTCGAGATCATGCGCCGGGCGGAGACCGTGTGCGTGATCATTGAGAACCGCTGGGGACCGCCAGACCGCCGAGAACTGTCATGGCCATGGCAACAGCGTGCGAATTTTACGCAGCGCCCTTGAATCCGCGTACAATTCGCGCGCTCCCGACCAACTACCATCCAGCCCCTATGACCCCGGTTGGACCTTCCGCGTTACGGGTAGCACCCGCACACGGGGAAGACCGGCATGGGCAAGAAAAACGGGGCGCGCCATCGGTTCGGCGCGCCCCGTCGGGGGGAAGAATATACATCATCATAAAACCCGTGATGACACTTTGCGCTCACATACATGAACGCTGTGTTAATTCTATCCATTACCCGCGTGATATATACCCCGCCCCACTCATTTTCACATTCTCCACACAATGCGATTGCAACACACGGCACACAGCACACAACACACACCGCGCACAACAGGAGAAGGCCACCCCGGAGGATGGCCTTCCCTTCAGCGCACTGCACTCAGCGCAGGTGGCGCTCAACGCGCCCGCGCGCTCACGCTTCCTTCTTGCGCGTCTTGATGATCAGCAGCAGGCCCAAGATGAACGCGGCGCCCGCCACAACGACCACGAGCGCGATGTCCGCACCGGTCTGCGCCGGCGGCTTCTGCGGCGTGACCGGCGGCGCTGGCTTCGTGTTGGTGATCGTGACGCTGGCTTCGTCTTCCGCCGTCATGTCGTACTCGGAGATGGTGGTGTATCCGGCCGGCACGTTCTTCTCCACGACCTTCCAGTCGTTGCCGGATTCCAGCCCCGCCCACGAGTGCTGCCAGTTGTTGGCGTCGGAGAGCTCAACGGTCTCCTGCGATTCGCCGTTCTTAAGCAGCTCCACGGTGATCGACTTCGGGCGGTCGGTGTTGCCCGCGTCTTTCCAGACCTTCTTCACGTTGAGTGTCTCGGTCTTGACTTCGGGCACCACGCAGTCGCTCTTCGGCTCGATGTTGACCACGCGCTGATTCGCGCCGTCTTCCACATGCACGTTCGGCAGTGCCACGAGCATGGCCGAGCTCTTGCATTCGAGCGTCTTCTCGATGAAGCGGTCCGCGGTCACGAGGAACATGCCATCGCCCACGTTGGTGAACGAGACCGCGCCATCCGCGTCGGTCACGGCGCTGGCCGCCGGCTCGGTGCCATTGACCTCGATGTATCCTGCGAGCGTGTTCGCCATGTCACGGAACGTCTGCGGGTCGGCGTTGAGCACGTCCCAATTCACCGGATACTTCTCGGTGTCGGCGAAGTCACCGATTGGCTCGTAGCCACCTTCACCCGCCCACTTGGCCACGTTGTAGACGTGGAAGACCACGCCCTCGAGCGCCGTCTCGTCGTGCGCGTACGTGACGCTGATGGTGCCCTCACCACTGCCGGCGACAACGCTTGACGTGAGGTCGGTGCGGTCTTCCTCCGTATTGGTGTCTTCTGCGTAGACACTCGGCACTCCTACGGCAAGGCTCGTAAGCATCGCCGCCGCGCAGAGTATCGCCGGCGCGATCCGCTTTCCGACTGTAAGCCGTCCCATGTTGTCCCCCCTTGGTTTGGTGAGGTGTTCTTCTTCTCGGTTGTTATTATAAGCGTTTCGCATGCGGTTGGGTTCAGCGCCCCGCATGTTTGACCTGTGTGCCGCTCACTGCGTTGCGCCCGCGTTTGCGGCTGCGGCGCACGATGAGCCAGATAATCCACAGGATGAACAGCACGATCGCGAGGGCTATGCCCGCGATGACGAGCGTTCGGTTCGTGTCCGCCTTGTCGTACTGCGTCTCATCCGCTTCCGCCGGCGTGGGGATGCGGTGCCCGCGCACGAGCAGTCGGTGCGAGTTGACGCCGTAGGGCGTGCACGTGATCAGTGTTGCATAATCCTGGTTCGCGTCGAAGTCTAGGTCGCGCATTTCGTTCGGCAGCACGGTGCGTATCTGATCCACTTGGTACGTGTAGGTGTCATCAAGTACGTGGAACGCAAACGTGTCGCCTTCTTTGAGGCTGTCGAGGCCGGTGAACAGTTTCGCCGATGGCAGTCCGGTGTGCCCGGAGACGGCGGTGTGCGTGCCTGCGCCACCGACCGGCAGTGATGATCCGGCCAGGTGACCGCCGGCTATCTGCAGCACGGTGTCTTCGGTGCCATGGTAGACGGGCAAGCGCACTTCCAGTTTGGGAATCGTGATGTACCCCATGATTCCGGTGCCGGTGATGTCGAGCGTCTTGTTGTATTCGTCCATCTGCTCGTCGGTCAAATGCCAACGGTCTGGCAACGTGTTGAGTTGTTGGTTGTAGGCATGGGCTTGGTCCAGAAGTTCCTTCTTCTTGTCCGCGCTCATGTCTTTGACGGTTTCGATGTATCCGGCGACGGCGCGCGACGCGTGCATCGTGTTCCACCAGTTGGCGAAGGTCGGATAGACGAGGAGCCCGATGCCGGCAAGCAGCACGAGCGCGAAGAGCGTGATCATCAGATTGATGCCGATGTTGCTCTTCTTCTTGGTTTTCGTTGTGGGTTGATTGCTTGTGGCGTTGATGGTCTGTTCCTCCATAAGGCTGCCGCCCGTCGATTCCTGTGCGGAGCCGGCGGGCGGCGTAAGGGATGAGGAATCGATACTACCGTCAGTCTGGGATTCCAGATTGGCCGAGTGCCGATTCCTCATTTCACCTTTCCTTGTGGGGTGTCACTCAGGCCTGACGGCGACGAAGCGCAACCGCGAGGCCGATGCCAGCGATCAGCACGATCGCAGCGCCAGCGACGTACAGCACCGTCGTGCCCATGCCACCGGTCGACGGGAGCACGTTGCCCGCCTTGTTCACGATCGAAGCGGAGATCGTGCCACCCGAAACAGTCAGACCATTGACGGTCGGATCCTTGAAAGTGCTCGTGATGGCCTCACCCTTAGGCTGCGCCGTAACGAGGTTGCCGGCAATGGTGAACTGCGTCGGGGCCGCGTAGTTGTAGCCAGCCGGAACCACGGTCTCGACGATGGCGTAGTCACCGTCATCGATGCGCGGGAAGTTCACGGTCCACTTGTCGTCTTTGTTCTTAGCAGTGGCGGTGCCAGGAATCTTGGCGGCATCAGTCTGCGAGAGCGTCGCGATGGCGTTCTTATTCGCGATGGTCACACCGGTCGGAAGAGCAACCCAGCCAGCGGCAGTGCCGTCAGCAGCGTGCTGATAGACCTTCCACACGTTCTCTTCGCCACCGAACCACTTCAGCAGTGCGAAGCTCGCGCCTTCGAGCGGCGTCTTGTTGGAAGTGATCTTGTCAGCGTTGACTTCATAGGTGAAGACGATGACTTCATCTTTCGGGGTGGTGCCGGTCGGCTGCTTGTCACCGGCGCCATTGAAATGCGGATCGTTCGCGAAGGTCAGATCAACCTTGTTCGGGTTGCCGTCGGTACCGATCTTGGCGTTTTCGTTCAGCGTGGCCTTGTACTCGACGGTGACGAGATCGCGGCCATTAAGCGTGATACCAGCGGTCTTTGCAGCTGCCAGAAGATCTTCGAAAGCGACAGTCAGCACAGTACCATCAGTGTACGGGGCAACGGTGCCGTCCGCGACATTTGCCAGCGTAACGGTGTAACCAGCAGTGATCGGAACATCATTGATCTTCACCGTGACGTCGGTGGGCGCAACGGTTTCGCCGGCCTGCACAAAGGTGAGGCCCTGGGACATCGTATCGTTGAACTGGAACTTGTACTTGTGGTACTCGTTCACATTCTGAGCAACGGTACCGGTGAGCTTGAAGTTCACCGGATCGTTAACATCATGATCAGCGGAATCCTGCCAATCCGAAGTAGTATTGCTCGAATCGTTGACGTTCTGGACCTTCTTCTCAACGGTCGGAACGTCCTTCTTCAGCGTGACGTCAACGCCGTCCTGTCCAGCGGTGTTCACGATGACAGCGGAAAGTGCGTCAGAGTTACCAGCCGCCGTCTGGCGAATCAGGTAGTAGCCCTGAGGGCCCTCGAAGGAGGCGCCGCCTACCTTGCCTGCAAACTCAGTGACATCCGGGGTAATTCCCGTATTAGCATCAATCGCAAGCCACAGCTTATCGGCAAACTGCTTCATCGTCGGATTAGAGGTAGCAGACAACCCACCGATATACTCGGTGACGGCCGCATTGTTCGCTTCCGGAGTGCCGTCGAGAGCCCGCCCCGTGGCGGTCTTCAGTACCTCAGAGTACTTGGTGTTAATCGTATAGGCGTAGTTGTTACCATTGTTAGTCGCATCAAGCACGCGATAGGCAACAAACTTCTGATCGGCGCTTGTCGCGTCGGTGATGGTGACGGTGACATCACCATCCGCCGCACTAGCAGAGGTGGCACCAATGAAACCGGTGGCGGCGATCGCAGCGGCGGAAACCGCAGCGGTGAAGCCCTTCCAAACCTTCTTCATGTTATCTCCTTCGATTGTTTTGAAAATTTTATAAACCTTGCGATTCATAAAACCCTTTTACTTCCCCCCAGCAATGAATCGGTTGATTCAAGCAAGGGAGGGGCCGTTCCTAGCGATAACCGATGTTAACGGCCCCACAGATTTAATTGTTCATCGTTGACTGTTTTGTTTAAATGCGTTTCCGCATCGCTACGCCACAGCCTAGCATTGATATCGCTATGAGCACAAACCCGAACAGCACAATCAGCGTGTTGCCTTCGCCACCCGTGGCCGGCAGGACCACGCCAGGTTCATTGCTGATCACCTGATTTGGGTAGTTCGGCAGAGGGGTAGTCGCCCCAGTCGCTGTGTCCTTCTTATAGATAACCAGGTTCTGGAACTGATCATCGGGAGTATCCGGGCCGACAGAGAAGACGTAGGACACATCTGGATCTGCATAGTAGCCATCTGGTGCCTTGGTCTCGATCATCTCATAGCTGCCCCAAGGCAGGTTGTCGAAACCGATACGCCCCTCGGCACCGTAGGCGTCATACGCCCAAGGAGCCTTCGTAGCGTCCGCGGCCGAGCATGTGCCGGTCGAAGAACCGTCAGATTGAACGCAATCAGTGATGTCAACCTCAACCTTGTCTGCTTCTGTCTTGCCATACGGGATGTATGTGACTTTCCAAGCCGAGCCAGCGAGGAAGCGCGTGTCATCCTCCGAACTCACCTTACCCCAGTAGACTTTACCCTTCTTACGGGTATTACCAAGGGGCTTACCGTTAACCCGCACAGTTTCTTCACGGTCAGTTACCGTGAACTCATATGGGCCGCCCACTGCCTCATATCCATCAGGAACCGTAGTCTCCGTGATGCGATACGTGCCGACCGGCAGCTTCTTGACAAGGAACTTGCCCGGAGTCGGATCCTCATCCTTATACTTCACCGAAGCATTGCAGGGAGCCTCGGTGCAGTCCATCACTTCGTTGATGGGGGTCCATTTCTCCTGACCATCAACGATGCTCTTCTGCTCAATGGTCCAGCCGGAGCCCGCAAGAGGCGCATTGTTGTTATCGCTGTCGACCTTCTCCCAAACCACCTGCGTAGGCTTATCAGAGATCCATGCCATGTCACCGACGATTGACGGCTGCTTATCACCGGTCCATGTGACCTTGCCTCCAGACATGGTGAACGTGTACACCGTTGTGTTCAAGAGGTATCCAGAAGGCGCAGTCTTCTCTGTCAGCGTGTACTCACCATCGGGAAGGCCGAGAATCGTGAACTGACCAACCATGGAGTTGGAATCCTTGTACTGGGTTGTTGCATTTGCACCCGGCTGGGATTCAGCCATGGTGTTGAGACGCGCACGACGGAACGTCTGGATCGAAGCCTCGTCCGTAGCATCGCTCTTAGGCGCCAAGGTCAGCTCAGCATCATTAGCGGCCTGCGAAGGTACAGCTGCGCGAGTAACACACCCGGCTGGCGCACTAGAGTTCACTTTTCCACCGTCAATGTTGTAGGCCCTCGCAGTGCCTGCAATCGGTATATCGGCAGAACCATTGACCTTATATACATTATTGTCATTCCCCATCGTCACCTTGACGTTGAAGGGCTTTCCTGCAAACGGAACATCGTACTTGTACCAGTCGTTCCCCGCACACGAAGCGGTCTCCATGGTGGGACGTGTACCCCAAGTAGAACCTTCATTGTTGGAATCCCAGTAATGGATACGTGGTGCAGTGGAGGCATTCAGCCAATGCACATAAACGGTTGTTGTATTTGCCACTGGGTTCGTAACATTGATGTCCACGGACTTCCACTTGGATTGGTCATCCTTGCACTTGGCCCAGATGGTGGTCGAACCTGCCTCGTGCGGTGTAACCACACCATTTTCCACAGTGGCCACAGTCTTGTCCGTGGAATCCCACGTAATGCTGCTCTGCAACGAAGGCGGATCCGCGGTTGCGGTCAGCGTAATGTTGTTGCCCACAGTCGTGGAAATTTCCGACGGATCAGTCTGTCCGTTGTACTTCAGTGTCAGGCTGTTGAGGGCAACTTCCTGAATGGTCAAAGCAACATGTGCCGAAAGACGGTCGCCGCTGGCGTTCGTGTCCACAGTCGTGGCCGTGATTGTCACCGGCTGTCCATCGGCAGGCACGTGCAACACGGTGACATGGCCGTTCTGCACCTCAGCCGCAGTCGGGTCAGAGGATTCCCATGTGACGTCTTGTGTGGCGTCATCAGGAGACACTCTGTGAGTGAGCTGCAGAGTGGTGCCCTCAGTAACGGTCAGCGAGCCGTTGGTCACATCGTCATTGCCGTTATAGAGAGCGATGCCTTCGACAGCTTTGGTGTTATCGGTGATTTCCTGAGTCCAGTCACCTTCACCTGTCTTGGTCAGCTTCCAGACAGAACCGGGAAGACCGGTCTTATCTTTGCCGTCTTCGTACTTGCCCCACTGGATCATGCCACCTTCTGGGGAGTTGGCAATGCCCTTGGTATCGGTTTCACCAACGACGTTGGCAAGTTTCCAAGAATCTGGATTCTTGTTTTCTGAACCATCAGCGTTGTAGACCGCAATGATGTCCTTGTTGGAAACATCTCCCTTTTCCGTGGTCTTGATGACGTAAATCAGGTCGGACTTCTCATAACCAGCTGGTGCCGTCAACTCCTTAAGGAAGTAGCGCGCATTCGGCTCCAGTGAGTCCACGCGGAACTTACCGGCGGTAGGATTCCAGTCGCCGGAAGGAATGTCATTGTCCTTGACGGACGGGTACAGAGCATTCTGTTCGTCAATGGCGTCCTGCTTGCTCTTGTAAACACCCCAGGTGGAGCCTTCGAGCAGATTGCCCTGCTCGTCGACCTTGTTCCAGCTGATGGTGGAGCATTCGCTGCGCATCGAGCCCTTCCACGGGAAGTTGTGGCGTTCCTGATCCATGTCGATGACAGATGAGGATTCGCCTTCACCAACTCCGTCAGGGAAATTCGCCGCAACGGTCGGGTTGTACATCATGAAGTCCTTGCCAACCCAGACACGGCCGTTGGTCGTCACATGGTCTTCGAAGGAACCACGAGGTACGAGAATGGAACCGATCATAGCGGCCGCTGGATCGTCCTTCACGGTAATTGCTTCGTTAGAAGTGGTTCCCGCGATGACCTTGCCGCCGTTGTTCTCATCGGTTTTATTTGCCCAGCGCTCTGCCTGTCCGCCTGTCAACACGCCACCGAGAATAGTGAGCTTAGGCGTGTTCTGGAAGTTCCACATGATGGCCTGAGAAGCCTGTTCATATGCCTTCTTCACTTCTGGTTTGGCGTCCCACACGTATCCGTTGCTGATTTCCTCGCCATTCCACCAGAAGCGCCAGCCGTTATGGAACTCAACATTCTGGTTACCTTTAACGTTGACAACGACTGATGCACCTTCTTTGATGTTCTTGAACCTGAACACCAAGCCATTCGCATTATCGCTATTGAGATCAGAGGCGTTCACATCGAACACAATGGTGGAGTTCTGATTCTGGCTCCCGCCATCAAACTCAATCATCTTTTCTTTGTAGTTCGACTCATTGAAGGTCATCCTGACGCCAATATGAACAGCGGTGCCATCATCATCGTTCTTCTTGTCAGAATTGTACTTTTCCCTGACATAACCATATTGGCTGGTGCTAGGCGCAGTGAGATTAGTTGTTACCTTTGAGGTTTCCGGCGCAGGGATTTTACCCAATGTGTCAGAAAGCTCGGTAATGGTTTTCGTATTACCACTGTAATCGCGCGAAACACCGTTGATATTAACGGTCTTCAAGGGATTGGTCGCGCCCCATGTGACTGTGCTGCCTGCACTAGTGCTGTAGATCGAGCGCCAGCCACTATCTGCGGGTACACCATCGGGATAGCCCTCTGAGCCAGGTGTCATCCCTTTAAGTCCGATGGCCGCACTCTCTTTGCCATTAATCTTCGCGTTGTAGTTGGACTCCTTGTCATTTGTGGTGCCAATCCAACCACGACCCTGAACGTTATAGCCCAAAGCACTTACCGCTACGTTGTTAAGATCTACAAGGTTGATTACGCTGTGAGTGTTGTCGACAACAAGCGAATCACTGCCTGCACTTGGCCTATACTGCGCACCAAAGCCCACGATACCGAAGCGGAAACCACGGTTATTCCAGCTGTGCTTCTTCGCGTTGATGGCAAGCTTACCTGCAACGAGTGTGGTACCTTCCGCTTCAACAGCATAGGAGGGGTGCGGCTGCGTTGTTGCGTTATAGGTGCTGGCACCAGTCGGGGCACCCACATACATGTCTTGGCCAACCCAGGTGGCGATACCATCATCCTTCTGGGCGCTTGAAGTGTTATCGCCCATGGAGATGTCTTGCGGGGTACAGATGGCGCCCGGTACCTCCGCCGGCTCTTCCTCCACACCCACCGCCGTCTGCGGCAGCAACGACGGAACGGCGGTGGCGAACATCATCGCTACCGCCGTGAACGCAG
The DNA here is from genome assembly GCF_000771225.1 of Bifidobacterium pseudolongum subsp. pseudolongum DSM 20099. Classification (GTDB taxonomy): domain Bacteria; phylum Actinomycetota; class Actinomycetes; order Actinomycetales; family Bifidobacteriaceae; genus Bifidobacterium; species Bifidobacterium pseudolongum. The sequence goes on from NZ_JDTZ01000014.1 coordinate 33,089, forward strand.
CGAGCAAACGGGGCTTCACCGATATGGTCGGCCTGCGGTCGCTCCCATGTTTCATCCTCATAGGTTCTTCCCCTTTTGCTCTGTTCTCCCGATCAGGCCGACCGAGAGCTCCTCTAAGTTCTCTTGGCATTGCGCTCGGCTGGATGCCGCGGTGATTCCGTCTGCAATCCTTCGCAGTCACATCCCTCCTCTAACCGATTAGCAACACCGTCGTTTTTGCATATGTACTGCATTTTACCCGAAGCTGAATAAAATGCACACATCCCGCAGGTGCTGAATCGCTTAAGACACACTGCTCAAACGTTTGCATCGGCGTTTCGCCGAAAGGCTTTGGCATGCTGGAAAACACACCAAAGCGCAAGGACCAATTACATCACACCAATCAAAAGGATGGCAACGGTTCCCCTCATTCCTCACCAAGATTTCACAATCCACCCCGTGCCCGTTGGCCCCTAATGCCATAGCCACGTGCAGATTCCCGCCAACTCTCCACAGTTGCGTCACTGGAACCGCGCCCAGTTTCTCATGCCACAGCAGTCGCGCGAGCGAACCCAACCGGCAGCCTATATTTGAATACGTATTCATCCTGCCCATGTGCGCGCCGTACTTGCAGGAGCTTCATTGGCTCGATCAAAGCCGCCGAGGAGATATGGAACAGCGCCTGCGCCGTCATTGGTGCAAGCGCTGTTTCCTGGAGAACGAGTCGGCGGCAATGTGTGCCTATTGCCGTGCGCCTCGCATAATTCTCCGCCAGGGGGCTGCTAGGGGGGGTCCTCCCCCTTGGCTGTTGTCTCCGTATTGCACTGTAGCGGCCAGCCGCCTGCAGTCCCACCGCCTTCACAGCCTCTGCAAGAAAACTCTGCGTCTTCCCCACCCTCTGTCTCCTGTGCCGCCTGATCCGTGCAGCATCGTCGCATTGTGCACCAATGCGCGACGGATTTACCACCCAATTCACACAGCCTCGGCGAGTACAGCATCAAGGTACAACGCAACCCACCAACACTGCACTGAATCAGCCTCAGAAAAGCGCCAGCGAGAAAACCAAGAGGCGTAACCGTAAAGAAGTCATTTTCTTCTTCTTAATCTCCAGGAACCACTCTGACATAGGGCCATGTGACATCCGCATGTGGATGCTCAGACAACCAAGTCCTGACACTGGGCAGTTCAACGGGAACATCCGCATCATAGCGGTATTCGATGTTCGGTAACGGGCGGTTCATCGCTTCAGCCGCCGCAACGAAATCGCCTTCCTCCACTGCGGACTCCACAAGCTTCCATGTGTCTTCCACCACTTTCACCAAGCGTGCGCCACCCTTGACGAAATAAGAAGCATGCGGCAAAGGCGAAATGACCTCTTTATACCGATGTTGCCAATCAGACCGAATCTGTTCGAACTCCTGCTTCAGCTCCCCTGTGCGAAGCAACCGTTTGAACGGATTGCCTTCACGTTCGGCGGCAAAGCTCTTCCACTCCGGTTTCGCGCCCACTACACGCAAAGCATATTCACGCCGATCCCGTTCCGTCACTGTACGCAATGACAAGAACGTGTCCCAGATGAGTTTGAGACGCAAATACTTTTTCCCTTCGCCACTCTGTGTCCATATGGACAAACGCGCCCTGTTCGCTCTGACCAACTCCTCCTCGAGACGCTCTGCTATCACATCCACCGCGTTTTCGAGATCTTCCAAATCGTTTCGCAGCCCGTTCACTTCATCTTTGAGTTCGTCCACCCGCTCGTTGAGTTCGCCCATCTGTGCCACCTCTCTAGTCATCACCTCATCAGATAGTCACATGATATGGGACTACGTGCAAGCCATGACCTTCTCTTCCGTGTAGCTTCCGTGCCGTGGCCACCAACGCACGACGGATTTACCTGCCTATCCGTGCAGCTTCGGCGGATACTGCACCAACGCACGACGCAACCAGCCGGTCAACCGTGCCGCGTTGGTGCAGTCCGCACCAAGGCACAACGCAAACCCGCCAACGCAGCACGCAAACCCGGCTGGCCGCCAGCAGCTACCCGCGCCGCAGCAGCACATCGGCCCCCTCTAGCCGCTGCTTCAGACCTTCCAAGTCGTGCAGATCGTCCATCCGGATGCGCACAATCACGTCCACGCCCGCACGCTTGAGCCCCTCGCTGCGTTCGCGTTCATCGTCGATCACGCCGCCCAGCGTGCGGCCGTCCATCATCTGCGCATCCGTGTATTTCACGAGCCCGTCGAGCTCGACCACAACAATCCGCCCGTCCCGCGTGCGCCACAGAAAATCGACGCGGTACCGTTTGCCCGTCTGCGGGTCCACGAATTCCACCTGCTGGGCGGGCGGCGCGAACCCGCACAGGATCATCGCGGCAAGCGCCCGCGCCTCACCGCCGTTTTCCGAGAACGGCGTGGCGAAGCGGAACACGTTCTGGGCGTTGGCGTTCATCAGTCCTTCGCGCGTGGCGCATGCGATGATCTCCGTGCTGCTCGTGCCGTTGCGCAACACGCAGCACATGACTTCCATCGCCGGCATGAACGGCATGCTGTTCGCGCAGACGGCGGCGGTGCGCGCGGGCGTCGTCACCCGCACACCGCCCACCACGCAGTATTCGCCCGAAGCCGACCATAGTCTGTGAATATGCCGGCTGTCTGCATGATTGCCACGCGTATTGCACGCGACGAGCACCGTGCGCGGCCGCAACGCCTCTTGCACAGTGCGGTAGTCCACCCACATGCCGTGCGCATGGTTGCGGCAGTGCGCGGTACCAAGATCAGTCGGCGAGTTGGTTTTCAGGGCACGCGGGCACCCTCGCCTGTATCTCCTATTCTCCTCCCCTTCCTGCATCCCTCTTTCAGAGCATTGTCATCTTCATCCACCCAAACCATGGCTTTCGTCCGCGAGACCCGATTCAGTGCTTGTGGATAGGTGGCGTGTCGTCCACTTATCCACATTTTCCGCCAAACCTGCGGTGGTTACAGTTCAAAACCTTTATAGTCGCGGTCATGAATACAACATCAACATCGCCAACCCTCCCATATGGAACAGCAGCCTCAGCCCGAGATCCCACACATGCGTCAGCTGCGGTTCGACACACACGGCGTTCGACATGCCCCCATTAGGGCCTAAACACCCGTGAGCCATGAAGAACGAATCCATATCGCTGGATGAGTTGGGCAACTGCGCAAGCGACCGCAGACAATGTTGCCAAGAAGCCGAGAGCCTTTGCCAGCGGCAATGCGCGTGCGTGTTCACCCTCACCACAGCATTGTTGCTGCAAGGCATTGAGGTGCCGTTCATCGATGTGCGCAAGCATCCACGCCTGCGGGAAGATGTGCTGCAAGTGGTTGTGGCCCCAGACGAATACAAGCCGAGGGATCACGTACGGGGTAATCGGCGCAAGCGTGCCAAGCCAAAGGGTCTCCCCTACGCGTTCTTTGCGAGTGGTGTGCCATTGGACACAGTGGAGGTGGCACCGGGCGTCACCTGCACCACGCCCCTATTCACGTGGTTCCTCTTCGCCACACGGCTCAGTTTGGAGGAGTTGGTGGTGTTGGGCGACAGCCTGCTGCGACGCAATGTGCTTCATGAACGCTACACGCTGCAAGATTTTGAAGACATGCTGGTGCGCATTGAACACTATGCCCGCAATCCCCGCAGCGGCCGGGCGCGAGCGCCACGAGGCATCACGGCATGCCGCAAAGCATTGGTATTGATGCAGGAGCACACGGACTCTTCCACCGAAACACGATTGAGGTTGATGTTGGAGCGCCATGGGCTGCCACGCCCCACAGTAAACCACATGGTGCAGCTTCCGGATGGTGGCGTGGTCTTCATGGACATCGCTTTCGTGGGTGCCCGGGTCGATGTGGAATACGACGGAAAACACCATGAACAGCAATGGGAGGCAGATGCGCAGAGACGGTTACGCATCGAATCGGCCGGATGGGATTACGTACAGGTGGTGAACTGCAGCATGAGCACCGAAAAGGGGCAACGCATGGTGGCGGAAGTGGTGGCCCGGCACATCGAGGAGCGAACCGGTGTCAATTATCTGCTGCCAACGCCTTTCACCCTTGAGCAACTGGCCGATCGGCGCCGCTCACTCTGGAAAACGGCGGCCTAATACCCCTTTCCAGAACCTATCTCGCTTACGAGAGTGCCCTAATCTGGCCACCCCCAAGTATGGGACCACAGAATTGGTGAAATGACGGCATTTCACAGAGGTCATACTCGAGGGTAGACCGATTAGGGCACTCTCATAAGCGAGATACGCAACACAAAGGGCTCTGAACGCGATATTTGCAGCGTGCAGAGCCCTTGATGCATTAGTCAGGCGCGTTACTCGGCGGTTTCGGCCTCGGATTCGGACGAATGCTCGGTGGATTCCGCATCCGGCTGCGATTCCGCTTCCTCGGCTACGGATTTGGTGGCCGGCTGTGCTGCTGCCGCTTCCTCGGCGTTGGCATCAGAAGCATCCACAACCGTTTCATCTGCGGTTTCCGCGGCTTCTGGCTCCACCGTGACCTCAACCGCCTCGGCGGGCTCGGACTCCGCTGAATCCTTGGCAACCTTGGCATCGCCTTCGGCATCCACTGCGGACTCGGTGGCCTTGATCTGCTCGGCTTCGGCGGTTTCCTCAATGTGTTCGATCTGCACTTCGAGTTCCTCAGCCTGCTTGGCGGCGGCCTCCGCCTCCTCCTCGGCATTGTTCGCGGCCACGGCGGCCGCCGCGATCTGCGCGAGCTTCGCCTTCACCGCGGCGGAAGACCCCTTGGGCGCATGCACGGCATGTGCTTCCGTGCCATGGCCATGCTTGTTGGTCTTCACAAACGGATCGCCACCCTTGAGCGCGTACGGGTCGTCGTATTCCTTGGAGATCGTCGGCTCGTCGTGCACAATGAACCCACGGCCCTTGCACGCCGGGCATTCCTCGGAGAACGCCTCCACAAGCCCCTGGCCGATGCGCTTGCGCGTCATCTGCACCAGACCAAGCGACGTGACCTCGGCCACCTGGTGCTTCGTGCGGTCGCGCGCCAGGCATTCGAGCAGGCGCCGCAACACCAGATCGCGGTTGGATGGCATCACCATGTCGACATAGTCGATCATGATCATGCCGCCGATGTCGCGCAGACGCAGCTGGCGCGCGATTTCCTCGCTCGCCTCAAGGTTGCAGCGGGTCACGGTCTCTTCGAGCGACTTGCCCTTGCCGATGAAGCGGCCGGTGTTCACGTCGATCGTGGTCATGGCCTCGGTGCGGTCGATGACGATCGAGCCGCCACTCGGCAGGTACACTTGGCGTTCCATGCCCTTGCGCAGCTGCGAGTCGATCTGCCACTTGTCGAACACATCCTTGCCCTCGTGCTCGGCCGGGTCCCACTTCTCCAGCTTGTCGCGCAGGTCGGGGGCCATCGTCTCAAGGTATTCCGCGATGCGCGTGTACACGCCATCGCCCTCCACGATCATCTTGCGGAAGTCGTCGTTGAAGATGTCGCGCACCACGCGGATCGCCATGTCGGGCTCGCCCTGCAAGAGCTTCGGGCGCTTGCCATGGCGGAACTCCTCGAGCTTGGACTGGATCTGCCCCCACTGGTGGGTGAGCATCTCCAGATCCTTGGTGATCGCCTCCTCCGACGCACCCTCGGCCGCGGTGCGGATGATGACGCCCATGTCTTTCGGCGAGATCTTCGAGACGATCGACTTGAGGCGGCTGCGCTCACGGCTGCTGAGCTTGCGGCTCACACCGGTCATGCCACCGGACGGTACGAGCACCAGGAAGCGGCCGGCGAGCGTCACCTGGCTCGTCAGGCGTGCGCCCTTGTGTCCAATCGGATCCTTGGTGACCTGCACAAGCACGGGGTCGCCGGAGCGGAACGCGAGCTCGATGCGGCGCGGCTGGCCGTCAAGGCGCGTGGTGTCCCAGTTCACTTCGCCCGCATAGAGCACGCCGTTGCGCGCCTGGCCGATGTCGACGAACGCGGCTTCCATGCTCGGCAGCACGTTCTGCACGCGGCCCAAGTAGATGTTGCCGACCGTGGCGACTTCCTGGATGTCGGAGACGTAATGCTCCACGAGCACATTGTCTTCGAGCACGGAGATCTGCGTGTGGCGGTCGCGCTGGCGCACCACCATCAGGCGGTCCACGTTCTCGCGGCGTGCCAGGAAGTCCTGTTCGAGCAGCTGGTTCTGGCGGCTGCGCTCACGACGGTTGTCGCGGCGGCGCTGCTTCTTCGCCTCGAGGCGCGTGGAGCCTTCCACATCGGCGATTTCGTCGATGTACTGCTGTTTGCGCGAGCGGCGGGTTGTGGTCTCTTCCTCCGCGTTCTTGCCGTTGCGGCGGCGCCGGCGACGGCGCGTGACCGTGGTCTCCTCATCGTCTTCCGAGCTGGACTCGGTGGTCTCCTCGTGCTGCCCCTCGGCGCTCTCGTGGTCGGAATGGCGGCGGCGACGGCGACGGCGCACGGTCGGCTCGCCATCCTCACCGTCTTCGCCGCCGGTGTTGAGGTCGGCCTCCACAATGGCCTCGGCCTCTTCGTCGTTCTCATGGCGGCGCTTGCGCTTGGTATTGCGGGCGATCGCCTCGTCGATCGGCGCATACGTGATGTCGTCGAGCACGAGGTCTTCCTCGATCTGCTCCACTTCGGCAGCGGCGCGGCGCTCCTGCGCGTTCATGCGGCGGTTGGAGCGGCGGCGCGACGTGGATTCGTTGAGATTTTCCACATCATCGAAATCGGCGTCGTAATCGACCGGCGACCGGCGGCGGCCACGCCGGGATTCTCCGGCGGCTGGCTTGGTGGTTTCGGCCGACTCGTCGCCCTTGCGGCCGCGCGAGCGACGGCGGCGACGCGTGGTGGGCTCGTCGTGCTCGTCGGCCGGTCCGTTGGACTCGCCAGATTCGGCAGCGTCGTCCGCGTCGTCATCGGCATGCTTGGGGCGCTGCGGAATGACGGGCTCTTGGAACAGCAACGATGTCATGGGGCGCGGCGCTGCATGGTGGCGGCGTGACTGGCGCACCTCATGCTCCTCGGACTCGGCCGGCGCGTCATCGCCAAGCGCATCGAGCGCATCGGCTGCGCGGCTGGCCTCGCTCGGCTCCGGCGCAGCGGCCGTGCGGCGGCGACGGCGCGTGGG
>NZ_JDTZ01000015.1 GCF_000771225.1 Bifidobacterium pseudolongum subsp. pseudolongum DSM 20099
CATCCATGCGGCGCTGGTCTCGCGCCGGGCCACGTAGTTCCACCAGTACCGCAGCGAGAACCCCGTAATCAGCTACACACCTGAAGCCTGGCGAGCCCTCGTCGACCACGCCACCATCCACCCCGACGGAACAATCGCTATCACTTTCAACGACGGCACAACCTTCTAGACCAGCCGCACCCCTTGCCCCAGGTACCTGTTGACCTGGGGCTTCATTGTCCTCGCTGACAACCAGCACCAACGCACATCAACCCATGCACCCACCCGCACCCGAAGATGCACCCACCCGGCTCTGCTTTCCACCCACCGGTCCTCAAAGCGCACCCACCCCGGCTCTTGTATCCATCGTGACCACCTTTGGTCCAATGTGATGCGGCAAGACATATGAGACAGTTCATAGGTCTTGCCACACGTTTATCTAGCCGGAGAAATGAGACGCTCTTTCGTGTGCTTTTTCCGGTGCATCTATCCAGACTTATGAGACAGTTATTGTTGCTTTCTTGCGTGGTAGTTCTTGTTGGGATCTAGGATGTATTCCCCGATTATTTCTCCGCTGCCTATCAGCATCACTGTGACTTCTTTTCCGGATATCAGCGCATAGACTCTTTTGCCCGCGTACCCTCTTCCTATTCCTAGGTGTCTGATTTTGTTCATGTACCGGATGGTGATTTTGCCTTCTTGGTCTACCTTGTCAGTTCTAAATCGGATTGCTGACTCCGATAGCGCTACTGACCCTAGTTTGGGTTGTGTTGTGTAGATGTAGTGCGGGGTTTTACCGTTTAACGCGCTGTGTGGTCTTTCTTCGTTGTAGATCCGCATGAATCTGGCTAGTTGTTCATTGAGTTCGGCTATACCGGTTGCTTTTGGTTGTGCTGTTATCCATCGTTTTAGTGTTTGCCAGAGTCGTTCGATTTTGCCTTGGGTGGTGGGGTGCCCTGGTCTTGAGTTGCATTGTCCTATGCCCAATGTTTCATAGGCGTTAGGGCTAGATCTTCCTCCGCCTCCGAAGCGGGTTGTGTAGACGACTCCGTTATCTGTGAGTGTTGCTGCGGGTGGATCGTGTTTTGTGCAGGATTCCCAGAAGGTGTCGGTTACTGTTGCGCCGAGGACTCTTTTGCGGGCTGAGAGATGGAGCAGGAAGCGGGAGTGGTCGTCTAGCCATCCAATTACTTCTACGTCGGTGTTATCTGCGAGGCGTAGGTGTGTGAAATCTGACTGCCATAGTTCGTTTGGTAGGTCAGCTTCAAAGCGGTTCCAGGATGTTCGTGGGCGTTTTTGGGTTCTTGTTTTGTTAGTCCTGCCTGTTTGAGTTTGCGTTGGATTGTGGATTCATGTGGTGGTTGGTGTCCTGCTTGTTGTAGGTGTTGTCGTATGGATCTTGCGCCTGCGTAGTGGCCTTGTTTTTTGAGTGTGTGGTGGGTTGCGATGATGAGTTGCAGGGTTGTGTCTGGGGTTTTGGTTGGGTATGTGTGGGGCGGGTTGATTGTGGGGTGAGGGCGGTGGTGCCGTGTTGTTTGTATTTGCGTAGGAGTTTGTAGGTTTGTGAGCGTAAGAGGTGGAAGTGTTTTGCTGCTTGTGTGGGTGTCATTGCGCAGGTTGTTATGGCTGTGATGATTGCTTTGTTTCGGGTGGTTTTGGGGTTGTGTGAGTCAGTCATTTTTATAGTGTGGCGACTGTCTCATATGTTTGGGTAGATGGGTGGTGGTTGTGGGTGGGGTTGGGTGTCTCGTTTGTTGTGCTAGATGTTTGGTTTGCTGTGTTGGTAGGGGTGTCTCATATGTGTTGCTTCTAGACAGGTCATGGACGAGGCGGCTGGAGCGGATCACGGCCCCGGCGTCGACCTCCTCGCCCTCCAGCGACGTGTCCGCGAGGATCGCGAGTATCGAGAGCAGGCAGAACGAGATCGCGAGCACGCTCGGCGAGTTCGCGCAGAGTCTCAACGGCGAGAGCTTGAATGCCGCGTGGCGGAGCTTGGTTGCGGAGGCACAGAAGAATCGCGCGGCTACGGCCTCGGCGATTGAGGGGCTCAAGGTGCAGGCCGCGGCGAACCAGAAGCTCGTGAGCCAGGTCGGCGGGGTGGTTCAGCGGATCGAGAAGCGCACCGAGGAACGGGTCGAGAAGGCTATCGAGCAGGTCGCCGGGGAGGCCGCGGCCACGATGACCGCGAACCTCGACGCCTCGAACGAACGGGCCGAGCGAATCATCGCGGCGACGGCGAAGCTGGAAGCGCGTCAGCTCTGGTCGGCGGCCGCGGCAATGTGCCTCGCTCTCCTGCCGGTGGTCGTGTTCGTCGCCGGGCTCTGGATGGGTATCGCCGGGCTCATCACGGGCGCTCAGTGGGCGCTGGACGTGGACGGGAGCGTGTGGCTCGGCATCGGCCGGTGGCTCGTGGTCGCCGTGAGCCTCGCCGGGGCCGGCTACGCCCTCCTCGCATCCGCCCGCTGGGTCGTCGGCCTGGTGGAGACCTGGAGCGGGCGCGGGATGCCGAAGTGGCCGAGCTGGCGCAAGCGGTGACCATGGTTCCCGAAGGCAAGCGCGCGGAGCGCGTGCGGCAGCCCTTGCACCTTGACATTGGTCAGTGTGCACTGTATAGTTCAGTGCATGCTGACTATTGCTTCGCGCCTCGATGTCATGAACCGGCTCGGCCGGGCCATGGCCGACCCGACGCGCTCCAAGATACTCATGACCCTGCTCGACGGCCCGAGCTACCCGGCCGTGCTCTCGCGCGAGCTGGAGCTGACCCGCTCAAACGTGTCCAACCACCTGACCTGCCTGCGCGACTGCGGAATCGTCGTCGCCGAGCCCGAGGGCCGCCAGACGCGCTACGAGATCGCCGACCCGCACCTCGCGGCGGCACTGGCTGCCCTGATCGACGTCACGCTCGCGGTGGACGAGGACGCGCCGTGCATCGACCCGGCATGCTCGGTGCCGGGCTGCTGTGGAACGGCGGTGGAAGCATGAGTGAGACCCTGACCACCGCGCGTCGCGCGACATTGCACCGCCGCGTCCGCTTCATCGTCGGCTTCACGATCACCTACAACGTCATCGAGGCCATCGTCGCCGTCTGGGCGGGCGTCCTCACGTCCTCGGCGGCGCTGATCGGCTTCGGGCTCGACTCGGTCGTCGAGGTACTCTCGGCCGCGGCCATCGCCTGGCAGTTCACCCGCAAGGACCCTGAGCGGTGGGAGACGGTCACCGTCAAGGCCATCGGCATCGCGTTCTTCGCGCTGGCGGCCTACGTCTCGATCGACGCGGTGCTGGCCCTGGTCGGCCAGGAGGGCCCCGACCGTAGCCCGCTGGGCCTCGGCATCACCGCGCTGAGCTTGGTCGTCATGCCTCTGCTGGCATGGACCGAGGTCCACACCGGGCGAGAGCTGGGCTCCAAGAGCGTGATGGCCGACGCCAAGCAGCTCATCCTGTGCATCTACCTCTCCGGTGCAGTGTTCATCGGTCTCGTCCTCAACAGCCTGTTCGGCTGGTGGTGGGCCGACTCGGTCGCGGCGCTGGTCGTGGCGGTGCTCGCGGTGCGCGAGGGCCTGGAGGCCTGGCGCGGCGACGTCGAGTCACCGTTCGAAGTGCTAGAGGACCTCGAAGACGAGGATGACTGACCCGTCACCCGACGATGAAGAGCCAGTGCTGCAACCCAGACATGTGCTAGCGCATATCAATCACACCGGTGCCCGCCTCGATGTTTTTGGCGCGCGCACCCGCTGCTGCGAGCACGGGCACTGGAGAGGCGGCCTGGCGAGCCCAGTGGTGCACACGCCGCGCGGTCCGACTCCTACTTGGAGATCGCCTGACGCGACACCCCGAACAGGACAGCCAAACGCTCCTGGGTGAGGCCACGACTGGACCTCAGGTACTGAAGGTTCTCACGAAAGGACATGGCAACTCCTGCACTCAGGCCGTAGGAGAGGCGGCTGACATCCGATTCCCCTGTAGCGGTTCATCATCCACTGTGCCAGTGAGGACGATGCACATCCACCACCCAACGGTTGCGATCCACAGAGCAACCACATATCTCCCGCAACCACTGGTTGCATCCACCCGAACCTCACGAGAGGCGATGTGCTCCGATCCCAAGGCACGTGTTCCAGCACAAACTTTCGTGTTGCGAAGGGTGTTCTGGATAAAAATGGCACCAGGAGGCCCGGAAAAACGACTCCCGAGGGACACCTCGCACGGCGATTCCATACTTGTTGTCAGTTACTACCTCATAAATAAGTTCCTTTGGAGTCAGCAAGCCGACTCCACAATTTCTCATGACACCTCACCAATTTGACATCCGGTCCGTTGCGCCTCTGAATCGTTTTCGCGCGAAATGTGAACCCGTCCGCACCTAGCGGCGCACCCACCAGGCCCGGCTTTGCACCCACCTGCACCCAGAGATGCACCCACCGGGCCTCGCAGTGCACCCACTTGGCTTGGTTATGCACCCGCCCCAGGCTTTGTATCCATCGTGACCACCTTTAGTCCACTAGAACGTCACTCTGGATACAAGATTCCTGGCCCTGCCGGGAGGTGTCCGGGGTGGCGTTTTTGCTGTTCTAGAGCGGTTTTTGGGGTGTGGGGTCCGGTCGTGTGGAACTGTAGAGAGGCTCTTGGGGTGGCTGATTGGTCTTTTGGAGTGCCCTCTTAGAGTATTCTTCGGTCTTCTCTGGCAGGTAGCATCAAAAGGCTTGGCCCTGCGTCAAAAAGTATGGGGTTCGCGTCAAAAGGTTTCCCGATGCATCTGTGAGGATGTTGGTCAGAAAGCCGTTGTCTTTGATGATGCTTGCGAAGCCATTCACCGATCTCGTATGTGGCGTGGGAAAACTCAATCGTCGGGGCGATCGAAGTGTTTTTCGGCGTTCTCGCAGAATGTGCTATAGCCATGGGATAGCCGGTCTTCTTGTATGGAAGTAGACGCAATTCGCAATGTAGATCGTGTTTAATGCCTTTAGAAACGATCAAGTTGGGGTGTCCAGGAGTTGACTTGTCCCGGACACCCCACCTTTACTCTGATGTGGCTATGCCACCGGGATTTCCCAAATAGGGGTGTGCATCTGGTCTGTGGCCAGATAACGCTCCACGGTGTTGTGTTGCGCTGTGGCTCGTTGTTGAAGGAACGTCGACTGCGGCCGGTTCTTTGGTAGGTACTGGTTGATGGCCCAGGCTCGTGGCGTAATGCCAGCGCGGGCGAGGTCATCAGCGAGTTCCTTGGCTTCCAAGATCGGAGTTGACTCGGGAAGCGTTACCAGGACCGGGAATGTCCGGTCCTGGTCTCTCAGACGCATAAGAGCGGTCAGTGTGCCATCGCTTCCTTCGGTTGCCCCGGACTGACGAAGGAGCTCTCGGTGATAGGAGCCGGTAGCGTCCAAAAGCAGCAGGGTGTGCCCGGTGGGAGCAGTATCGATGATGACCCAGCGTCGGTCGACCTCTTCAAGGACAGCAGAGAACGCCCTGAAGACAGCAACTTCTTCCGTGCATGGGCTCTCTAGGTCCTCGATGAGCTGTGCTCGGCCATCCGAATCCAGTGTCGCGCCCTTGGTGTTGAGCACTTCTTGACGATACTCTTCCACGACCTTGTGAGGATCAATGCTCACCACATCGAGCCCTGGATATTTCTGCGGAAGAGTCATATCCAAGTGTGAAGCCGGGTCGGTAGTCGCCAGAAGCACAGGCAACCCCTTGCTGGCGACAGAAGCGGCAAGCGCCTGCGCGACGGTCGTCTTACCTACTCCACCTTTACCCATTGCCAAAACGACTTTGGGGCCGCCTTCGATGATCTGTTCTGTTGCCTGAGACAGGGCAGATTGCACCACTTCGTTAACGTCGACAACTTCGGCAGATGGCAGTTCCTCATGGCCGGGCACGTTCTCATGGAACTGCAGGGCAACAGTGGTCAACCCCTTAATTCCCATGACAGGTTCTGGGTTCATGGGGATCGTGAAACATACCAATCCACTGAGTGCTGGATGGGTGGTCGCCAGCCCATTGAGGACATGCTGCTCACCGAGCATGAGCCTACGGTGGAGCGGGTCGTTGTCTGCTTCAGGCAAGAGTGCGTTGACAACCAGCGCCTGCGGATTAACCCCGAGTTCCGAGAGCTCGCTGGCTGCACGCTCAGCCTCCTGAAGAGTGGAATCTTGAGCGCGCGCCACAAGCACCAAAGTGGTCAGCGCAGGGTCCTTCAGCGCATTGACCGCATCGTCGTAGGTCTGGCGATGCTTATCAAGCCCTGACAACGGGCCAAGACAGGAAGCGTCACCAGTGCTCTTCTCAATGAAAGACGACCAGTCGCCCGGCAGTGCGAGCAGCCGCAGCGTATGGCCTGTGGGTGCGGTGTCGAAAACAATGTGATCGTAAGCATCGACAATGTTCGGGGAGACGAGGAAATCAACAAACCTGTTGAATGAGGCGACCTCCACCGTGCAGGATCCAGAGAGCGTCTCCTCGGACTCGCGCAGCACTTCGGGCGGCAGAAGGTGACGAACTGGCGCAAGAATCGACTCACGATACTTTTCTGCCTCCATGTTCGGGTCAATCTCGATCGCATCGAGCCTGACCTTCACCCCCGTCTCCCTGGCGACGCTCTCGTCTAGCGCGGTGATTTCGGATCCAATGGATTGCCCGAAGACCTGAGCGACATTTGAGGCCGGATCCGTCGACACCAGCAAGACTTTGCGCCCTTGCGCGGCAAGCGAAAGGGCGGTAGCGCATGACACAGTCGTCTTGCCGACCCCACCCTTGCCGGTGAACATCAGAAACTTTGTTGTTGGCGGCCACTGGCTCAACAGCATCCCGAAGCACCTCCACAACACGACGAGCTTGCCACTCGAAGCTCCGATCGGCCGTCATGTGCAACTTGAGAATCGGAGTTGCCTGCGGAATCTCGACGCGCCCACGCACGCAATTGCGCCAGGGTGGGATACGCGCCCTTGAGGACGATCTCGCCGTTGATCACCACCGCGGGAAGAGAATCGGCCCCTTCGGACTCGAGCAACTCGCGTACAACCGGAGTGGATGCAAAGTCCAACGGAGCGCTGGCCAAATTGTGCCGCGCCACGTCCACCCCTTCCTTCCGCGCGGCACTCACAGCCGCTGCCGCATCAACGACTTCCTGGTCAACGTTCTCTCCGCATATGCCCGACGAACAGCACATCGCCGGATCAAAGATGTCGATCTTGGTCATCTTCTTACCTCCACATGTCATATCGACGATTGTCGATATATAACATCCTAGACTACATATCGATAACTGTCAATATGTGGTATCATGGAGGAGTGAATGATAGTCGCACGTGTACCTGCCCAGTAGGCGAGGTGACCTCACCTACAGCGCCACTTGAGGCTCGGGTAGAGCAGTTCAAAGCATTGGGTGACACCACCCGGCTGCAGCTAGCCTTGATGGTCAAACAGGCTGCCCCGTCCCCCGTGTGCGCATGCAACTTCCCCGAAGCCTTCGGCATGAGCCAGTCAACGATCTCCCACCATCTAGGCAAGCTGGTCAAAGCCGGAGTTCTCGAAAGGCAAAAGAGGGGGAAATGGGCATACTTCACGCTCAACCCAGACTTTGATCAAAATCTTCTCGCAAACTTAGTCCCAGGAGTCGCCATGAACGTCAATGACGCAACCACAGGAACCACGATCTTGTTCGCCTGCCGGCAAAACGCCGGACGTTCCCAGATTGCCGCAGCATTAGCCAAGCAACTTGCGCCAAAAGGCATGACGATCCTGTCGGCAGGATCCGAACCCGCCGATGCAGTTCACCCCGTCGTCGTTGAGGCCCTTGCCGAGCTCGGCCTCCAACCCGATTCTCAACCCAAGCCACTTGACCCCGCACAGGTGAAAACGTCTGACTGGGTCGTCACCATGGGATGCGGCGAAGCCTGCCCCTTCTTCCCGGGCGTCCACTATCAAGACTGGAAGATCGACGACCCGAGCGGCCGCTCACTCGAAGAAGTACGGGGCATCATCGGCCAGATCAGAACACATGTACGGGAGCTGCTCGACACGGTCTCCCAAGGCTAACCCTCCATACATCCCTCTGGTCACAAAGAGGCTTGGTGCAACTGGGGAGGCACCTGGGGCAACGTTTCTATTGTGTTCGCACGGCTTCAGGGGCTCTAGCCTGAGCCGCGTGGAGATAATGAAAAGCTCCTGGTGAAGCCCCGATGTCGCTTCGGATCACTCTCTCAGGCAGCTCCTCACCCGGTGTTTGTCGGTCCAATCTGAAGGTATGAGTCTCGTGTCGAAAAGGTAGTGGCGTCCTCTTGTCGACTTTGTCGAACTAATACTTACGGAAGCGCTTTCTTACTAAATTTCATTCCGCGGGCTCCTCGGGAACGATGGCTGCAATATCAGAGAGTCGGCAGTCCAGCGCTATACAGATTTTGGCGCGGACTGCGGAGGTGACATTGCCATCTTTACCAAGTTTGGCAATGGCGGCAGGGGACAAGCCTGCTCGGGTTCGCATCTCCTCTTTTGTCATATCTAGGTAGATGATGAGTTTCCATAGCGGTTTGAAGGTGATAGGCATGGCTAGTTGCTCTCGTCGGTCGTTTCTGTGTCCCAGATGAAGCTGTAGAGCGCTCGGGCGCCGTCGCCGAGATGGATGACTCATGTGGCTGCGACGAGTTCTTCGGCGCGCTGGCCGTATGCCGTTGTTGCGTCGAAGGAGAAGAAGACTTGCTTTGGTTCACCCGCTCTGCTGGTGAGATTTGCGGACTGCATGTAGACGCTGAGCAGTTCCCTAACGGGGGCGTGCCCGACGAACTTGATGATTGCGGAGTCGTGGATGAGGAATGGCAGTGGGGTGTGGCGGAGCATCGCGATGTCGAAGATAGCCATGCGTCGTGATTTTGCTCCGGAGCCCCGATCTCCGCAGTGATCGAACTCGTAACTGATCCCCTTGGCTGTGTCACCTTGAACTGGAACTTTGGGCATACCTTCCGGTCGCCGTGCGGATACAGCTCACTGTTGACTTCATTCATAACTGCGTTGAAGTCAGCCGTGATCGCCCCGGTGACTGATTTTCCCAGGATGTCTTCGAGCAGGTGATTGCGCTGGCTCCTGAGTTCTTCTTTCTCGTCGTAGGTTCTAATCTGGGCTTCAAGGCGCAGTACTGTGCCGTGTACTTCCAGGGCGTGATTGTATGTTTCTTCATCGAGGAAGACAGACTCTCCCAAGGCCAAAATGTGTGTCTGGCTGGTCGGTGT
>NZ_JDTZ01000016.1 GCF_000771225.1 Bifidobacterium pseudolongum subsp. pseudolongum DSM 20099
GGGTCACAAGTTCGAATCTTGTATCGCCCACGAGCCGAGCAATCGGCATATAACAGAAGAACGGGTGATTGGCGCAGCGGCTAGCGCACTTCCTTCACACGGAAGGGGTCGTAGGTTCGATTCCTACATCACCCACATCCAAACCCCGCAGGTCATTGGCCTGCGGGGTTTTTGTTTCGGCGTGTCCGTTGGTATCCATCGGCGTGTCGGGCGTGTCGCAACAGGGGCGTCCATGGTGTGTGCGTTCCGGTTGCCTGTCACGTTTCGGAAACGTGACAGAGGTGTTTAGACACCAGCCTCATGCAAACCAGAAACTTAAGCAATAACTTTATGACCGCTTAGCCAACAACCTTTGTCGCATTGGGCTGAGCATGAAAGCACAATGGTTCGGCAGCTTCACCGGTACAGATACTTGCCTTCATCGATCTTGCGGGCGATCTCCTGCATTTCCGCAGCAAGACGTCGTTCCTCCTCGCTGCCTGAGTTGAGCTTGTGCGCTTTGCGGTCAAGTCGGTATTCGTTGCCGAAATAGGCGCTGATGCCAAGCGCCACAACCGCGATGATGAGCCAAACCATGGCCATCCCTCCAATCGGCAGCCCCGCTGCCACACCTTGTTACAGACCAACGTACAAGCGGAGACCGCATGACACACCGCATTGCCGGCAAGTCTGAACAATGGTGGGTTTTCTTGGGCGGAACTTCACGAACCGTTGCAATACCACATCAATCCTCATGGCAGCCGACACGCCGAAATGACCGAAGACACACAGTCGTCAAAATTGTTATATGCTGTACTTTGCTGTTATACAATGTTATACTCTTACGGTGGACTCCTATTGGCGGGCATGCAGGAGGGAACAGGAGGCCCATGGACATCATCATCAACGCCACGTCGATGACGCCGATCTACGAGCAGATCGTCGATCGAATACGTGCGCTCATCAAGGGCGGCGAAATCAAAGCGGGGGAGCCCCTGCCATCCGTTCGCGGGCTCGCCAGGCAATGCGCGATTTCGGCACTGACTGCGAAGAAGGCGTACGACATGCTCGAACAGGAAGGACTTGTCGTCACCGTGCAAGGCAAAGGCACATTCGTCGCCGACGTCTCACCGAACATCGTCGCCGAGGAACTCAACCGCCAGGTCGAAGAGGAATTCGCCCAGGCGATAGCGAAAGCGCGCCGGCTGCAGCTGAGTGACGCGGACATCAAGGAACTCGTCACAATGCTGCTCGACGACACCGACGACGGAACATACAGCGGCACCGGTACGACAGATAGGAAAGGAGCCACACGATGATGAACGACGTGATCACACTCGACCGCATCACGAAACGGTATGCCGATTTCACGCTTGACCTGACAATGCACGTGCCGAAGGACACCATTATCGCACTCGTCGGTGTCAACGGGTCAGGCAAGACGACGACGTTCCGCATCATCCTCGGGCTTGCGAAACCGGACACCGGGAACGGCACACTGCTCGGCGCCGACGTCACCCGGCTGCCGAACGCCGTCAAGCGCGATGTCGGCGCCGTCCTCGCGGATACGTCCTTCGACGCCGTGTTCACCGGGGACGACGTCATACGGCAGATGAAGGCGTTCTATCCGAACTTCAACGTACCGCTATGCCGAACCCTGCTCGAGCGCTTCGCTCTGCCGACGGACAAGAAGATGGAGGAGTTCTCGACCGGGATGACGGCGAAATTCAAGACGGTCATCGCCATGGGCCACGAACCCGATGTGCTCATCCTCGATGAGCCCACAGCGGGGCTGGACATCGTCGCGCGAGGAGAGCTGCTTGACCTGTTGCGCGCCTACATGGAGACGCCAGGGCATTCCATCCTCATCAGTTCGCATAATTCAAAGGACCCCTGTGCGACGACTTCTACTTCATCGACCGTGGCGTATCCGGCTGCACGAGACAATCGACCGTCTGCGCGATGAGTACACGGTGCTCATCCTCACCGACGAACAGGCGGCGGCGATGGATCGGTCGCATGTCCTCGCGAGCGCCCGTAGGCACGGTGTCATCCATGCACTCACCGATGAACGCCGCTATTACGAAGAGAACACGCCCGGCATCCAGATGGCACGTGGCGACATCGATGAGCTCATCACAATCATGACGGCGGGCGAGCCTCTCAGGGAAAGGAATCAACCATGAAGGGTCTGATGGCGAGGGATATGATCGCTATGGGCAAGAATCGGGTGTTTCTTGTCGTGATGCTGGCATCGTGCCTGTTCTACACCTTCTCCGACATGTATGTCACCGGGGTGACGCTCATGCCGATGCTGTTTTCCACGGTGTGCGGCAAGATGGTACGCAACGATTTGAGCGCTCCGATATGGCGTACACTGTTCACGTTGCCATTCAGCAGGAGGGAATACGCGGGGGAGAAGTATCTCGTCTCGATTGTCCCGGCCTGTGTGCTCGCGGTCGTGTTCGCGCTCGTCGTGCTTGCCGTGTCGCTCGACATGGGCACTGATGGATTGTTCGCGATTATCACCTCGGCTCCTGCATGGGCGCTGTACGGCATCGGCGCCCTGCTGGGCGCGGTTGCGCTTGCCGTCTCCGTCATGGTGTCGCTGCGTGCGTTGCTCACAGCCCAACTGTAAGCGCAGGGCGGAGGACCATAGGCGATCGGGCGGCCGCATCATCCATCGACGCGGCCGCCCGATATATAAGTATTGACCTTTATCGCTCTGTGGTGGCATCTGCCCCCATGTCCACATGATCAAGCGTGAGGATGCCGTCGTGAGCCTCCGTCTCAAGGCCCTGGAACAGGACCTGATAACAACCCGCGTCTTTCACGCCATCGGTCATGCACTGCGCATGCAGCCCGTTCGCCGTGGCGCGCACTCGGTACCCTTCATGTGCTTCCTCGTTCACGGCAAGCACGAACAGGTCTCCATCCGCGCCTGCGTGCCACTTGCTGGAAGCCATGTTCGCCGGATCATCAGGGAAAGACGTCGAGACGGCGTAATAGGCTCCGTCGAGTTTCACATCCGCATATTGCAGGAACTCGAATCGCATCAGTTCGCTTTGATCCGTGACGGTTGCGGGGATGAGTGTGGAGCGGTGGTCGTCCGCGCTGCGCACCGTCGGCATCGCCATGTGCGGCCACGCTTCGGACGTGTCGTGGAACATGACCATATCACCGTTCTTCGCGCGCCAGGTGGTCGTTTCGAATTCCTGCATCGTCAGTGGCGTCCCCGTATGTTCGACGTGTTGGGACCAGACGGAGTCCGCACGCTCGGCGTCCCACGCGCCATCCGCGCCGTTGCCGCAGCCCGCGGCAACGATGGTCATGAGCGCCGCCGTGGCGAATGCGGCCGTCTTCGCGAATCGTGTCGTCATGTGTATCCCCAATCGTCAGTACCTCCGTGCCTCTCACCGCGAACCAGTATAGTGATGGCGCACTTCAGCCATCTGCGCATGTACGCAATCCGTACGATTCCCACACGTCGAATGCCTCAACGTCAATATTGCCCATCATTGCCCTTGCACCATGGGCGAAGCCGCAGCACCCACAGTATGGTCGATACTGAAATATGAATGTCGATGGGCAAGCTGATAGACAGGGGAGGACCGCATGAAGCACATCAACCGTTGCCTCATCGCATTGGTGGCACTGGCGTTGCTGCTGCCGGCCGCGGCCTGCGGGCAGGCGAACTATGATCCGCAGTCGGTGGCGCAGGTACTGCTCGACGCAATGCAGAACTCCGATTACAGCACGATCAGGGCACACACCAGTCCCGTGTCCACCAATCCGGACGGGTATGTGCTCAAGGCCGTCAAACCGAATACACCGTTGAGCGACCCGCATGTGGGAGACATCCACAAGGTTTCCGACACGGCGAGCGATGTGACGGTCACCTACACAGTGGGTTCGGAGCCCACCACGATCGTCTGGCATATGACCAAGCACAACGGCGTCTGGCGTGTGCCGATGGAGCAGGTGCTCCCCGCTGTGGGGTTCGTGGACGAACGCCACGACGCCGGCAGGTACCGGCTCAACGGCACGGTCTCCGATTTCACCGACACGATGTGGCTCGTGACACCGGGCATCTACACCGTCACGACAGACAATGGCTGGAACGGCGCCGAATGGTCCGAGCCGATTCGCATCACCGATCCGAAGGCCGGCACCGTACAGGCCACAACGGTCGACCAGAAGGACCACAGCGACGACTTCACCCTCATCGAGCTGTACAAGAAGAACGACAAGCTGCGTGACATCGTCACCAATGCGCTCGTGAACAATTCCGCATGCAGCGCGATCGCCAATGCGATAGGCGCCCAGCAGAAGCTTGCGCCATACCCTGAACAGGATGGCATACCCAAGCTCACCGATGCGTGCTCACCGACATTCGCCGCGTTCACCGAGCTCGACGTCATCGGCAAGGAAAACACCCATCCGGACTCCGACGGATGGTTCGACTTCACTGTCAACGCCACCGGTGGGGGACGCGTGGCCGAGTCCTGGAACGTGTTCCAAGACGATTGGGACAGCTGGCCCAAGGCCATCAACTGGTTCAACGGCCTGCCCCAAGGCGCCCAACAGAACACCGGTTGCCTGCTGACGGGGGAGGACCAGCCCAACTACACCGTGTGCGCCACATTCGAGCAGCACGACGTGAAGGTCACAGGGCTCAAGGTCAAGGTCAGATACACCGACAACGCCGTACGCGTGACGAATTGGGGCGACACGGTGCACAGGCTGTACCCGCACATCCCCACCCTCCAAGAAGGCGCAAGCCAGTGAGCATCCGGCCGTGACGGGCGCTACACAAGCCGGTCCACGGCCGCTTCCATGAGCAGGTCCGTCTGCCGGTCCTCTCCCAGCACAAAGTCATGCGAACCGAATTGGACGAAGCCCATGCGCTTGTAGAACGCAATCGCGGCGTCGTTGTGCTCCCATACCCCCAGCCAGATGACGCTCTTGCCCTGCGTGCGGGCCATGTCGAAAGCGGTGTGCATGAACCGCGCGCCCAAGCCATTGCGCTTGTACTGCCGCAATATGTAGAGGCGTTGGACCTCCATGCGGTTTCCGAGCATCTCCTCGGTCTGGGCGTCACCGACATTCACTTTCATGTATCCGGCAGGAACGCCGTCCACTTTCGCCACCATAAAAGTGGAGTCGGGGTTGTCTATTTCGCGTTGCAGCTCATCTGTCGAAAAATGCCGATCGTTGTATTGCTCCATGTCTTCCTCGGTGTTCAGGGAAGCGAAGGTCTCGGCGAATGTGGCAATGCTCAGATCCCTGATGGTGTTGACGTCAGTGCTCTGGGCCATTTCGATCATCGGCATGGTATCTACTCCTTTCGTGATTTCCCAGTGTAGGCCGTACAGCGAGCCCGAGGTGATGAACCGGGCTTGTTGTTCGCTCATTGCATGCCTTGACGCCGTTGAGACACGCCGAATTTGCGCACAAGGAGCCATGCTGTATTATGGTGACTCGTGCTCAAGCGGCGTACACCGGTTGGTTGCACATGCGGACATAGCTTAGTTGGTAAAGCGCGA
>NZ_JDTZ01000017.1 GCF_000771225.1 Bifidobacterium pseudolongum subsp. pseudolongum DSM 20099
TCAAGTGTGGTGCGGCGGTGTGCTACTCTCCCACACCCTGTCGGGTGCAGTACCATCGCCGTGCCAGGTCTTAGCTTCCGGGTTCGGAATGGGTCCGGGCGTCTCCCCTGGGCCATGGCCGCCGCAAATCTTCAATTGTCCGTCACCCCCTTTCTTGGGGGTCCGGGTTGTGTGGTTGTTCGGGGACCGGTGGGTGGACGCGACGCGCGTGTGTTCGTGACCGTCGACCAAGTGTGTGGTTGGTCTGGTTAGCGCAAGTAAGGGTGTTGGCCAGTGCCCGTGGAACGGGTCTGACGGGTTTGTGTTTCGACCGTTAGTGCCGGTCAGCTCCACCGCTCGCGCGGCTTCCACGTCCGGTCTATCGACCAGGTGTTCTACCTGGGGTCTGCCACCACCTCGAGGGGTGGTTAGGAATCCTTATCTTGGAGCGGGCTTCCCGCTTAGATGCTTTCAGCGGTTATCCCTCCCGAACGTGGCCAACCAGCCATGCCGCTGGCGCGACAACTGGCATACCAGAGGTTCGTCCACCCAGGTCCTCTCGTACTATGGGCAGGCCTCCTCAGGATTCCAACGAGCGCAGAGGATAGAGACCAAACTGTCTCACGACGTTCTGAACCCAGCTCGCGTGCCGCTTTAATCGGCGAACAGCCGAACCCTTGGGACCTGCTCCAGCCCCAGGATGCGACGAGCCGACATCGAGGTGCCAAACCATCCCGTCGATATGGACTCTTGGGAATGATCAGCCTGTTATCCCCGGGGTACCTTTTATCCGTTGAGCGATGCCGCGTCCGTACGCCGGCACCGGATCACTATCTCCGACTTTCGTCCCTGCTCGATCCGTCGATCTCGCAGTCAAGCCCGCTTGTGCGATTACACTCGACACCCGATTGCCAACCGGGCCGAGCGGACCTTTGAGCGCCTCCGTTACTCTTTGGGAGGCAACCGCCCCAGTTAAACTACCCGCCAGGCACTGTCCCCGACAAGGCTCACTTGTCCGGGTTAGGCATCAGATGGGGACAGAGCGGTATTTCACCGGCCGACTCCACACACACTGGCGTGCGTGCTTCACAGTCTCCCGCCTATGCTACACAATCCGCACCTGATGCCAATACCAAGGTATAGTAAAGGTCCCGGGGTCTTTTCGTCCTTCTGCGCTTAACGAGCATCTTTACTCGTACTGCAATTTCGCCGAGCTCCTGGTCGAGACAGCGGGGAAGTCGTTACGCCATTCGTGCAGGTCGGAACTTACCCGACAAGGAATTTCGCTACCTTAGGATGGTTATAGTTACCACCGCCGTTTACCGGGGCTTGAATTCACCACTTCGCGCGGCAAGCCGCGCTGATGGATCCTCTTAACCTTCCGGCACCGGGCAGGCGTCAGTGCATATACGGCGACTTGCGTCTTGGCATGCACCTGTGTTTTTGGTAAACAGTCGCTACCCCCTGGCTTGTGCCACCCCCCACCGCCTCGGGGCCGCGAGGGCCCGTCACCGCGGGGGGTCTCCCTTATGCCGAAGGCACGGGAGCGGTTTGCCGAGTTCCTTGACCAGGATTCGCTCGCTCGCTTTGGTATACTCTACCTGACCACCTGTGTCGGTTTGGGGTACGAGCGGCCCAAGACCTCACGCCGAAGCTTTTCTCGGCCGACGGGATCACCGGATATCGGGCCACAAGGGCCCCCATCGTCACGCCTCACCCCATGATGCCCCCGGATTTGCCTGGGGGCGGGGCCACACGCTTGACCAGGGAAAACCACCTCCCCGGCCGGCTACCCGTCCGCGTCACTCCACGCGCTCGACCCCAAGGCGCCCCACACAGACCCATGCATCGCCCCACACCCCGAAAGGCATGGGAACCAACACGGAAATGTGTGTTCGGCCAGGGGGCCGCTTGTCGGTCAAAGGGCCGGTACGGGAATATCAACCCGTTCATCCATTCGACTACGCCTGTCGGCCTCGCCTTAGGACCCGACTCACCCAGGGACGACGAACGTGGCCCTGGAACCCTTGGTCATCCAGCGGCAAGGATCCTCACCTTGCTCTCGCTACTCATGTCTGCATTCTCACTCCCATACGGTCCACCACAGGATCACTCCGCGGCTTCAACCCGGCATGGGACGCTCTCCTACCCAACAACCACAAGGGTTGTTGCCGCGTCTTCGGTGGCGTGCTTGAGCCCCGCTACATTGTCGGCGCGGAACCACTAGACCAGTGAGCTGTTACGCACTCTTTCAAGGATGGCTGCTTCTGAGCCAACCTCCTGGCTGTCTATGCGACTCCACATCCTTTCCCACTTAGCACGCGCTTGGGGACCTTAGACGACGGTCAGGGCTGTCTCCCCCTCGACGACGGAGCTTATCCCCCGCCGACTCACTGCTGGCATACACACGACAGGTATTCGGAGTTTGGTTGCTATTGGTACCCGGTACGGGCCCGCAAGCATCCAGTCGCTCTACCCCCTGCGCGCAATCAACCAACGCTGCACCTAAATGCATTTCGGAGAGAACCAGCTATCACGGAATTTGATTGGCCTTTCACCCCTAACCCCAGGTCATCCCCTCAGTTTTCAACCTAAGTGGGTGCGGTCCTCCACGCGGTCTTACCCGCGCTTCAACCTGCCCAGGGCTAGATCATCCCGCTTCGGGTCCAGGACACGCGACTCAAGACGCCTTTTAAGACTCGCTTTCGCTACGCCTCCACCTCGACGGCTTAGGCTCGCCACATGCCACTGACTCGCAGACTCATTTTTCGATAGGCACGCCGTCACCCCACACGGGGGCTCCGACGGTTCGTAGGCGCACGGTTTCAGGAACTCTTTCACTCCCCTCCCGGGGTGCTTTTCACCTTTCCCTCACGGTACTGGTCCACTATCGGTCAGACAGGTATACTCAGGCTTACCCAACGGTCTGGGCGGATTCACACGGGATTCCACGAGGCCCGCGCTACTCGGGACACGGCTACCACCAGACCATGCGCGTTCGGCTACGGGGCCATCACCCTCTACGGCCCGGTATCCAACCCGGTTCGCCTCACACACGGTTTTATCACTGGCGGCCGGCGCGTCGGCACCGGCACGGCCGCTCCCACGACACCAATGCCGCAACCCCCGACGGGTATCACACGGCACCGGTTTAGCCATCATCCGCTTTCGCTCGCCACTACTCACGGAGTATCCTTTCCTGCAGGTACTGAGATGTTTCACTTCCCTGCGTACCCCCCGCACAAAACTCTGCGGTGCCGGCCCACAACAGCCGGCGGGTTACCCCATTCGGACACCCTCGGATCAAAGCCCTGTCGGCGGCTCCCCGAGGCCTATCGCGGCCCCACACGTCCTTCATCGGTACTGCCTGCCAAGGCATCCACCATACGCCCATGGCAACAAACCCACCAACCCCGCAAAAGGGGCCACGGGCCCATGCCACTTGCACTGGAACACCCTACGACAACTAATCAGATCATCTAAACACCACCCACACCAACAGTGCGGGCGGCTCTACCAAAACACTCGCGAACACAATCCACGCACCCACCCGAAAGCGGGCACGGAACGGTTCGACAAAATCAACAGTACGAACACACCCGGCACACCCGCAAGGGCGCACC
Source organism: Bifidobacterium pseudolongum subsp. pseudolongum DSM 20099 (assembly GCF_000771225.1). Lineage (GTDB taxonomy): Bacteria > Actinomycetota > Actinomycetes > Actinomycetales > Bifidobacteriaceae > Bifidobacterium > Bifidobacterium pseudolongum. Next base: position 3,603 of record NZ_JDTZ01000017.1, read on the forward strand.
GTTCATGCTCGCGTCCACTCTCCAGTTCTCAAACCACCACACCACACCACCCCAGGCACCCACCCCACAAGGGACGGGACCAGGACGGCGGGAACGGAACACCACCCCCGACAAGGGGCCTGGCGGTCCGGGAACCCAACAGCATGCACCACACCACAACCACCCCACCACACAGGCGGGAACGGCCCTGACCCTTTTCCAGCCAGCAAGGGACACCACCCGGCCAGGAAGCCAGGCTGTAAAGCATCCCATCATCGGCGCACCCCGTGCGCCCACAAAACTCCGTAGAAAGGAGGTGATCCAGCCGCACCTTCCGGTACGGCTACCTTGTTACGACTTAGTCCCAATCACGAGCCTCACCTTAGACGGCTCCCCCCACAAGGGTTAGGCCACCGTCTTCGGGTGCTGCCCACTTTCATGACTTGACGGGCGGTGTGTACAAGGCCCGGGAACGCATTCACCGCGGCGTTGCTGATCCGCGATTACTAGCGACTCCACCTTCACGCAGTCGAGTTGCAGACTGCGATCCGAACTGAGACCGGTTTTCAGGGATCCGCCCCACGTCACCGTGTCGCACCCCGTTGTACCGGCCATTGTAGCATGCGTGAAGCCCTGGACGTAAGGGGCATGATGATCTGACGTCATCCCCACCTTCCTCCGAGTTAACCCCGGCGGTCCCACGTGAGTTCCCGGCATGACCCGCTGGCAACACGCGGCGAGGGTTGCGCTCGTTGCGGGACTTAACCCAACATCTCACGACACGAGCTGACGACGACCATGCACCACCTGTGAACCCGCCCCGAAGGGAAACCCCGTCTCCGGGATCGTCAGGCACATGTCAAGCCCAGGTAAGGTTCTTCGCGTTGCATCGAATTAATCCGCATGCTCCGCCGCTTGTGCGGGCCCCCGTCAATTTCTTTGAGTTTTAGCCTTGCGGCCGTACTCCCCAGGCGGGATGCTTAACGCGTTAGCTCCGACACAGGACCCGGAAAAAGGGCCCCACATCCAGCATCCACCGTTTACGGCGTGGACTACCAGGGTATCTAATCCTGTTCGCTCCCCACGCTTTCGCTCCTCAGCGTCAGTAACGGCCCAGAGACCTGCCTTCGCCATTGGTGTTCTTCCCGATATCTACACATTCCACCGTTACACCGGGAATTCCAGTCTCCCCTACCGCACTCAAGCCCGCCCGTACCCGGCGCGGATCCACCGTTAAGCGATGGACTTTCACACCGGACGCGACGAACCGCCTACGAGCCCTTTACGCCCAATAAATCCGGATAACGCTTGCACCCTACGTATTACCGCGGCTGCTGGCACGTAGTTAGCCGGTGCTTATTCGAACAATCCACTCAACACGGCCGAAACCGTGCCTTGCCCTTGAACAAAAGCGGTTTACAACCCGAAGGCCTCCATCCCGCACGCGGCGTCGCTGCATCAGGCTTGCGCCCATTGTGCAATATTCCCCACTGCTGCCTCCCGTAGGAGTCTGGGCCGTATCTCAGTCCCAATGTGGCCGGTCGCCCTCTCAGGCCGGCTACCCGTCAACGCCTTGGTAGGCCGTTACCCCACCAACAAGCTGATAGGACGCGACCCCATCCCATGCCGCAAAAGCCTTTCCCACACTCGCATGCGCTCATGTGGAACATCCGGCATTACCACCCGTTTCCAGGAGCTATTCCGGTGCATGGGGCAGGTCGGTCACGCATTACTCACCCGTTCGCCACTCTCACCCCGGCAGCAAGCTGCCAGGGATCCCGTTCGACTTGCATGTGTTAAGCACGCCGCCAGCGTTCATCCTGAGCCAGAATCGAACCCTCCACAAAAAA
>NZ_JDTZ01000018.1 GCF_000771225.1 Bifidobacterium pseudolongum subsp. pseudolongum DSM 20099
ACAAACACAACACCTCCACCGGCGTGTCGCAATCACGCTACGCCCACGTCATACAACTCGACCCACTCCCCACAGCCGCACTAAACTGGGCCTCACTACGACGCCTCACACATGCGCGCGCCGCCGCTGCAACCCATATTCGGCAGCGGTCCATTCCAGGGACGGGGCATCATGCCTGCAACACCAGCGTCATCATTCGGATTGCCCAACAACGGGTTTGTGCCTGTGGCCACGATTTCTCCGGTGAGCACCGTCGCCGACCCCGCGCACAACGCCGAGCTCTGCTACGAGGGGCTGCAGCGAGCGGCCAAACTCGGCGCGAAGGTCGTCGCGTTCCCCGAGGTCGTGCTCACGTCGTACATCGCCGACGACCTGCTGTACCACAGCATCCTGTTGGAAAGCGCGGAACGCGAACTTGGCCGTCTTGTGGAACGCACGGCGGATCTGGATGTGCTGTTCTCGGTGGGCGTGCCGCTGTGCATCAACGGCAAGATCTACAACACCGTGGCCGTCTGCCACCGCGGACGCATCCTCGGCGTGGTGCCGAAGACGTTCATTCCCACCTACGGCGTGGATTTTGCAGGCCGCTGGTTCCATTCGGGCCCGGCGGAGGTCACGGACATCACCGTGGCCGGTCAGGACCATGTACCGTTCGGCTCGCACCAGGTGTTCCGTTGCCGTCAACTGCCGCAACTGTGCGTGGGGTACGAGATCTGCGAAGACATCTGGTCTCCTGAGCCGCCGTCGATCCGGCTCGCGTTGGCCGGCGCGACGGTCATCTGCAACGGCTCCGCGTCGAATGCGTCACTCGAGAAGGATCTCTACCGCCGCGGGCTGATCAGCGGGCAGAGCGCGCGCCTGCTGTGCTGCTATGCGTACTGTAGCTCCGGCCAAGGCGATTCGACGAGCGACGTGACGGTCGGCGGTCAGGAGATCATCGCCGAAAACGGCAGCGTGCTCGCACAGGCCCAGCCGTTCGGTGAGGGATTCGCCATCGCCGATGTGGACGTCGAAAGCCTGTGGGGCGCGCGGCGCGGCATGTCGTCGTTCACAGTGGCGGCGAGCGCCGAGGCCGCCAGTTATCACGAGACCGTGTTCGACATGGACTTCCCCGAGCATCCGCTGCTGCGGCCGGTTTCGGCGCAGCCCTTCGTTCCCGACGATGCGCGCGTGCGCGACGACTGCTGCGACCTCGCGCTCACCATGCAGGCGCACGGCATGCTCGCGTTCCTGCACAACCGCGGCGAGAGCGCCATCACCGTGCTCGCCGAAGACACCGCGGTCGCGAACGCCGCGCTGGCCGTGCTCGCGGCCGCGCGCGCCGCCGACCTCGCGGGCATCGACCGCTCCGCCGTGTGCGTGCAGTTCCCGGGCGAGCGGCCGGGCAAGTACGCCAAGACGCTGCTCGGCTCGCTCGCCGAGGCGCTCGGCTGCACGGTGAGCGATGCGAGCCAGCCGCCGGTCGCGAATCCCGCCGAAGCGCTTGTCAACCCGGTGGACATGACGGAACTCGCGCTCGGCATGAGCGACTTTCCGCTCGACCTATCGATGCAATATGCAGTGAACAGCCAGCTTGTACGTTCATTCGTGCCGCTGATCCTCGCCCGCGCCGCGCAGACCGCCGAAGACGGGCAGCTGCGCGCGGCGCTCGACCCGATCATCGCGCACAGCGATCCGCTGCATGTGCCGGAGCACTACCACTACGCGGCGCGCGGATTCGCGGACATCGCGCCCACTGAAGTCGAGGATTTCTTCATCGACGGATTCTTGCGCGCACAGTACCGCCCGTCGAAGTCGTTCCGCCTGGCGCAGCGCGCGTTCGGCTCCAAGTACAGCGACCGTGAATTGCTCACGTGGATGCGCACGTTCTACGGGTGGTTCTTCGCGACGCAGTTCATGCGCCATGACCTGCCCGACGGTCCGCGCATCGGTTCCGCCGGCCTCGACCTGCGCGACGGGTTCATGATGCCCACGTATGCGCAGGGGGCGCTGTGGCTCGATGAGGTGGACGCCCTGCTCGCGCGGATCGGGGAATGATCGGAGCATCCTGACCCCTGCTGCAAAGCGCGTGCCAAACGTTGATTATCTGTAGTCATGATTCTCCATAGCTACAGATAATCGATTATCTGTAGCTAT
>NZ_JDTZ01000019.1 GCF_000771225.1 Bifidobacterium pseudolongum subsp. pseudolongum DSM 20099
AATGAATTGCCGGCAACACATAGATTCGACGGTTGGCGGCGCGGCACCGCCAACCGTCAGGGCGAGAGGAGCAACAATGGACGCATGGCACATCCCCGCCCTTCAACACACTTCGCATATGTGGCACATCGCCGAGGAGGCCCCGTATCACGCAGCCGACGGTCGCGGGGCAACGGGCCGCACGAATCCGCGGTGCCGATCACACTGAGCGACCTCACCCTTGACGCGCCCGCACCACTCATGTCCCAATTGGTATGGGTGGGAACCGATTCATACACGCCGTGCGGCGCATCGTTCGTGGGTCCACAACCGGAGCTGATCGACGCATGCATGGCCGACCTGATGCTGTTCCTGCAGCGGGACGACATCCCGGTGCTTTTGCAATGCGCCTTGGCCCATGCGCAATTCGAGACGATCCACCCATTCGCAGATGGCAACGGGCGTACCGGACGCGCGCTAATCCACGCCATCTTGCGCAACAAAGGACTCGCAAGCCACATTGTGACGCCGGTATCCGCAGGTCTGCTGCACGAGACCGACCAATACTTCGCAGCGCTTACCGCATTTCGTGAAGATGACGCCGCACCGCTTGTCAGCGTGTTCACCCAGGCCTGTCAATTCGCGGCGAGCAGCGGCACGGAGTTGATCACACAGCTGGAAGCCCAGCTTGCACATACGAAGCAGCTCCTTGCCGGAGTACGTAGGGACGCCTCCGTCTGGCGCGTGCTGCCCCATCTCGCCGCCCAGCCCATCATCAATTCCCGGTATCTGCAATCTGCCGTAGGACTGACCAAACCACAGGCGGAGCGGGCATTGAAGACCTTGGCGCGCGTAGGGGCGCTCACTGCCCGCAACAGCGCAAAGCGCAACGTGGTGTGGGAGCATCGCGGCGTCCTTGATGTGCTGGATGCGTATGCAGCGAGGTTGCAGCGGCAATGAGGGGCTTTTCACGTGAAACACGGCCTGTCTAGATGAATCAGGCCGTGTTTCACGTGAAAAAGAATCTAGTTGTCACGCCGTTCGGCGCGCGGCGAATGCGCGGATATTCGCCAAGAACGCGCCGAGGAACACAACCAGCAGCACAATGAAGGCCACATGGCCACCACGCTGCATGGCCGCCGCGAATGCGGCCTTGTCCGCCATGATGCTGTGCCCGGCTTGCGCCACGCCCAGGCAGATCGACATGACTGTGGTGCCGACGGCTCCGGCAAGCTGTTGGAACGTGCTGAACATGGCGTTGCCATCGGGCTGCATGCTCGCAGGAATCACGCTCATGCCTGCTGTCATCGTGTTCGCGTAGGCCATCGAGCAGCCGACCATGTACGCGATGTACCCCACGCAGATCATCCACACACTCGCCAAAGGGCGCACCAGAAGCAGCATCAGCAGAATGCCGACAATAGCTAGCGCCATCGTGGAGAGGATCGGGCGCATCGGCCCAAACCGGTCGAGGAGCACACCGAACATCCAGCGCCAGCCGATTGCAGCCTCACCGACACCGCCCACAGTCGGGCCGAGCGCAGACCATGTTGCCGACGCCCATGAGCAGACCCAGACGTGACCGCGGGGACTGCTCGAGGATGATATTGAACATGAGCGGCAGCGCGACGCCCGTGCCGGCGCCCTGCAGGATGCGCGCAATCATGAGCATGGGGAAATTCACCGCAAGCGCTGCGAGCAGCAAGCCTGCGATGCACAGCACGACCGCCGCGATGAACGACGTCTTCAGGGTGAAGCGGTGGTTGAGGTACGACGACAATGGCGTCACAATCGAGACGACGAGCAGATAGCCTGTGGTGAGCCACTGACCACCGCCGTGCCGATGTGGAACTCCTCCATGAGGGTGGGGAACAACACGTTCGTCATCGCCTCCGTGAAGATGCCGATGAAGGCCATGAGTCCCGTCGCCACAATGGCGAGCAGCAGTTTGGGATCCACACGCTCAGAGGCTGGTTGTGTCACTGGCGTCTGGGCGTTGGAAGATGATGTTGAGGAATCGGAGCGGACGCGGTTGGGCATCGGTTGAGAAGCTGTTCCCAGCAAACCTTTCTTGGCCTGGACTGATTGCGGCCGTATCCGGGTTGCCAGGCGCTATGGATAGGCACGCCGCCTGCCTGTGCAAGGTGGCAGAATATGGCAAAGCCCACCGGTTGG
>NZ_JDTZ01000002.1 GCF_000771225.1 Bifidobacterium pseudolongum subsp. pseudolongum DSM 20099
GAATGGGACGGCCGGTGTGCCACCAGCCGCTTCGTGGAGCTAAGGGGATTCGAACCCCTGACCCTCTCCATGCCATGGAGATGCGCTACCAGCTGCGCCATAGCCCCATTCGACTTGCTCAATCGAACCTGAGATAGGTTACATCATTTGCTCCCGAGACGCAAAAGACGGCGTGTCGCACTGTGTCGACACGCCGTCCGCATCCGGTTCTAGGCATGGAGCCCCAATGGTTCACTGCCCTGTTTGGCTGCCATCCTTGTGTTGGGTGGTGCCGGAATCCGCGTTGTCACCGCCTTGGGTGCCGTCAGCGGCACCGGAGTCGCCACTGTGCCCCGTATCGGATTCATTGTCGACCCCGGAGTCCGCGCCATTGCCCGTATCCGTATCGCTGCTGCCAGCGCCCGCCCCACCGTTCGGGTCATCGGCGCCGGCGCTCTGCCCATTGCCGGATGTGGCATCGGGTTGCTCGGTGGTGGCCTGCGGTGTGGGCGTGGGAGTCGTGGACGATTGCGACGAGGGTTGCGTCGGCGTGTCGGTCGGGCTGGGCGTGATCACCGGTTCCTTGTGCCGCGTGTCCTCGGTCGTCTCGGTGGGATGCACGATGTCACGCACCACGGAATCGGTGCCCTGCCCGTCGGTCAGCGCCAGGATGATGCCCGCGGTGGCGCCGACGGCCACAAGCGCGGACACGACCGCCACGATGATGGCCACACGCTTGTTGCGCGCGCTCATCGGCACCTGGGCGCCGGAGGCGTGCGCGGACGAAGCATGCGACGAGGAGACCGTTCGCCCGATGCGCGCTCCCCCGGTGTCATCCTGCACTGTGGGGATCCGCTGGGTGCTGTCGGTCCGCTCCCCCGCATCATCTGTGCCGTCCGCCGTATCGCCGGTGTGCTCATCCGCGGGGGCGAGCCCGAGCTGGTTCTGCGCGGCGTCCTGCAGCTTCTTGCTCGACGCGTCGATGACGTTCTTGTAGATCTGCGAAGCGGCTGTTGAAACGATCGACGCCACAGCGACGCCGATGACCGAACCGGCGATGCCGATCTTCGAAGACAGCAGGAATGACGTGATCGCCGCGAGCGCGCCCGCGAACAGTTGGGAGAAGGACAGTCCTTTGAAGAAGTTCTTCACTGTGCACCGCCCCGATTCACTCGCCCTGCGCCCGGGGCGCGCCGGGACCGTCCCATGCGGTGGTGTCGGCGCGCGCCGGGCCATGGTTGTAGTCGACGAGGATCCACCGGTCGTCTTCACCGATGCGCGCGTCGACGAGGCGTGTCCAGTGCGCGTTGCGCATCGAGGTGATGGATACGAAGTCGGGGAAGCGTTCGCCGATGCCGTACATCACTTGGATCGTGTTCTCGATCAGCGCGCCATGCGAGAAGACGAACAGATCGGTGTCGGGACCGGCGCGGTGCGACCAGTCACGCAACGCGTCCCAGCCACGGGTGCCGGCGTGCGTGTGGGATTCGGCGTGGTGGCGCATTTCACCGCCCAGACCGTGCGTCCACAAGTCGAAATCGTCGGGGAACGCGGCACGCAGTTCGTCCATGGACATGCCCTCCCAGTCGCCGAAGTGCCGTTCACGCAGCCGTTCGTCGACGTGCACGTCGAGTCCGAGCGGGTCAGCGAAGGCGTGCGCGCTCTGTTGTGCGCGCTTGAGGTCGGAGGCGACGACGAGCTGGCGTGCGGCGGGTTCGGGCGTGACGTACAGGTCACGCAACGCTCGGCCGGTCTGGCCCACCTGCCATCGGCCCGTCGTGTCGAGTGGGATGTCGACCCATCCTTGGATGCGGCCGGCCTTGTTGTACGCGGTGCGCCCGTGCCGCACGAGCGTGATCGAACGGACCTGCATGCTCAGCGCTCCGTGGACTGCGGTTCCTCGGGGTGTTCGAGGGGCAGTTCGATCTGCGGGCAGTCGCGCCATAGACGCTCCAGATGGTAGAAGTCACGTGCCTCGTCGTGCATGACGTGCACGATGAAGTCGCCGTAGTCGAGCAGGATCCATTGGGCCTCCTGCACGCCTTCGCGCGAGCGCGGCTGGCGTTTGCCGTCGTTGAGGAACAGGTCCTTTTCGATCTCTTCGGCGATGGCGAGCACTTGGCGTTCGTTCGGTGCGGACGCGATGAGCATGCCGTCGCAGATGCCGAGCGTGTCACTGACGTCGTAGGCCACGATGTCATGCGCCTTCATGCGGTCGGCGGCCGTGGCCGCGGTACGGATCGATGCGATGGATGATTCCAATGCTGTCATGCTGTTTCACGCTCCCAAGCTGGTTTCCAATGCTCTACATTGTGTTGTGTGTTCTCTGAATACACCATGGCGTCGTCCGGCACCTCGTGGCGGATGACCGACCCGGCGCCGCTCGTGACATGGTCGCCCACGGTCACGGGGGCCACGAAGAGGTTGCCGGCGCCGATGTGCGCACCGGAGCCGATCGTGGTGTGGTGTTTGTGCACGCCGTCGTAGTTGGCGGTGATCGTGCCGCCGCCGATGTTGGTGTGTTCGCCGAGGTCGGCGTCGCCCACATAGCTCAGATGCGGCACCTTGGTACCACGGCCGATGTGCGCCTTCTTCATCTCGACGAACGCGCCGGCCTTGGCTTCCTCACCGATCTCGTTGCCCGGACGCAGGTAGGTCCAGGGGCCGATGGTGGCGGCGCGGCCGATGTGCGTGTCCTGCACGCGCGAGCGTTCCACATGCGCCTGCGCGTCCACGGTGGCGTCGATGAGCGTCGTGTACGGGCCGATCTGCGCTTCGGCGCCGATCGACGTATTCCCCTGCAGGAAGCAGCCGGGCAGGATCACCGCGTCCGCTTCGATGCGCACATCGTCTTCGATCCACGTGGTCTGCGGGTCGAGGATCGTCACGCCTGCCCGCATCCAATGCTCGCAGACGCGCATGTTGTGCGCCTTGGCGAGCGCGGCGAGCTGCACGCGGTCGTTCACGCCTTCGACGCTCAACGGGTCCGGGGCCGCGAACGCACCGACCTTGCCGAACGCTTTCGCCTCCTTCAACGCGTCGGTCAGGTAGAACTCGCCCTGCGCGTTGTTCGCATCGAGGTGCGCGATCGCACGGGTCAGCACCTGCGCATCGAACACATAGACCGAGGTGTTCACTTCACGCACGGCCAGTTCGCTCTTGTTGGCGTCCTTCTGCTCCACGATCTTGAGCACATCGCCGTTGGAGCCGCGGATGATGCGGCCGTACCCGGTCGGATCGTCGAGTTCGGTCGTAAGCACGGTGGCACCGTCGCCGCTCACCACATGGTACTCGAGCAGTGCGCTGAGCGTGGCGGTGTCGAGCAACGGCATGTCGGACGCCGCGATGAGCACCGGCCCCTCCAACGGACCGTCGTGCTGCAACTGATCCATCGCGCATTGCACGGCGCGGCCGGTACCGGGAATCTCATCCTGCTGCACGATGCGCACACGCGGGTCGTAGGCGCGCGCTGCCTGCGCCACGTGTTCGGCCTGATGGCGCACGACCACGGCGAGGGTGGCCGGGCCAAGCGCGGCGACCGACGCCATGACACGTGCGAGGAACGTCTTGCCGGCAAAGGGGTGCAGTACCTTGGGCGTCGCCGAACGCATGCGCGTACCTTCGCCCGCGGCCAGCACGATAGCGGCGGTGACTGTCATGGAATCCTCCAAACATTATAGAAAAAGCGCCCGCTCCCACAGTGGAAGAACCGTGGAATGCGGGCGCTAGGCTCGCTCCCCCACCTGGACTCGAACCAAGACAAAGGGTTCCAAAGACCCGTGTGCTGCCATTACACCATGGGGGAACGGCGGGGCGAACCCGCCAAGTGTTTATTATGCCATACGCCCGGACTTTCCCGCGACACGGCCATGCCGGTCAGGGGCCTGCACGGCCGTCAGGCGAACAGGAACCCCTTGCCATGGTGCTCGGGGTAGGTGTCGAACAGTTCGGCGACGGAGCCGTCCTCGAACACGGCCTTGATGGCGCTCGCCAGCAGCGGCGCGATCGACAGCACGGTCAGCCCGTCCCAACGCTTCTCCTCGGGGATCGGCACGGTGTCGGTCAGCACCACTTCGCGGGCGCCGCAATTCTTGAGCCGTTCGACAGCGGGGCCTGAAAGCACGCCGTGCGTGGCGACGACGGTCACTGACTTGGCGCTGGATTCCTGCAGCACCTTGCATGCGCCGGCGATTGTGCCGGCGGTGTCGATCAGGTCGTCGACAAGCACGCAGTCCTTGCCCTTGACGTCGCCGACGACACGGTTGGCCACGGCCTGGTTGGGCCGGGTGATGTCGCGCGTCTTGTGCACGAAGGCGAGCGGTCCGCCGCCGAGGCGCTGCGCCCACTGTTCGGCCACGCGGATGCGGCCGGCGTCCGGGGAGACGACCGTGACATTGTCCAGATTGTTCGCGAACCGGTCGCGGATGTAATCGACGAGCACCGGCATGGCGATGAGGTGGTCCACAGGGCCATCAAAGAAGCCCTGGGATTGCGCGGCATGCAGGTCGACGCTCATGATGCGGTCGGCGCCCGCCGTCTTGAGCAGGTCGAACACCAGACGGCACGAGATGGGTTCACGGCCACGGTGCTTCTTGTCCTGGCGCGAATAGCCCAGCAGTGGGCTCACCGCGGTGATGGACCGCGCGGACGCGCGCTTGAGCGCGTCGATCATGATGAGCTGCTCCATGATCGCGTCGTTGACGGGGGCGCTGTGGCTTTGCAGGACGAACACGTCCGCGCCACGCACGGATTCGGTGTACCGCACATACATCTCGCCATTGGCGAAATCGTACGCCGTGGTCTCCAGGACATCGATGCCAAGCTGCTGCGCCACATCCGTGGCGAGCTTGGGATGGGCCCTGCCGGTAACGAGAATGAGGTTCTTATCAGGTTTGCCTTCGAGGATTGCGCTCACCGTATCTCCAAACGTCAGTTCGTTGTGGACGTGTCCCATAGTAACGGCGCCAGCTGACCGGCGCGGGCGCTTACGCGCGTCGGAAATCCGCTATGAGGCGTGGTAGAGGCCGTGCTTGCCGATGTACTGCACCACGCCGTCGGGCACGAGGTACCACACCGGTTCGTCATGGGTGGCGCGCCGGCGCACATCGGTGCTCGAAATGGCCAGCGCGGGGATTTCGAGCATGTCGACCTTGCCTTCGGGCAGGGGGTTCGACGCCGCATAGCCGGGCCGGGTGACCGCCACAAAATGCGCGATGTCGAACATCTGTTCGACATCCTTCCATTGCATGATCTCGGCGACGGCGTCGGCGCCGGTGATGAAGAACAGGTCCGCGTCCGGGTACAGCGCCCGCAGGTCACGCAACGTGTCGATCGTATAGGTGATGCCCGGGCGGTCGATGTCGACGCGTGACACGGTGAACTTCGGGTTCGACGCGGTGGCGATGACCGTCATCAGGTACCGGTCCTCGGCGTTCGTCACATGTTTGTCGAGTTTGAACACCGGCCGGCCCGTCGGCACGAAGATGACCTCGTCGAGGTCGTAGACCCACGCCACTTCCGACGCGGCCACAAGGTGGCCGTTGTGGATCGGGTCGAACGTGCCGCCCATGATGCCGACGCGCGAACGCTCATGCCAATTGCCGCGGGCGGAGCGTTTGCCGGGCGCCGAGATGATATGCGCGGGCGCCTGGGCCGCCGACAGTTCCGCCATGCGCCGCGGCTGGCCGTGCTCACTCACCGGACACCCCGGCTTCGTCGGCGAGCGCGTCGAATTCGCCTTGCAGCGAGCGGATCGTGTCGGCGTCCGATTCGCCTTCGGAGTCGATGCGCCCCATGTCCTCGTCCCATTCGTCCTGCACGACACGGCGGATCTCCGCGAAGGTCGGCAGCAGGAACTTCGGCTGGAACGTGCGCCGCACATGCGCCACGCGCTCCGTGATGCGGATGAGTGTGTCGGTCATGCCGTCGATGTCGGCCTGCTGTTCCATTGTGCGGAAGCGGTCGATGTACTCCTCCATGAGGGTGACCTGGCCGAGCGCCTCCTGGTATTGCTCGTCGGTGACGGCGATGAGGTCGGGCGCGTCCTCCTCGGGCCAGCCGATGAGCACCGCGTCCGCGTATTCGAGCGACGCGCGCTGGGCGGCGGTGGCGATGCCGTCCTCGATCTGCACGAGGAACACGTAGCGCACGAGGCTGAGCCGTTCGGAGACGATCTTGAGCACGCTTGTGCGCTGCTCCAAGTTGACGCCCCACGGGTTGGGCATCACATGGTCGTTGACGCGCACCACGGGCGATGGGCTGGACTGGCCTGCGACGCCGCTCATGCGCGCACCTGCCCGGTGCCGTAGCCGATCCACTTGGTCGTGGTCATCTCCTGCAGTCCCATCGGGCCGCGCGCGTGCATCTTCTGCGTCGAGATGCCCAGTTCGGCACCGAAGCCGAACACGCCGCCATCGGTGAAGCGGGTCGAGGCGTTGACCATGACGACCGCGGAGTCGATGTCTTTCGTGAAGCGTTCGACCGCGCTGTAGTCCTCGGCGAGGATCGCCTCGGTGTGGTGGGTCGAATACGTGTTGATGTGCGCGATCGCGTCGTCGATCGAATCGACGACGAGCACGCCGATCTCGAGGGCGAGGTATTCGGTGTCCCAATCGGCCGCGTCGGCTTCGAGCAGTTCGATGTCGCGGATGTTCGCCTCGCCGATGATGCGGTATGAGACTCCGTCGGCGTGGATCGCCACATGCGCGTTGGCGAGCGCCTGCGCCGCCATCGGCAGGAACGCCTCGGCCACGTCGCGGTGCACGATGAGTTTTTCCGCCGCATTGCACACGCCGACGCGCTGCGTCTTGGCGTTGAGCAGGATCGGGATGGCCTTCGTAAGGTCGGCGGAACGGTCCACGTAGATGTGCACGTTGCCGGCGCCGGTTTCGATGACGGGCACCTTGGAGTTGCGCACCACTGCCTGGATGAGGCGCGCACTGCCGCGGGGAACGAGCAGGTCGACATGCCCGCGCGCCTCCATGAGCGCGGTGGCGCCTTCGCGCCCGTACGGGTCCACGGTGTCGACGAGGGCCGCGTCGAAATGCAGTTCGGCGAGCACGTCCTTGACGATCGCCAGCGTGGCCGCGTTGGTGCGTTCGGCCGCGTGGCCGCCGCGCAGCAGGGCCGCGTTGCCGGATTTGATGCACAACGACACCACGTCCACGGTAACGTTGGGGCGTGCCTCATAGATCATGCCGATCACACCCATCGGCACGCGCACCTGCTGCAGGCGCAGGCCGTTGGGGGCTTCGAACCCGCGCACAACCTGCCCCACCGGGTCGGGCAGCATGGCCACATGGCGCATGTCCTGCGCCGAGGCCGCGATGCGTGGCACGTCGAATTTGAGCCGGTCGAGCTTGCCTGCGTCCATGCCTTCGTCGAACGCCTGGCTCATGTCGAGCGCGTTCGCCGCGGCGATTTCGTCAGCGCGCGCGTCGAGCGCGTCGGCGATCGCCGCAAGCAGCCCGTTCTTCACGTCGGTCGTGGATTTCGCCAGGGCGCGTTGCGCCTGCGCGGCGCGGTCGGCCATCGCGCACACCGCTTCGAACACGCCGCCAGACACCTGATTCGTCTCTTCCATCGCTGTAGTCGTCATATCTGTGAGGATAGTGGATGAGCCATACAGTCGCATGCGGCGTCACGGAACGTGGGACGCGCGCCCGGCGCGTCCCACAGCACGGACGTGCGGGCCTGCGCTGCCCACTGATACGGCTAGACTGGGCTGCGCAAGCAATCCGGCACATTTCTAGTTCGGTAAGGACCATTCGCAAGTGACTACTTTCCACAGCACGCGCGGCAGCACCGACGCGCTCACCTCCAAGCAGGCCATCCGCAAAGGCATCGCCGACGACGGCGGCCTTTTTGTGACCGATCAACTCGGCGAGACCACGGTCGACATCTCCGCACTCGCCGGCAAGTCGTACCAGCAGATTGCGTTCGATGTGCTCAGCGTGCTGCTGCCCGACTTCGGCGAAGACGAGTTGAAGCAGTGCATCGCCGAAGCATATGGCAGCCAATGGTCCGATGAGCGCATCACCCCGGTCAAGCCGCTCGGCGACGACTATGTGATGGAACTGTTCAACGGCCCCACATGCGCGTTCAAGGATGTGGCGCTGCAGATCCTGCCGCGCTTCATGGCCCGCACCACGCCGGCCGACGGCGACGCGGACGAGAAGATCATGATCGTGACCGCCACGTCGGGCGACACGGGCAAGGCCGCGCTGGCCGGGTTCGCCGACGCCCCCGGCACCGGCATCACCGTGTTCTACCCGCAAGGCCGGGTGAGCCGTGTGCAGGAGCTGCAGATGACCACGCAGACCGGCTCCAACGTGCATGTGTGCGCCGTCAACGGCAATTTCGATGACGCGCAGTCCACGGTCAAGGAGATCTTCGGCGACCAGGAGCTCGCCGGACGCCTCGCCACGGATGACCATGTGGTGCTGTCGTCGGCGAACTCGATCAATGTGGGCCGATTGGTGCCGCAGGTCGTCTACTATTTCTCGGCGTATGCGCAGCTGCTCGAATCTCAGGTGATCAATGTGGGCGACGGCGTCGATTTCGTCGTGCCGACCGGCAATTTCGGCGATGTGCTCGCCGGATACTACGCGAAGATGCTCGGCCTGCCGGTGCGCCAGCTCGTTGTGGCCTCCGACAAGAACAACGTGCTGTTCGACTTCCTGACGACCGGCACCTACAACCGCAACCGCCCGTTCTACGAGACAATCTCGCCGTCGATGGACATACTCATCTCCTCGAACCTGGAACGCATGCTGTATTACATGGCGGACAAGGACCCGCGCCTGATCACCTACCTGATGAACGACCTGGCGCAGTATGGGGCCTACGAGGTGCCTCCGCAGCTGCTCGTGCAGATCCGCCAACTGTTCGCCACCGGCTGGGCCGACGAGGACCAGGTGCGCCAGATGATCGCCGAATGCTGGCGCGACAACCGGTACGTGATCGACCCGCATACCGCGTGCGGCTATTTCGTGATGCGGCAGATGCCCGCCGATCCGGGCACACCGCGCGTGCTGCTGAGCACCGCGAGCCCCTACAAGTTCCCGCGCGTGGTCAATGAGGCGCTGGGGCTCAAGTCCGACGGCACCGATTTCGAATGCATGGACGAACTCGCGGCCGCCACTGGCACCGAGGTGCCCGCCATGCTGCGTGGACTGGAAAGCGCCGATGTGCGGTTCCGCGACTGCGTGGAGGTCAGTGACATGGCCCACTACGTGGAGCAGTGCGCCGACCGCCTGTAACCCGTTGAGGCTATGGCTGGGGCCCATCACCACACCGGTGATGGGCCCCAGCCATAGCCTCATCCGTCGAGTGGGCGCGGCGCTTGCGCGAAATCGGTGATCGTCCCGTGCGCGGCCTGCTCGATGCTCGGCCAGACTTGCGCCGACGACGCGTCGTACACACCCCACACCCGCATGCCGGCGCGCACGGCCGACCGGACGCCGGCGAGCAGATCCTCGAACACTGTGGCCGCATGGGCCGGCACGCCGACACGTGCGGCGGCCTCCAAGTAGATGTCGGGGTGCTCCTTGCCCCGCCCCACGTCGTCGACGCCGACGATGGCGTCGAACATGCCGAGCATGCCGACATGCCTGAGGGCCGGCGCGCGCAATCCGGCCGGCATCGTCGTGGCCACGGCGAGACGGGCGCCGGTGTCTTTGAGGTAACGCAGGTAGTCGAGCGCATGCGCCTTGGGCCGCACGACGCTCGTATACGCGTCATGCGCCATGCGGTCCCATTCGTCCATCAGCTCGTCCTCGGTGTCGTCAAGCCCGAACCGGTCGATCGTATAACGCGCGATGTCACGGAACTGCATCGCCGTGACGGTCTCCATATAGTCGTCGGGCACCGCGATGCCGCGCTTCGCTAGGAACGCGGCATCGATCTGGTCCCAGACGCCCATCGAGTCGAGCAAGGTGCCGTCCAGGTCGAAGATCGCGGCCTTGCCGAGGTTCTCGTCAGTCGTCATGCGCACTGCCTCCTGGTTCCGCCCCCGTATGGCCGTCGCCCAGGCGCGACGCGTCGAGCAGTTCGCGCGCATGCTCGAGCGATGCGCGTGTCGTGTCGCCGGCGAGCATGCGCGCGATCTCCTCGACGCGCGCCTGCCCCTGTACTTCGTGCACACTCGTGCCCGTGCGCCCCCCGCCATCGGTGCTTTTGCTCACCACGTACTGGCGTTGGGCCCACGAAGCCACTTGCGGCAGATGCGTGACGACGATGACCTGCGCATGCCGGGCGAGGCGCGCCAAGCGCCGTCCGAGCTCCACCGCGGTGCGCCCGCCCACACCGGCGTCGACCTCGTCGAAGATGAACGTCATCGGCGCGCCCTGCTCCCCCGGCGCGCCATGGCCCGCCGCGGACAGTTCGAGCGCGAGCATGAGCCGGCTCAGTTCGCCGCCCGACGCGCTGGAACCCATCGGCATCGGCTCGGCGCCCGGGAACGGCGTGAACAGGAACGCGATGTCGTCGGCGCCGTGCGCGTCGAGCGCGCCCTCGCCACTGCGCGGCTGCACGCGGATCGAGAGCGCCGCGCCGTCCATCGCCAGTTGCCCGAGTTCGTCCGCGACCGCCTGGCATAATGCGCGGGCGGCTTTCTGGCGCCTCTTGGTGAGCCGTTGCGCCGCACGCATCGCCGTGGCGGCGCGCGCGTCGCGTTCGGCGCGCAATTGGGCGAGCCGTTCGGGTGAATCGTCGAGGTCCTCGAGTTCGAACCGTGACCGTTCGCGCCATGCGAGCACGTCGGCGAGCGTCGGCCCCCACCGGCGCGTCAGTTCGTCGAGCTCATGGATGCGCCCGTTGAGCGCGTCGAGTTCTTCAGGGCCGCCTTCACTGTCGAGCTGCCGCGTCAACGTGAACACCACATCGGCGAGCTCGGTGCCCACGGCGTCCAACCGGTCGGCGCACTGGCGCAGCCCGTCGTCGAATCCGAGCGCGCGCAGGGCGTCGGCGGCGCGCTGCACGAGCTCGCATGCGCCGGGCAGCTCCATGCCGTCGCCGTTCTGGGCGGCGTCGAGCGCGGCAAGCGCTTGGGCGACACCGGCGTTGACCCGTGCGGCGTTTTCGATACGGCTGCGGCGCGCCTTGAGGTCGTCGAGTTCGCCGGCCTGCGGGTCGACGCGGTCAATACGCGCGATCGATTCGCGCAGATAGTCCGCTTGCTGGCGCATCGACGCCTCCTGCGATTCGATCCGATGCAGATGGTCGTCCGCCTCACGGTAGGCGGCATAGGCGCGCGCGTAGGCATGGAGCAGGTCGTCGTCGGCGGCGTAGCGGTCCAGGAACGCGCGTTGTCGGGCCGCGGTGGCGAACCGCAACTGGTCGGCCTGCCCGTGGACGGTGATGAGTTCGGCGCATACCTCGCCCAGTAGCGAGCGCGGCACCGTTTTGCCACAGAGGACGGCGCGTGAACGGCCGTGCGCCGGCACAGTGCGTGCGAGGAACACCTCATTGTCCTCGGTGCCGATGCCGGCGTCGTCGATCAGTGGCGCGGCCGGCGAATCGGCGGGCAGTGTGAAGATCGCCTGCGCCCATGCGGCCGTCGCGCCGTTGGCGACGCGCGTGGGGTCGGCCGGGGCGCCGCAGACCATGTTGAGTGCGGACAGGAGCATGGATTTGCCGGCGCCGGTTTCACCGGTGATCGCCGTCATGCCGGCGTGGGGGGTGATGGTTGCGGTGTGGATGGGCCCTAGGTCTCGCAGTTCGAGTTCTTCAAGCAAAGTGGGGTCACCGGTTCCTTGTGTGAGGTGTGTGGGGTGTATGACGATGGGCGGGGTCAGGCGACGTAGTCCGGGTCATCGGCGTCGCCCTGGCCGCGCAGCGACGTGTTGGCCCCTGTGGCGTGGCGGTCGCGCCATCCGACGACCGGCAGGTTGAATTTCGTGACGAGCCGGTTGGTGAACGGCGCGTCCGACAGGCGTGCCAAGCGCAGGCGTGCGGCCGATTGGCGGATGGCGACGCGCGCGCCTTTGGGCAGTGCGTGCTGGCGGCGCCCATCGCAGCAGATCCATCCTTCGGACGTGGAATCGTCGTCGATGCGCAGCGAGAACGAGGAGTCGGAGCCGATGACGATTGGACGGGCGAACAGCGCATGCGCGGCGAGCGGCACCATGAGCAGGGCCTGCACGTCGGGCCAGATCACCGGGCCTCCGGCGGAGAACGCGTAGGCGGTCGAGCCGGTGGGCGTCGAGAAGATGACACCGTCACAGCCGAACGAGCTCATCTCCACACCGTCCACGCCAATCGACAGCTCGACCATCTTGCCTCGGTCGGCGCGTTCGATCGTGATGTCGTTGAGCGCCCAGTCGCGCAACGGTTCGAGCGCACCGGGCAGCCAGACGTCCACATGCGCGATCATGCGCTCGTCGATGTTGTAGTCGCGTTCGGCGATGCGCCGGATCGCGTCGTGGATCTGGAAGCTTTCGAATTCCGCCAAAAAGCCCACATGGCCCATGTTGATGCCGATGATCGGCACGTCCGTGCAGTGCACGAGTTCGGCGGCGCGCAGGATCGTGCCGTCGCCGCCGAGGACGACGACAATCTCGGTGTCTTCAGGCACACGCTCGCACGGCTGTCCGAATTCGGGCACGTCGAGCCGGTCGATGACCTGCACGTCGAACCCGGCCTCCTGCAGTTGCCCGACCGTGCCCTGCACCACGTCCCCCCGGTGCATGAGACGCTCGTGTGTGACGACAATGACATGCCGCGTTGTGGTCATGGCCGCTCCGTTTCTCGCGTGGGTGTACGCCACCATGGTAGTCGACGCCTCGTATCGGCCAACCCCATGCCGGGGCCCAGCGATGCGCGAACAGGCGCCGTGAAGTCGCTCGTGGCTTTACAATGGCTACGTAAGAACACATATCGTGTACACGGCATTGACGGGGAGGCAGCATGGCGAATCTCCTGTTCGACGAATCGGCGTCGAACAGCGACGCTTCACAAGGCTATGCCTGGTGGTTCTCGGGCGACACGTTCGAGAAAGCCGCCGCCGAGGAACGCAAACCGATCCGGCGCTCGCTGAGCTACCGGATCAACTCGCACCCCGGACGGTTGACGATTATTTACTTCGTCGTGCTGGTAAGCCTGTCCACGTCGCTGCTGCTCCTTCCCATCTCCACACAGGAGGGCCAGTCCACGTCGTTCTCCACCGCGTTCTTCACCGCGGTCAGCGCGCTGTCGACATGCGGCATCTCGATCGTGAACACCACAAGCCACTGGTCCATGTTCGGCCAGGCGGTGCTCATCATCGCCGTGCAGATGGGCGGTCTGGGGGTCATGACCTTCGCCTCGCTCATCGCGCTCGCCGTCAACCACCACCTCAAGGCCATGCAACGCCTGCTGACGGCCTCCGAGCTCGGCACCAACAAGCTCAGCGAGATCCGCGGCGTGCTCACGGTGGTGCTCACCACCACGTTCGTCATCGAGAGCATCACGTTCATCGCCCTGTTCCCCGGCCTGCTCCATGTGAACAAGGGGTCGGTGGGGCATTCGCTGTGGGAGTCGCTGTTCTTCGCCGTCATGGCGTACAACAACGCGGGCTTCACCCCCGACGGTGCGGGGCTGTACGTGAACAACTGGGCTGTGGGCATGCCGATCATGCTCTCCGCGTTCTGCGGCACGCTCGGCTTTCCCGTCATCCTCAACATCTTCCGTTGCACACGCCGGCACCAGCCGCCCAAACGCTGGAACCTGCACACCAAGGTCACCCTCATCACCACGTTCGCGATCGTGCTTGTCTCGCTCATCTGGTTCCTGGCTGTGGAATGGGACAATCCGGCGCTGTTCAAACACGCCGACGTGGAGACGCGCATGCGGCGCGCCATGGTGGCCGCGGTGATGCCACGCAGCAGCGGCTTCGACCTTTCATGGGTGCCGCAGGTGAGCGAGGCGACAAAAGTATTCATGAGCTTCGTCATGTTCATCGGCGGCGGCAGCACCTCCACGGCCGGCGGCATCCGAGTCACGACCTTCGCCGTGATCCTGCTGGTGTGCAAGGCCGCGTTCACCGGGCACAGCGATGTGAACGCGTTCCACCGGCGCATCCACACGCATGTGATCATGACGGCCGTCAGCATCACCACCGCGTGCTTCGCGCTCGTGCTCGTGGCCTCGATGTCGCTCATGCTCATCACCGACGCCTCGTTCAGCCACGCGCTGTTCGATGCATGCTCGTCATTCGGCCTGGGCGGCTATTCGGTGGGTGTGGCGCAGGAAGGCAGCGATGCGGCGCTCTACGTGCTCGCCGCGACGATGGTCGTGGGGCGTTTGGGCCCGATGACGCTCGCCTATGCGGTGAGCCGACCAAAACAACTGGAGGTGGTGCGCTACCCCACCGACCAGATCGTGGTGGGCTGACAGGCGGCCATGCACACACGCCAATGCCAACCGATCGTTCTTCATCATCATTCACTCGCAACTTGCAGGAGGTAACCATGGCGGACAACCGCAGTGTACTTGTGGTGGGACTCGGCCGTTTCGGCAGCGCGGTGGCCACCACGCTCGACGCGATGGGCCAGGATGTGCTGGCCGTGGACCGCGATCCCGAGCTCGTGAACCGCTGGTCTTCGCAGATCCCCACCGTGCAGGCCGACATGACCGACGTGCTGGCACTCGAACAGCTCAACGCCGCCGACTTCGACACCGCGGTCGTGGCGATCGGCGACAGCGTCGAGGCGTCCGTGATCACCGCCGGCAACCTGCTCGACGCCGGCATCTCCGACATCTGGGCCAAATCGGTGTCGAAGGAGCACGCGCGCATCCTGCAGCGCATCGGCGCACGCCACATCATCAACGCCGAAACCGATGCGGGCAAGCGTGTGGGGCATCTCGTGTCGGGCAACTACCTCGACTACATCGAGCTCGAAGGCGCGTACAACGTCGTCAAGATCCACACGCCCGCGCAGTTCGTGGGCTATACGATCGGAGACGCGAAGATCCACGACCGCTATGGCGTGACGATCGTCGGCGTCAAATCGCCGGGCCATGAGTTCCAGTACGCGTCAAACGGCCTTGAGCTGCACCGCAATGACGAACTGATCATCATGGGCAAGCAGGACCAGATCGACCACTTCATCCGCGGCTGAGCCAGCCGGCTTCAGGCACGGGCCCGCGCATACATGAGGTATTCGATGTTGCCGTGCGTGCCTTCGATCGGCGAGTCGGCGGTCGCCACAACATCCAGCCCGCACTCACGCGCGCATCGCACGACATCGTCCAACGCGTGTGCGCGTAGCTGGGGGTCGGTGACGATGCCGTGTTTGCCAAGCCCTTGCCTACCGACTTCGAACTGCGGTTTGACCAGCATGACCACCGACGCGCCTGGTGCGGCGATGCGCGCGACGACCGGCAGCACATATGTCAGCGAGATGAATGAGACGTCCGACACGACCATCTGCGGCACGAACGGCAGGTCCTCCGGCCCGACGTCGCGGATATTGACGCCGCTCATCTCCGTGGTGCGCGGGTCGGCGGCGATGCGCGCATCGAGCTGCCCATGGCCCACGTCGAGCGCGATGACGTGCCGCGCGCCACAGCGCAGCAGCACGTCACAGAACCCGCCGGTCGACGCGCCGATGTCGAGGCAATCGAGGCCCGCGGGCGGCCGCAGACCGTGGGATGCGAACGCGCTGAACGCGCCGAGCAGCTTGTAGGCTCCACGTGAGACGTAATCGTCGGCGCCATGTATCTCGACGTGTGCGCCGTGAGGCACGGATGCCGACGGTTTGCGCACACACACGCCATCAACGAACACCGAGCCGTCGCGGATGAGGCGCTGCGCTTTGGCGCGCGATGGCGCCAGCGCACAACGCGCCACGTATGCGTCAAGCCGTTCCATCCCCACCATGGCCGCCGGTCAGTCGTCGAGATGGAACTGCGGCAGGGCGATGCCCGCGGCGTCAATGCCATTGTCCATGCGGTCCCAGATGAGCGCGCATGCGGCGCGCAGCGCGTCGACGCTCGTCGTGTCGCTGACACTGACGGCGCCGTCGCGCCATGTGGCGGTCATGCCACCGCAACGCCAGTCACCATCCGCGAGCCGTTCGACACCCGGGTGGGGCACATTCAGTCCACGCAGGTCACGGGCGATGTACGTGGGGCGCAATGCGGCCGGGGCGCACATGAGGAGCCGTTCGTCGGTCACGCCGGTGAGCACGAGCAGCGAATCATAGCCGCCGCGGTTGCCCGCTTCGATGTCGGTGTCCAAGCGGTCGCCGATGGCGAGGCTCTGCGCGACCGACACCATCCTCTCACCGTCATGGGCGGCGAGCATGCGCGCCTCGTCATACATCGCCGATTCGGGTTTGCCCGCCGAGGCGATCGGTTCGACGCCGGTGGCGTTGATGACGGCCTGGATCATCGAACCGCATCCCGGCGCGATGCCCTGCTCACGGGGAATCGTGAGGTCACGGTTTGTCACGAAATACCGGGCTCCCGCCTCGACCGCATACGCGGCTTCGGCCATCTGCTGCCACGTCATCTGCGGATACCAGCCTTGGATGACCGCGGCCGGGTCATCCTTGGCGTCTTCGACGATGACCAAACCCTGCTTGGCCACTTCGTCACGCAAATGGTCGGCGCCCACCACGAGCACGCGTGAGCCTACGGGCACATGGCGCGCCATCATGCGGGCGGCGACGACCGACGAGGTGATCACCTGCCACGGCTGGACTTCCAGACCGAACCCATGGAGCTGGCCGGCCACCACGCCCTGCATGCGCGAGGAGTTGTTCGTGGTGTACTCGATCGTCATGCCGAGCCGCTCGGCCTCGGTGATGCTCGCACTGGCGTGCGGCACCGGCTGCTTGCCGTAATAGACGACGCCGTCGAGGTCCAGCAGCGCCAGACGGTAGGACTCACTGAGCGCGGTCGTGGTGGCTTTCAGCACGTTGGGTCACTCCGTTTCGCTGTCGATCTGCTCTTCGTCGTCGCCGATCTGGGCATCCTCATCGTTGAAGTCCTCAGCGACGTCGGTCAGGTCGGGGTCGGCCATCACGCCTTCCTCGTCACGACGTTCGTTGCGTTCCTCCATCTCGGCGGGTTCGATGTCCATGGCGGCGCCTTCGCGCTGCTCCTCTTCCGGCAGGCGCGTCTCGTCGTCCATGTTCACACCGTCCTCGTCGTCGAATGGCGCGTACTGCGCGTCATCCTCGGTCACGCCGAGCTTGGCCTGCAGGTCTTCGGGCAGATCCTCCACGTCGTAGTCGACCACGAAGTCATCGCTCGTCTCATCCTCTTCGATATCGGCGTACTTGGCCTCCAGGTCGTCGATGAGCTCATCCATCGCCACGGCCTCGTCGGAGCGGCCGGCCTGCTCGAGGAAGTACTGCTCGGCCTGTGCGGCGCGCATGCGGTACTCCCCCGCCAAGCCCTTGGCGTGCACGAGTTTCGACGCGACCTCGATCGCCTGGTCCCACATGCCCAGATCGGCGAGCGCGCCGGCGTACACGAGGAACATCTCGGCCTTCGGTTCGCCGGTCAGGTGCTTGGCGTCGTCGGACAGCGCGATGTCGATCGCCTTCTTGGGCTGTTCGAGCCCACGCTCGCAATCCGCCATGAACGGCAGGTAATCCAAGTAGCCGTTCATGCGGAACGCCGTGCGGAACTCGCGCAACGCGAGCTTGTAGTCGCCGTTGCGGTAGGCCACCATCGCGAGCGTCTCGCGGGCGAAATCGATGCGCGACGCCTGCTTGGCCACCCACTTGGCGTGCTCGAGCGCCGCCTTCGGGTCGTCGGCCTCAAGCGTGTACGCGGCCAGGATGTGCAGGCCGATGTTCTCGGCATGCTCCTTCGACAGTCCGCGCAGACGTTCGCGCTCGTCCTTGCTCAGCATGTTCCATTCCAGACCCTTGGGCATGACCGGCTCACCCGGACGACGGTCGGTGTAAGGGTTCTGCGAGGGGAAGCTGACCGTGCCATCGGAGTTCTTGCGCGACTTCGACATGTACTCACGGCGCTTGTCGTCATGGTGGTTGAAGCGGTCCCCACGGCGGTCGTCATGATGGTTGTTGCGGCGGTCATCACGACGGAAATCCCTGCGGTCGCCATCACGGCGTTCGCCCTCGCGGTGGAAGTCACGGCGTTCGCCGTCACGGCGGTCATCACGACGGAAATCCCTGCGGTCGCCACGGTGGAAGTCACGGCGCTGGCCGTTGCCGTGGTTGTTGCGGTTCCTGCGGTCGCCCGAACGGTAGCCGCGCGACCCGCCCGACTCGCCGTCGCGGTGGAAACGCTGGCGGCGTTCGCCGTCCTGCCGGAATTCACCGCGTTCGCCGTCGCGGTGGAAGTCGCGGTTGCGGTGCTGGGAGCCGCTGCGGTGGAACGATCCGCCGCCTTGGCCCTTGCGCTGGCCGTAGCCCTTGCGCTTGCCGGAATTGTTCGACCCGTACCGGCGGTTCGACCCGTGTGATTGATGCTGGGATCCGCGTTCGTCTGCCATTCTATGCCCTTTGCATTCGAGAGGCGGGCCGTGCGCCCGCCTCATCCGTTCTTATGTCTTCAGTGTAATCGCTCGCCGGCGCCGACGCGGCGCATTGGGGCGATAGCGTAAACTCAGCCGAGCTCCACCACGCCAAGCGCCTTCTTGCCGCGGCGGATGAGCGCGAACCGGCCCTGCAGGAAGTCATCGGCGCCCAGCAGACGCTCCTGGTCCTCCACGCGCGCATTATTGAGATACACACCCCCCGAAGCGATTGTCTTGCGCGCTTCGGATATCGACTTGAACAACCCGGCACGCACACCGGCCTCGCTCACACGCTCACCGGCCGTGGCCGTGGCGAAGACCTTGGCTCCCTCTTCGTTCTCGACCTTGAGGCCGTCGAGCGCCGCTTCGAGCGTGTCCATGCCAATGGCCGCCAGGTCGCCGCCGCGTCCGAAGAGCGCCGCGGACGCCTCGATGGCCTGCCGTGTGGCGTCCTCGCCGTGCACGAGGCTTGTGACCTCCCATGCGAGCACACGCTGGGCCTCGCGGGCGCCCGGGTTCGTGGCGGTGCTCTCCATGAGGCGTTCGATCTCCTGCTTCGGCAGGAACGTGAAGGCCTTGAGCAGGCTTTCCATCTCGGCGTCCGGGCGGTTGATCCAGAACTGGTAGAACCGGTACGGGCTGAGCATCGTGGGGTCGAGCCACACGGCGTTGCCTTCGGACTTGCCGAATTTCTTGCCGCTGGCGTCGGTGATGATCGGACTGGCCATGACGTTCACATTGACGCCGCGCACCTTGTGGATCAGGTCGAGGCCCGACGTGAGGTTGCCCCACTGGTCGGATCCGCCGAGCTCGAGCACGCAGTCGAAATTGTCGTACAGGTGCAGGTAGTCGTTGCCTTGGAGCACCTGGTAGCTGAACTCGGTGAACGATATGCCCTCCTCCGAATTGAGGCGGCGTGCCACGATGTCCTTGGAGAGCATCGTGCCCAGACGGAAGTTCTTGCCCACGTCGCGCAGGAAATCGATGACGTTCATCGACGCCGTCCAGTCGTAGTTTGAGACAAAGCGCACCGGGTTGGCGCCGTCCTGCACGAGCACTTCGCCGATCTGTGCGCGCAGGCGATCGCACCAGCCGGCCACGATGTCCTTGGAGTTGAGCACGCGCTCACCTGACTGGCGCGGGTCGCCGATCAGGCCGGTGGCACCGCCCACGAGCGCGATCGGGTGGTGCCCGGCCGCCTGCAGGTGGCGCATGATGATGAGCTGCACGAGGTTGCCGATGTGCAGTGACGGCGCGGTGGGGTCGAACCCGCAGTAATAGGTGATCGGATCTCCATCGAGCGTCTCTGCGAGTCGTTCCCGGTCGGTCGACTGGGAAATCAACCCGCGCCATTCCAATTCATCCAGTACCGAATCGAATCCGGCTTCCTTGTAATCGATGACGTGAGCCATGCCTAATGTTCTCCTGAATCTGACGTATGTCTACGCGGGGCGCGTGCATAGCACGGCCCCGGCCGGTTCCCAGTGTCGCACGGCTCGCAGACACTCACCGGCCTTTGCCGTGGGGTTTTGCGAAGCGGTCGGGCGAGAACGTCTCGGCGGTCGCGCTGATTTTGTCGGCGGCGGTGACGAGCCAGCCTTCCACATGGCGCGGTGGAACCGGCGTGAGCGGGAACATGTGTGTGCGGATGCTGTTGGCCACCACGTCGTCGATGGCGAAATCGGCGCGCGCATTGCGTTCGGCCGTGACCGGGTGCCTGAACCCATGCCAGCGGTGTGTGCCGTTGTCATACTCGTGCCAGTCGTACAGGAAATAGTCGTGGAGCAGGGCGGCGCGCACCAGTGAGCGCAGGTCCACGCGCCGCCACAGGCGCAGGCGGTCGGCGAACCACACGGCCAGACGCGCGACGCGCACCGAATGCTCGTAGGTCGTCACGTTGCCGTGCTGGTACGCGCGGCGCTCCACCTCCATATGCTCATGCGTCAGGATGTCGGCGCCGTAATGGCGCACGATGCGGTCGATCGCGCGTCTGCTGAGCACGACTCCCCCTGCCTGCGCACACGGATTGCGTCCGGTGTGGCGGCGGTATGCGCGGCCGCCGCCACACCGGACGCGTCACGCCTGGTCGGCGTCGTGCAGTTTGACAATCGCCTCGGGCGAGACATACGCCGTGCCGTCGCTGCTCGCGTGGAAATACGTGCGCAGCTGTTCGACAGCGGATTTGGCGGAGACGATCTGCTCGCGCACGCGGGTCGGCGCGGTGCCGCCCTTGCCGGCGCGCGCGGCGACCGAGCCTTCGGTGGAGAGCACTTCGCGCACACCCACGGCCTGTTCGGCGGGCAGGAATTCGCGGAACACCTCGATGAAATCGTCGTCGGTCAGGTCCCACAGCTCTTCGCCGCGGCCTTCGGCGATCTTGACGCATGCGCCGGAAAGCTCATGAGCGTGGCGGAACGGCACGCCCTGCTTGACGAGCCACTCGGCAATGTCGGTGGCGAGCGCGAAGCCGGTCGGCGCCTCGGCCTCGAGACGGGCGGCGTCGAAGGTCATCGTGGCCACCATGCCGGTGAACGCAGGTAGCAGCACTTCGAGTGTGTCGACCTGATCGAACACGGCCTCTTTGTCTTCCTGCAAATCGCGCGCGTACGCGGTGGGCAGGCCTTTGAGCGTGGCGAGCAGGCCGGTCAGGTCGCCGATGAGGCGGCCGGCCTTGCCGCGCGCGAGTTCGGCGATGTCGGGGTTCTTCTTCTGCGGCATGATCGAGGAGCCGGTCGAGTACGCGTCGTCGAGCCGCACGAAGGCGAACTCCTGCGTGTTCCAGATGATGATCTCCTCGGCCAGGCGGCTGATGTCGACGCCGGCCATAGCCGCGACGAACGAGAACTCCGCCACGAGATCGCGGCTCGCGGTGCCATCGATGGAGTTTTCGGTGACGGTCGTGAACCCCAGTTCGCGTGCCACGGCCACCGGTTCGAGGCCGAGCGTGTTGCCGGCGAGCGCACCGGAGCCGTAGGGACTCGCGTCAATGCGCCGGTCCCAATCGCGCAGGCGGTCCACGTCGCGCAGCAGCGGCCACACGTGCGCCATGAGCTGGTGCGCGAGCAGCACGGGCTGGGCGTGCTGCATGTGGGTGCGGCCGGGCATCACGGTGCGACCGACTTTGAGGGACTGGTCGATGAGCGCCATGCACAGGTCGAGCAGTTGGTTGGCGATGACGCGCGACTGGCGGCGCAGCCACATGCGGATCAGCGCGGCGATCTGGTCGTTGCGCGAACGGCCGGCGCGCAGTTTGCCGCCCAGCTCGTCGCCGGCGATCTCCAGCAGGCCGCGTTCGAGCGCGGTCGCTTCGTCCTCGTCGTCCTCGACCGGTGCGAACGCGCCGGTGTCCACGCGGTATTGCAGCTCGTTGAGCGCCGCTTCCATGCGCTGCAGCTCGTCGGAGGTGAGCAGTCCCGCGCGGGCCAAGGCACGGGCGTGTGCGCGCGAACCCGCGATGTCGTCGTCGGCCAGACGCCAGTCGAACTGCGTGGATTTGCTCAGCGCGGCGAGCTCGGGCGACGGGCCGGACGAGAACCGCCCGCCCCACAATGCCAGATGCTCCCCTTCGTGCGTGGTGCCCTCGGTCATGGTTTCCTCTCTTTCCCGGTGCCTTGCCGGCCGAAAAAGGGCGGCCGCGCGCGGCTCGTGCCGCGGGCGCGCCGCCCGTCTGTTCGCGCAGCGGATGCAACCGCCTGGTGATGTGCCCTACTCTACGTCGTTGTCCGGAACTTCGATGCCGTTGCCGAACTTCACGTCGCGCGCCGCGGCCACCTTGGTGGGCAGGCCGTAGATCTCGATGAAGCCGTTCGACGCGTTCTGGTCGAAGGTGTCACCCGAATCGTAGGTGGCGAGGTTGTAGTCGTACAGCGAGCTGTCGGAACGGCGTCCCACCACCACTGCGCGGCCGCCGTGCAGCACCATGCGGATCTCGCCGTTGACGTACTGCTGGGTGTCGTTGATGAACGCGTTGAGCGACTTGACGGCCGGGGAGAACCACTGCGCGTCGTAGACGAGCTCGGCCCAGCGCTTGTCGATGTCGCGCTTGATGCGGTGCTGTTCGCGTTCGAGGCACATGTTCTCGAGCTCTTCGTGCGCGGTGATCAGCGCGATCGCGCCGGGCGCCTCGTAGAGTTCGCGCGACTTGATGCCGACAAGGCGGTCCTCGATGAGGTCGACGCGGCCGATGCCCTGGGCGCCCGCGCGGCGGTTCATCTCCTCGATCGCCTGCAGTGGGGTCACGTCGCGGCCGTCGATCTTGACCGGCACGCCCTGCTTGAATTCGATGACGACCTCGTCTTCGACCGGCGGGAAGTCCGGGTCGTCGGTGTACGAGTAGCAGTCCTTGGTGGGCGCATTCCACGGGTCCTCGAGGAAGCCGGTCTCAATGGCACGGCCCCACACGTTCTGGTCGATGGAGAACGGGCTCTTCTCGGTCTGCACAATCGGCAGGTCGTGGTCGTTGGCGTAGGCAATCTCCACGTCGCGCGTCAGCGACAGGTCGCGGATCGGGCTGATCGCCTTGAGTTCGGGGTCGATCGACTGGATGGAGACCTCGAAGCGCACCTGGTCGTTGCCCTTGCCGGTGCAGCCGTGCGCGATCGTGTCGGCGCCGAACTGGTGTGCGGCGCGCACCAGATGCTTGGTGATCAACGGGCGCGAGATCGCGGAGACGAGCGGGTACACGCCTTCGTACATGGCGTTCGCCTTGAGGGCCTGCATGCAGTATTCGTTCGCGAACTCGTCGCGTGCGTCCACGATGTACGCTTCGACGGCGCCGCACGCGAGCGCGCGTTCCTTGATCGTCTCGAGGCTTTCGCCGCCCTGGCCGACGTCGAGCGAGACGGCCACCACGTCTTTGCCGGTGCGGTCCTTGAGGTACGGGATGGCGACGGAGGTGTCGAGGCCGCCGGAGTACGCGAGCACAATACGGTTCTTATCGCTCATGTCTTGCCTTTCTTCAGGTGCGATACGCGCCAGTATATACAAAAGTGTGTATAAATATGCATTGTGGGCACGATGTGCCCACAATGCGAATGCTCAGCCGCGTTTGGACGCGATGTCAAGCAGCCATGCGCTGCGCCGCAGGGCCGACTGGTCGTCCTGGCAGATCACCAGCACGGTGTCGTCGCCGGCGATCGTGCCGAGGATGCCCGGGACGGCGTGGCGGTCGATGACGCTCGCCACGTATTGGGCGGCGCCCGACGAGGTGTGCACCACGATGAGGTTGCGCGCACGGGCCACCGAGGTGACGATGCCCGACAGTACTTTCGACATCTGCTGCTGGGCACGCTCATCGGGCTCGTGGCCCTCCGCCTCCGCCGGCGCGTGCTCACCGACGGTGTAGGCGAGCACGCCGTCTGGCAGGCGTGTCTTCGTGGCGTTGATCTCGTCGAGATCGCGGCTCAATGTGGCTTGGGTCACATCGATGCCCTGGCTACTGAGGATTTCGGAGAGCTCCGCCTGCGACGTGACCACATTGTTCTCGAGCGCCTGCTCGATCGCGTTCAAGCGCGCGATGCGGCTCGCCGGACGTTGCATCGGCTGGGAGTCCTGCGTCATCAGACCAGCAGGCTTTCGTCGCCACGCTGCTTGCCGATGAGCCAGGTGAGCAGCGCCTTCTGCGCGTGCAACCGGTTCTCGGCCTCGTCCCACACGACCGACTGCGGGCCGTCAATGACCTCGGCGGTCACCTCCTTGCCGCGGTAGGCGGGCAGGCAGTGCTGGAACAGCGCATCGGGCTTGGCATACCCCATGAGCTCCTCGTTGACCTGATAGGGCCAGAACGGCTTGGAACGCACAGCGTACTGCGATTCCTCGCCCATCGAGACCCAAGTGTCAGTGAACACGCAGTCCGCGCCGGCCACGGCCTCGCGCGGACTGGTCGTCACGAGGATCGATCCGCCGGTCGTGGCGGCGATCGCCTCGGCGTCCTGCACAATCGCCTCATCGGGCAGGTAGCCGTTCGGGCCGGCCACGGCCACATGCATGCCGGCCACGGCGCCCGCGAGCAGGTACGAGTTCGCCATGTTGTTCGCCGCATCGCCCAAGTACGCAATCGACATGCCTTCGAGCGCGTCGACGCCACCCTTGAACTGGGCCAGGGTCAGGAAGTCGGCGAGCACCTGGCAGGGGTGGAATTCGTCGGTGAGCGCGTTGACGACCGGCACTGTGGCCACCGAGGCCATCTCCTCGATGCGCGACTGTTCGAACGTGCGCCAGACGATTGCATACGCCATGCGCGTGAGCACTTCGGTCGTGTCGCTGATTGGCTCGCCACGACCCAACTGGGACCCGGACTTGTCGATGACGAGCGGATAACCGCCCAATTCGGCCACGCCGATCGAGAAGCTCGAGCGCGTGCGCGTGCTCGGCTTGTCGAAGAGCACGGCCACGCCCTGCGGCCCCTCGAAAGGTCGGTGGTGAAAACGGTTCTCGCGGAACTTCATGCCCAGTTCCAGAATCTGCTTTTGCTCCTCGTGATTGACGTCGTCATCGCGAAGCATGTGCCGAAGCTGCGCCATAATGGCCTCCTTGCTGTATGGTGGGTGGTTTTCGGCTCCCGCGCCTATTCGGTCGCCAGATCGTTCGGCATGAGGGCGAGGATGCCGACGGCCTCGTTGATGTCCTGTTCGCTCGCGATCAACGGCGGTGCCAGACGTAGCACGGTCGGCGACGGTGCGTTGATGATCAGACCGTGGTCGAGCGCCCATCCCACAGCGGCATGCGCGCACGGCCGCGTCAGCACGATCGCATTGAGCAGGCCGCGGCCGCGCACCGACGCGAACAGCGGGTTGTCGGTGGCCATGATGCCCGTGCGCAGTTGCTCGCCGCGCTCGTTCGCCTGCGCCACAAGCCCTTCGCGTTCGATCACGCCGATGGTGGCGAGGGCCGCCGCGGCGCCAAGCGGGTTGCCGGCGAACGTCGAACCATGGGTGCCGGGCGAGAACAACGCCGAGAGTTCCTCGCCGAACGAGATCATGCCGCCCATCGGGAATCCGCCGGCCACGCCTTTGGCAAAGGTTACGATGTCGGGGGTGATGCCGCCCAGATCGTCGCGCTGGAACGCGAACCATGCGCCCGTGCGGCCCATGCCGGTCTGCACCTCGTCGACGATCATCAGGGCGTTGTGCTCGTCGCACAGCGCCCGCACGCCGCGGATGTACTCGGCGTCGAGTGGCAGCACGCCCGCCTCGCCCTGAATCAGTTCCATGATGACCGCGGCCACCGGGCCTTTGCCGTCATCGGTGGCGAGCGCGGCGCCCATCGCGTCGAGGTCGTTGGCCTCGACGAACTCGATATTCGGCACAAGAGGCTCGAACGGCGTGCGGATCGCCGGCTTCCAGGTGGCCGAAAGCGCACCCATCGTGCGCCCGTGGAATCCGTGGGTCAGCGCGAGGATGCGGTAGGGGCGCGCATCGTCGGTCTGCAGGGTGGCGCCGTACAGCTTGGCCATCTTGAGCGCGGCCTCGTTGGCCTCGGTCCCTGAATTGCCGAAGTAGACGTGCGAGCCCTGCGGGGCGCCGGCGAGTTCGATGAGCTTGGTGGCCAGTTCGATCTGCGGCTTGGTCGCGAAATAGTTGCTCACGTGCGCGGCGCGCTGTGCCTGTTGCGCGACGGCCTCGCACCAGTCCGGGTGTGCGTAGCCGAGCGCGTTCACCGCGATGCCCGCGAGGAAGTCGAGGTATTCGTTGCCGTCGACGTCCCACACGCGCATGCCCTGCCCATGGTCGAGCACGCGCAGCGGCGTGCCGAACACGTGCATGTGCACATCGTCGTATTTGCCGAGCCAAGCGGCGTCCTGCCCCAGTGGCTGTGTCTCAGTTGCCATATGAGCTCCTCATTTCCAGTCCTTCACCCGGTTCGACCATCGTGCCGATGCCCGCCGAGGTGAATATCTCGTTGAGTATGGAGTGTGGTTTGCGTCCGTCGATGATGTGCGCCTGGCGCACGCCGCCGTCGATGGCGCGGATGCACGCCTCCATCTTGGGGCGCATGCCCGATTCGAGGTCGGGCAGCAGGTCGCGCAGGTCCTCGACGCCGATGCGGCCGATGAGCGAATTGCGGTCGGGCCAGTCCGCGTACAGGCCGTCCACATCCGTGAGGATGACGAGCTTGTGCGCGCCGAGCGCGGTGGCAAGCGCGGCCGCGGCGGAATCGGCGTTGACGTTGAGCACCTCGGTGGCGTCGTCCTCGTTCGGGGCGACCGACGAGACGACGGGGATGCGACCGGCGTTGATCAAATCGATCACGGCCGAGGCATCGACGCCGACGACGTCGCCCACCAGGCCGATGTCGGTGGGCTTGCCGTCGATGAGCGGCTTGCGTTGGATCGCGGAGAACAGCGCGCCGTCCTCACCGGACAGGCCGACGGCAAGGGGTCCGTGCGCGTTGATCAGGCCGACGAGTTCGCGCGAGACCTTGCCGGTGAGCACCATGCGCACCACATCCATCGCCTCGGGCGTCGTGACGCGCAGGCCGCCCTTGAACTCGGAGTGGATGCCCAAGGCCTTGAGCATGTGCGAGATCTGCGGGCCGCCGCCGTGCACGATCACCGGGTGCAGGCCCACTTGGCGCAGGAACACCATGTCTTCGGCGAAGCATTCCTTGAGGTGGTCGTCGACCATCGCGTTGCCACCGTATTTGATGACGATCGTCTTGCCGTAGAATTCCTCAAGCCACGGCAGTGCCTCGATGAGCACTTCCGCCTTCTGGTCGGCGCGCAGGTCGGTGTGCACGTCGAGGTGGAATCCCGGTCCTTTCAGTTCCTTTGCCATATCCTCAGCTCTCGTAGTCCGCATTGATGTGCACGTATTCGTGGGTCAGGTCGTCGGTCCACACGGTGGCGGACTCTGTGCCCGCATGCAGGTCCACGTCGATGTCGATCTGGCGTGGCGTCATGTCGACCTCGCTGCGGTCGCGGCCAGGTTTGCCGCCATCGCAGATGCGCACGCCGTTGACATCGACCGTCACCGCGTCGGGGTCGTAGGGCGCCACATCCACCGGCACGGTGCCGAGTGAGCTGACGATGCGCCCCCAGTTGGGGTCGTTGCCACTGATCGCGCATTTGAGCAGGTTCGACGACGCGATCGCACGTCCACACGCCAGCGCCGCATCCTCGCTTGTGGCACCGGCCACGGTGATGCGGATGTCGTGGCTCGCGCCTTCGCCGTCACCGATGATCTGGCGGGCCAAGCTCGCACAGCAGTTCGCGATGAGGTCGTTGAACTCATCCGGGTCGGGTTCGATGCCCGAGGCTCCCGAGGCCAGCAGCAGCACGGTGTCGTTGGTGGACATGCAACCGTCCACGTCAATGCGGTTGAACGAAGTGTCGACCGCCGCTCCCAGCGCCGCTTGGAGCTGGCCGGCTGTCACCACGGCGTCGGTGGTGACCACACAGAGCATCGTGGCAAGCTGTGGGGCGATCATGCCCGAGCCCTTGACCATGCCGCCCACACGGAATCCGTTCGACCCCATGCGTGTGACTGTCTTGGGTTTGGTGTCGGTCGTCATGATCGCGTGGGCGGCGTCCTCGCCGGCGGCCATCGTCGGCTCAAGCTTGGCGAAGGCGCGCGCGGCGCCGTCAAGCACCTTGTCGAGCGGAAGCAGTTCACCGATGAGACCGGTGGAGCATACGGCCACTTCGCCGTCTTCGGTGCCGAGCAGCCCGGCCACCTCATGTGCGGTTGCCACGGATTGCGCATACCCCGCTTCGCCGGTGCATGCGTTGGCGCCGCCGGAGTTGAGGATGACGGCCTTGAGCGAACCGTTGGCCACGGCCTTGCGCGACCATTGCACGGGCGCGGCGCAGAACCGGTTGGTGGTGAACACGCCGGCGGCGGCCGTGAGCGGCCCCTCATTCACGACGAGCGCCACATCTTTCTTGCCCGGTGTAGCCGAGATGCCGGCTTCGACACCGGCCGCTGAGAATCCTTGCGCGAATGTCACGCTCATGGTGCGACTCCAATCTTCGTCAAACCGTTTTCCTCATTGAGTCCGAAGGCCAGGTTGAGGGATTCGACCGCCTGGCCGGCTGTGCCGCGGTTGAGGTTGTCGATCGCGGCGAACGCGTGCAGGGTTCGGCTGCGCCGGTCCACGGCCACTTGCACATGCGCGGCGTTCGATCCGAGCACGTTCTGCGTGGCCGGCATGGCGCCGGGGGCGAGCACGCTGATGAACCCTTGGCCCTCGTATGCGCCGGTCCATATGGCATGGATCTGCTCGTCGGTCAGGTCCATGGCGGCGTCGGTGAGTTTCGCGCTCACCGAGGCGAGGATGCCACGCGACATCGGCACGAGCATCGGGGTGAACGCGAGGGTGAACTCGCCGGCCGCCGCGGCGTCCAGACCGGCGGCGTGGGCGAAGTTCTGCAGGATTTCGGGAATGTGGCGGTGGGTGCCGCCCACCGCATACGGTACCGCCGAATTGAGCGCCTCGGAGGCGAGCAGGTTGGTGCGCTTGAGGTTCTTGCCGGCCCCGGAATACCCGACGGCCAGATCGGCGACGATCGTGTGTGGCACGACGAGGTTGTTCGCGATACCGGGCTGCATGGCCAAGGTGACGGCGGTGACGTTGCAACCGGGACCGGCGATGCGCTTGGCCAGCGCGAGCCGCTCGCGCTGGCGCCGGTATGCGCCATTGGCATCCTTGCCGAGAATGAGTTCGGGCATGCCGTACACCCAATGCTCGTAGAACGCGCCACCATAATAGTCGTCCCACGCCTGCTGCTGTTCGAGGCGGTGGTCGGCGCCCAGGTCCACGATCACCGCGTCGTCGTCGAGCTGTGCGGCGAGGGCGCCGGATGCGCCATGGGGCAAGGCGAGCACAATCACATCGTGCCCGTTCAACGCCTCGGGTGTAGTGTCTTCGACGATCAGGTGGGCCAATTGGGGAATATGCGGCTGGAAGGCGCCCAGTGGCTGCCCCACCGACGAATGCCCGGCCACCGTGGTGACCTCGAAGTCCGGATGCGCAGCCAGAATACGCAGCATCTCACCGCCGGCATAGCCGGTGGCGCCTGCGACGGCGACGGTATGTTTGCCCATGGTCAGCTCCTCTGTGCTTGGTTAGCTGCCGAGTATACACTTTATGCAGAACAATGCATAACTATACGTTCTTGGGGAGCCGTCTGTGCGTGTCGCCGAGCGCCGCTCACGCCTGCACGGAGTCGCCGGAGCCGCCGGACGTGGAGGAATTGAGCGACTGGAGCATCTGGTTCATCACGTCGTCCATCGAGACGCCGTTGATCATGAGCCACACGAACGCGATTGTGTAGAGCACGTTGATGATGACCGCGGCCAGGGCGAGCCCATACCCTTTCATGCGCATGATGCGCGTGCGGCGCATGCTCAGTGCGCCCAGGATCGCGGGCATGATCGGCACGGGCAAGAACAACGCGAACACGAACGCGATGATCGCGCCGGCGTCCCACCGCCCGTAGAAGATGTTCTGGTTGGGGTCCTCCATGTCAATGCCGTTGACGTAGCGCGGGTATTTGCTGCCCTGCTGGGTGGCGCCGGGTGCTTGCGGCGCCTGCGCCTGCTGCCCGGCCCACGGTTGGGTGGGCGCCTGGTTCGGCTGCGGCACTGCCGGCGTCGGCCCCGCTTGCGTTGCTTCCGCCGGCTGGGGCTCGGGGTCGGGACGCCCGAAGATGTAGGGGTCGTAGTCCTGCGGGAACTGGTTGTCCATCGCGCCGTACGCCGGGCGCAGATATTGCCCGTATCTCGGCTGGCTGGCCCCTTGTGTGCCGGCTGCAGGGCCGGATGAGTCGACCGGAGCAGCATTGGCCCCGTTCGGCCCCTGCTGCGGCTGCGACGATGGATACTGGTCCGGTTGACTCATCATGGTCCTGTTCGTTTGGTGGTTGGTGTGCACTAGGCGCGCAGTTGCGCACCGAGTTCGGATGCCTTGTCGACGATGCGCTGGCGGATCTCCTCGCTGTCTTCGGAAGTGAGGGTGCGGTCCGGCGCGCGGAACGTGACCGCATACGCGAGCGACTTCTTGCCTTCGCCCACCTGATCGCCCGTATACACGTCGAACAGTTCGATGGACTCGAGCATGTCGCCGGCGGCGTCACGGATCGCTTCGCCGAGATCATGCGCACTCACCGTGTCGGGCACCGTGAACGCGAGGTCCTGCTTGACCGGCGGGAACGTGGAGATCGGCTTGGCCTGCACCGGTTTGTTGCTCAGGGTGCCGAACAGCGCGGTCAGGTCGAGTTCGAAGGCGGCGGTGTGGTGCGGCATGCCGAGCGCGTCGTCGACCTTGGGGTGCAACTCTCCGACGAAGCCGACGCGCTTGCCGCCGGCCACCACATGGGCGCTGCGGCCGGGGTGCCATTGCGCAGGCACATCCTGCGCGGCGGGCTGGTCGAAGGTCACATCGGCGCCGAGGCGCGCGGCGATGCGGCGTACCGCTTCGACGGCGTCGCTCCAGTCGACGGTGCGGCGGTCGCCAAGCCAGCCGTCGTCTTCGGCGAGCCCGGTCATCATGCCGGCCACATGCAGCGGCTGGTCAGGCAGGCCGGCGTCGAGTGCGGCAAGCTGTTCAGGCGTGGGACGCACGCCGCCGGGCAGTGCGGGAATCGCCGGGGCGTCCGGCGAGGCGAGATACACGTGGCCGAGCTCGTAGCAGGCCACGTTGTCAAGGCCACGGCGGATGTTGCGCTGCACCGTCTGCGCCAGCGTGAGCAGGATCTGGCGGCGCAGGTACGGGCGGTCGTCGGCGAGCGGGTTGACGATTTCCACGCTCACCGGCTCCACCTCTTTGGGGTCGATCATGAATGCCTTGTAGTCGGCAGGGCCCACAAACGGGTAGCTCAGTGTCTCCACCATGCCGTATTCGGCAAGCTCGTCGGCCACCTGACGCTTGTGGAGCTGGTCGGCGGTGAGGCCCACATGCCCTTCCACCGGCGCGTGCGGCACATGCACGGGGATCTTGTCGTACCCGTAGATGCGCGCGACTTCCTCGACAAGGTCGCATGGCTCGTTCAGGTCCGGGCGCCACGACGGCGGCACGACGGAGAATTCACCGTTGCCGCCACCCGCGGCGGTGCAACCGATGTCGGTGAGGATCGCACTAATGTCGTTGAGGTCCAGATCGAGGCCTGCGATGCGCTTGACTTCGTTCGCCTTGAACACGATCGGCTGGCGGCGCTTGGTGTTGTTTACGTCGCGCGGTGTTTGCGAGGCGGTCGCCGACCCGTAGGCCTCGAGCAGGTCGCATGCCATCTGCGCGGCGGCCGGCTGGATCTGGTCGTCCACACCGCGTTCGAAACGGCGGGCGGCTTCTGACGGGATCTTGTGGCGGCGCGAGGAGCGCGCCACGGAGATCGGATCGAAGTGTGCGGCTTCGAGCAGGATGTTCGTTGTCTCACTGGTGACCTCGCCGTATTCGCCGCCCATGACGCCGGCGATGCCGAGGATGCGCGACCCCTGTTCGCCATTCGGCGAATCGGTGATGAGCAGGTCCTCGGGGTCGAGGTCGTGGTCCTTGCCGTCGAGCGTGGTGAGCGTTTCTCCAGCGCGCGCACGGCGCACGACAATCGGCCCCTCGATCTTGTCGAGGTCGTAGGCGTGCATCGGCTGTCCCAGATCGAGCATGACGTAGTTCGTCACGTCGACCGGCAATGTCAACGAACGCATGCCTGCGCGCGTCAGGCGGCGGCGCATCCAGTTCGGTGTCTTGCTCGCGGCGTCGTAGCCATGCACGGCGCGCGCATAGAAGCGGTCACAGCCGACGACGCCGTGGATCGGGTTCTCATCGTCGATGATCACGTCGATGTCGTGCGTCGTGCCTTCGGCCTGTTCTTCGATCTGCGGCACATGCGCATTGAGCTCGCCGACCGGGTCGGTGAACTCGGCGCCCGTGGAATTGTGGAATTCGCGCGCGATGCCGCGGTAGGAGAACGCGTAACCGCGGTCCGGAGTCACGTTGATCTCGAGGATCGGCTGGTCGAGGTGCAGCAGGTGCATCGCGTCGTCACCGGGCTTGAGCGCCTCGTATTCCTCGGGGGTGAAGCCGTAGTCACGCAGCAGGATGATGCCGTCGTGGCTGTCGCCGAGGCCGAGCTCACGTTCCGAGGCGCACATGCCATCGGAGATGTGGCCGTAGGTCTTGCGCGGTTCGATGCGGAAGTCGCCGGGCAGCACGGCGCCGGGCAGCGTGACAACGACCTTCTCGCCGGCCTTCATGTTCGGTGCGCCGCAGATGATGCCGCGCGGCACCTTGTTGCCCTGCTCGTCGACGCTGTTGTATGCGTCGCCCACGTCCACATGGCACCAGTTGATGACCTTGCCGTTCTTCTGCGGTTCGGGCGTGGCGTCGACAACGTAGCCTACCACGATTGGACCGGTGACCTGCGACTGGTGGATCTCCTCCTCCTCGAGTCCGACACGCACGAGGTCCTTCGCGAGCTGCTCGTACGTGAGCCCCTCGGGCACCTCCACGTGGTCGCGCAACCAATCAATATCTACCATGGGCATCTCGAATCACTCCCCCATCACAAACTGTTCGCTGAATCGCACGTCACCTTCGACCAGGTCGTGCATGTCGTTGATATCGTGGCGCAGCAGCAGCGTGCGCTCGACTCCCACACCGAACGCGAAGCCGGTGTACACGTCCGGGTCGAGGCCCGCGGAGCGCAGCACATTCGGGTTGACCATGCCGCAGCCGCCCCATTCGATCCAACCGGGGCCGCCCTTCTTGTCGGGGAACCACAGGTCGAGTTCGGCGCTCGGCTCAGTGAACGGGAAGTAGCTGGGGCGCAGACGGCTCTTGGCTTCGGGGCCGAACATGGCCACGGCAAGTTTGTCGAGCACACCCTTGAGGTCGGCCATCGTCAGGCCCTTGTCCACGGCGAGCGCCTCGACCTGGTGGAAGACCGGTGTGTGGGTCGCGTCGAGCTCATCAGTGCGGAACACGCGGCCGGGGCACGCGATATACAGCGGCACACCATGGGCGATGAGCCCACGGACCTGGTCCGACGAGGTCTGGGTGCGCAGCACCATGTTGGAGCCCACAAACCCGGCGGCATCCTTGGACTGGTTGCCCTTGACATAGAACGTGTCCTGCATCTGGCGTGCCGGATGGTCGGGGCCGAAGTTCAACGCGTCGAAGTCGAACCATTCGGTTTCCACTTCGGGACCGTCGGAAATCTGCCAACCCATGCCGACGAAGAAGTCCTCGACGTCTTCCATGAGCTTGGGCAGCGGATGGCGCGCGCCAAGCGGGTTGCGGCGTACCGGCAGCGTCATGTCCACGGTTTCGGCGGCCAGTTCGCGGGCTTCCTCTTGGGCTTTCACCTCGGCTTCCTTCGTGCCGTAGGCTCGGCCGAAGTCGGCGCGCAGCTTGCCCATGAGCTTGCCGGCCTCTTTCTTCTGGTCCTTGTCGAGCGAACCGATGGCCTTGCTGGCCTGGGTCATCGCGGATTGGGCGCCGGCGTATTGCGTCTTGATCGCCTTGAGTTCCTCCATGCTGGAGGCCTGTGCTATTGCGGCGATGCCTTCGGCAACCGCTTTGGCTACCGCATCGGCATCAAATTGTGTGCCTTGTGCCACGAGATACCTTTCCGTCACATGCATCGGAGACGCGAAAACGCGTCATTCCAACGATTTACCGACTTCACATTCTTTCAATACGACTCGACATAGCCAAGGTCATGAGCATCACCGCGGCGCTTGTGCCAAGGTTGAGCGATTCGGCCTTGCCATAGATCGGGATCGAGGTGATGATGTCCGCCTGTTCGAGCAGGACAGGATCCAGTCCTCGTGCCTCATTGCCGAACAACACCGCAATCGAGCCGTCCAGCGCGGCGCCTTCGCGCACCACATCGGGCAGGCTTTCCGGAGGCCTGCCTTCCGTGCCATAGACGTCGGCGGCCATGACGGTGGTGGCGTGGTCGGCGCAGAACACGAAGAACGCGTTTTCATCCATCGCGAGCACCGGCAGATGGAACAGCGATCCGGTCGTGGCACGGATGACCTTGGGGTTGAACACGTCCACGCATGACCCGACCATGACGACGGCGTCACACCCGGCGGCATCGGCGCTGCGGATGACGGTGCCCGCGTTGCCGGGGTCGCGCACCTGCCAGAACGCCGCGATGAACGGGCGCGGCGTGGACGGCGCTTGGGTGAGCCGTGCACGGCACGCCTCAAGGTCACCCACAGCTACCACGCCTTGGGCGTCACGGCTCATATGTGCCACCACATCCGGTGTGGCCTTATGCACGTAGATGCCCTCCCCCATGGCCAGGCCAGCGAGCGAGGCGACGGTGGGGTTGGCGAATCCGGCGTCGGGTTCGGTGCCATCCACGGCCACATAGAGGTCGCGCACCACGCCAGGCTGCCAGGTGAGCGCCTCACGCACCGCTTGGGGACCTTCGATAAGGAACCTTCCGCTGCGTTCACGGTGTTTGCGGGAGGAAAGATCGGCCGTGCGGCGCACACGGTCCGCCTTGACATTGGTCATCACAGTTGCATCAATCGGCATATGCCCACCCTACCGCCAGCGCGGGGCAAGCGTCGGCCTTCCGTCATCTCACCCATCAACCACCTGTTTTCAGAAAAACTCCCAGCGAGCGTTCAGCACGCGGCCACGAAGTACCGAGTCGAATCGCAGTGGCGTCAAAGCGCAATCACACCAACGCTGATTACGCTCCGGGCATATGCCCTGCACTGCGACATGCAGCGCCCAGGCGCAGGCCCACCCCATCCATCGATTGATCACAAAAGGAACCGACCATGCTCATAGTCAGGAACGCACTGCACAACGTGGTGCGCAACAAAGGCCGAAACGCGTTGATGATCCTCATCATCGCCATCATCACCGCGGCTGCGGCCGTGGCGCTCGCAATCGTGCAGGCCGCGGAACGCGCACGCACCTCAGCCTTGGACGACACCACAATCAGCGCGCAGATCTCGATCGACCACAGTGCGATGATCGGCAAGGCCCGCGACACGCAGTCCGGCGGCGTGGACATACAGTCGATGCGCGAGGCGATGACCAGCAAGCAACTCACCCTCGCTGATTACCAGAAATACGACAAAACGGCGTATGGCGTCGCCTCATCGTATTACACCGAGACAGCTTCGGCCGCCGCCGTGGACGACGGCATCGAGCCGGTGGATTCCAACGCCACCGTGACAAGCCAAGAGGACCAGTCGATTGGTGACACCTTCAAGGTCGCCGACATCACCGACGACACCACGACCTACACGTTCACCATCGTCGGCATCTACCGCAACACCGCCGAGAACACAATGCCGACGGGCGGACCCATGGCCCCACCGCAAATGACCCCGCGAACGCGATCTACACCTCGGTGTCCACGCTCGATACACTGGGCCTGACCAGTGGCAAGACGATCGAGGTCACCGACGCGCGTGGCGACACCCGCGAGACGCAGGCGGCGCAATTGAGCTACACCTACGTCTTCGACGGCAAGGCACAGTACGACCGGTTCGTCAAGAACGTCCGGACGGCCGGTCTGGACGACGCATACACCGTCTCGTCCGCTGACGTCCAACCATACGAAGCGAGCCTCGTGCCGTTGGACAACCTAGCGAAATTCGCGAAGACCCTGCTCGGCGTCGGTGCCG
Source organism: Bifidobacterium pseudolongum subsp. pseudolongum DSM 20099 (assembly GCF_000771225.1). GTDB lineage: Bacteria > Actinomycetota > Actinomycetes > Actinomycetales > Bifidobacteriaceae > Bifidobacterium > Bifidobacterium pseudolongum. The sequence continues at coordinate 36,052 of NZ_JDTZ01000002.1, forward strand.
GTGCCGCGGCATCGTTCCCTGTGTCGAATTCGCTGCTCTCCTCCCAAGTCGAGGCGCAGGCCGAGCAGCAGCAACAGCAGCGCGCGCAGTTCGGCCGTGACATACAGCCGCCGAGCGGTTCGGCGCAGGGCGGATCCTCTCAGGACGGCCTACCCAACGCTCCGCAGAAAGGCAACGGTGCCCCGCAGCAGTGGGGACATGCCACGCAGATGGTCTCCAAGGTCAACGCCACAGTGAACTGGGCCACAATCGGCTGGATGCTGCTCATCGGCATTGGCCTGACCCTGCTCGCCTCGCTTGTGGCCGCCGTGTTCGTGATGCGTTACGAACCCCTGCAGATTCTGGCCGACCGCTCCTGAGCGCACACCACCCACACCCACCATCACGAGTAAGGATTGTCACCATGGCACAACCATCTTCCGCACCATCATCGAATACATCCGCAACCGCCACCCCGATCCTCGCGTTGGACGACGTGAGCTACGCCTACGCCAAGGGCGGACCCGACGTCATCAGCCATATCAGCCACGACTTCGCCGCAGGGCAGGTCACCTCGATCGTCGGACCTTCGGGCGCGGGCAAGACCACCCTGCTCTCGCTCATCAGCGGTTTGACGACGCCGACCGGCGGCGCCGTGCTCTTCGAAGGACGCGACCTGGCGTCGATCGACCGCTACTGGTACCGCAGCCGTGACATCGGCGTGATCTTCCAAAGCTACAACCTGCTGCCCGGATTGACCGTGCTGGAGAACATCATGCTCACGATGGACGCCTCGGGCAAACGGTTCGACCGGATCAAACGCGAGATCGCGCTCGACCTGCTCAAGCAGGTGCATCTGCCCGAGCGGTATGCGGACGAGCGCATCCTGCACCTGTCGGGCGGCGAACAGCAGCGCGTGGCGATCGCCCGCGCGCTGAGCGACGACCCGCGGGTGATCATCGCCGACGAGCCGACCGGCAACCTTGACCCGGCCACGCAGGACGACATCATGCGCATCTTCCTCGACCTTGCGCACCAGCAGGGCCGTTGCGTGATCATCGTGACGCACAGCCCGCAGATCGCCGAGATGTCCGACGCGGTGCTGCGGCTGGCCCCGGCGCAACGGTAGGTCAGTTGCCGAAGAACGAGAATGTGCCTGCGCATAGGGCGGCCGTGAGCGCGGCCACCGGAATAAGCAGGCAGACCACGAGGAACCAGCGGTCGCGCGCGCGTACGACACTGACGCGCGCGTGGCTGCGCGGTTCGTCGGAGCCGAACCCGCGCGCCTGCATGGCCACGGCGAGCGTGGTGGAACGGCGTATCGACAGCACGAGCAGCGCGAAGGCCTGCGGGAAGAACGACTTGAATTTGCTGTCGTCGCCCAGTCCGCGCGACCGGCGCGACGCGGTGAGTGCGGCCCAGTCGTCCTGCAGCACGGAGAACAGACGCATGCCGGCGAGCCCGCCGTACACGAACCGGTCGGGCAGGTGCAACAGCTGGCTGAACCCGTCCGCCAGATCGGTCGCGTCGATGCCGAGCACGGCGATGATTGCGGGAATGCCGATTGCGAGGATGCGCAACGCCGTGGCGAGCGCCAGTTCGGCGGAACGGTCGGTGATGGTGATCCACCCCCAGTGCCACCATGTGCCGCCTCCTGATTTGCCGTACAGCAGCACCGCCAAGGCGGATCCGGGCGCGCCGATGAAGATCGGCCACGTGGAGCGCACGATGCGCCACGGCGTGAACCCGATGGCCATGAGGATGAGCACCTCGAGCCCGAGCGCCACGCTCGCGGAGACCCAGTCGAGGCTCAGCAGCAGCGGCAGCGACGCCAGGAACGCGCCGCCCAACCGGTAGACGGGGTTGATCGAGGCGAGCAGGGGTGACCTGCTCGCCGGTTTGATCGTGTCTTCGCGCTCGTTGACCGCGCTGACCTCGATGTCAGTGGAGTGCGCGGCGGGCGCGGACTGCGGAGCCGCAACCCATTCACCGTGTGCGTCGTGCGGCACGAGTTCGACGACGCGCGCGCCGAGCGCGGTGACGAGCTCGCGGTCGTGCGTGACGACGATGATGCTGACGCCGTCGGAGCGCAGGGAGTGGATGAGCCGCACGATCTGCATCCATGTGCGCCGGTCCTGCCCGAAGGTCGGCTCGTCGAGGATGAGCACGCGCGGTGCGGCGGCGAGCGCGGCGGCCACGGTCAGACGCCGCTTTTCGCCGCCGGACAGCGTGTAGGGGTTCATCCGCGCGTATTGGTCGAGGTGGAACCGGCGCAGCAGTTCCATGCCGCGCTCGCGGGCCGTCTGTTCGTCCACGCCGGTGCGCGTGGGGCCGAGCATGACTTCGCCGAGCACGCTTGAGCAGGCGAACTGGTGCTCGGGGTTCTGGAAGACGTAGGAGATCCGCGAGGCGAGCTGGCGTGACGTCCAGTCGACCGGCCACGGGTGCTGTGCGTCGGGGGCGAGCGCCGCTCCGGCGACGACGCGGCCGGTGATGGGTTCGAGGAGCCCGGCGAGGGTGAGCGACAGGGTGGATTTTCCCGCGCCGTTCGCGCCGACGAGCGCGGTGATCTGGCCCGGGCGGAACGCGAGGCTGATGTGTTCGGCGATGGCATTGCCGTCCCGGCCGATCGCCAGGTCGTCGGTCGTGAGCACCGGTTCGCCTGTGCCATCGGCCGGCTCGTATGCAGGTTCGCCGTCGGTGCGGATGCGCGTGATCTCGTCTTCGGCGCGGCGGAAGCGTTCGGGCACCCAGATGCCGAGCTGCGCAAAGTCGAGTGTGGGGTCGGTGAACACTATTTCGGGCGTGCCGTCGGCCACGACCACGGTGTTGCGGAACGTGCTGCGGTCGATCTCCTCTTCGAACCCGTGCTGTTCCACTTGGCGCGCGTCATGTTCGGTTTCCAGGCCGAGTACGACGACGCGGTCGATCATGTCGACCCACCGGTCGGCGCGGTGCTCGACAAGCACCATCGTCGCGCCGGTTCGCGTGAGCACATCGCCCACGGCGCCGACGATCTGCGCCACACCGTCGGGATCGAGGTTGGCGGTCGGCTCGTCGAGCAGCAGCACACGCGGCTGCATCGCGAGCGCGCCGGCGAGGGCGAGCCGCTGCATCTGCCCGCCGCTCAGATGCATGACCGAGCGGTCGAGCTGCAGGCCGCCCATGCCCACCGCGGCGAGCGCATCGTCGACACGTGGCCAGATCTGCTCACGAGGCACGTCGAGGTTTTCCGGCCCGAACGCCACATTGTCTCCGAGACGCTGGAAGATGGCCTGCGCCTCCGGATCCTGCAGCACGAGTCCCACGGCGCCGCGCGCGGCGTGTGTTTCGACGCCGCCAATGAGGATCTCGCCTTCGGTGACGCCGCCGTCCGCGTCTTCGACCTGCACGCCGGTGTCTTGCGCCGCGGTCTGTGCGGCGGATTCGTCGCCGAGCAGGCCGGCCACGCCTTCGAGGATCGTGGATTTGCCGATGCCGGAAGCGCCCAGCAGCAGGACGCGCTCGCCGGCCTTGATGGTGAGGTTGAGCTTGCGCACGGCGAAATGGTTGCGCGAGGCATGCCGGTAGCCCCAATCGCGGAATTGTATCGAGGCGGCGTGTGCTGCGGATGCTGGAGTGGTCATGGTTGCTGCGTGTTCCTTTGCGGTGGTGGATATGCCGATGCGCCGCGCGCATCAGCCCCCGTGTCGAGTTCCGAGTCTAAGACAGGCCGAGGACCGGTAAGCATAGTCTGGGGCCAGATGTCCCGCTCACCGGCCTTTGAACAGGCGGAACAATTGCGACTGCCGCACACACAGGCCACTGGCGAGCGCCGCAAGCACCACGGCGCACAGCAACGCCAGTGGGGCACGGCATGCGGTCGCGATGACCACCGCGGTATCCCCGACGGCCATGCGCACACCATAGGCGGCGATGAGCGCGCATGAGCCCGCCGTGGCCAATCCGGCCCATACGAGCGTCTCCACGCATATGCCGAGCAATTGCGCCGGCTTTGACTCCCCCGAATGCAGCGCGGCGGCGTATTCGAGCCTGCGCATGCGCACGGCGATCACACCGATGGCAAGGCCCAGAAGCGCCGCGAGGAACGGGATCCAACGGGTGGTGCGCGCCATGTAGGTGGCGTAGGGGTCGTAGTGCGCGTCGAAACTCTTGTTGAGTGCGACCACACCGGCTTGGTTCTGCCCATTGCCCACACGCAGCGTGGAGTACAGCAGGTTGCTCGCCGGTTCCGAACGCGGCCATTGGCGTATCCAGCATTCGTTGTAGTCGCCTAGGGCGGCGGCGCGTGGCACAAGGAACGCGTAGGCGAAACGGGTGTCACGCCCATCGTTGGGCCATGGGTAGACGCCTGCCACGGTGGCGTTGCCATGGTCCGTGGCCAATGTGGAGCCGACCGTGAGCCCGAAGTCACGCGCCACGTCGGTCGACACCCAGATCCCCGACGTGTCGATCGGCGAGGCGACGGCGCCGTTCGACGCGATGAGCGATAGCATGCCTTGTGTGACCTCGAATGATTGCAGGGCGTTGTTCGGCGTGGACAATGGCGTGATCTCCTCGCCGGTGCGCACGGCGCCCGATTGCGCGATGGGAACGCCTGACGATTGGGCGAGCCGGTCGCATGCACCACCGTCCACGGTGCCGCCGACCACCGTATCCACGTCGGCCATGGCCTGCACGCGTGCCATGGCCTCATGTTCCATCGCCACCACCGTGTAGGCTTCGTATCCCCCGAGCAGCATGCCACCAAGCAGCACGGCGACGAACAACGCCAATGCGTGCGCGTTGCCGGCGCCCACATTGCGCATCGCCTCGGAGAGTATCGACCTGAGTCTCATGTCCCCCCTTCATCCATTGGGTGCGTAGTGTGCAAGATCGACCACATGGTCGCAGGCGTCCCTGGTGTCGGGATCATGGGTGGCCACCAGCACGATCATGCCTTGGTTGGCGAGGTTGCCCAGCACGTGGCTCACCGAATGCGCGGTCCGTGTGTCCAGTTGGGCCGTTGGCTCGTCCACAAGCAGCATGTCGGGTCGTGAGCACACGGCCCTCGCCAGCATGAGCCGTTGCGCCTCGCCTCCGGACAGCTCACTGAACCGCCGGCCGGCCGCATGGTCAAGATCGAACAGCCCCATCGCCTCCAAGGCCTGTGGTTCCGCTTCCTCACGGCTGAACCCCTTGGCGAGCAGCGGGAACACCACGTGGTCCAACGCGCTCCGTTGCGCCACACCCACCGGGTTCTGGAACACCCAGCCGGTCCGGGCGATGCCAATGCGCTCCACGCTGCCCGCATAGGGCTTTTCCCAACCGGCCAGGATCGACAGTAGCGTGGACTTCCCACATCCGGACGGCCCGCAGACCGCCACCGTCATCCCGGGGTCCACGGTCATGTCAAGATGTTCGAACAGCAGGTCGGTTCCGGGGAACCGGTGGGCCAAATCATGCACTACCAACCGCATGGCCGATCACCCGCACTGCAATGTGGCCAGCGTGGGGCCGATCAGCACATCATGCACGTCCTTGACGTCCAAGTGTTCAGGCTGCACAAGCGACGCGCCCAATTCGCTCGTGATGATGCGCACCGGTACCGTCTTGGGCGATCGCGCCGTGCCCGTGGCGATGCATGCCGAGGCCCCATCGGTGCCGAACACGGCGCCGGCGGGCACCCGCAGTGTTTGTATGGCCTGGTTTAGCGTGAGCTGGGCGTCCATGCCCGCGGCCCGTTCCTCCGGCGTCTTGCCTTGGTAGCCTTCGGTGGCGGCGATCTGTGCGAGCAGACCGGCATCGGTGATCTCCGTGGAGCCTGCGGGCAGTGGCGCCGCAACGCCGAACACCGTCAGTGTGCGTTCCTTGTCGGAAGGGGAACCGTTGCGGATCGCGAGCTTCACCAACCCGCCTGGCACCATCCCCAATGCGGCTCCCGCCTGCACATTGCTGCCTTGGACCGCCGTCCAGTCCCGTACGTTCACCACATCCTCGGGAATCCACATGGTGTCCGAAAGACGCATGTCCATGTCTTCTGGCGCAACGCCGTCCGAGTTGCCCACATCCACCATGAGCTGCCGCCACCCGTTGCCGGTGTTCCAGTTGTATTCCGCGGATTGCGGCACGCTGTCATAGCCCAATCTGCCGAGCTCGTCATTCAACGAACGGACGTCCTCTCCCCTGTCCCCCACCTTGAGGTCACGGTACAGGGGTGTCGCCGTGTGCAGCGCCACGATGTTCCGGTCGTTGACCTGATAGGCCCGTGTACCGGAACGCAGCTCTCCCCCGTCCAGTTCTCGGTCACAGTGCCGCTGGCGTTGCCCAACAGGTCGCGGTTGCCGGAGACCGTGGGAACCACGTTCACCTGTTGTGTGCCGGAGTACTCCTGCACGCTGGCCGGCGCCGATTCCACCATGCTTGGGGCACTCAACACCGAGGGTGCGCGGTCCGGCAACCACAATGCGCATGCCCCTACCGTAAGCGCGGCGGCGGTGATCGCCGCAAGCAACACCCAAGTCAACACGGGTGCGGCTCTGCGCTTGCCATTGTGCTGCTGTTTCCTCGTCATGGCCCCTCCCCTGCCTCGCGGTATGCCACAGTGCATATCCAGTCTCACGTATACTTCCCGCAAAACGCAACCGGCATGCTCGTTATGTGTATGCCTAGCACCACCCCAAGCATAGAGAGCCTCACGGGATTTTCCGTGCCACAGGCGTTGTTGTCGTCTTTAGATGACAACAGATAGTCACTTGCGCGCTTTATTGAGTCGTATGGCGGTGATTTTCAAACCAACAGCGAAGACAACTCTGATGCTCCGCATTCATGTGCCGCTGCATGCACCGTCTCCATTGGTATGATGGGACATGTTCAGAAGGGGGAATAATGCGCTATCCGGGAAAACACATCAGAATCGGGATCGTGGACAACGACGCCCTTGTCTTAGGCGCCTTGCAGTATGTGGTGCGCACCTATCTGCCGCAGAGCGAGGTGATCTGGAAAGAGACCGATGGGAACAGGGCGGTGTCCCTCTGCTCGGCACCCGCCACCACACCGGACGCGCTCATCGTTGACGCCTCCTTGGAAGGCATGACCGGAAGCGAGGTCTGCCGGCGCATCCGCACCAACGATACCGAGATCGTGCTTGTGGGAGTGACTTCGTTCATCCTCGACCGCTTCCATGACGCCATGATGGATAGCGGGGCTCAATGCCTGCTGCCCAAGGACAGGCCGCAGGACATCTGCCAAGCCGTCATGGCGCTCTGTGAATGCCGGATACCCAACGACGCGCGTTTCTCCACGGAAAGCGCCGACGAAGCCCACCGCCGCCTCAGTGAGGAGCAGCAGGTGAACCCAGTTCGCGTGGTCATGCTGTCACCGTGTGAAGAGGAAGTCATGACATGGATCGATTTGGGCAAGTCATCCTCATGGATCGCCAAACGGCTCAACACCTCCGAATCCACCATCAAAACCTATGCGCAGCGCATCTACACGAAACTGGGCGTGCGCACACAGGTCGAGGCTATCATCGCATGGCGCAACAGACGGGGCGAATAAGGATGTGTAGTCTTTTGCCGACTACACCGCACGGTTTGCCACATGTCTTCCCAGAAACGGGTACAGTGAGATGTCCAGACTGTGTTCGACGAAGAAGTCACCATTTGAGGGGCATCATGAGAAGCATTCACAAGGTACTGTCAATAATCACAATCATCGCTTCCGTTGTCAGTCTGTCGTCCTGTTCGAAGAGCGAAGCCGAATCCAACAATGCCATGACAGGAGTCGATACCGGAAAATTTGCAAGCGGAATGACCGACCTTATCGATTCATTGCTTGATGATGACCAATACGACGAGGCACAGAAGAATGTCCTACGTACTGCGTTGCAGCACAATGGGGAGATTCCGTATGCTTCCTACAGTGCGGCATGGGAGTCCTACAGGCAGTGCTTGGTAGATAAAGGGTACACCAAACCACCGCAAAACCTCACCAACGGCATCTACTTCGCACCGGCATACGTATCGTCTGAGGGTCTGACAGAAGAGCAAGACCGCAAACTGAATGACGACATCGGTGAATGCCGAACATCACGGGTTGCTGCCATCGATTTGGCATACCGGACACGGCTCGGCAATCCCGAGTTCTACGGCGATCCCGAGGTGGCTTTGGTCGATTGCCTGCACCGCAAGAACCTGGTGCCGCAGAGCTATACGATGGACCAGTACCGGAAGGAGTCCGACTTGTATATGAATGATACAAGCGAACACGCATTCGACCGGTTCAGCTTCAACATCAACGACAGCGACACGCTCACCTGCATGGCCACAACCGCACCGACACTGCTCCAACCCCGGTTGGAGATATGGAAACCACTAGGCTGACAGGGCGGCCTATTCAGCCTCCTGCAGCGGAATGAACGCCCGTGTACGCCATTGGACCCCATCCGCTGACCCAACCAGTGTGCCACCGAGTTCACGGATCACGGTGGTGAGGGACTGCAACCCACTGCCGCCATATTCCACCACTTGGCCCTCAGCGGCGATGGTGTTACGCGCATCCATACGGATGCCGTCTGCACTGATGGCGATGGACACCGCATACGGCTGTGCGGAATCGGCGTGTTTGAAGATGTTCGTGTAGATCTCATGCACCACCATCAAGGCGACCGACGAGGTCTGGAGGACGCGCGTTGTGGCCGCGTGCTCATCGATGCGCACCTCAGTATGCCCTTGGAAGGCGTTGTCGCGCAGGTATTGTTCGTCTTCGTCAATTTCCGCACGCAGGTCCCGTGTGAACGCATCGAACTGAAGTTCCTCGCTTTCGCCGCTTTCGTGCAATTGGCGGATCAGTGTGCGCATGTCCAGCTGGGCGGCGCTGCTGTATTCCAGGATCCGCCGCCAGGCATCCGCATCCTCGCCATCAGCAGTGTGTTGGCACTGGGCGATCATCGAGATGGCGGAGAGTTTCTGCGACAAGGTGTCGTGGATGTGCGCGGCGAGCATCTGGTCGCGGCGCAGGATGCGCAGTTCGGATTGCACACGCAACAACTGGCGATACTTGCGGTTGCGTTCGCTGTTCCACCGGAAGAAGCGTCCGAGAACGGCGATGAGCGTGTAACCGGCGCAAAATGCCAACACCGTTTGCGCAGGCATGAACTCAGAGCGCAGCACACCTTCGAGGATGGTGTAGCAGATTATGGCCACATACACGGCGATGGCGCCACGGTTGCTCAGTTTATAGCTCAGGATGAGCAACGCCATGAGCAGCATGTACGACGTGAACACCCCATACCCGGCAATGGCGTATTCACCTATGCCATTGAACACGAGGATGGCGAGCGCGGCCTGGACGGGGAACCAGTAGCATGTGACCGCCAAGACCTGCACGATGACGAGGGCGGTGATGATTGCGGCGCCGTTGGCTTTGCCAAAGCTCCATATCTCGAATTGCAGCATACACGAGAACATCGCGATGACCAGGAAAAGATAGGGATGCTGGATGTGGTTCAAAACATCGATGAGTTTCTGTTTCATGGTCTGCCACCTAGAATATATCGTTGCCTTCTCATGGTAGGGGGGGGAAAAGAATCCCTCCCAATCTACAGGAAGGGCTCTCCCCTACTTCGGTCGAGCCAGAGGCGGCGCCTAGCACAACCCGAACTTATGAGCCCAATCGGGACAATATTCCACCATGGACGGATTGCCGCCCTCTCCCAGTTCCACTGAACGCATGTCGGCCGGAGCGGCCGGTGCGACGGCGGTGGTCGCCACAAGCGCGATGGTCACAATGAATGATGAGATGCCCATGATGCATGTCCTCCTGTACTCACATGGTTATTGGATGCATCATCCCATCTTAGCGGTGGTTGAGTTTGTCGAGCAGGAGCGCCTCCGCCACCACGTCGTTGCGCAGGCCGGACACACTCACGGACTCGTTGGGACTGTGCGCGTTGGACTGGGGGTCTTCGGGGCCCGTCACGAGCACTTGCGCATGGGGGAAGATGCGCTGCAGTTCGGGGATGAACGGGATGGAGCCACCTTCGCCCTTGTTCACCGGATTGACGCCAAAGGCCTCACGCAACGCCTCCTCGGCGTCACGGGTGGCCTCGCACTGCGGGTCCATGGCCCAGCCCATGCCCTCGTCGAGCGGCGTGACATGGACCTCGGCACCGAAGGGCGCATGCGATTCAAGGAACGTCACCATTGCCTGCATCGCGGCGTGCGGCTCCTGAGTGGGGGCCACGCGCAGGCTGATGCGGAACCGCGTTTCGGGGCTGATCACATTGAACGACCCGTCCACGGGGTGCGCGTCGAAGCCGATGACCGTGGCACTCGGCTTGGTCCACAGGCGTGAGGCGAGCGAGCCGGTGCCTGCGAGCCGGTACGAATCGACCACACCACTGTCGGCGCGCATGTCCACTTCCTCGATATCGCGGTCCAGACCGCCGATTGGTTCCCCACCGTCCAGACCGGGGATGGCGAGTTCGCCATGCTTGTTGTACATCGAGGCGATGAGCATCGCGGCGAGCGTGTTGGCGTCGAGCACCGGGCCGCCGTACTGGCCCGAGTGCACCGGATGGTCCAGCACCTTCACGTGCACATCGCATGTGGCATTGCCGCGCAGGCTCGTGGTCAGCGACGGCACGTCCGGGGCCCAGTTGCCTGAATCGGCCACGATGATCACATCGGCTGCGAACTCGTCACGGTGCTCCTGGATGAACGGGATGAAGCTGGGGCTGCCCATCTCCTCCTCGCCTTCGATGAACACCTTGATGTTCACACCCAGATCGTCGCCCAGCGCTTTGAGGGCGCCGTAGTGGATGGCGATGCCACCGGCGTCATCGCACGCCCCGCGGCCGTAAAGACGGTCACCCACCTGCGTGCCGGTGAAGGGGTCCGTGTCCCATTCGCCCGCATCGGGCACCGGCTGCACGTCATGATGCGCGTACAGCAGCACAGTCGGCGCCTCGGGATCGACGGTGAGCGACCCGATGACCTCCCACGCGCCGGGCTGCCCATCCGCGCCCGTGGCCTGGACCGCCCGCGCGTCCACGCCCACCTCCTGCAGCAGCGACGCCACGTACTCGGCGGAACGCCGCATATGGTCACCGGCGATGCCCTGCGAGGAAATGGCCTTCAGTGCGATGCGGTGCTTCACCACGTCGAGGATGCCGTTCCAATCGGCGTCCACACGGTTGCGTATTTCTTTTGCGGTCAGGATCATGCCTTGGTTCCTCCCTGTATCAGGACGGTCTCGAATCTGTGTCCGTGAGCCATTGTAATGACTTGGGGCGCGTCTACGGATTCCCGTACGCTTGCGAACCATGGCAGTGTTGAAGCAAGACAAGGATTCCGCTTCCGAACAGAAGGTTGAAGCGCAGAGCGAACAGGCGGGCAAGGGCCGCCCCACCCCTAAGCGCAAAGAGGCCCAGGCTCAGAAACTCCGCCCGCTCGTGCCCAAAGACAGCAAGGAGCAGCGCAAGCGCGCCAAGGCCCGCATCCGCGAGCGCGAGAACATCGAATACGAGGCCATGCGCACCGGCGACCTGCAGCACATGCCCAAGGCCGAGCGCCTGCCGTGGCGCGTCTATACGCGCGATTACATCGATGCGCGTTTCAACATCGGCGAGTTCTTCATTCCGGTCGCGCTCGTCATCCTGATCGCGTCGGTGATCCTCACCGCCGTCTACCCCAACCCGGTCGTCACACTGATCCTGATGACGGTTCTGTATGTGTACCTGTTCGCGATCGTCATCGACGTGGTGGTGATGTGGCGCAAACTCAAGAAGCTCCTGATCGCCAAGTACGGCGAACAGTCCGTGGCCAAAGGCATGCGCACCGGTTCCTATGCGTGGAGCCGCGCGATCCAGCTGCGCCGCTGGCGTCTTCCCAAACCGCGCTACAAGAAGCGCGGGCACTGGCCGAAGTAACGCCTGTGCACCCATTCGCTTCAGGGCGGTCCGATCGTGTGCGATCGGACCGCCCTTTCTTGAACCCTGTACTGCGACTACAATCAGGGGCAGCCGGCCGTTTTTCGGGTCCGGGTCGATCCCACAAAGGAGCACGATGGCACAACAGTTCGATATCGCAATCATCGGCGCAGGTCCCGGCGGGTACGCCACCGCATTGAGGGCGGCGCAACTGGGCAAGAGCGTCGTCATGGTCGAGCGTGACGCCACGCTCGGCGGCACATGCCTCAACCGCGGCTGCATCCCCTCGAAGGCGCTCATCACCGCCACCCGCACATTGGACACGATGCGCCACGGCACGCAGATGGGCATCGTGTCCTCGCTGGAGGAGATCGACTTTGGCCAGTTGCGCGACTACCGCGAACACACCGTGGACACGATGACGCAGGGACTGCGCGGCCTGGTCGCGTTCCGCAAGATCACCGTCTACCAAGGCGAGGCATCGCTCGACGCGGACCGCACCGTGCATGTCGACCCCTCGGACGACAACGCGCATGTGCGGCGGTATGCGGAGGACGGCGGTTTCGAAGACGTCGACGAGCACATGGAGATCCAGGCCACCGACGTCGTGATCGCCACCGGCTCCTCCCCCCGCCCCCTGCCCGGCACGCCGTTCAGCGCCGCGGTCATCGATTCGACGCACGCACTCGAACTCAACACGTTCCCGCACAGCGCCGCGATCATCGGCTCGGGGGCCGTCGCGCTCGAATTCGCGTCGATGTGGCGTTCGGCGGGCTGCGACGTCACGCTGTTCATCCGCCACGGCAACGTGCTCTCGCACAGCGACCGCCGCGCCGCGCTCGCTCTGAACCGCGAACTCAAGCGGCTCGGCATCACGATCGTCGCGAACGCGCAGGTCACGCATGTGGACACCGGCGAGAACCTGGGCGCGGTCGTGCACTACACCACGGCCGACGGCGGCGAGCAGACCTTCGCCTCCGAGCTCGCGCTCGTCGCGATCGGCCGCACGCCGAACACGCAGGCGCCGTGGTTCGCGAGCAGCGGGCTGCAGGTGGACGACGACGGCATGATTCCCACCGACGCGTATGGGCGCACCAATCTCGACCATGTGTGGGCGGTGGGCGATGTGACGCGCGGGCAACTGCTCGCGCACCGCGCCTTTGCCCAAGGATTGGTGATTGCGGAATCTATCGGCGGCCTCGACCCGCAGCCGGTCGACGAGCATACGGTGCCGAGCGTGATCTTCTCCACGCCGGAATTCGCGACGGTCGGCCTGACGCTGCGTGAGGCGCAGGCGGACGAGCGGTACGCCGACGTACACGAGACGATATTCCCGGTCATGGCGAACGCGCGCATGGTCATGAGCGGCATGGGCGGCTCGTTCTCCATCGTCACCGGTGCATTGCGCGACGGCGACGGCACGCAGACCGTGCTGGGCGTGCACGTCGTGGCGCCCGACGCGAGCGACCTGATCGCCGAGGCGCAGCAGATCGTGGCGAACCACATCCCGCTGCACGAGGCCGCCAATGCGATCCACCCGCACCCCACGTTCAGCGAGATGATCGGCGAGACGCTGCTCAAAGCGGACGGACGCCCCCTGCATACGCGCTGAACCGCACCGCCGCGCCATGCGGCGGGCACGTCAACTGATACAGTATGTTCGTCGTGACATCACAGTAGAGCACATAGAGAGGCAGCCCATGGCATCGAAGGAAGCACAGCCTGCGCAGAAGAAGCGCGGCATGTTCAGCCAGTTGAAGCAGATCTTCGCGTTCACCTACAAAGAAGACAAGGCGTTGCCGTGGCTGTGCGGCGGCGTATTCATCGCGCCGGTCATCCTGTGCGTGGTGCTGGGCCTTGTGTTCCATTGGGGTTGGTTCGCGTGGATCACATCCATCATCCTCGCCCTCATGATCGGCCTGCTGCTATTCACGATTGTGCTCACACGCCGCGCCGACGCGGTGGGATTCAAGCAGCTCGAAGGCCATCCGGGCGCCGCGATCAGCGTGCTCGGCAACATGAAGCGCGCCGGATTCGATTTCCCGCAGGAGCCGGTGTGGGTCGACCCGCGTTCCAAGGACGCCGTGTGGCGCGGCACCGGCTATCAAGGCATCTATCTGGTCGGTGAGGGCGACTACGGACGTGTCATGCGCGCCATGGACCGCCTCGAAAAGCAGATCAAGGGCGTGACCGCCGGTTCGGACATCCCCGTCTACCGCATCTGCGTCGGGACCAGCCCCAAGCAGGTGCGCCTCAAGGACCTGCGCCAGACCATCATCAAGAAGCGCACCTACCTTCCCAGCACGCACAAGAACGCGCTCATGCGCAAACTGCGCCCGCGCACACGGTTCATGATGAGCAAGGACCAGCTCACCACACTCAACGAGCGCCTGCACACCCTGCAGCGCAAGAACGGCATGGGCATTCCCAAGGGCATGGACCCGATGCGCACGCAGAAGGTCAGCCGCCGTGCCATGCGTGGCCGCTGACGCCTGAGCCCCAAGCATCCCAGAGGCCCCGACCCCCACCGGATCGGGGCCTCGTCCATATTGCGCAACGGGGCCGCAAGTCGCCCACACAGCCACGCCAACACTGAGAAAACCGCGCACTACCAATGTTTTGCAGCATTCGCACGAACATATCCAAGCAGACGAAACATATTCGTAACCCAACCTTCGAGCGGGCGAAACTCGCGGCCCTATGCTGAGTACTCGTAACCAACTTACGAAAGGAGCGGTCCCGTGACCACACTCGAAACCAAGGCAGATGCCGAGGCCCTCATCAACAAGGAAGGCATCGAATATGTCTCCGTTCGCTTCACTGATCTGATTGGTGTTCAGCAGCACTTCACGGTCCCTGCCAGCGAATTCCTCAAGGATGCGTTCGACGAGGGCATGCCGTTCGACGGCTCCTCCATCGAAGGCTTCCAAGCGATCAACGAATCCGACATGAAGCTCGTCCCGGATATCGAAACGGCGTTCGTGGATCCGTTCCGCAAGCACAAGACGCTCAACGTGGCGTTCTCCATCGTCGACCCGCTGACCGACGAACCGTATTCGCGCGATCCCCGCCAGGTGGCGGCCAAGGCCGAATCCTACCTCAAGTCCACTGGCATCGCCGACACCGCGTCCTTCGCCCCCGAAGCCGAGTTCTTCATCTTCGACAAGGTGCGTTTCGGCAACGACATGCGCGGCTCCTTCTATGAGGTCGATTCGGTTGAGGCCCCGTGGAACTCCGGACTGGACGTCGAAGCCGACGGCACGCCGAACATCGGTTTCAAGAACCGCGTCAAGCGTGGCTACTTCCCCGTCCCGCCGCTGGACCACACGCAGGACCTGCGTGACGACATGGTCGCCAACCTGCAGAAGGTCGGTCTGATCCTCGAGCGCGCCCACCACGAGGTCGGCGGCGCAGGCCAGCAGGAGATCAACTACCGCTTCAACTCGCTGCAGCACGCCGGCGATGACCTGATGAAGTACAAGTATGTGATCCACGAGACCGCCGCGCTCGCCGGCAAGGCCGCGACGTTCATGCCGAAGCCGCTCGCGGGCGACAACGGCACCGGCATGCACTGCCATCAGTCGCTGTGGAAGGACGGCAAGCCGCTGTTCTACGATGAGAAGAACTATGGTGGCCTGTCCGATCTGGCCCGCTGGTACATCGGCGGCCTGATCAAGCACTCCTCCGCCGTGCTCGCGTTCACCAACCCGTCGCTCAACTCGTACCACCGCCTGGTCCCGGGCTTCGAGGCGCCGGTCAACCTCGTCTACTCGGCCCGCAACCGTTCCGCCGCGATCCGCATTCCGCTCGCAGGCACTTCGCCGGCCGCCAAGCGCATCGAGTTCCGCGCCCCCGATCCGTCGTGCAACCCGTTCCTGGCGTTCTCCGCACAGCTCATGGCGGGCCTCGACGGCATCCTCAACCACATCGAGCCTCCGGAGCCGGTCGACAAGGACCTCTACGAGCTTCCCCCGGAGGAGCATGCCGGCATCAAGCAGGTGCCGAGCTCGCTCGCCGAGGCGATGGACGCCCTTGAAGAGGACCACGACTTCCTGACCGCCGGCGACGTGTTCACCGACGACCTGATCAAGACGTGGATCGACCTCAAGCGCGGCGAGATCGACCAGGCCCGCCTGCAGCCGACGCCGCTCGAATACGAGCTCTACTTCCACATCTGATCGGCATCCGATTCGTTCGAATGCCGGTCCACGGTAGTGGCACGAAAAAAGAGTGGGGAACCGCCCGGTTCCCCACTCTTTTTTCGTGTCGCCCCGATTCGTCAGTCGACGACCAGATTGGACAGATACAGGCCCGGCCCGTCAATGTCGTGTTCTTCGCCGCCACATAGCAGCATGCGCCCGTTGCAGCATGCCCCGCCACTGGCCGTGAGACATCCGACATCCATTGTCGCGGGCGCTATGGCCAGGTTGGCATGGGTGCCCGCCACCCCGACCGTGGCCCCGTGCGGCGTGGTGACGCTGCGGACCTGTTGTCCGTCTTCGTCGAACAGCACCACGTTGTTGGACGTGATGGCGATGGCGAGGCGCAGTTCAGGTGCCAGACACGCGCATGTGCGTAACAGTTCGTCACTGGCTTCGGCACTCAACACCACAATGTCCGCCCCGCACAACGCCGCCGAGCGGCAGGCCTGTTCGCCAATCCCAGGGGCTACCTGCGCCAATGCCAGTGTCAAATCGGTCATGCCCACTCCTTGCCTTGGACCGGTTGCACAGCCCATTGCGACCCAAATGCAATGGACGCGCCATTACTTTGGCAAGTGTACGCGTATCCGCTTCGCCCGATGCGAACTCACCATCCGCGCATCTGTGCCCATCTGGCGCGTCATGCGTTTATGCAATACAGTGGGCTGTTGTTCCCCGCGGTGGCACCGCTTCGACCACACAGAAAGGCATGGCATGGACGACCGGACGACACTCATTGAAACCGCGGTGATAGACCGTCTGAGCCATGTCATCGACCCGGAGTTGGGCCGCTCGGTCACCGATCTGGGCATGATCGCCAGCGTGCGGGCGCAACCGTCGGGGCCGAATGCCTATGACGTGATGGTCGATGTGGAGCTCACCGTGCCCGGCTGTCCGCTGTCCGCGCAGATCAGCGCGCAAATCGAAGAAGCCGTCGCCTCCTACCCCGAGGCTGCCTTGACCGCGCGCATCACCGTCGGCGCGATGGACGAAGGCAAGTTGCAGGCGCTTGTCTCCGATCTCAAAGCGCAGCGCCGCGACAACCCGTTCAACAAACCCGGCACGAAGACACGCATTTTCGCGGTCGCCTCCGGCAAGGGCGGCGTCGGCAAATCGTCGATCAGCGCCAATCTGGCCGCCACATTCGCCGCGCTCGGCTACGATACGGCAGCCATCGACGCCGATATCTACGGCTTCTCACTGCCCCGCCTGTTCGGCACTCACAGCCAGCCGACGAACCTCAACGGCATGCTCATGCCGGTCACCGCGTGGGGGGTCAAACTCATGTCGATCGGCATGTTCGCCGGCTCCGACCGCGCGATCCTGTGGCGCGGCCCCCGCCTGCAGCGTTCACTCGAACAGTTCCTCGCCGACGTGTGGTGGGGCGAGCCGGATGTGCTCATCCTTGACCTGGCCCCCGGCACCGGCGATATGGCGATCTCGGTGGCGCAGGCGCTGCCGAACGCTGAACTCGTTGTCGTCACGACCCCACAGCCATCCGCTTCCGACATCGCCGTACGGTCCGGACTCGTCGCCTTGCAGGTGCCGATGCATGTGCGCGGGGTGATTGAGAACATGAGCTATTTCGACCATGCCGGCGAACGCCTCGCCTTGTTCGGTGCGGGCGGCGGCGAACGCGTGAGCGCGCAGTTGACCCGCGCGCTCGGCTACGATGTGCCGTTGCTAGCGCAATTGCCACTCGACCCGGATGTGCGTGAGACCGGCGAGGGCGGCCGCCCCGCTGTGCTCGAAGCCGATGGTTCGCTGCGTGACGACGCGTTCGGACGCACGTTCGCTGACCTGGCACGCACGCTCATGCGCGGTGGTCAGGTGGCCGCCACGAACGGTTCGACCATGCGCGCATAGTCGTCGTAGCGTTCGTCCGCGAAACACAGGGCGATGTCGCGCACGCGCGCGGGATTGCGGGCCGGAAGCCGGTCGAGGATGATGGAGAACGCGTCGGCGCGGTTGCGCCGGTGGATGTTGTGCAATGAGGTGCGGCAGGATGGCCCCACGGCATCCACCTGGGAATACAGTTCCTGTGTCTCGCCGACGATGCGCAACGGCAACCGCATCAATCCTTCGTCGCGTACGACGCGCATGTGGTCTTCCAACAGGTCGATGCTGGCTGCGTGTTGGCTTGAGCAGTGTGCTTCGAAGAACCGCGCTGCGCGGAAACCCTCCATGCAGCCGAGCAGTGAACACGCCATGTCGAACAGGTATACCGGGTTCTCCCACAGGGCCATGCCGGTGGGATTGTCATACAGCAGGACCTGCGTCAGGAGTTCCGTGTGGGAGGGCATGTCGTCGTGCTGCAGGCGCTGGTATGCGCCGATGAGCCGTTCGGCGTCGTACAGGTACCGCACGTCGGCTTCAGATGGTGGTACGCCGCGGCTGGATTCGAGTTCCTGGACAATCTGCGTGTGGCGCGCCGACATGCGGTATGCGGTGTCGGCCTGGCTGCGCAGACCCTGCAAGTAGTCGTCGATTGGCGATGTACCTGGTGCCGTCGGGTCGGGGCATGTGTCTTCGCCGACGACATGCACGGTCTCGCCGTGGGTGAAGCACTCGCCGTCGTCGATGAGCATTAGCGCGCTTTCGTGGCACATCATGAATTGGCGGGCGGCACGCACCGTCGTCTGCGCCGGCGTGCCCCAGCGCAGCAGCGTCGTGGCGCACAGCCATTGGTTCTGCCGGGCATATGCCAAATGGTCCTCGTAGCATTTGTGCCCATCGTCCGACCGGTGGGGTCGGCGGTTCCGCAATGTTTTGCGCAGCGCCTTCCTGCGGCGTACACGCAACGCCATGGGCAGACCGTCGAGTGTGCGGTTCGCGCACATGGCCATGATGCCGTCTATGACGAGGCGCATGAGCCAGCATTGCCAGCTGCGGTCCTCGGTCTCGCCGACGATGCCGTCGAGGAACCCGCGGCATTGCTCCACGATCGCCGGTTCGCCGGTCACGATCGCCAAGTGCAGCGTGTCGGGCCATGCCGTGCCACCGAACAGGTGTTCGGCGAGCGGCGTCAGCACGACGTCGGTGTAGCCAAGATCATCGGTCAGGGTGAACGGCGTGCGGCGGTGTTCGCTGACGAGCGTCTCGAACCGGCATTGCACCACGCGCACATCACGCAGAAAACCGTGGGTGTTGAACAGGATGGGTGGGTGTGTAGCGAATGCACTGGGCATGGTGTTCCTTTCCGCTGCTGGCCGGGGCACGCCGGGGGTGGCGTCCCGTGAGCAGCTTGGCACATCACGCTTGGACGGGCAATCGTCGGAGTGAACAATGTGGATAAGTGGACGACACGCCGCTATCCACATTGCTCCACACCGCAGGCGGACCGCGGTGCGATGCCCTCCCTCAGCCTTTGGCCAGGCCTTGCACCGTGCCGGTTTCCAGCAGTTCGCCGAACTGGCGTTCGTCAATCATCGGCACACCGAGCGCCTCCGCCTTCGCGGCCTTGGACCCCGGATTGGCGCCCACCACGACCCAGTCTGTCTTGCCGCTCACCGTGCCCGACGCCTTGCCGCCGTGCGCCACAATCGCCTCTTTCGCGGAATCGCGCGAGTACGCTTCCAACGAACCGGTCACCACAACCGTGGTACCGGCGAGGGTTTGCGGCAGGTCGCTATGGTCGGCCTCCATGCGCACACCCGCCTGTTTCCACGCCTCAAGCACACGGCCGCGGAAATCGCCGGACTCACGTGCCTTGGCGAACCAGTCGACGACCGATTCGGCGATCTCGACGCCGATGCCGCTGATCTGGGTGAGCTCGTCGACGCTCGCGTGCGCCACCGCGTCGAGCGTGCCGAACCGTTGGGCGATCAGGCGAGCGGTCGGGGGGCCCAACCGGCGAATCGACAGCGCCACGAGCACACGGTCGAGGTCGGTGTGCTTGGCCTTGTCGATTTCGGCGAGCATCTTGCGTGTGTTCTCCGCGGGTCCCACATAGATGGCACGTCCGTTGCGTTCCTGCACGCCCACGACCACGGCGTCGCTGGGCACCGGCTTGTCTTTGCCCTGTTTGATCGGGTTCGTCCAGAACGCCGGCACCTGATGCCACAGGCCCGACCCACCGATGCGACGGCGCGTCCTGTGTGTCTTGCCCGCCTCATCCACATGTTCACGCACCTCGATAATCGGCGCCTCACGCCACACCTGCACGTCTTTGAGGTCGTATGCCGTCAGCGCGAACACACCCGCTTCGCTCGACAGCACCGGCTGCTGCGGTTCGGGCAGTTCCAGCCCTTCCGGCGCCACATACGGCTCGGGTTCGTCGCCCGGCGCCACGAGGAGTTCACGGATGCCAGGCGCATACGCCTCGACGGAATCCGGCCGGTCCTCTTCGGGGTTCGTGAGCGCCACCGCGCTCGCCTCCCCCAAATGCTCGATATCGAACGCCTTGCGTGAGGCGAGGTTGATGATGCGTTCGGTGAGCTGCGCCGGGCAGGATTCGGCGTTCGGGCACCGCAGGTCCTTGTCGCCCTCTTTCATGGGGCGCAGGAGTGTGCCGCACGACGGGCAATGCGTGGGCATCACGAACTCTCGCAGATCGGCCTCCCGCCCGGCGCGCCGTGCGATCACGGGGCCCACGAGCTCGGGAATCACGTCACCGGCCTTGCGCACCACCACCGTGTCGCCAATGAGGATGCCTTTGCGCTTGACCTCGTAGGCGTTGTGCAATGTGGTGCGCGAGACGGTCGAGCCGGCCACATACACCGGTTTCAGGATCGCCACAGGCGTCACGCGGCCGGTACGGCCCACCTGCACGATGATGTTGAGCAGTTCGGTGTTCACTTCCTCCGGCGGATACTTGTAGGCGATCGCCCAGCGCGGGGCACGCGACGTGGCGCCCAGACGGCGCTGCAGCGCCAGATCGTCCACCTTCACCACAATGCCGTCAAGGGCGTGCTCTATGTCGTAACGGTGCCGCTCGTAATACTCGATCATCTCGATGATCTCGTCGAAATTCGTCACCTCGCGCGTATGCGGCGAGACGGGGATGCCCCACCGTTCATAGAGCGCATAGGCCTCCGACTGGTCGTGCACCTCGTCGGCCACGTCCACCGGCTTGCCTTCGCCCCACTGCAATTCGCCGATGCCGTGCGCGTAGAAGCTCAGATGCCGGCTCGCGGTGATGCGTGGGTCCTTCTGGCGCAGCGACCCGGCAGCCGCGTTGCGCGGGTTGGCGAACGGCGGTTTGCCTTCGTCCTCGTTGCGCGCGTTGAGCGCCCTGAAGTCGTCCCAGCGCATGAACACCTCGCCACGGATTTCCACGAGTTCGGGAATGTCCCCTTCCGGCCCGTGCAGCGTGGCGGGAATCGACTGGAATGTGCGCACGTTCATCGTGATGTCCTCGCCGGTCACGCCGTCGCCGCGTGTCAGGCCCTGCACCAACACGCCGTTGCGGTAGATGAGGTTGAGCGCCAAGCCGTCGATCTTGATTTCGCACGTCATCGGCAGCGGCTTGCCCTCCGGCCAATCCAGATCGCGCCGCACGCTGTTGTACCATGCGCGCAGCTCGTCGTATGAGAACACGTCGTCGAGGCTCATCATGCGCGACGGGTGCCGCACCGATGCGAATTCGTTCGAGAACGTGCCGCCCACACGGTGCGTCGGCGACTGTGGGGTGTCGAGCTGCGGGAACGCGGATTCCAACCGTTGCAGGCAACGTAGGCGCGCGTCGTACGCCGCATCGGACGACACCGGCGCGTCGTCCACGTAATAGGCCATCTGGTCGGTTTCGACCCATGCGGCGAGCCGCGCCCACAGGCGCGCCGCCTGTTCGGCGGTCAGCCGCTGCACGTCGAGGTCGTCAAGGTCCATCGCGTCGTTGTCGGTATACCGCAACGCGTCGATCCACGCGTCGGAACCGATGCCCGCGCGTGCGTCAACGGCATGGTCGCGCTCGCTCATGTCTTCACCTTTCGTCTGTGTGGTCCGTGATCCGGCCACTGCCATTTATGCATTGAGCGAGCGCAGAAACTGCAGCTGCACCGCGTCAATGCCCTGTTCGCCCATGCGCGCCGCCGCCACCGCGAGCGTGCGCGCGGGTACGAACATGCCTTGGTCCACCCCCACTCGCGCCGCGCGCAGCATGATCGGCGCGACCTCGGTGCCCGGCCATACGGGAATGTCGTGTTCGGCGAGCGTGCGCTGCGCCTGTGCCATGGCAGTGGGGATGGGGATGTTCTGCGATGTGGCGCGTCCGCGCACTTCGCTGAGCTCCTCGCCGAGCGAAGCCACCTGATTGGGGGCGACCGCGTCGCTCATCATGTATGCGGCCACAGCCACGGCGAACTCGTCGCGCATCCACGCGGCCTGGGCAAGGCGGTAGTACGCGTAGCCCGCATCCGCGCGGTCGATCGAGACGCGCAACGCGTTGAGGCACACGGCGCGCACCGAATCCCAATCCTCCTCGCGGGCGAGTTGCACGGCGAGCTTGAGGTGTGAGAGCGCGTATGACGGCGCATAGGACACGAGCCGGTTCAAGTGTGGCAGTGCCGCCTTGGCCCCCTTGAGCTGCGCCAAGGCGTCGGCGAGCTCCATATGCGCGTAGAAGAGGTTGTCGGGAATGAGCACCGTGCGTTCGTCACGGATCGCGAACAAGTGGTTGTAGATCACCCGGTCGGCATACGAGTTGAAGTAGCGCGGCACGCCGTCGCCTGCGGCAAATCGTTCGTCGAGCTCAGCCACCACGGATTCGATATGGTCGATGGCCTGGTCCACCTGTCCGGAGAACAGCATGTCGCGCGCCTTGCCGCGCGCGTCGTCGAGCCGGGCGGAGGCTTCGAACACCGGGTCGGGGGTGTCACGCCCATCGATCAGTGCTGCGGTGATCTCGGGCGCCGCAGCGGCAAGCTCCGGGTCGCCTATGCGGTCGATGAGCCGCATCGCCTGTTGGGCCTTGTCCACCGACGGCATCGCGTCATCGGCGGCCAGTTCATGGAAATGCGCGACCGCGTATGCGAGCAGGTCGTCGCGTTGGATCGCCAGTCCGAAGGTGTCGGCGGTGCCCATGGCGCGTGTTTCGGCCGGGGTGAGCGCACGGTCCTGCGATTCGGGTGCCATCTGGGCGTTGCGCGGTTCGAACCGTGCGTCATGGATTGTCAGGTCGGTGGGCGTTGCCGCCAGTCCGTGTTCGGTGTCGATCGTCATGGACGCTTGGAACATGGCGAAAGTCTCGTCCGGGTGTTCGAGCCCGTCTTCGCGCAGCCGGCGCAAGAACGCCTCGCGCGTGAACGTCACGGTGGCCAGGGTGGTGAGGGTCGGGCCGGTGCGCAGCCGTTCGAACTGCTCGTCGATCGCCGCACCGGAGGCATGGTCGTTCCGCCCCTCGCCATTGCCCCGCCCGTCTTCCTGCCCGTCGCGCTCGTCGAACGCGAACGTCACTTCGTCAATGCCGCCGCCGCGCATCAGCTGTTCGAATTCGTCGTCGGCCGGCGCACCTTGCGGTTCGGGCCCATTCGCCGTGCCGATCGCCATCGGGTTGCCGTGCTGGTCGCCGTCTTTGGGGCTCGCCTTGCCGCCGGCGAAGTCGAGCGGGCGGTCATGCCATTGTTCAAAGGTGCTCAACGCGTCGCTCATCATCGCCTTGATCGCGCTGTCCTGCTCCTTGATCGCCTCTTCGAGCCCGATCGAATCGATGATGACGCTCACTTCACGGATGCGCGGGCTCGCGCCGAACGCGAGCGCCGCCATCATCAATCCCACGCGCAGGTTGTAGCGTGCGCTGAGCTGCGCCCGTGCGGCGTCATCGAGGTTGATCCAGTCGTGGGTGGCCGCGATGTATTCGCTCGCCGGCATGAGCGCGGGACCGGCCGCGGTGAAGGCGATGGCCAGCCTGCCGGCTTCGAGGTCGTCGCGGAAGTCGGTGTCGAACCGGTAGGGCAGGCGCAGGCGGCGCAGCAGTGAGGCAAGCGTCTGACGCAACACCCATTCGCCGTGCGGCTGGTCCGCCTGCGGCGCCGGGTTGGCCCGTGCAATGCGCTGTGCCGTGTCCGCGGCGATGGCGACGAGACGGTTGACTTCGCCGAACGCCGGCCCGTGCAGCACGTCGATCGGTTCGGTGCGCGGGAACGCGCTGAGCGCCGGATTGGTCAACAGGGCCTGGTCGATGAGGGCGGCCTGGGCTTGCGAGACGGTGTCTTCGGTGGGTTCGATGCCGTGGCTCGCGTTGGTTTCGAGCCACGAGCTGACTTGGGCGAAGCGGTTGAGGTTGCCTTCGATGCGCATCGAGGTGAGGGCCGCATCGAATGGCAGCGATGTGTCCCATGTCAGGAAGTAGTTGCCGGAGAGCTCGGAGGTGATCAGGTGCATCGGCTCGGCGCCGTGGTCCGGTTGCAAGGCGGGCAGGTCGCCCAATGCGCCTATTTCGCGCATGAGCATGACGGCGTGGTCCTCAAGCCCGGATGTGCGCAGGCCGTGGGCGCGCGCTTCGGCGGCGTCGCGCGCGCTGTCGCGGATCGCGCTCAACGGCGCCTGCTGTTCGAGCCTGCGGAAGATGTTGCCCGACCCGAAGCCGAGCAGCAGTCCGCGCATCTTGGGCAGTAGATAGGCCGCGAAGAACGCGACTGTCACCGCGTCGCGGTATTCGAGCCCCACACGCAGTTCGTCGGGCAGGGGCACGCGCAATTGTTCGAGCGTGTAGCGGCGGCCTGCCTCGATCCACGAGGCGAGCCACCGGTTGACCCCGTTCGCTTCGGCGCACACCACGCCGCCGTGGGCCACACGGATCGTGCGCCCGCCCGTTGCGGCGGTATGCCCCACGCGCGGGCCGTCGGGAATCGTCCATTCGCCTTCCTTGAACAGGAAGAACTCCGGTTCGCGCCCGTGCAGGTCCGGGTTCGGCTCATCGGTCGCATAGACGCGCCCGCGGTCGTCGGCGAGCGCGATCTGCATGAACCGGCGTGATGACAGGAAGAATCCGATGGCGAAGACGCGCACGCCGGGCAGCTGCACCCAGCCGGGGCGGATCGGCCCGGGCACGTCCGAGAATCCGGTGAACGCGTGGTGGCGCGTCCACGGGGCGAGCACAACCGGCTCCCCCACGCCCGACCCGGCCCAACCGTGCGCAAGCCACTGCCGCGCCGCCGTGAGCAGCGCCGACGGGGTGACGCCGCGGGGGTGCGCGTGTGGGGTGTGCGGGGAGCGATCAGACGTGTGAACCATGCTCTCTAATGTACAACGTGCTCCATGCCGATGGTGCCGATAGAATAATGCACGTGACCTCACCGCTGCCCCGCCGCGCGCGGCTGCTCCGCCTGACGCGCCGCGTACTCATCG
Source organism: Bifidobacterium pseudolongum subsp. pseudolongum DSM 20099 (assembly GCF_000771225.1). Taxonomy (GTDB): domain Bacteria; phylum Actinomycetota; class Actinomycetes; order Actinomycetales; family Bifidobacteriaceae; genus Bifidobacterium; species Bifidobacterium pseudolongum. The sequence goes on from NZ_JDTZ01000002.1 coordinate 61,429, forward strand.
CCGTATGCCTCGTCGTGTTCGTGGAATGCGCGTGGTTCAACCTGCCCTACGTGCTGTCGATCGGCGCGAGCGGCGATTCTGTCTCCGCGCATAACGAGCTCGGCCCTGGACTGCAGCGCACAGCCGAGGGGATGCTCAAGGTGACCGACCCGACCACGGCGTGGCTGCGTACGCAATCGGACGGCTCGTCGGAGTATTGGCGCGTGGATCCGACGCCTATGCGGGGGATCGACGCGGCGCTCGCCGGGCCGTGGTCCGATGACGTCGTCACGACCGTACACATGCGCCTCGAGGCGCATGGCGTGAGTGGGGCCGCGCAATCGGTGAGCCCGTACGCCCCGCGGTCGCTGTACATCCGCGATAACGCGACGGGCACGACCACAATCTGGGTCGAAGAGACCCGGGGTGCGCTCGTACCGATTGAGAACGTGCGCGCCAACGTGCGTGTGCCGTTCGAATTCGATTGGGCGCGCGTGGGCACGATGGTCGCCGTGGCGCTTGTGGTGATAGCGTTCCTGCCCGGCTCATGGCTGTGGCGCACCCGGCTGGACACGGCAAGCAAGCGGCAGCGGTGGCTCTTCGCGCTTGCGCTCGCCCCCTTGGCCTTCTATACGGTCTGGCATGTGGTGTGGGGCATCCGGTTTGCCGCGCCGTTGCGGTTCCATACCGACGGCGGCTACACCTACGACTTTGACCAGTATGGGCATGTCGCCGATGCGCTGTTGCATGGCCGGCTGTGGCTCGACCTGCCGGTGCCGCAGGAGTTGGCGCAGACCGCCAATCCTTACGACGTGGCCCAACGCGACCGTTTGTTCGACAAGGGCGTCTCGCCGGTCTACTGGGATTACGCGTTCCGCGACGGTCACTGGTATTCGTATTTCGGTGTGCTGCCGTCGCTGCTGCTGTTCGCGCCGTTCCGTGTGGTCTCGTCGTGGTTCGCGCCCGGCGGCATGATGCTGCCCGCACGCTGCGCCGAACTGCTGCTCATGTTCGGCATGGCGGTGTGCTCGTGCCTGTTGGTGATTCGCGTGCTCAAGCGCATCGTCGGCGCCGTGCCGCTCGCCACTGTGGTGCTTGCCTGTGTGGCGTATCTGATCGGCGCAACCGCACCGTACCTGTGGTTCCGCACCAATTTCTATTCGATTCCCTTCGCGGCCTCGCTGTTGCTGGTGGCATGGGGGTTGTGGTTGTGGCTGGGCGCCGAACGCGGCGACGGCACGCTCTCGTGGCCGCACGTAGCCGCGGGCGCCGCATGCATCGCCGCCACGCTGGGGTGCCGGCCCACATTCGCGCTCACCGCGGTGCTGGCGTTGCCGTTGTTCTGGCATCATCTGTACGTATGGTTCCGTGCCCGTGACTGGCGCGGCTTGGTGGCTTGGTGCACGTGGATGCTCGTGCCGGCCGCCGTGGTGGTGGCCCCGGTCCTGGCATACAACCAGTTGCGGTTCGGCTCGCTGTTCGATTTCGGCAACGCCTACCAGATCACCGTGGCCGACATGACGAGCTTCAGCACGCCATGGCGCAATGTACCGGGCACCATCCTGTACTACCTGTTCCTGCCGTTGCGCCCGACCGGCACGTTCCCCTTCCTCGAGATATCCTCCACCCCGTTGCCCGCATGGTCGTTCACCGAACCTTCCATCGGCGGCCTGTGCGTGCTCATGCCGCTCGCCGCGCTTGCGTTCGCGGTGCCGTTCCTGCGGCGGCGTCTGGGAGCATTGTGGCCCACGTTGGTCACGATGCTCGCCTTGGCTGTTGTGCTGCTGGTGTTCGATTCCATTGTGGGTGGATTCGGATGGCGCTACATGGCCGATTTTGGGTGGCTGTTCATGCTGTGCGCGCTGCCGGTGGCGGCACAAGCCATGCAGGGCAGGCGGTGGGCGCGCGCGATCGTGGCGCTCGTGATGGCCTATGCCGTGGTGGTGTGGGCGCTCTCGTGCTTTGTGGTGGGGCGCGACGACATGCTTGTGGTCAACGAGCCGGGGCTCTACCATGCGGTGCGCTCGTGGTTCACGCTGCTGCCGTAGGCATGCCTACAATGGGCACTTATGAACTTCCTTTCGACCCTGCTGCATCGCGATACGGCCCACACGCCCAGCCATGTGGGCATCACGCTCACCGATGCGTCATACCATTACGCGGACGGCACCGTGGGACTGGCACCCACGAGCTGCACATTCGCCCCCGGTGAAGGCAATGTGGCCATCATCGGACTCAACGGCGCCGGCAAAAGCACCCTCGTCAGGCTGTTGGGAGCCGCAGCCATTCCCACAGGCGGATCGATCACCTTCGATCTGGACGGCACGGACCGCGAACCCACGCACCGTGCGGGCCGCCGCAGGATCGAGGCGGCCGTGGGGCTTGTGGACCTTGCGCATGTCGAATCGCATTTCCGGCGTGCCTCGAGTGTGGAGGCCGCGCTGCTCGAATACCTCAAACGCCATGGCGTGTCGCTCGATGAGCGCATCGCACGCGTGGGCGCACTGCTCGAACGCTTCGACCTGCTTGAGGTCAGGCATGTGCCGTACGAGGAACTGGATGGCGAACGCCTGCACCTGCTCGCGATGGCTGTGGCGAGCGCCACATCCCCCGCACTCCTTGTGGCCGACGAGCCCACGCGGGGCTTGGATGAGATCAGTTCTGCGCATGTGGCGCGCCGACTGCTCAGCTGCGGCACACCGGTCATCTTCTCGACGCACGACGTGGGGTTGACCACGCACGAACCGTATGGCATCACCCGTACGATTGTCATGGACGAGACGCATCTCGTGTTCGACGGCGAACCGCAACGTTCCGCCTCGTTCTACACGCAGCTCATCCGCAGCAAATATCAGTCGCTCACGTCGAGCGCACGTGCCACCGCGCCGAGCACAAGCCGCACATTCGACGCGAACCGCTCCGGTTCGGCGAGCAGCGAGAGCGCGAGGTAGCCGTTCGACGGCATGTCGAAGAAATACCCCGGCTGTCCACTCGCGCCTGCGTGCTCGATGAGCGACAGCACGAGTTCATTCTCGTCGATCACGCTGGGGAACCGCAGCAGCACGTTCCAGCCGCCTTCGGCGCGCAGCACATCGACCACACCAAGCGTGTCGGCGTCCACGAGCTCATGCAGGCGGCGCAGATTGCCCTGCGTGCGTGCACGCACCCGCTGTAATTGGCTGGGCGCCGCAGCGAGCATCGGCGGCACGGCACGGGCCACGAGTTCGCTCATCGGCAGGAAGTCGTCGGCAATCACATCGAGCCGTCGCGTGGCCTGTCGCACATCGTCCTTGGGGCCGGACACGCGGATCCACCCGACTTTTGCGTGCGGGGCGGCCAAGGTCTTGGAGAAGCCGTCGAGAGCGAAGGTCAGCACACTGTCTTCACCGGCGAACCTGCGGTTGCCATCGAACGGCTCGAGGGCGTAGTCGAAGAAGACCTCGTCGGCGATGATCGCCACATCGTACGCATGGCACAAGGCGACGAGCTGCTCGCGTTCGTTTGGTTTGACATACGATCCGGTGGGATTGTTCGGATTGATCACAATGAGCGCGCGGATGCGGTGCCCGGTGTCGTCACACAACAACTGTTCGATCTGCGCGGTATCGATCGTCCACGATCCGTCGAACCGCAGCTGGTAGAAGCGCGGCTCCACACATTCGAGGCGCGCGATCGATTCGATGAGCGGATAGCCCGGCTTCGGTGCGAGTACGGCGTCGCCCGTGTCGCACAGCAGTTTCATGAGCCATGCATAGGCCTGCGACGTCGAGCTCAGCAGATAGAGGTCGTCCGCGCGCGCACCACCGCCCAGATACGCGGCGAGCGCCTCGCGCGCATACCGCTGTCCGCGCGGGTCCGCCGCGTACGGCTCGGGCAACAGGTCGGGCGCCAGCCCATGGTGGGTGGGGTTCGAATCATTGAGCGCGATGGGCGTGGCGCCACGCGCGCGCATCGCATGCTCCGCGATGGCGATCGGATTGGGTTCGCTGATGTCGACTCGGTGGGAAAAACGCATGGGTGTGATTGTACGCCAAGCATGGAGGAGGGGCGCCGCGCGCCAATGCGCGTGAACGCCCCTCCGCCTTCTTGGATGTACTGCGGTCAGTCGTGCTGCTGCACGCTCGCGTAATAGGCGGCGCCGATGATGCCCGCCTCGTTGTGCAGAGTGGCCGCCACCATCGGGGTCTTGATGTCGATGTACGGCAGGAACTTTTCGGATACACGGCTCACACCGCCGCCGACCACGAAGAGCTCCGGGCTGAAGTAGAGCTCCATGAGGCTGTAGTATTTGGTCAGGCGCTTGGCCCACTTCTTGTACCCCATGTCGAGCTTCTCACGCACCGACGAGGCGGCGTACTTCTCGGCGTCGCCCTTGCCCTTCGGCAGCTGGATGTGGCCAAGCTCGGTGTTCGGGATCAGCACGCCATCGTAGATGAGGGCGGTGCCGATGCCGGTGCCGAGCGTGGTGGCGATGACAAGGCCTTCCTGTCCCTTGGCAGCGCCGAACTGCTGTTCGGCGAGGCCTGCGGCGTCGGCGTCGTTCACCACGGTCACCGGGCGTCCGCACGCCTCCGAGAAGACCTCGGTCACATCCACACCAATCCACGACTGGTCGAGGTTGGCCATGAAGTCGAGTTTCTTGCCCGGGTGGATCGGTGCGGGGAACGCGATGCCGACCGGCACGTCCTCAGGCACTTCGAAGTGCTCAAGCTGCTGGCGCACGATGTCACCCACCGCCTTGGGGGTGGAATGCTCCGGGGTGAGAATCTTCAGGCGCGGCTGTGCGAACTCGCCCTTCTCCAGATTGACCGGGGCGGCCTTGATGCCGGATCCCCCGATGTCTACGCCGAATGCCTGTGCGGTCTCAATCATCGCAACCTCTCCTATTGTATGTGCGCATCACAACGGCACGTCTTCAAGCCGTCATTCACATCATATATTAGTTCAATGGGCAAATATTGCACTTTAGTACGAGTGTTCACATAATGGACGCATTTCTTTGGAAACGATTGTTCCCACTCATACCGCCGTGTAACACGCTTCATCATCCCCCGGCTTGATGTCGTTTTCTACAGACGGGCGCCTTCGAAACGTCCGTTTATCGTATGGGTGGCGTATAGATGGTGCTGCCAAGTTTCAGGGAAGGTGCAATTCCTTACTGGCGGTAGCGCCATACGCCCCAAGGGCGGACCATGGCGGAGCCCGCAACCCGCATGCTGCGGTGGATCTGGTCGGATTCCAGAGCCAACGGTCATAGTCCGGATGGAAGAAACAGGAGAACCCACAATGGGACAGTCCAACATACCCTCATCCACCCCACGCAGCCGCCGCCCAGACGACGCGCACACGACCGGTGCCGGCGGACAAGGCCGCTGGTCCACCAAGCGCATCGCCATGTATGCGCTGTTCGTGGCGCTCGCGATGGCTGTCAGTTTCCTCGAGTTTCCACTCATGCCTGCAGCCCCATGGCTCAAATACGATCCGTCGGGCATCATCTGCCTGGTGGCCGGCTTCGCATACGGCCCCTCCGCGGCCGTGATCGTGAGTGTGCTCGGATTCCTCCCGCATATCTTCACCAATCCGTGGGGATCGATCATGGCAATCGGCGTCGCGTTGGCACTTTCAGTGCCGGCCGCTTTGGTCTACCGGCGCCATACCTCGCGCAAAGGCGCCCTTGCGGGCATCGTGGTGGGCGCGCTGTGCGCCATCGTGGCCGCGATCATCGGCAATCTGTTCATCACACCGCTTTACGCGCACATGTCGATGGCCGCGGTGGCCAAGATGATCGTGCCGATCCTGCTGCCGTTCAACCTGATCAAGTTCACATTGCACGGCGTCATCACCTTCCTCATCTACAAGCCGATTTCGAATCTGCTCAACCGATGACGCACGGTGCAAGCACAGACGCGCCGATCGAACTCGACGGCGTGAGGTTCAGCTACGACGGCGGCTCCACATGGGTGCTCGACGGCGTGGACCTGCGTGTCGGGCCCGGTGAGCGCATTGCGCTCGTAGGCCCCAATGGCGCCGGCAAGTCCACGCTCGCACGCCTGATCGCCGGACTCGCCGCCCCCGACCACGGCACGGTGAAGCTGATGGGCCACACCGTGTTCGACGACGCGCACGGCGCCGACGCCGACGCATACCGCGAGGCGAGGCGCTCGATCGGCGTCGTCTTCCAGAACCCCGGGGACCAGATCGTGACCACGACCGTGTCCGCAGACGTGGCGTTCGGTCCGGAGAATCTCGGCGTGGCCCCTGCGCTGATCGGCGACCGTGTGCACAGCGCGCTCAGCGCGGTTGGCATGGATGCCTTGCGCGACGCCGACCCCACCGCCATGAGCGGCGGCCAGCAGCAGCGCGTCGCGATCGCCGGCATGCTCGCCATGGACAGCCGTGTGCTCGTGCTCGACGAGCCGACGGCGATGCTCGACCCGCAGGCGTTCGATGACGTGCTCACGGTCATCGAACGCGTGCACCAGCGCGGCACTGCGATCGTGATGGTCACGCACCACCCCGACGAGGTGATGCACGCCGACCGCGTCCTCGCCGTCGAGCATGGCAAGGTGCGCGATGTGACCGCACGGTATGCACATGCACGTGGCACAACCGATCCGCCACACAGTCCCGGCACCGCGCTGCCTGACCTGCCACACGTGGGCAGGACCGCGCATGACCCGACGGTCGTGTTCGACCACGTCTCGTTCGCCTATGCCCATGGCGCGCCAGTGATCGATGACCTGACCGTGGGCATCGAACGCGGCTCCACCGTGGCGCTCGTGGGGCCCAACGGATCAGGGAAAACGACCTTCGCGCGCCTGCTGTGCGCGCTCATCGCCCCCGATGAGGGCACCCTATGCATCGACGGGCTGCGCTGGCGCCATGCCAAACGGCGCCAGCGCAAAGCATTGCGCCGTTCGCTCGGTCTGGTCATGCAGCGCCCCGAACGGCAGCTGTTCGCCGCCACCGTGCGCGACGACGTGGCCTATGGCCCACGCAACCAGGGGCTCGACGACGCCGCTGTGCGCGAACGCGTGCAGGAGGCGCTCGACCTCGTCGGCATAGCCGACCTCGCCGACAGGGACCCGTTCTCGCTCAGCGGAGGACAGCAGCGGCTTGCCGCAATCGCCGGCGTGCTCGCCTGCCGCCCGCGCGTGCTCGTCATGGACGAGCCGACGGCGTCGCTCGACGAGGCGGGCGTGGCACGCGTGCACGCCATCATGCGCACATTGCACAGCCAAGGCGTCACGATCCTGCTCATCACGCACGACATGCGCGCCGCGCAACAACTCGCCGACACGATGCTCGTGTTCGGCGGGCGTACACCGGGGCCCGAGGCATCCGAACCGCGCATCGCGCCGTCGGACGCGTGCTATTCGGTCGTCTCCCGTCTCGACCCGCGCGCGAAGATCATTGGATTCCTCGCGCTGATGTTCTCCGCGTTCACAATGACGTCGTGGACACAGCTGGCTGTGGGATGCACGGCGACTGCGGTGATTGTGGCCGCGAGCAGGCTCGACGTGCGTGCGCTGTGGCGCTCAACGCGCATGTTCGTGGTCGTGCTGCTGGTCATGGGCCTGTTCAACATGCTCGTGGTGCACAGCGGCACACCATTGCTGCATATCGGCGGCTGGGCGCTGACGACGGGCGGACTCACTGTCGCCGCGCTCTACACCATCCGGTTCATGCTCGTGATTGTGCTTGGCGCGGTCATCATGCTCACCACTACTCCCACCGCCCTCACCGATGCGTTCGAATCGATGATGTCGGTGTTCCGCAAGGTCCTGCATGTGCAGGAGATCGCGCTCGTCATGTCGCTCGCCCTACGGTTCCTGCCGACGATCGCCGACGAAACGATGTCGATCCGCGATGCGCAGGCGGCGCGCGGCGGCTCGATCGAGACCGGCTCCCCCATGCAACGTGTGCGGGCCATGTGCGCGGTCATCGTACCGATCTTCGCAGGGGTGATCCGCCACGCGGACAATCTCGCGCTCGCGCTCGACGCCCGCTGCTATCAGGAAGGTGAGCCGCGTTCCCATTGGCATGCATTGCGTATGCATGCGCGCGACTGGTGGTTCCTCATCGGGGTGGCTGTTGTGCTATGCGCGCTCGCGCTCAGCACTGTGTTCACAATATGAGCCGAAGTGGCGCCACGCCGGCACAATACGACATATTGATATATAGCGACCATCGGATCGCGCGATGACACAATCACCGGGCGGTCTGCTGAGAGAAGACGGATTCAACGTCAACGGTTTGACACAGGCCCTCGCATGGGTCCCACAAGGACGCGACCATGGCAGGGCGCAAACCGCCGAGTCGTGACTGAATGTGCATCCGGCCAACTGCCGGGTGCACATTTCTTTTGTCACCGCCATGCCGAGCCTGTTCTCGCAGAGCACGACGCCCACGGGGCCCGGCGCCACTCGATTACGATGGAGTGCAGGACGGCCCGAGCCGTCTTCCCTGCAGGAATCGAGGAATCATGGCACAAGAGAACCATTGCATCGCGCTCAACAACGACGTGATGATCCCACAGATCGGCTTCGGCGTGTTCCAAGTCGAGGATGGTCCGCAGACCGTGGACGCCGTGCGCACCGCCATCGAGGACGGGTACCGCCATATCGACACGGCGAGCGTATACGGCAACGAGGCTTCGGTGGGCCGCGCCATCGCCGAAAGCGGTGTGGACCGTGCCGACCTGTTCGTCACCACGAAACTGTGGAACGACGACATTCGCAAGCACCGCACCAAGGACGCGTTCCAGGAGAGCCTGGACCGGCTCGGCCTAGACTATGTGGACCTGTATCTGATCCACTGGCCGGCCGAAGGCTGGCAAGAGGCATGGGCCGCCATGCAGGAGCTCTATGCACAGGGCCGCATGCGTGCGATCGGCGTGAGCAACTTCGAGCGGAACCATCTGGCCGAGCTGCTCGAACAGACCGATGTGCTGCCCGCGGTGGACCAAGTCGAGTCCTCCCCCACATTCCCCAACCAGGACCTCATCGACTTCTGCCACGGCAAAGACATCGCCGTCGAAGCGTGGAGCCCCCTCGGCGGCACCGGCGGCACCCTGCTCACCGACCAGCGGCTGCTCGACATCGGCGAGAAATACGGCAAGTCGTCCGCACAGGTCGTGCTGCGTTGGGACCTGCAGCGTGGTGTCATCCCGCTGCCGAAGTCGGTGCACAGCACCCGCATCATGCAGAACATCCACGTGTTCGATTTCGAGCTCGACGAATCGGAGATGCGGATCATCAGCTCGCTCGACACCGGCAAGCGCAACGGCGCCGACCCGAACAACTTCGACTTCTGACCATTGCCGTGTTGCCGCTCCATCGTGCCGTTCCGTTACGATGGAGCGGCAACACGCATGTGCATATGCAGAATTCAAAGGAACGAACACATGGCATTGACGAAGAAGCAGATCAAGCAGCTGCGCGCCGCGGCGAACCAGATCAAACCGCTCGTGTACATCGGCAAGAACGACCTGAGCGATACCGCAGTCAACCAGGCCGACGAGACGATCGAGAAGCGCGAACTGATCAAGGTGCAGGTGCAGGACGGCTCCGGGCTCGACTCCCATGAAGCGGCCGACATGCTCGCTGAACGCCTCGGCGCCGAGGTCGTGCAGGTGATCGGCAACCGCTGCGTGCTCTACCGCCGCTCCAAGCGTGACGACGTGGAGCATATCCGCCTCGTGCGCGAGTAGACCGGCACAGCGGCATTTTCCCATCATACGGATTGAGGGCCCATCATGGCGATGAGCCCTCAATCATGCCGGGACGATGTGGCTCAATACGCCGATTCGTCCCATTCGGGTCGCCAGCTCATCTGATGGTCGTAGGCACTGGCCCAGAACATGTATTCGTTCTCCACACCGCGCACGAAACTCGCCATGAGCCCGCGCTTGCGCGATTCGTCGAGCGTGGCGGCGATGTCTTCGATGTGCTCGATGAGCCACACGGAGGACTGCCAGAATGCATCGGTGCAATAGGTGCCGATCCATTCGCGGTACGGGTTGGTGTCCAAGGTATCGGCGAACTCGCGGGCAAGGCGCTGCCCGTAGTCGGCGTACACCCACGCGCACGGCAACACGGCCACGAGGATGTCGATCAGGTCCCCGCCATAGGCGGTGGCGAGCATGTTCGCAGTGTAGGCGCGGGCGAACGCGGATTGGCGCGCATCGCGCACATCCTGCGGTGTGATGCCGAACGAAGCGAGGTATTCGTTGTGCAGCGTCTTTTCCACATGGAAGATCGCATGCTGCACCTGCGCCATGAACGCCATCACTTCGTTGTCGTCGGTTTTGGTGACGGCGAGCGCATGCACTTTCGCATAGTCGTTGAGGTACAGCTCGTCCTGGATCAGGTAGAACGCGAACGTGTCGCGTGGCAACGTGCCCGCGCCCAGTTCGCGGATGAACGGCTGCCGGTAGCCTTCCTCCCACACCAGATCGGCGGCGTCGCGCATGCGCCGCGCGAACGGTGGCAGATTGGTCAGCGTGATCGGTTCATGTGGCTCGAATCCCATGATTGTTCGTCTCCCTACGATGGTGTTAGCCAACAGGTTCAAAGGGTCGGGCCGCCTGATGGCCCTCTCAACCCGTGTGCACGGGTCCCCCTGCGTTACATTGGTGCCGTGTGGCGCCACATGCCAGTATGGCATGGCACCCCGCCAAGGCCGATTCCCACCCGCGGACCATGCGTGACAACCGCACGCACGGCCGCTACACTGAATGGGCATGAGACTCATTGGCAATATTCTGTGGCTTGTGCTCGGCGGCCTTGCGATCGCGTTCGGCTGGGCCGTGGTCGGCGTCATCCTGTGCATCACGATCATCGGCATCCCGGTGGGCAAGCAGGCGTTCAAGATGGCGAAGCTGACGCTGACCCCCTTCGGCACACAGGTCGTGTATGGCGGTGGAGCCGGTTCGGCGGTCCTCAACTTCATCTGGGTCATCTTCGTCGGGCTGTGGTTCGCCATCGGTTATGTGGTGGCCGGCTTGGCCAACTGCATCACGATCATCGGCATCCCGTTCGGCATCCAATCCTTCAAGATGGCCAAGTTGGCGTTGTTCCCCTTTGGCACGCAGATCGTATGACGTGCGGCCCCGTCAGTATCCGTGGGAGTGCAGGTAGGCGTCGTCGAAGCCGAAATAATGGCCGATCTCATGCAGCACGGTCTTCTGGATCTGCACCACGAGCTCACGGTGCGTGGAGCATACGCGTTCGTGCGGGCCGCGGAAGATCGTGATGACGTCGGGCATCACGCCGGCGTACCCCGTGCCGCGCTGGGTGATCGGAATGCCTTGGTACAGGCCGAGCAGTTCGCCATGCCCGTGCGTCATCGTGCGCAGCTGCTCGGGGGTCGGTTCATCGTCCACAGTGATCGCGATGTTGTGCAGCACGTCCTTGAACCGCTGCGGCACTGAGGCGAGCGCCTCCGTCACCGCCTGTTCGAATTCGCGTTCACTGATCCTCATCATCGCCGGTTTGCTCCAATCGTGTGATGTCCTGTTCGATTTCACGCAGTCGGTTGCGCAGATCGGCTTCGATGTCCACGCCGGCGGCCTGCGCCTGCCGTACGATGCACACAATCTGGTCGGCATAGTCGTCCGCGAGCGCGCTTGGTGTGTCAAACGCCTGTTCGAGTTGCTCATGGCGCGCGGATTTGCGCACCCGTGAGACCACTTTCGCCGTGCGCGGCAGGGCGCCCTGCGCGTGCGCGATGCCGTCGAGCACGGACCGGCGCCCTTTTTCGCGCTGTTTCATCCGCTCCCACACGGCGAGTGTGTCTTCGGCGTCCAATTCGTCGCTGGTGGCCCCGTCCGGCGGGAACACGAGCGGGTGTCGTGTGATGAGCTTGGTGGCAAGACGGTCGCATACCTCGTCGATGTCGAAGGGATCATGTGGGTCCTGCGCGCAGATCTGTGCCTGAAACACCGATTGGAGCAGCATATCGCCGAGTTCTTCGCGCATGTTGTCGCGGTCTGCGCATTCCACGGCGTCGATGTATTCGTAGGTCTCCTCGAGCAGCGGCTTGAGGAGTGATCGGTTGGTCTGGGCGCCGTCCCATGGACAGCCGTCAGGCCCCTGCAGGATCGCCACAAGCGCGCGTACGCGGTCCAAGGATGTCGGAGCCTCGAACACGGGACGCAGTTTCGAGCAGTGCGCAAACCCCGCGGGCGGCTCGTATGCGCCGCCCGCGCTGGTGGTCTCAGGTTGTGTCATGCCGCCCCGGTTCAGTCGCGGCCGAGCGGGTTGACGCCTTCGTTCGCCGGCGCCACCTCGTTGTCGTACAGGAACGCATGCAGGTGCTCGTCGAGGTCGGAGGACTCCTGCTGCACATCGGCGTCTTCCTGCACGGTGTGGGGCTCCATATCGAGCACCTTGCGGCGAGTCAGGCCTGCACGGTCGTAGAAGCGGTAGTCGCAGCCGGTGTCGGTGTACAGGAAGTAGCGGGTCACACCATTGGCCTTGAACTGGCCGAGCAGCCAATCGAACAGATGCTTGCCCACGCCTTGGCCGCGCACCGAGGGGTCGACGAGCAGCAGCACGACTTCGGCGTCATACGCGTGCCCTTCCTTCTTCGCTTCGGCGAGCATGCTCCGGTTCGCTTCCTCGTTCTTCTTGAGTTGCTGCAGCGCGGCGCGTCCCTGCGCGTTGAACAGCAGCGAGGCGAGGATCTTCATGCTCGCACGGTGGTGCCTGTTCACGCCTTTGCGCGTCTCCGCGGCGTCGATGCGGCCCAGCACCACACCGACCACGGCCCCGCCTTGCACCGCCACCTGCGCGGTGGTCGTCCTGGCCAGACTGTATTCCAGATCGGCTTCGGCGAGTTTCATCGCGAGATCATGGTCGGTGCCGGGCTTGGCATGCCATGTGCCGCATAGCAGTGCAGTGAGCGCCGGGTAATCTTCGCGGCGCAGCGTCCTATAGGTGATTGTTTCGCTCATACACCCCATGGTACGCGGCCTGTTTTGCCCGTCGCGCACTTTTCACCGATTGGCGTGCCCGACCATTCATTCGCCGCTTGGCGATGCTTCCTCGTCCAACGCACGCAGACGCCTGAGCATGCGCACAAGCTGGCCGTTCTCCAAGCATTCCGCGAGGAACCCCTCATTGCGGCGCTCCCGGTACACCGCCATCGTGATCAGCGCGCACAACAGGCGCGCATCCATCGAATCGACGTTGAGGATGTCAAGACGTACGTCTTTGTCAAGTCCATAGTCGCGCATGGTGTCTAGATAATCCTCGTCGCCTCGGTTGATGACGATGTCGACGAACCCGAGCACCGTCTTGCTGTAGACGCAATAGCCCACACTCGGCAGGCCCATCACGGTGGAGTCCATGAACTCCACATGGTAGAGCGGTTCGCCGCCCATCGTGAACGGCTCGATGAACGACGACAACCAGCGGTAGTCCGCTTGCGCCTTGCACTCTTCGCGCACCATCGCCACCACGTCCACGTAATGGTTGTAGCTGTCACCCTGATCCTCCACCGTGACCACATCGGCCGAACGGTGCGTGCGCTCAGGCAGGCGGTCCTGCGGAATGAGGATGCGGAAACTGTGGTACCGCGCCATTTCAAGCACGGCGGCCACGATATGCGGGCAGATGCGTTTGGCCTGGGCGTCGGCGCACGTGCACACGGTTTTGGCGAGCATATCGTGGCGCATCAGGATATCAACCTGCTCGGTACGCTCGCCGTCGTGCACTTCGATATGCTGGATGCCGAACGCTGTTTCGATCAGGCTGTCCACATGACCGTCGCGGATCAGGGCGGCCCCGCGTTCGAGAGACTCGGGCGACGCCCATTGCGACAGGTCGCGCAATTCACGGCCCACATGGATCGCACTGTCGAGCATGCGTGCGCGCGCGGCGTTGCCGAGCGCGAGCGCGCGCCGGCGTTCGTCGGGAATGTCGAGCGCCTGCTCGGATATCGTCATTTCGACGGTGTCGAGCGCATGGACTCGCAGGGAATCGGTGTTCAATTCGTTGATGCGCACGATGTGCGCGTTCTTGATCTCCGTACCGGGGATGCGGTGCCATGCGCTCACCGGCAACAGCACCTTCGAATTTTCATACAGCACAATGAAATTGCGGCCGATTGACGCGTACCACCATTCGTCCAAGGTGCTGTGCATCGGGTCGCGCACCGCGTCCTTGACGACCTTCCAGCTGGGCAGCCTGTCTTCGGTCGTGCCGAACAGCTCGGCGAGGTTGGTGCGGAACGCCCCCGAATACATGATGCCGCCAGTCACACCGGACGACATCAGCGCGCGGAACGACCGGTAGGTCACCGGCACGGCGTCGATGTCGCACTGCTCGTATACGGTGCCGGGGCCGTAGGTGATGAGCGGATCGTCCCCGCGCAGCGAACCGTCAAGGGTCGGATATTCGCACAGCACCATCGCGCCGCAGTTCGGGCATTGCTCAAGCACGCGCCCCCCCGGCAGCGTGACCCCCACTTCAAAGCCGCAGTCGTAGTTATAATGCGCCAATGACGACGATGGAATGAAACCGAACATCTCGGGACCAGTGTGATGCAGCCCTTTGAGTGGGCCACCGCATACGCATTGCCTTCTGACCACCGGGCGCCTCCTTGTCAGACTGTTCGGCCATGGCGAAGATTCCATTATCCCTGCCAAACCCGAATTCTGCACAGCCGCAGTTCCCTGTGTTCACTGCGAGCGAATCTTACATATATCCAGTCACACGAATACTCAAGTAACTAATTTCAGTATACGCCTTTGTTCGTCCTGAGCAAAACACTCAATACGCCTACGTAGGCGTAACCGGAACGAACAGCGGTATGCCTTCCATACCCGGTGCGCGACATGAACCGGCGTGTTGTAGCGTCAATCGTGTAGTTCCTATAGGTATGAGTGAAGACCGTTCCACACAGGGCACGCCGGCACGCACCGAAGACGGCACGTGCAACGCCGGCATCGTCAAGCAGTATGAGACCCCACTGCACAAGCCGATCAATCCGGACATCAACCTGTTCGACTTCGTTCAAGGCCGCGCCGAGCGCAACCCCGACGGTTCGATGGTCGGGTACAAGGACGCCGACGGTGTCTGGCAGTCGTTCACGGCGGTGGAGTTCCGCGACAAAGTCATCGCGATCGCCAAGGGCCTGATTGGCTGGGGCGCCCGTCCTGGCGAGTCCATTGCGATCATCGCCCACACCCGGTGGGAATGGGTGGCCCTCGACATGGCGATCATGGCGATCGGCTGTGTGACGATTCCCGTGTATGAGACGAATTCCGCCGCACAGATGCGCACCGTGTTCAATGATGCCGAAGTGGTGCTCGTGTTCGCGGAAGACGACACACAGCGCGACAAGGTGGAATCGGTGTCGAATGAATCGCCATCCGTGCGCGCGTCGTTCGTCATCGACTCCGACGCGGTGGACGCGATCATCGCGTTTGGCGCGCATGTGAGCGATGAAGAGTTCACCAGGCGCAAGAACGCCGCGCATGGCGACACGCTCGCCACGATCATCTACACGTCCGGTTCGACCGGCACGCCAAAAGGCGTCGAGATCAGCCACCGCAACATGGCCGCCGAATGCATGCACGCGTTGCAGTACATGCCGCGCGCGATCGACATTCCGGACCGCCGCCTGCTGCTGTTCCTGCCGTTGAGCCACGTCTTCGCGCGCTTCATGGCCACCGTGGCGTTCGCCGGCACCCTCACACTCGGCCTGTCGAGCGACATGAAGACAATCATCAAGGACTTCGAGGAGTTCGGGCCCACCCTGCTGCTCGCCGTGCCGCGCGTGTTCGAAAAAGTGTACAACGCGGCGTCGCAACGCGCGGGCAGCGGCTTCGCCGGCAAGATGTTCCTGCGTGGCGTGGCCGCGGCGCAGGAATGGTCGAAGTACGAGCAGTCCGGCGAGAAGATGCCGCTGTCGGTGAAGATGCGCCACGCGTTCTACGACAAGGTCGTGTACAGCAAGATCCGCACCGTGTTCGGCCCGAACGCCGACTTCGCCATCACCGGCGGCGCGCCGATGGACCCCGACCTCGCGCATTTCTACAACGGCATCGGCATGCCGCTGCTCGAGGGCTATGGCATGACCGAAACGAGTGGCCCGGTGTGCGTGAGCCTGCCGGAGAACAACCACATCGGCACGATCGGCCAGCCGCTGTGCGGCACGACGGTCGGCATCGCGGAAGACGGCGAACTGTGCTTCAAGGGCGACTGCGTGTGCACGGGCTACCACAACCAACCGGAAGTCACCAACCAGCAGATCGTGGACGGCTGGCTGCACACCGGCGACTTGGGTGACGTGGACGACGAGGGCTTCATCACCCTCACCGGCCGCAAAAAGGACCTCATCATCACCGCCGGCGGCAAGAACGTCTCCCCCGGCCAGCTCGAGACGACCGTCATGACGTCTCCCGTCGTGGCGCAATGCCTCGTGATCGGCGACCGCAAGCCGTTCATCGCGGCGCTCGTCACGCTCGACCTCGCCGACGCCAACGCATGGCTCGCCTCGCAGGGCGCGGCCACCGCCAATTCGCTCGAGGAGCTGTCGAAGAACCCGATCGTGCACGCCGAGGTCGAACGCATCGTCAACAAGGCGAACGAAGGCGTCTCGCGCGCAGAGTCGATCCGCAAGTTCGAGATCCTGCCCGACGAGTTCACACAGGAGAACGGCATGCTCACGGCGAGCCTCAAGTCTCGCCGCGCGCAGATCGTGGACCACTACCGCAAGCTCATCGACACCGTGATCTACGTGCCGCGCAAGAAGTGATGCGCGGGTAACGACCCTCATATGGTTTGGGGCCCACACCATCCACAATGGTGTGGGCCCCAAACCATATGAGGAATGGGTCAGGCGCTCGCCGCTCGGCGTGCCGACATGCGGAACGCCGCGAAGAGGCAGATCCAGGCCGCGCAGACGATGGCGAGCATGACCGCGAAGGTCCATGTGCCGCCGACGGCGGTCGCATGGGCGAACGCAGGGGTGTGCTCGGCGCCCGCACCGGCCTGCGCGATGGCGAACACGGTCGAGAACAGCGTGGTGCCCGCGGCGCCACCGAACTGGAGCGCCGTGTTGAACACGGCGTTGCCGTCCGGGGTGAATTCGCGGTGGATGCCGTTGATCGCGTCCGTCATGATATTCGAGAAACCGAGTGCATACCCCACGCCGAACACGAAGTAGAACAGCGCGAGCAGCACCGGTGTCAGATGCATCGAGAAGGCGAGCATGAGGGCAATCGCCGCGATGCAACACGCGAACGCGATGAGGATCGGTCGCGTGGGGCCATGTTTGTCGTACAGCATACCGCCCACCGGCGCGAAGAACGCGCCAATGAGGGCGCCGGGCAAGACGAGCATGCCGGCCACAAGCGCATTGGTATGCAGCGAAAGCTGGGCGAGGTTCGTGATCACGTAGCCGAATCCGATGCCCACCATCGGCAGCATCGTGTACGGCAATAAGTGCAACAGCACAACCGGGTCACGCAGCCAACCCAAGCGGATGAGCGGTGAGAAGGACCGGCGTGACGACCATGCGAAGAAGACGAGCGCGCCCACGCCGGCCACAAGACTCACCGCAGCGATTGCGGCCGCCGGATCCCATGCACCGCCCGCGACCGCGGTACTGACGGCGACGCCCGTCTGGTTGAGCGCAAGGATGAGTCCCGAAAGCCCGATCACAATGGCAACGAATTGGAGTGGGTTGAGCTCGGTGGGCTGCGTGGGGCGTGTCTGGCGGATGCAGAGGAGACCGATGGGCAGCGACACCAAGAGCACAATCGGAATGACAATCACGAAGATGCTGCGCCACGGCAGCACGCTCGCCACCGCTCCGCCAACGGTCGGCCCGATCGCTGGGGCCACGGTGATAACGAGCGATCCGACGCCCATCAGCCGCCCGACCTTCGACCGTGGGGATTGTTCGAGGATGATGTTGATCATCAACGGCGTGGCGATGCCGGAACCCATGCCTTGGACCACGCGGGCGCACAGGATCACGGGGAACGAGTGCCCTACGATCATGAGACAGGATCCGAGCACGGCGAAGATGACCGCCGCGATGAATGTGGACTTCATGGTGAACCGGCGGTTGAGGTACGACGAAATCGGCATCGTCACACCCACAACAAGCAGGTAAATGGTGGTGATCCACTGCACGGTAGCTGTATCCACATGGAATTCGGTCATGAGCTCAGGGAACAGCACTGTCATGACCGTTTCGGTGAGGATGCCGATGAAGGCGAGCGACCCCACTGACACGATAGAGCCGATGAGGTGTTTGGGGATTCGCTCCGGGCCGGAGGCCACCGCTTCCCTCCCCTGATGCACCTGTGTTCCTTGAGGCTGTTGCCCGTTCACGCATGAGCTCCTTTCTTCACCGACTATGGTACGGCTGTTACGGTTCGTGTTCAGCAGGCACGTCCGTTCCATGCAGGATGCTGCGGATGCCTTCCAGCCGCTGCCCCACCTCACGTTCGTATCCGCGCCCATTGGGATGGTAGTATTCCCGCCCAACCAATTCGTCGGGCATGTATTGCTGGGCGGCCACCGCGCCCGGTGAGTCATGGGCGTACTGGTACCCTTCGTGGTTGCCCCAACTCTTCATCAACGCCGTGGGCGCGTTGCGCAGATGCAATGGCACTTGGCCGATCCTGCCGGCGTCGACATCCGCGAGCGCCTCGTTGATCGCCATGTAGCTCGCGTTCGATTTGGGCGCGGTGGCCACGGCGATCGCCGCTTCCGAAAGGATGATGCGCGCTTCGGGCATGCCGATCATCGCCACCGCCTGAGCCGCCGCGACCGTGACCTGCAGCACCTGCGGCGCCGCCATGCCGACTTCCTCGGATGCTGCAATCATGATGCGCCGGGCGATGAACCGGGGATCCTCACCTGCCCTCAGCATGCGGGCGAGATAGTGGAGCGTGGCATCCACATCGGACCCACGCATCGATTTGATGAAGGCCGAAATCACATCGTAGTGGTCGTCGCCGTCTTTGTCGTACCGAACGGTGGCCACGTCCATGACCTGGGCGACGGTCTGGGCGGTGATCACACGCTCGTCACCGTCGCCGAGTGCACCGGCGGCCGCTTCGAGGATCGTCAACGACTTGCGCGCGTCGCCGCCGGCCATGCGCACGATGTCGTCGAGCGCATCCCCGTCAAGCCGCACGGTGCCGTTGAGCCCGCGGGCGTCGCGCACGGCACGGGTGATGACCTTGCGCAATTCGGTGTCGGTGAGCGATTCGAGCTTGACGACGACCGATCGGCTCAGCAACGGTTTGATCACCGAGAAGCTCGGGTTCTCCGTAGTGGCGGCGATGAAGGTGACATCACGGTTCTCCACGCTCGGCAGCAATGCGTCCTGCTGCGATTTCGAGAACCGGTGCACTTCGTCGATGAACAGCACCGTCTCGCGGCCCTGTGCGATGAGGCGTTCGTGGGCGCGCGCAAGCACCTCGCGCACATCCTTGACACCCGATGTGACGGCGGACAGCTCCTCGAAGGCGCGCCCAGATTGGTGGGCCACAATGTACGCGAGTGTCGTCTTGCCCACACCGGGAGGCCCGAAGAGGATGACCGAACTGGGTGCGGTGAGCGAGCCGGTGGACGCCGGATCCGCCAACCGGCGCAACGGGGAACCAGGACGCAGCACGCGGGACTGCCCGATCACCTCGTCGAGTGTGTCGGGACGCATGCGCACGGCCAGTGGACGCACCACCTCGTCGCCGGCCTCTGTCGTGGAAAACAAATCTTCGGTCATGGGCCCAGTGTACCGCCCGGCAGACAATCGAACAAATGTTCGACATGCGGTGGGTGTATGCGCGCACGCCTCTGGTTACACTGGAGACCATGGCAGATGATGAGATGATGTATGGTTCGCTGGGGCGCTTGGCCCCGGCCTGGGGCAGCGACGAAACGCTGGACGGCGACGAGATCTATGAGCGCTTTTTCGCGTGGGTGCGCGACACGAAAGGCATCAATCCCTGGCCGCATCAGGAAGAGGCGATCATGGACCTGCTCGCCGGCGACCATGTGGTGCTCAACACCCCCACCGGTTCGGGCAAATCGCTCGTGGCCCTCGGCATGCATTTCGCCGCGCTGTGCACATCGAGGCGCTCCTATTACACCGCGCCGATCAAAGCCCTCGTCTCCGAGAAGTTCTTCGACCTCGTCGAGGTGTTCGGCCGCGACAACGTCGGGATGATCACCGGGGACTCGCACATCAACCCGGACGCGCCGATCATCTGCTGCACCGCGGAGATCCTGGCGAACCAAGCCCTGCGCGAGGGCTCGCACGCGGACATCGGGTGTGTGGCGATGGACGAATTCCACTTCTACGGCGACCCCGAGCGCGGTTGGGCATGGCAGGTGCCGCTGCTCACCCTGCCCCAGACCCAATTCCTGCTCATGAGCGCCACGCTCGGCAACGTGGACGCCATCGCGCGCAAACTCGAGCAAATGACAGATGCCGATGTGGATATCATCGCCGATGCGCCGCGTCCGGTACCGCTGACCTACGAATACACGCTCCAGCCGCTCGAGCGCACGGTGGAACACGCGTTCACCAACGGCGAGACACCGATCTATGTGGTGCATTTCTCGCAGGACGCCGCGCTTGACACCGCACAGTCGCTCGCGAGCGCTGGCGTGTCCAGCAAGGAGCAGCGCAAGGCGATCGCCGATGTGATCGCCGGCACCCGCTTCACCACCGCATTCGGCAAGATCCTGCAGCGCCTGCTGCGCAATGGGGTGGGCATCCATCACGCCGGCATGCTGCCACGCTACCGCCGCCTCGTCGAACAACTCGCGCAGCAGGGCCTGTTGCCGGTGATCTGCGGCACCGACACCCTTGGCGTGGGCATCAATGTGCCGATCCATTCCGTGGTGCTCACCCAACTGACCAAGTTCGACGGCACGCGCATGCGCAAGCTGCGCGCCCGCGAATTCCACCAGATCGCAGGCAGAGCCGGACGCATGGGTTTCGACACCGAAGGACTCGTGATCGCCGAGGCCCCCGAATACGAGATCGAGAACGCGAAGGCGGTGGCCAAAGCGGGCGATGATCCGAAGAAGCTGCGCAAGATCAAACGCAAGAAGGCGCCCGAAGGATTTGTGACATGGAACGAGTCAACGTTCGACAAGCTCATCGACGCCGCTCCCGAGACCCTGGTGCCGCATATGAAGGTGACGCATTCGATGGTGCTCAATGAAGTGGCCCAAGGCGGTGACGCGCGGGCACGCGTGGACCGTCTCATCGATGATTCCCAACAGACCGAGGAACAGAAGGACAAACTGCACACCCGCGCCGACGAGATCTTCCAGACATTGTTCGACACCGATGTGATCGAGGTCGTGGAGAACCCGGACGGTTCCAAGGACTACATGACAACGGTGGACCTGCCGAGTGATTTCGCACTCGACCAGCCGTTGAGCCCCTTCCTGCTCGCGGCCTTGGAACTGCTCGACCCGGAAAGCGACACGTATGCGCTCGACGTTATCTCAATGGTGGAGAGCACGCTCGAAGACCCCAAACAGGTGCTCCGCGCGCAGGAACGGCAGGCCCGGGACACCGCGATGGCCGAGATGAAGGCCGACGGCATGGATTACGACGAGCGCATGGAACGCCTGCAGGAGATCACCTACCCCAAGCCATTGGCCGACATGCTCGACGCCGCGTTCGACGAATACCGCCACGATGTGCCGTGGGCCAATGATTATTGGCTGAGCCCCAAATCCGTGGTGCGCGACATGGTGGAAACCGCTTCGGATTTCACGAGTTACATCGCCCGCTACAACATCGCGCGCTCGGAGGGCACATTGCTGCGGTACCTTTCCGACGCCTACCGTGTGCTCGCACGCACGGTGCCCCCGGAGAAACGCGATGACCGGCTTGACGACATCATCGCGTGGCTGCGCGTGGTCGTGCGCTCGATCGATTCGAGCCTCGTCGACGAATGGGAGAACGCCGGGGCGCTCGAGGCGAGCGCCGAGGCGGCGACGCTCGCGGCTCCGGCCGGCGCGGAGGCTGTGATCGAGGACCGCCGCGGCTTCACGGTGCTCGTGCGCAATGCGCTGTTCCGCCGCGTGCAGCTCATCGACCTCGACAGGCCCGACGAGCTTGGCGAACTCGACAAGGAATGGCATTATGGCGTGCACGAATGGGAGGACGTGTTGGATGCGTTCTACGACGACCATGAGTATGTCAATACCGACATGAAGGCGCGCGGAGGCGCGTTCGTGACCATCGACGACCGGCACGAGAAGGACGAGCACACATGGGCCATCCGTCAGGTGCTCGACGATTCCGATGGGGACCACAACTGGGCCATCACCGGCGTCATCGACCTCGACGCCTCACAGGAACGTGGCGAAGTGGTCTTTGTGGACTATGCGGTGCGCAACATGCTTGACGCGGGCTGATACGTCAGTCCGCGCTCAGGCGTCGCAGCGTCTCCACGCGGTCCACGTCAAGCGGGGGCCATGTCATGTTCATGTTCTTCATCGTCGTGCGCAGCAGTTCGGAGACGACGATGCGCGAATACCAGCGTTTGTCGGCCGGTACAAGGAACCATGGCGCGTATGGCGTGCTCGTGCGCTCGAACACGTCTTGCCACGCCTGCATGTAATCGTCCCACCGGTCGCGCGCGTCAAGGTCGCTCGCATCGAATTTCCAATATTTGCGTGGATCGTCCAGACGGTCGATGAAATGCCGTCGCTGCGCCTCCTTGCTGGAGACGAGGAATATCTTGATCACCGAACAGCCGCCCGACACCAGATTGCGTTCGAACTCGTTGACCTCGGCGTATCTGGCCTGCCACACCTCTTCGGGGAAGGTGCCATACACGTGGGGCATCACGATGTCCTCGTACTGCGACCTGTCGAAGATCGAGATCCACCCGTGCGCCGGCAGTTCCCGGCGGATGCGCCAGAGGTAATGGTGCTTCTGCTCCTCCGCATTGGGCGCGCCGAATCCGTGGTAGTGGATGCCCATCGGGTCGACCTGACTGAACACATGGCGCACGATGCCGCCTTTGCCCGAAGCGTCCATGCCTTGCAGGATGATGAGCAGCCGCCGGTGGTCGCCACGCACGCCGTTGGCGTACATCAACCGTTGGTAGCGTGCTATCTCACCGGCGCTGAGCACGTTGAACCGTTCGCCATCATCCTGGTCCCCCTCGAATCCGGGCGTGGCGGCTGCGTCGAGTTCCGTCAGCTGCATGCCGGTGTGGAACCGCAGCAGCTGCGCAGGGGGCAGTGTCCATACCGAGCTGAGCATCTCACTTGACTTGGCCGCCAACGCGAGCCGTTGGGCGATCTGCGTGCTGCGGTTCGCCTCACTCGTACGGTCCTCGGCTTTGCGGATCGTCCTTCGGATTGCCTTGCTTCGCTTGTCTTTCGCCATGGCACCAGTGTAGTCCTGTCTGGCGCCCATGCGCAGCCGGGAGCAACAATGGTTGAGGCCGTCACCCGTGATCTGGGTGACGGCCTCAACCGATGGCAATGCCCTGCGGATGTTTGGACTACTTGCGCTTGCCCTTCTTCCCCTTACGCGGGTATGGGAAGCGGACGTGTCCGGAATTCTGGCCGTTGTTCCCTGATCCCTTGTGACGCACTTGGATCTGGCTTTCCGGCTGGGTCTCGTCGAATCCCTGCGTGTAGCGGGTGCGGCGCCAATTGTGGATCGAGGCGTTCGATCCACGGTGATGCACGTGGTAGGTGCGCTGCGCGCCGCCGAGCGGGCGTTCCTCGCGAGCCACGGCGATCTGGTTGGCGTTCGACGGGTCCATGATCGCGATCGGCGCGACCGGCTCCGCCTCCGTTGGGGCGAGCGTGCGCTTCTGCATGTGCGATGGGAGCCATTCGGCCAGACGCGAGAGCAGCCAGCAGACGATGAAGTAGATCACCGCGGCCACCACGAGCGTCTGCAGGATGTCGAAGTACATCGAGCCGAGTCGGCGCGATTCCTGCAGCAGGTCGGTGTACATGATGATCGAGCCGAGCGCCGTGTCCTTGAGCACCACGACGAGCTGTGTCACCGCGGCCGGCAACATGGCGTAGATCGCCTGCGGGACCTCCACGCTCATGAGCGACTGCGTGCGCGTCAGCCCAAGAGCCACGGCGGCCTCGTGCTGGCCGTTGGGCAGATTGCCCACACCCGAACGCACGAGCTCGGCGACCACGGAACCGTTGTAGAGCACAAGCGAGATCACAACGGACCAATACGCCGGGCTCGGCAGGTCGAGGAACGCGAACGCACGCCAGAAGAAGATCATCATGATCAGCACTGGCACGGCGCGGCAGAACTCGATGACAATCGCGCAGATATTGCGCACGACCACGTTGGGGATGAGTCGGCCGATGCCGAACAGCAGACCGAACACGACGGCGCCGATGACCGCGAGGAACGTGGCGCGCAGTGTGGCCCACAGACCGGGAAGATAGAAATCGCTCCAGGCCTCGCCGTCAAGCGCCGGCTTCCACAGTTCCCAACTGAGCTGGTTTTCACCCTCCGGCGGATTGTACAAACGGACCAGAATGAGCACAAGCACCGCGAGGAACACAATCGCGGCGGTCCAGTTGATGACGCGGATGCGTTTGCGCATGCGCGGGCCGGGCTGGTCGAAGAGCAGCGCGCTTTCATTGGATGCAGCCATGGGTCACCTCCGTACCGCGAGTTTGTTGGACAGGTATGTGGTCAGCACGCCGATCGGAATGATCAGGATCACATAGCCGAACGCGAAGATGAGGAAGATCTGCACGATCACGTCGGGGCGGAACTCGATCATCTCGCTCATGAGTGACGACGTTTCGGTGGCCACCGACGCCGCCGCGGCAACGGTCGAGTTCTTGAGCAACGCGATGAGCGTGTTGCCCAACGGTGCGACCGAGCCGCGCAATGCCTGCGGCATGATGATCAGCGTGGCGGACTGCATGAAGTTGAGGCCCATCGCGCGGGCCGCTTCAGCCTGACCGAGCGGCACGGTGTTGATGCCGGAACGCAGCGATTCGCACACGAATGCCGCCGTGTACAGGCTCAGGCCCACCACGGCGAGCCAGAAGAAGTTCGTGTCGAAATTGTCCGAGAAACTGATCTTGAGCTGGGCGAACACGCCAAGCACCATGAACACCATGATGATCGTCAATGGCATGTTCTTGAACAGCTCCACGTAGCCGGCGGCCACGCGGCGCATCGATGAGATCGGCGAGATGCGCATCACCACGAGGATGATGCCCAGAATGGCCGAGAAGATTGCCGACCAGAATGTCAGTTCGAGATTGACAAGGAACGCAGCCGGCACATTGTACGACTGGAACAGTGACAGAAATCCGTCCATGTGATCACTCCCCTTCGTCCGGTGTCGGCGGGTTGTACTTCGGGTCCGGCCTGTATCCGGTGCCCTTCGTGTTCGTCTCGATCGCGCGTTCCCATTCGCCCGTCTTGATCATCTCTTCGATCGCGTCGTTGATCTTCGTGGCGAATTCCTTGCTGTCGGCGTCCTTCTTGATGCCGACGCCGTAGTATTCCTGCGTGAACGGCTTGCCGACCACCTTGAGCTTGCCGCGCGAGGCCGCGGCCAGACCGGCGAGGATGATGTCATCGGTCGTCACGGCGTCCACGATGCCCGAAAGCAATGCGGTGGCGCATTCGGCGTAGCCCGGCTGCTCCATGAGCTGCACTTCCTTGGCGAACTTCTCCTTGACCACTTTGGCCGAGGTCGAGCCGGTCACCGAGCACAGGCGCTTGCCGTTGAGGTCCTGCGGACCGGTGATGCCCTTTTCGTTGGACCGGATGAGCAGGTCCTGGCCGGCCACGAAATACGGGCCCGCGAAGTCCACGGCCTTCTTGCGTTCGTCGGTGATCGAGTACGATGCGAGGATCATGTCGACGTCACCGTTCTGCAGCATGGCCTCACGCTGCTTGCTCGGCGCCTCCTTGAACTCGATTTCGGCGTCGGTGTAGCCGAGCTGGTTCGCGATGTAGCGCGCCACATCCACATCGAAGCCCTCATAGGTGCCGGATTTCTTGAATCCAAGTCCCGGCTGGTCGAATTTGATGCCCACCTTGATCGTGTGGTCACTGCTGCCCGACGCCGAGCCGCAGGCGGCCACGGACGCCACACAGGCCGTTGCGCACAACGCCGCAACCACCCCGCGGCATACGCGGCGCAATGTTGTTGTTCTTACCATGTGTCTTCCATCTTCCTTCAGTCCGACCGGCTCCGCGGTCAGTGCGTGAGAATCTTCGACAGGAACTCCTGGGCTCGTGCCGTCTGCGGATGTTCGAAGAACTCGTCCGGTGTGCCGCGCTCCAGAATCTGGCCGTCGGCCATGAAAATGATCTTGTCGGCGGCCTTGCGCGCGAAGCCCATCTCGTGCGTCACGCACAGCATCGTCATGCCCTCGTGCGCGAGCTCCACCATCACGTCGAGCACCTCATTGACCATTTCGGGGTCGAGTGCCGAAGTGGGCTCGTCGAACAGCATGACCTTGGGGTGCATGGCGAGCGCACGCGCGATCGCGACGCGCTGCTGCTGACCACCCGAAAGCTGCGAAGGCATCTTGCTGGCCTGGGAGTCGACGCCCACACGGGCCAGCAGATCCATCGCCTCACGTTCGGCCTGGGTCTTGTCCATATGGCGCACCTTGATCGGCGCAAGCGTCACGTTCTCGAGAATCGTCTTGTTGGCGAAGAGGTTGAAGGACTGGAAGACCATACCCACTTCGGCGCGCAACTGCGCAAGTCCCTTGCCTTCCTGCGGCAACGGCTGGCCGTCGATGCGGATGACGCCCGAATCAATCGTCTCGAGACGGTTGATGGTGCGGCACATGGTGGATTTGCCGGAGCCCGAGGGGCCGACGATCACGAGGACCTCGCCCTTCTTGACCTTGAGGTTGATGTCGCGCAGCACATGCAGGTTGCCGTAGTGCTTTTCCACATGCTCGAGTTCGACGAGGTAGTTGCCGTCGTCTTCCCGGGCAGCGTTCTGTTGTGTTTCATTGAGTATTGTCATAAAGGCATAGTGTATGGCGAGCATGTAACAGACAACGCACGAATAGGCTTTGTTCGCTAAGCACTAATTTTTCCGCTCGTCTCCCCCATGGCCATGCGCTCAGACCGCCTCTTCCTCATTCACGAGGAACTGCGTGGCCTCGGCGAGTGCCGTCGCACGGTCCTTACCGGTGAAGGCGTGGCCCAGGTCGGTGTACAGGCTCGCCTCGCAGTTCGGCATCGCCGCGCTGTAGTTGGCTGCGATATGCGGACCGATCACTGCATCGTCCTTGCCTTGGATCACGAGCGCCGGGCCGTGGAACATCGCGGTTGTCTCATAAATCGGCAGCATTTGGGCAATGCGCACGGTTTTGCCGGCGACCGTCTGTCCGCCGGCGAGTGTGATCCGCCGTGGCACACGGTTCACGTCGAACGGTGTGCCGAGCAGTTCGCCGCGCAGCGCGTCGTCCTTGAGCGACGCAGCCGGCGCGAGCATGACGAGCGTGTGGATGACGTCGGCGAACATGCCGGCGGTCATGCCGGCCACCACACCGCCCTGCGAATGGCCGAGCAGCGATATCTCCAGCGGGTCGTAGGCGTCACGCACATGGTTCAGGACCGCGATGGCGTCTTCGATCTGGTTGAATACGTCGGAGTCCTCGAACGCGCCTTCGCTGCGGCCGCGGCCGTTGAAGTCGAACCGCACGCATGTCATGCCATGCGCGGTGAGGGCATCGCTGATGTCCTGATAGAGGTCGCCTGGTTTGACACCCATGTCGCGCAGGAACCCGTGCATGCAGATCACCACGCGGTCGTGCGTGGAGCCCTGCGGATACTCCACATGACCTTGCAACGTGAGTCCATCACGCGCCACGGTGAAATCTTCGCTGACGACCTGTGCCATACTGCCTCCTCGACTGCCTGCAAAACCAGTCCCATCGTAACGACGCCCCTCGGGGCCACGCACGGATTCAAGCTCTCAGCTCACAGCGGCCCTGAACATTGTGGGAGGGCCCCATCACGCAGATGCGTGATGGGGCCCTCCCACAATGTTCAGTCAGCGGCGATCAGTCCTCGTCGTCCGGATCGTAATCCACGCCGGTCTCGGCGCGCTGTTCGTCGCTGATCGGCGCCGGCGCCCCGGTGAGCGGGTCGCGGCCGCCACCGGCCTTCGGAAAGGCGATCACGTCGCGGATCGAATCGGCGCCGGCGAGCAGCGCCACCGTGCGGTCCCAGCCCAGCGCGATGCCCGCGTGCGGCGGCGCACCGTACTTGAACGCCTCGAGCAGGAAGCCGAACTTGTCATTGGCCTCTTCAGGCGTGATGCCGAGCACCTTGAGCACACGGTCCTGGATGTCGTCGCGGTGGATACGCACCGAGCCGCCGCCCATCTCGTTGCCGTTGCACACGATGTCGTAGGAATCGCTCATCGCATGCTCGGGATCCTCGTCGAACGTGTCGATCCAATCCTTCGACGGCATCGTGAATGGGTGGTGCATCGACGTCCACTTGGAGTGGCCGACGGCCACGTCGTCGTCATCCGGGTCGTCGGTGCGCTTGAACAGTGGGAAGTCCACGACCCACGTGAACGCGAAGTCGTCCGGCTTGAGCAGGCCGGCGCGCTCGGCGAGCTCGACGCGCACGGCGCCGAGCAGCAGCTGCGACGATTCACGGGCGCCCGCCGCGAAGAACACGGCGTCGCCTTCCTCGGCGCCCACAGCCTCCATGAGGCCGGCGCGCTCCGCTTCCGAAAGGTTCTTGGCCACAGGGCCCTTGAGCTCCCCGCCCTCGGCGAAGACCACATACGCAAGGCCCTTGGCGCCGCGCTGCTTGGCCCAATCCTGCCATGCGTCGAACTGGCGGCGAGGCGTGTCGGCGCCGCCCTTGAACAGCACCGCGCCCACGTACGGCGCCTGGAACACGCGGAACGGTGTGTCCTTGAAGTAGTCGGTGAGTTCCACAAGCTCGTTGCCGAACCGCAGGTCGGGCTTGTCGGAACCGTACTTGTCCATGGCGTCCTGCCAGGTGATGCGCTGGATTGGCAGCGAGACCTCGTAGCCGTCGGCCTTCCAGATCGCGGCGATGACCTGCTCGGCCATGGCCATCACGTCTTCCTGGTCCACGAACGCCATCTCCATGTCGAGCTGCGTGAACTCAGGCTGGCGGTCAGCGCGAAAGTCCTCGTCACGGTAGCAGCGCGCGAACTGGTAGTAGCGTTCCACGCCGGCCACCATGAGCAGCTGCTTGAGCAGCTGCGGCGACTGCGGCAGGGCATACCACGAACCCGGAACGAGACGTGCAGGCACCACGAAGTCACGCGCGCCTTCCGGCGTGGACTTGATCATCGTGGGGGTTTCGACCTCGGTGAACCCGAGCTTGTCGAGTTCGGTGCGCGCGGCGCGCATCATGTCGGAACGCAGCGTGATGTTGCGGCTCATCGCCGGGCGGCGCAGGTCGAGGTAACGGTACTTGAGGCGCACATCCTCGCCCGGCAGCTTCGTCTCGGACTCGTTCTCGAGGGCCGTGGACACCTGGAACGGCAGTGCATCGGACTTGGCGAGCACTTCGATGCGCTCCGCCACGACCTCGACCTTGCCGGTGGCCAGATGCGTGTTCTCGTTGCCTTCCGGGCGCAGACGGACCGTGCCCTCCACCTGGATCACATACTCGCTGCGCAGCGGGCGAGCCATCTCCTCATCATTGATGACCACCTGCACCAAACCGGTGTTGTCTCGCAGGTCGATGAACGCCACGCCACCGTGGTCACGGCGACGGTCCACCCATCCGGCGAGGGTGACATGCTCGCCGACAAGGGCTTCCGTCACGTCGGTGGCATGGTGTGTGCGATAAGCCGTCTGGCTCATACTTCCTCTATTCCTGATTCTGTTATTCCGTATTGGATTGGTCGTATTGGTTGGGAACGCGGCGAACCAGTCACCGGCGCCCTGCTGTCAGGATCGCGCCGAACCGGCCACGGCCACCGTTTGCTGGGCATACACAGTATCGGGCTCCCACGACTGCGCGTCGGCGCCCACCTGCTCGCCCGTGACGATGTTCTTGACCTCGTCCGGGCCGTCGTTCGTGGGGTCCTCGTTCGGGAACCACACATACGGGATGCCGAGCTTGTCGGCATACTTGATCTGCTTGCCCAGTTTGGCTGCGGTCGGCGCCACGTCGGCGGCGATGCCACGCGCACGCAGCGCACGGGCGATCGCGTTCGAATCCCCACGGTTCTCTTCGTTCCACACGGCCACGAGCACGCAGGCCGGCGAAACGCGGCTCGCGGTGGCGCCTGCGCTGTGCAGCATGTACGACACGAGGCGCGACAGGCCGATGGACAGGCCCACGCCCGGGTATGTGCGGTTGCCCTGAGACGCGAGGTTGTCGTAGCGGCCGCCCGAGCAGATCGAGCCGAGCGAATCCGCGCCGTCAAGGAACGTCTCATACACGGAACCCGTGTAGTAATCGAGGCCGCGCGCGATCTTGAGGTCGGCAATGACCGAGCCGGGGCGGATATGCGCCGCCTCGTCGACGATCATCGTCAAGGTGTCGAGGCCTTCCTTGGCCATCGCGTAGTCCTCGCCGCCCATGTCGATGTGGTGGATCTCGCACAGGCCGTTGAACCGGTCGATGAGTTCGCCGCCGTCGGCCGCCGTGATGCCGGCGAGCTCGAGGCACGCACGCGCCTGATCCTCGCTCGCGCCGCACGTGGTGACGAGCAGACGCACGACCTCGTCGGCACCCACCTTGTCGAACTTGTCGATCTCGCGCAGCACGCCTTCGATGTCGGTCAGGCCCAGGCCACGGTAGAAGCCTTCGGAAAGCTTGCGGTTGTTGGCGTGCACAGTGGCCTTGGGAAGCCCGTACTGGCGCAGTTCCTCGAGCGCGCCCACCATGACGAGCGGCAGTTCGACCTCGTAGTGCTCAGGCAGCGTGCCTTCGCCCACCACGTCGATGTCGGCCTGCACGAATTCACGGAAACGGCCTTCCTGCGGCCGTTCGCCACGCCACACCTTCTGGATCTGCCAGCGCTTGAACGGGAACGGCAGTTCGCCGGAATGCTCCACCACATAGCGGCTCAGCGGCACTGTCAGGTCGAAATGCAGGCCGAGCCTACGCTCGACCGGCGTCTCGGACTCATGCCCCACCTCCTGCAACCGCGACAGCAGATAGATCTCCTTGCTTGTCTCGCCTTTCTTCAGCAAGCTCGAGCCGGGCTCGATGGCGCGGGTCTCTATGCCCACAAACCCATTGAGTTCGAAGACCGAACGGAGCGTGTCGATGACACGCTGCTCCACCACGCGTTCCGCGGGGAGCCACTCTGGAAAACCTGAAATTGATGCACCTTTTGCCACGTGACACCATAATAAGCGGTGTCGCGGAAAAAACTATCGACGGGATTGCCTACACTGGTCTAGGGAGAGCGCCGGCCCGCGCCGGCAGCCCGCCGCACCACCAAGCCTTAAGGAGCTGACTATGGCCGACAACAATGTGACCGAATCCCAGACCACCGATACCACGACCCAGCAGCCGGACCAGCCTGCCGCGCAGCCGGCTGCCCAGGCCGCGCCAACGCCTGCAGCGGTCCATGCACATGCTCCTTCACCGGCTGCATTGGCCAAGGCCGCAGCACATACGCCGGTCGCGAAGTCGAGCGGATTCGCCCAAGCGGACATCGCCAAGGCCGAAAGCTTCGGCCGTGTGGACGACAACGGCGTGGTGTATGTCAAGGAAGGCGACACCGAACGTGAAGTGGGCCAGTACCCGGACGCCCCGCACGACGAGGCGCTCGCACTGTATGCTCGCCGTTACCTCGACCTCAAGGCGAAGCTGAACCTGTTCGCCACGCGCCTGAAGTCGAACTCGATCAAGCCGCGCGAGATCGATGAGACGCTGAAGACGCTCACCGCGGAAACCGAGAACCCGGATGTGGTGGGCGACATCGCCGCGCTGCACACCCAGCTCGACGAACTCAAGACCGAAGCCCAGGCCAAGAAGGAAAGCATCGCGCAGGCCCGCACGGAAGCGATGGCCAAGGCCGTGGCCGAGCGCACGAAGATCGTGGAGAAGGCCGAGCAGCTCGCCGCCAATCTGGGCGACAACACGAACTGGCGTTCGACCGCCGACAAGTTCCGTTCGCTGTTCGAACAGTGGCAGAACCACCAGCGCACCACTATCCGCATCGACAAGGCCGACGCCGATGCGCTGTGGAAGCGTTTCTCCGCGGCGCGCACCACATTCAACCAGGCACGCCGCAAGTGGGCCCAGGCGCGTGACAACGAACGCAACCAGGCCAAGAAGGTCAAGGAAGAAATCATCGCCGAAGCCAACGAGCTCAAGGAGTCGACGGCATGGGCGCAGACCTCGCGCCGCTTCAATGAGCTGATGGACCGCTGGAAGCAGGCGGGCCGCGCAGGCCGCAGCGAGGATGACATGCTGTGGGCACAGTTCCGCGAAGCCGCCGATACGTTCTTCAACGCACGCCAGGCCGACCGTGACCAAATGAACACCGCCGAAAAGGAGAACCTGGCCAAGAAGGAGGCGCTGCTCGTCAAGGCCGAGGCGCTTGTGCCGGTCAAGGACGCCGCGCAGGCCAAGAAGGCCCGCCAGCAGCTCGCCGAGATCCAGGAGGAGTGGGACCAGATCGGCTATGTGCCGCGCGAAGACATGCGTCGCATCGAAAGCCGACTCGACGACGTGGACAAGCAGATCAAGGCCGTCGAAGACGCCGCGTGGAAGCAGGCCGACCCTGAGGCCGACGCCCGCAAGTCCAGCTTCGAAGGCCAGCTCAAGGCACAGCTTGACGAGCTCGACGAACGCATCGCCAAGGAGACGGATCCGAAGAAGAAGGCCAGCCTCGAAGCCGAGAAGGCGACGAAGGAGCAGTGGCTCAACGCCATCATGTGAGTCTTCGGGCTTGATATGCAGTGAGGCCCCGGCAACTGCTGTTGCCGGGGCCTCACTGCATATCAAGCCCGTTACTGCACAGGCTGCGGTTCGGCGTTTTCCTCCACGACGTCCTTGCTCGGGTCGTTCTCGCCTGCTGCGGGAAGCTCGAACGGCTCACTGCGGAACGTGAACTCGCCGAGGATGCCCTCGCCGTCCGCGTCCACGATCACACGCTCGTTGTCGTTGAGCTCGCCCATCAGGATCTTCTCCGACACGGCGTCTTCGATGTCGCGCTGGATCACGCGGCGCAGAGGACGCGCGCCGAGCAGCGGGTCGAAGCCCTTCTGTGCGAGCAGGTCCTTCGCCTTGTCGGTCAGGTCGAGCTCCATGTGGCGCTCGAACAGGCGGTCGTTGAGCTGCTGCACGTCCAGGTCCACGATCTGGCGCACCTGCGGCTCGGTGAGCTGGCGGAACACAATGATGTCGTCCAAGCGGTTGAGGAACTCAGGGCGGAACTGCTGCTTGAGCTCGTTCGAGACCTGATCCTTCATGCGCTGGTAGCTCGTCTCCGTGTTGTTGCCCAGATTGAAGCCGGTGTTGGCGGCCTTGGCGATGTCACGGGTGCCGAGGTTGGTGGTCAGGATGATGATCGTGTTCTTGAAATCGACTTTGCGTCCCTGACCATCGGTCAAGTGGCCATCGTCAAGCACCTGGAGCAGCGTGTTGAAGATGTCGGGGTGCGCCTTTTCGATTTCGTCGAACAGCACGACGGAGAACGGCTTGCGGCGCACCTTCTCGGTGAGTTCGCCGCCCTCTTCGTAGCCCACGTATCCCGGGGGCGCTCCGAACAGGCGCGAAGCCGCGTACTTCTCGGAGAACTCCGACATGTCGACGCGGATCAGCGCGTCCTCGTCGTCGAACAGGAACTGCGCAAGCGTCTTGGCGAGCTCGGTCTTGCCCACACCGGTCGGGCCGGCGAAGATGAACGAGCCGGCCGGGCGCTTGGGGTCCTTGAGCCCCACACGCGTGCGGCGGATCGAGCGCGACAGCGCGGACACGGCCTCATCTTGGCCGATGATGCGCTTGTGCAGCTCCGCCTCCATGCCCAGCAGCTTCTTCGACTCCGCCTGGGTCAGCTTGAACACCGGAATGCCGGTGCTCTGCGAGATAACCTGGGCGATGACGTCTTCATCCACCACCATGCGCACGTCGGATTCGCCTTCGCGCCACGCCTGTTCCTTTTCTTTGCGCTCGGCCTCGAGTTTCTCCTGGGTGTCGCGCAGTTCGGCGGCCTTCTCGAATTCCTGGTCCTTGATCGCCTGGTCTTTCTCCTTGGCGATGCGCTCCACGCGGGCGTCGAGCTCCTTGAGCTCCGGCGGCGCGGTCAGACGCTTGATGCGCAGGCGCGCACCGGCCTCGTCGATCAGGTCGATCGCCTTGTCGGGTAGGTTGCGGTCCTGAATGTAGCGCGACGACAGTTCGGCGGCGGACTGGAGCGCGCCATCGGTGATCGTCACATGATGGTGGTTCTCATAGCGGGCGCGTAGTCCCTTGAGGATCTCGATCGTCTCCGCGATCGACGGCTCCGCGACCTGGATCGGCTGGAAACGGCGTTCCAGCGCCGCATCCTTTTCGATGTATTTGCGGTATTCGTCGGTCGTCGTGGCGCCGATTGTCTGCAGCTCGCCACGCGCGAGCATCGGCTTGAGCATATCGGACGCGCCCAGTGCGCCGTCCGCGGAGCCCGCGCCGACGATGGTGTGGATCTCGTCGATGAAGAGCACGATGTCGCCACGCGTCTTGATCTCCTTGAGCACCTTCTTGAGGCGTTCCTCGAAGTCGCCGCGGTAGCGCGACCCCGCCACCATCGAACCCAGGTCAAGCGAGTACACCTGCTTGCCACGTAGTGTCTCGGGCACGTCGCCGGCCACGATCTTCTGGGCCAAGCCTTCGACGACGGCGGTCTTGCCCACGCCGGGCTCGCCGATCAGCACCGGGTTGTTCTTGGTGCGCCGCGACAGTACTACCATGACGCGTTCGATCTCGGTGCTGCGCCCGATGACGGGGTCAAGCTTTCCTTCCGCCGCTTCGGCGGTCAGGTTGCGGCCGAACTGGTCAAGGATGGCCGATCCGCTCTGCGCGTGCTTGTCCTGCACGCCGCCGGCGTTCGCCAGATCACCCTTGTCGTCGGTGCCGCCAGCGTTGCCACGGATCATGTCGATCGTGGTGCTGCGCAATTCGCCCAAATCCACATCCATCTTGATGAGGACCTGTGTGCCCACGCCTTCGCCTTCGCGGATCAGGCCGAGCAGAATGTGTTCGGTGCCGATGTAGCTGTGCCCCAGCTGCAGCGCCTCACGCAGCGAAAGCTCCAGCACCTGCTTGGCGTGCGGAGTAAATGGGATGTGCCCATTCGGAGCGGCGTTTCCTTTGCCGATCATTTCCTCGACCTGCTTGCGGGTGTCTTCGAGGGTCACACCCTTGGCTTCCAAAGCCTTGGCCGCTACGCCTTCTCCCTCACGAATCAGGCCAAGCAACAGATGCTCCGTGCCGATGTAATTGTGCTGGAGGGCACGAGCCTCTTCCTGCGCCAGCACGATCACGCGCCGCGCACGGTCGGTAAACCGTTCGAACATGCTAGTCCTTCCATGATTGGTAATTCCACATCACTCTACAGATTTACAGTGACGTTTATTTCCGCTGCGACTATTTTTCTCAAGAACCATTACGTTATGCTTGAACGAGAAGCATCGCATGGAAAGTTAGGAGTATGCCATGAGCGAGCAGAACAATGCGCTCAATGCCCAAGGTGACCTTGTCGTAGGCGTCGACGGAACGGTCGAATCGTTCGCCGCACTGCGCTGGGCGCTCAATCAGGCCGTGCTCTCGGGGCAGTCGGTGAACGCCGTGTACGGCTGGTCGTATTCGTGGGACATGGGCCCCGAACCGCAGACCGAGCAGGAGGTGGCTGAGCTACGCCAGAAACTGGCGGACAAACTGCGCACGTGGGTCGACACGGCCACGCAAGACATCGACATCGACAACGAGCACATCAAGCTCACGTCATTCCGGGCCTCGGGTGCTTCCGCCCTGCTCGAGATCGGCGCCAACGCGCAGCAGATCGTGGTGGGGCGCCGTTCGATGGGACGTGTGGCGCGCTGGTTCGCCGGCTCGCTTTCCGCTTCGCTCGCCGAGGAGTCGACGGTGCCGGTCACGGTGATTCGCACCGCGAGCGACGCGGACATCGACGTACAGGATCAGATTGCGAATGCGCTGAGCCCCGGAGACGACCAAGTGCACTTCGTGACGCCTGTCGCGCCGACGCCGCGCGTCGTACGCCCGATTGTGGTGGGCGTGGACGGCTCGCCCACGTCACAGCGCGCGCTGGGGTTCGCTGCGCGTCTCGCCGAGCTCAACAGCGCGCCGCTGCATGTGATGTTCTGCTGGCAGCTGCGCGACCTGGGCACCGTCCCCGGCTATGAGTCGAGCGTGGCGCCAATGGAGGTGGCCCAGCGCTATGCCGAATCGATAGTGAAGAGGATGGTGGACGACTCCCCTATGCCAGCCGGTCTTTCGGTGACACCGAACGCGTTCCACATCAGCGCCGGCAAAGGCCTCGTCAGCGCGTCGCGCTATGCGCGCCACATCGTGGTCGGCTCACGTGGCCTGAGCGGTTTGGACGCGCACTTCCTCGGATCGGTCTCCAAGCAGCTGCTCAATTCCGCGGAATGCAACCTGTCGATCGTGCACTGACCGAACGCTCCTCCTGAACCGGGCAGACGGCGGTTCACCGTCGGCTCAGTTCAGGCACCTGTTCACAGACAGGCCGCATATGATATGCGTGGGAGCAGGAACATAAGGACTTATGACAGCAGACGAACAGCACAGCAACAGCGACGACACAGACACCGGGACCACCACCGTGGCCAGTCAGGACGACGCGACCCAGCACGTGGGCACAGCGAGGAACACCAGCCAGACCCGTATGGAACAGGCATCCGAGCAGGGTGGCGATCCACCCTCGTTCACCCCCAAGGACACTACGCGCACACGGCCTGCCACGCAGGGCACGCATGCGCCAGGGTCCGGCGCGCGCTCCCACACGGGTGCGGCAAGACACCGCCGCCCGTGGTGGCAGGTCACCGTGCTCGTGGTGTTCGTGGCATGTGCGGTGGTCGCCGCGCTGTATGCGAACGGCACCATCTGGGGCACCCCGCGCGCGCAGGCGATGAGCGCGTGCCGCAAAGCCACCGCGCGGGCGCAGGATGCGCACAGGCTCACGCAGACCGCGATTGACGACGCAAAGCAATACCGTGACGACGCAAGCAAGACGATTGACGCCGACGCGCTGCGCCGCATGACCGTGCTGATCGACGACGCCGAAAAGGAACCCGCCGTGCCGTCATGCACAATCACGATGGACAATGCGCGGCTCAACGACCACGCCGAGACGGCGAAGCAGCTCACCGACGTCTATACGACGATCACCAAGGAATTGGTGCGCATCACGTCGGGCGTGACAGACAACGAGGATGCCGGCGCCGCACAAGACACGACGAGCGGCGAACCGCCCACACCGTCCGGCGAGACGGAACCGGAGCGGACCCCCACGGCCACGCCGAGTGCGTCCGCGACAGCAAGTGCACAGCCTTCCGCGTCACCTTCCAGCACGCCGAAGGATTCGGCGTCATCCACTGCACGGCCAACAGCGAAACCTTCCGGGAGTGCCTCACCGAGTACATCGGCGAGTCCGTCGCCCAGCGCAACGGCCACAGCCTCGCCGTCGGCCAATCCAGACGGCAACAAGCGGTAAGACGGCTTACTCCGCGGATCCGGTGTCGTTCGTGGATTCTGCGGAATCGGTGGAAGCGGTGTCAACCCGCGCACTGGCCTCGCCGGAATCACCGGTTTCATTGGCCTCTTCGAGCAGCTCGACTTCCCCGCGTTCCTCACGCGTGCGCTGCGCCACAACGTCAATGTGCATGTCGTCGTACGCCGGTTTGGTCTGAATCCATAGATTGCTCGGCTCCGGCGGATCGATCTGCGAGTGTTCGCCACACCCGTGGTCGAGCGAGACGACACGCCCGTCATCCGGGCTCCAACGGTTCGCGCAGACGCCGAACATCGTGCCCAGATCGCCGCGCAGCGGAATGAGGAACCCGCACGTCGAGCACAAGTTGCCATCCGCGGTCTTCGTGGACAGCGACTTTGGCCCGTGCGGGCCGTCATACCACCGTTGTGCCGTCTGCGAGCGTCCGAGTTCGGACATGACCTGCCGCCGGGACAAATCGAATTCCTCGACCGTGTCATGTACATCCTCAGCGCTGGTTGCGGCGCCGTCTTCGGCCACGGTGGCCTCGACCTGCACGATGCCTTCTTCGGTGATGCCCGGCTCGAGACGAGGGTCGTCGGGTTCAGTGCCGATGGAGTCGGTGACGGTCAGGTCGGACGGCTCAAGCCGGTCCTTCCATGGCACCCATGGCGGCGGGAGCAGCGCTTGGTCCGAGGGGATCAGCGTGGACTCGTCGACGGTCCAATGGTCCAGTTCCTCGTCATGGAACAATGTGACCGACCACTGCCAGCCCTCATAGCCCACCATCAGCGCGGCAAAGCGGAAATCAGTGACCCCGCCTTCCAGGGCCTGTTGCGTCACATAGTCGCCAACGGCGTCCGGGTTCTCGGCGGCGTCGATCGCCACGGCGCGGGCGAGCGCCACCGGATCCAAAGCATTGTCTGTCATCAATCATTCCTGTACATCGAAATTGTCCGCCACGGCGCGCAGCAGCGTGGCGAGTTTCTTGCTGTCCGAAGCCGAAGGGTACCGGTGGCGGCGCAGCTGATTGCCCGCGGAGTCGAGCAGTTTGATTAAGTCCTCCACAATGGCCGCCATGTCGTCCGGCTTCGGCCGTGTGGCCTTGACGAGCGACGGCGCGGACTTGACGAACGCCACGTCCATGGCCACCGGTCCCTTGCTGCCGTCGATCACCGAATACTCCACCTTCGCGCCCTTGCGCACATCACGCATGTCCTTCGGCAGGGCGGTCTGGGGCAAAAACACATCATGGCCGTCATCGCTCTCGATGAATCCAAAACCCTTCTTCGCATCGAACCAACGCACACGTCCACTCGGCATGGTCACCTCTCACCCAGTCAACAAATCCTTCATACCAGTGCGCGGACTCGGGGCCCGCGCATAAATCCAACGTCTTATCTTACCGCAGGCCCCGCATACAGCACAAACCGGCCGCGGTGAGCATAATGCCCGCCGCGGCCGGTCCGCGCGCCCGTTCAGGACTCCGCTTCATCGGGGGCCAAGGGCATGACGATGGTGAAGGTGAGGCCGCCACCGGGGCTTTCCGTGGCGCAGATGAACCCGCGGTGCGCGTTGATCACCGACTGCGCGATCGCCATGCCGAGTCCCGTGCCGCCTTTCTGACGCGCGCGGGATGGGTCGGCGGTGTAGAACCGTTCGAAGATCCGCGCCAGACCGTCCGGCGGCACGCCCGGTCCGTGGTCGGTGAAGCGCGCCACAGAGACCATCATGCCGTGCTGCGTCACGGTGAAGCGCGCGGCCGCGCCCACAATGGCCTGCAGCGATTCCTCCTCCGAGGCGAGCGACGTCAGTTCGTCGAGCGCCATGTCGATTCCGAGCACACCGAGTGAGAGTTCGACCGGCGAATCCGCGGGTGTGTAGCGGTGGATGTTGCCGACGATGTTCGTGACCATCTGGTGCAGTCGTGTGCCATCGGCCACTATCATGACGCTCGGCAGTTCCCCGGGCGTCATACTCAGCTGCAGATGGTCTGGTTCGCTGACGTCGAGGCCAAGCACGCCGGTCGTGATGTCGCGTTCCGGGTCGAGCGCATGCAGGTCGTCCACCGATTCGCGGATGACCGAACCCAAATCAATGTGGTCGGTTATCGAGATGCCATGGCCTTCGTCGAGGCGTGCAAGCGACAGCAGATCTTCGACGAGCAGCGTCATGCGCGCGCTCGACGCCTCGATGTGCGCGATGGAATCGTCGGCGCGCTCGATCTGTCCTGGCTCATTGCGTTGCATGCGGTAGAGCTCAGCGTATCCATGGATTGCGGCGAGCGGTGTGCGCAGCTCGTGGCTCGCATCGGACACGAACCGCTTCATTTTCTCGGTCGTGGCCTGCTGTTGGCGGAAACTGCGTTCAATCTGCGCGAGCATCGTGTTGAGTGATTTCGCGAGCGTGCCCACCTCGGTGCCTTCCGGCGCGTCCGGCACGCGTTGTGACAGGTCTCCCGCCGCAATCTTCGCCGCCGTCTTCTCGATGCGTTTGAGTGGGCTCAGTGTGCGCTGCACGGTGATGGCGCTGATCACCCCGCCGAGCAGTACGACGGCGACACCGACGATGACGCAGAACCGGGTCAGATTGTCGATCATGTCGACCTGGTTGCCCAGCGACAGGCCGATGTAGATCACGCCGCGTGGTTCGATCGTGCCGTTCGCGGAATCGCTGACCCAGCGCAACGCCACAACGCGCCACGGCGCCTGCGCCATGACCATCGTCTCATGGTCCGGCTGGCCTTTCACGTTCTCGAGATCCACCACCGCCGGGGTCGTGTACGGCACGGCGATCTCATGGCCGTCAAGGCCTCCGCCGCGCGGCAGCAGAGGCCGCGAGATGACACCGTCGCGGTACATCGGCTGCAGCAGCTTGTACGTGCTGCCCGTCTGTCTGTCGTAGGCCTGCACGTAGTAACTGACGAACGAATTGCTGTCGGCGGTGGATTTGGTGTCGTTGAGCAGCGTCGTGTTCTTGAACACGAGTTCAGCTTGCTGCAGCAACTGGCTGTCGGTACGTTGCAGCATGTAGCTGTTGACGAGTTGGCGTATCGACAGCGAGATGCTGACCGTGCCCACGCTGAGCAGCACGATGATCGAGATGACGAGCTTGGCGCCCAACGGGATTTTCTGGATGCCGCTGAAGCGCGCGCCGTATGGCGCCCCGCCGTCCTTGGCACGCGGTGCGGCACCCTTACGGGGTGTTGTCTTTGGCGTGCCGTCGGCATCGGCCCGCTTCGTTGGTTTCGGGTCGACTGGAGACTTCATCTGGTGTCGGCTTTCAGTGCTTCGGCACCCTGATCATGTAGCCGATGCCACGTTTCGTCTCGATCAGCGGCTGCACCTTGTGCATCGTGCCGTCCTCGTCCTCCACCTCGAGGTCGTCGACCTTCTTGCGCAGGTACGAGATGTACGATTCGACGATGGCGGCGTCGCCGCCCCAGTCGTATTGCCACACGTGGTCGAGGATCTGCGCCTTCGACAGCACGCGGCCCTTGTTGTCCATGAGGTAGCGCAGCAACTTGTACTCGGTAGGGCTCAGGTCAATCGCCTTGCCGGCGCGCGTCACGTCGTGCGAATCCTCGTTGATCTCCAGATCGCCCACGCGGATGATCGGGTCGTCCTGCTCCTGTTCGCGCGTGCGTCGCAGGATCGCGCGGATGCGCGCCACCACTTCCTCAAGGCTGAACGGTTTGGTCACATAATCGTCGCCGCCGACGGTCAGTCCCATGACCTTGTCTTGGGTGTCGTCGCGCGCCGTCAGGAAGAGCACCGGGGCGTCAATGCCTTCCTGGCGGATGCGGCGCGTGACGGTGAATCCGTCGATGTCCGGCAGCATGACGTCGAGGATGATCAGATCGGGCTGGGTCTTCTCGATGACTTCAATCGCCTCGGACCCGGACGCGGCGGTCTCCACTTCGTAGCCGGCGAAATGGAGCGAGGCCACAAGCAGTTCACGGATGGACGGTTCGTCGTCGACGACGACGATGGATGTTTCGGTTCCTTTGCTCATACTGCATATGATGACGATGGACTCTGGACGTTTCCTGAACGCCAGCTGAAATCTAACGCTCGTCTGTGGCGGCAGGAACGTTCTGGTCGGCCCGATCGGCATCGGAGGCCGGGGCGTCCGACACGGCGGCCTCGCGGGCACCCTCGTCCTGTGCCTTCTCGTCCTCGACGACGCGTTCGGCGTCATGTTCGGTCTCACGGCGGCGGCGCACCACGATCAATACCACGGCACCGACCAGCAACACGGCCACGGCGCCAATCATGACGATGGTGCCGACCGAGGCTGCGGTCGATGAGGTGGCCGTGCTTTTCGTCGTCTGGATGACCTTCATCATGTCGATCGCCGACTTCGCCCAATTCGGTCCATTGACGTCCGCCCCATCCGTAAGCGGCGCCGAAGCCGCTTCGGAAAGCTTGTCCACCGTCTTGCGGTTACGCAGCCATTCGGCGGAATCCGGTGAGACCACAACCGCCAGATTGCCGTCGTTCGACGCGACAGCCAACAGCACGGTGTTCGGCGGCGGGTCGAGCGACTTGAGGGTCTGTGCCGCCCATGCATCAGGCTGTTTGTCGGTATTGAACGAATTGACGTAGATCAGACGCACCGTCACGCCGGTGCGTTCGTAGGTCTCTTTGATGGCGTCGGTGACCGCGCCGAGGTTGTCTCCCAGCAGGTTCTGGGTGTCGACGATGTTGGCCGACACGTCTTCGCCGCTCGGCGCCGTGGATGTGGAGGTCTGCGACGGCGCGGCCTCGTCGGCACGGGATGGGGTGGCGGTGACGCCGGCCAACACCATGGCGATGATGAGCATGAGCATGCCAACGGCCCGCGCGCAACGGCTGGCGCGGGCGTTGTCGCGGGCGGCTTCGCCCTGGGCAACGGGTCGGGAGGATTGTGGACAACCCGGGCGTCCGACCACAGGGGCGGAACCGGCTTTGCTTGCACATTGAGATGTCATAGATTCCACAGTACCGGTCATCATCCCCGGCCGGCAGGTATTAGCAGACAACTGAATACGCCATCCAAGGAGGAACCATCATGCCACAGTACCAAGTGGATTCGGAACGCATCCAGGCGTCGAGCGCTGCGGTGTGCACGTCAATCACGGCGATCCGCCAATCGGTTGACCAGATGTACGGCAACCTCAACGCGTTGCAGGACGCGTGGCGTGGAGGCGCCGCCACGCAGTTCAACGCGCTCGCCGCGCAATGGCGGGCTGCGCAGCAGCAGATGGAGCAATCCCTTGAATCCATCCAGCAGGCCCTCACCCAAGCCTCGAGCGTCTACGCCGACGCGGAATCCCAAGCGGCACGCCTGTTCAGCGCCGGGTGAGCCCATATACGTCGAGGGCCCCACCCGCGGTATGCGGATGGGGCCCTCGGCTGCTGATTCACCGCAGCGCGACGGCAATGCCGTTGGCGCCGCTATGACACAGTTCTATCAGTAGCCCATGTCAGGCGCGGCCGGTGCGGCCGGAGCCGGTTCCGGCTTGTTGGCCACGACGGCTTCGGTCGTCAGGAACAGGCCGGCGATGGACGCGGCGTTCTGCAGCGCGGAACGGGTCACCTTCACCGGGTCGGTCACGCCGGCGGCCATGAGGTCCTCGTAGGTGTCGGTGGCTGCGTTGAAGCCTTCGCCCTCAGGCAGCGAGAGCACCTTGTCGAGCACCACGTCGCCGGAGAGGCCGGCGTTGTCGGCGATCTGCTTGAGCGGGGCTTCGATGCCGCCGAAGACGATTGCGGCACCAGTGGCCTCGTCGCCCTCGAGGTTGACGTCCTTCTCCGCCTTGGCAGCGGCCTGCACGAGTGCCACGCCACCGCCGGGCACGAGGCCCTCTTCGATGGCGGCCTTGGCGTTGCGCACGGCGTCTTCGATGCGGTGCTTGCGTTCCTTGGCCTCGACCTCGGTCGCGGCACCCACCTTGATGACGGCCACGCCGCCGGCGAGCTTGGCAAGGCGCTCCTGCAGCTTCTCGCGGTCGTAATCGGAGTCGGTGTTCTCGATCTCCGCACGGATCTGGGCCACGCGCGCCTCGACGTCTTCCTTCGAGCCGCCACCGGAGACGATCGTCGTCTCGTCCTTGGAGACGATGACCTTCTTGGCGGTGCCGAACACCGACAGGTCGATCGAGTCGAGCTTGAGGCCGATCTCCTCGGAGACCACCTGGCCGCCGGTCAGGATCGCCATGTCCTGCAGCATCGCCTTGCGGCGGTCGCCGAAGCCCGGGGCCTTGACGGCGCAGGACTTGAACGTGCCACGGATGTTGTTGAGGATCAGCGTCGGCAGTGCTTCGCCGTCCACGTCCTCGGCGATGATCAGCAGCGGCTTGCCGGTCTTCATCACGAGTTCGGCGATGTGGACCACGTCCTGCTGCGACGATACCTTGCCGCTTGTGAGCAGGATGTACGGGTCGTCGAGCACGGCGGTCTGGTCGTCGACGTTGGTTACGAAGTACGGGGAGATGTAGCCCTTGTCGAAGCGCATGCCCTCGGTGAACTCAAGGTCGAGGCCGAAGCGGTTGTTGTCTTCGACGGTCACCACGCCATCCTGGCCAACCTTGTCGAGCGCCTCGGCGATCTTCTCGCCGACCTCGGGATCGGCGGCGGAGATCGTCGCGGTGGCTGCGATCTGCTCCTTGGTTTCCACCGGCTTGGCGGAGGCCACAAGTTCCTTGACGATTGCGTCAGAGGCCTTCTCGATGCCACGGCGCAGCGCGATCGGGTTCGAACCGGCCACAACGTTCTTGAGGCCTTCGTGCACGAGGGACTGGGCCAGCACGGTCGCGGTGGTGGTGCCATCGCCGGCCACGTCGTCGGTCTTCTTAGCGACTTCCTTGACGAGCTCGGCGCCGATGCGCTCGAACGGGTCTTCCAAATCGATTTCCTTGGCGATCGACACACCATCGTTGGTGATGGTCGGCGCACCATAGGTCTTGTCGAGCACCACGTTGCGGCCCTTCGGTCCCAGCGTCACCTTGACGGTATCGGCGAGCTTGTCGAGACCGGCCAGCATGCCCTGGCGTGCTTCCTCATCATATTCAATGATCTTTGCCATTGTTCCTCCACTACGGGATTGATGTTGTACGACACCACTCGGGACGCGGCGTGCTATCCGACCGTCAGCTTTCGGGTATCACTCCCACGGTCCGAGTGCTACTACGGGAGAGTAGCA
This sequence comes from Bifidobacterium pseudolongum subsp. pseudolongum DSM 20099, assembly GCF_000771225.1. GTDB lineage: Bacteria > Actinomycetota > Actinomycetes > Actinomycetales > Bifidobacteriaceae > Bifidobacterium > Bifidobacterium pseudolongum. The sequence goes on from NZ_JDTZ01000002.1 coordinate 106,277, forward strand.
CTCTCGATGCTCGAGTGCCAACTCGACATGCTGGAATTTGCGCTCTCGGCAAGAGACATCAATGCCCGGACGACCCCAAACCAGTCTCCGGGCATTGTTTTCGGGCGCGTCGACGCACATCCCCACCGTCAGTTCATTACAACAACGTCTTTTGCCTGATACCCCTTGGGTGTCTCGACGACGCTGTACTCCACACGGTCACCTTCCTTCAACGTCCTGAATCCATCGGCCTGAATCACTGAATAATGGACGAAGACATCCTCACCGCCCTGCGCAGGGTTGATGAAGCCATACCCCCTGCCGGCGCTGAAGAACTTGACTGTTCCTTGTGCCATCTGCTTTTTCCTTCTACGTATTGCACATCATGGCGTCCCCCCCCCGGATCACCATGATCTCAAAACTTCCCCAATCACAGGCGTCCACAGTGGGCGGCCGCAGGACATTCTACCGCGACCGCACCCGCGAAACGCTCGAAATCTGCCATATGAGATGTTTTTGCCTGATTACCCCCCCCCACACACAATGGGCATTTCCGTCTGGAATATACAAAAACCGCCCGGTGACGAACCGGGCGGTGACATATATGCGGCGGTGCGCTCACTGCATCAGCACAACCTGGATCGGCGTGCCGATCGAGGCGGATTGCTCCACAGTCGTGATGCCCAAGGCGTTGGCCACCTGCTGCGCGGTCGCCAGGTCGGCCTCGTTCTGGTAGTACACCACGGTCTGTGCGGGCAGCACGGTCGTCGCGTCCGGGTTGGCCGCGCTCACATTGGTGAATCCCCGGTTCTGCAGCACGCCTGCGCGGTCGTTCGCGAGGCCGGACACGCCGGTGCCGTTGATCACCGTGATCTGCGCATTCGTGTTGACCTGTTGCGATTCCTCCGGCGTGCTCTGCGCGGATTCACTTTCGGAAGGCGTCTGGCTCGGCGTGTCCTCGGCCGACGTCGACTCGCTCGCCGAAGCGCTTTGCGAAGAGTGCGAAGCCGTGCCCGACGCGCTCTCGTCCGCCGACGAAGACGATGCGACCTGCGAGGTCTGCGCCGTCGTCTGCGTCTGTTCGGAGCGGCGGTTGAACATGTTCGCCGCCTCACCCGAGAAGATGCTCCAGAACAGCACGCCCGCGGCCACGGCGGCCACGAGCACGATGACGAACGGCGTGAGGCGCACAATCATCGGCCGGTTGCCGCGGTGCACGCCAACGGGGCCCTCGGGGGGATTGTCAAAGGCGTCCTTCTCATAGGACCGGTACTGTTCGGTGTCCTTACGAGCCATGGAAAATCCTTCCGCTATACATGCAACCAGTATGCGCCCCACAACCATTCCTAACCGAACAGACGATGGGCTGCTCCACCACTATATCAACCGGCATGAAACGGCGGGCGATCCGCAGACCGGCCGCTACAGTGGAACCCATGAGCACTGCACATACCAAACCCCTCAGTGAGCTGATCGACCCGGGCTGGGCGCATGCACTGGCCGGCGTCGAGCCGCAGATCCACGCCATGGGTGATTTCATCCGCCAACAGCAGGCGCAGGGCAAGCGCATCCTGCCGGCGAGCGGCAACATCCTACGCGCCTTCACGATTCCGTTCGATTCCGTCAAGGTGCTGATCGTCGGGCAAGACCCCTACCCCACGCCGGGGCATCCGGTCGGGTTGAGCTTCTCGGTGGCACCGGGCGTCAGACCGCTGCCCAAAAGCCTCGTCAATATCTACAAGGAGCTGCAAAGCGACCTGCATGTGCCACCGCCGACGAGCGGCGACCTGACACCATGGACGAAGCAGGGGGTGATGCTGCTCAACAGGTGCCTGACCGTGGAAGCCGGGCGTCCCAACAGCCATGAGCACAAGGGGTGGGAGCAAATCACCGACGCGGCGATCCGCGCACTGAACGACCGCAAGGACGCACAAGGCAGGCCACTGCCGCTCGTGGCCATTCTCTGGGGGCGTAAAGCTCAATCCCTCGCCCCATTGCTGACGAATGCCACCATCATCGCCTCACCGCATCCCAGCCCGCTTTCCGCCTCGCGCGGGTTCTTCGGCTCCCGTCCGTTCTCGCGCGCCAACGAGGCCCTCGAACGCATGGGAGTCACCCCGATCGACTGGAGCTTGTAAGCCCCACTGCAGCCCGACGCTCAACCATTGCCGCTACAATGACGACACGACACAACATTCGACCTACCGATGGAGCGCATTCCATGGCCTTATTCCATCAGCCACCAGCCCCGCAGCCCATGGCCCCGCCGCCCACGGCAACCACCCCCGCCACCGCGTTGGGCGCCGATGACACGGCCCGCGCCCAGCAGCTCGTGGGCCGGATTCGCAACCGCTTCTCCCAGACACTCGTGGGTCAGGAGAACCTGCGCGAATCCCTGATCACCACGATGGTGGCCGGCGGCCACATCCTCATCGAATCCGTGCCGGGCCTCGCCAAGACGACCGCGGCACAGACCCTGGCCACCGCCGTCTCCGGATCGTTCAAACGCGTGCAATGCACACCGGACCTCATGCCCTCCGACCTTGTGGGCACGCAGGTCTTCGACTTCTCCACGCAACGCTTCACCACACAGATCGGCCCAATCCACGCCAACTTCGTGCTGCTTGACGAGATCAACCGATCCAACGCCAAGACCCAGTCGGCGATGCTCGAGGCCATGGCCGAAGGCGCCACCACGATCGGCGGCCAGCGCATCCCGCTGCCGAAACCGTTCATGGTGATCGCCACCCAGAATCCCATCGAGGAAGAGGGCACGTTCAACCTGCCCGAAGCGCAGATGGACCGTTTCATGATGAAAGCCGTCATGACCTACCCCACTGCCAAGCAGGAAGTCGCCATGCTCGCGCTGCTCACCCGCCGCGGTTCCGACACGATCGACCCCACGGCGCTGACCCACGACGTCATCGGCATCCAAGACGTGGACTTCCTGTGCCGCGCCGCGCGCCAAGTGCATGTGTCCGACGCAATCATGAAATACGCGGTGGACCTGTCCGAAACCTCGCGCGGCGCCGGCGGCAAGCCCGTGCAGGGGCTGCCGTCGCTCGTGCGCCTCGGAGCCTCGCCGCGCGCGTCAATCGCGCTTGTGCGCATCGGCCAGGCCGCCGCGCTCATGGCCGGCCGCAATTACGTGGTGCCCGAAGACATCAAACAATATGCGCACGAAGTGCTGCGCCACCGCATCCTGCTCACGTTCGAGGCGCTCGCTGACGGCGTCACTTGCGACCAGGTGATCGATTCGATCGTCAAGGCGGTCCCCGTCCCATGATCGACCGCGCGCACACGGCAGACCCCGTCCGGCGCAAGATCGAAGCGCTCGGCACCTCCATGTCGCTGCCCACCGTGGCCAAGGCGTTGGGTGTGCTGGAAGGCGAGCACCGGTCGAACCGGCGCGGCGGCAACGACGACCTGCTCGATATCCGGCCGTATGGGCCCGGTGACGAGGCGCGCGCGATCGACTGGAAGATCAGCGCGCGTTCGGGCCGTGCCATGGTCGTGCAACGCGAACGCCTCGCCTCGGGCCGCGCGTATCTGCTCATGGACGCCGGCCGCGAGATGACGGCGAGCTGCCCCTCAGGCGAGACGGCCTACGCGGTCGCGGCCAATGCGCTGTGCATGTTCGCCGCGCTCAGCCTGCGCCGCAGCGACGACGTCTCGCTTGTGCTCGGCGACGCCGCGCGCATCGCCCGCGTGCCGTTCCACGGTGGCCTCGCGCAGTTCGAGCGCACGCTCGATGGCGCGCTCGACCGCGCATGGGACCAGGCGCGCAATCTCGACGCGCTTCTCGACTACGCCGTGCAGCTGCACGACCGTGACGCGCTCGTGGTCATCGCGAGCTGCGAGCAGGCGCTCACCCGCGACCACCTGCCGCTCATCCGGCGCATCGCACGCACGCACCCCCTCGTCGTGATCGACGTGGGCACCGTCAATCCCTTCGCCACGCAACCGCTCGACGATGCGCCACACGCGCACGTCGTGGACGGCACGAGCGGCAGGCGTGTGCCGGCGTTCCTGCGCAATGCGTCGCTCGCCCAGGCGACCGAACGCCACCGCGCGTTCGAAGTCACGAATCTCACGCAGGAACTGGCCCGGTGCGGCGCGCGGCTCATGCACGCGTCGTCGAGCGCACGCATGTTCGCGGGTTTCGTGCGCTTGGTCTCACTGAGTCGTTTCGGCACACCGGGCGCCCCTGCCGCGTTGCGCACACCGGCGCGCCAAGGAAAGGAGCGCGCGTGAACACGATGGCGCTTGATGTCTCCGACCTGCACCCGTCCGCCGCGCTCGGCGATGTGCCAATGTTGTGGACGGTGTTCGCCGTGGCAGCCGTAGCGGCGGTCGCGTGCGTTGTGGCGATGGCGTTGTATGGCAGGCGCCGCACCCGCCGTGCACCCGCCACTTCGGCAGGAGCACACGCGCAGGCCGGATCCACGCAACAGTGGCTCGCACGCGTGGACGATGTGGTGCGCCAATACGACGCCGGCGAATTCCCGGCCGACGAGGCCTATGCGCGCCTTGCCGCGCTGGCACGCGAGTTCGCCGCCGCGCACAGCGGATGCGCGCTTTCGACGAGCACACTGCGCGAACTCGAACGGCGCCCTTCGGGCGGCACGGCGGCGAACTGGGACGCGTTGCGCCTGACGATTGCCGCACTGTACCCACCTGAGTTCGCCGACGCCGCGACGAATGCCGAAGCGCGCGACGCCAGCGTGCACACCGCGGCCGGCTGGGTCGGGGATTTCATGGAAAGGTGGCGCTGACATGCTGCATTGGCAATGGCCATGGGTCATTCTGATCGCGTTGGCGGCCTGCGTGCTCATCGGACTCATGGTACGCATGATCGACGCGCACCGCCACGGCGCACCGCCCGAAGCCACCGTTTTCGACATCGACGACGACCTCAAGACCGACGAAGGCGCGCGCATGCTGCGTCTATGGCGCCGGTGGAACCGCGCGGCCGCGGTGCTCGCCGTACTGGCGCTGGTCACGATGGCGGCGCTTGCGGGCCGCCCGGCGCGCGTGGCCGCCGAAGACGAGCGCAGCGGATCGCGCGACATCGTGCTGTGCCTTGATGTCTCGGGGTCCACCCTGCCGTACGACCAGCAGGTGATCGCGACCTACCGCACGCTGATCTCGCATTTCAAGGGCGAGCGCATCGGTCTGAGCATCTTCAATTCGACGTCGCGCACCGTGTTCCCGCTGACCGACGATTACGCGATGGCCGCACGGCAGCTTGAGCACGCCGACGATCTGTTGCGTGGCGTGGAGACGCAGGACGACATCGACAAGATGAGCGCCCAGCAGTACCAGCAGGTCTCCGACTGGCTCGCCGGCACGCAGAACCGCAAGAATGCCACGTCGCTCATCGGCGATGGACTTGTCAGCTGCGCCGCCATGCTGCCGGGGTTCACCTACGGCGGCACGCAGGCCGACCAGTCGCGCGACGCGTCGATTGTGCTGGCCACCGACAACGTGGTTTCAGGCACGCAGACCTATACGCTCGCGCAGGCGCTCGACCTGACGGGCAAGGCCGGCATCACCGTGGACGGCCTGTTTTCAGGCCCCTCACAGAGCGACCATGATGAGGCCACCGAACAGATGCGCACCCTCATCGAACAGCATCACGGCACGTTCCTGCTGCAGTCCGACGGCGACTCCGTGGCGGATCTGGTGCGCGCGATCGACCGGCGGCAGATCAGCGCGGTCGATGAGGCGAGCCAAGCCGATTGGACGGACGCGCCGGGTTGGTGGACGCTTGCCATCGCCGTGCTGCTCGCCGGCTGGCTGATTGTTGCTTGGAGGTTGAGGCGATGAGCGGATTGACCTTGGCACCCGCCCTGGGCTGGCCCGCTGGTTCGGCACTGGCTGCGGCGATGCTCGTGTGTGCGGTGCTCGTCGTGGTGTTCCATGTGCGCCGGCGCGCGCAAGGCACCGACGAAACCGTGGCCGCATGTGTCCGCCGCTGTGCCATGTGCGTGCTTGTCGCGGTGCTCGCGCTCACGCCGAGCATCGCGACGACGACCACAAGCCGTGCAGTGAACACGACCGACGTCGTGATCGCGGCCGACGTGACCGGGTCGATGGGGGTGGCAGACGCCACGTACGGCGACCGCACGCGCATCAGCCGCTTGGACGCGGCGAAGGCGGCGATCGGCGACATCACGGCCGCCTACGCGCATTCGAGCTTCGCCGCGGTCTCGTTCGGCGCCTCGGGCACGCAGGACGTGCCGTTGACGCCGGACGCGCGCGCGATCGACAACTGGGCGGATTCGTTGCGCGTGGAGCCCACAGACGCGTCCGCGGGCTCGTCTCCGGACGCGGCGATCGACACACTGCTGCTGACGCTCAAATCCGTGCGTGATGCCCACCCCGACGATACGATCGTGCTGTACCTGATCACCGACGGCGAGCAGACCACACCGAAGGCACGCCGCACGTTCTCGTCATTGCGCCGCTACCTCAACGACGCCTGTGTGATTGGCGTGGGGTCCGCGTCCGGCGGCCGGGTGCCGCAGGTGCATGCGGATGGCACAAGTGAGGAAGGCGTCTGGGTCACCGATCCGTCGACCGGCCAGCCGGGCGTGTCGATCATGGATGAAGCACAGATCGCCTCGCTCGCCGACGAACTCAGCGGCACCGCATTGCTCACCGCGTCCGGCGGCACTGTGGTCCAGCAGCGGATCACCGGCGAAGCGAACTCGTGGCGACAAAGCACCACGGAAAAGCAACGCACGCGCGTCTCGCCCATCACATGGCCGTTCGCCATCGCGCTGCTCGCCGTGGCGGCATGGGAGTTCGCGGCCTGGCACATGCAATCGAGGAGGCTGCTGCAATGACTTCGCAACCACAACCACGGCGCACGCGCGCTGTGCGCATCGTGCTCGGCGTATGCGCGGTGGCGCTGGTGGCCTGCGCCGGGCTCGCCGGATGGAACCTGCGGGCGGTCGGCCTGTACAACCAGGCGACCGCGACGCTGACGGCCACGCTGCGCGACGCCGCAGCCGCGGATAGAGACATCAAACAGCTGCTCGCCCAACAACAGCAGACCGACGCGCAGCTGGCCGAAGCGCAGCAGGCCTCCATGCTGCTGCTGCCGTCGGTCCGCACCGCGATCGCACACAACAGCCAGGTGAGCGGCGCATTGACCGAACGCCTGCAGCAGCAGGTGGACGCCACAACCCAAAGCACGCCACAGGCCACGACCGGCGATTCGACCACGAACAGCCAAGGCGGCGAGCCTGCGCTGACCGACGAGCAACGCGAACAGATCGAGCAGATGCTGCGCAACAACGAGCAGACGCAGGAATCCCAGGACCAGGCCGTGCAACACGACGGCGAGCGCCACAGCGGCACCGACACGAGCGGTGGCGACGCCAAACCGTGGTGAGCCCGCCGCACGCGGCATGTGGACCGGCGACTGCCGGATGGGCGCCTGTGTGGATGCACGCATGATGCATCCACACAGGCGCCCATCCACATGACGGGGATGCCTCGGCCGTCCGACCACATCGGCCCGTCCGACTGGCGCCACGGCGACGGCACGCGTTCAATGGACGCATGATTCACACAACGGTTCCCTGGCGGGCGTACGGCGCCCATCCCCACGCCACACGCCCCCTATGCACATTCACATCATTCCCTCTCGGTGGCGGCCTGCAGCCACAGGCCCCCTTCGCCCGTCAATCCTGCATCTGCACCGGCATCGTGGCCGAATGCGCGCAAACCATGCACACGGCGGCCACCGCCACGACGGGCGCACTGGACGACCTTGCCCGCGTGAGTGCATCGAGCCGGCGGCTCACATGGAGCGGCAAGGCCGCCGACATGTTCCATGCGCGCATGCGGCAGTTCGACACCACAATCGCGGGCCATCTGGATTGCTGCGCCACGACGGGCGCCATGCTGAAAGCAGGGTTGCCATGACCCGTCAGGTTCGCTCCTCGATATACGGCGGCGCCGTCACCGTGGCCGATCAGGCGGAATACCAGCGCCTGCACAGCGCCCTCAACGCGCAAAGCGCAGCGATGGCGTCGTCGGCAAGCCGCTGGACGCAGGCCGCCTGCACGCTTGCGGCACAACGAGAACGCCTCGTCTGGTGCCCCGCCGCCGCGCAGACCGCCGAACCGTCCGTGCCCGTGCACACCGATCAGCGTGCGCGCATCGACGCGGCGCGCGACGCGAGCGATGTGATGGCGCGGCGGTGCCGTGTCCTCGCCGACGAATGCACGCAGCTCGCCGATCTGGTGGCGCGCGCCCACAGCCTCTACGCCGAAGCGGAAATGCGCAACACACGCATCGTCAACCGGGCGGTGCGCGCGTTCGCGGTGCACCACCCCGTGGCCACCGGCATCGCTGTCGGCACGCTTGCGGTGGCCGGAGGCATCTATGGCTGGGCCACCGAGGAATCGTTCAATTGGGCCTATGCGTCCAAAGCCACCGCGTGGGCGCATGAGGGCGTCGTCTCCGGCATCGGCGCCGCATGCAGCGGGTCGGGTGGACGCCTGGCGTCCCTCACCGACCTTCCGGGGCAGTCGATCAACGACACGGCGGCCGTGGCCTCACCGTTCCTGAGCCATGTGGGCGGCATGGTGCAAGGCACGTCGTTGCGCATGCGGCAAGTGGACAGCGCCGACATGGCCGTGGGCGGGGCAAGCGGCATCCAGGATGCGCTGCACGACCTGCGCAGACTCGGACAGGCCAACGGCGCCGGCGACGACGGGCTCGCCTACGGCACGATCGCCATCTCGCAATACCGCAGGCAAGACGGTTCGCAGGCGTGGCTCGTGACGATCCCCGGCACCGACGGCCAGAAGGATTCGCCGTTCGGTTGGATCCAGAACGCCGAACTGATGAGCGCCAGCGCCGCCCAGCGGCGCGATGCCGACAGCGCGCGCCTTGTGGTGCAGGCCATGCACCAGGCGGGGGTGCAGCCCGAGGATTCCGTGGCGTTGATCGGACATTCACAAGGCGGCATCGTGGCCGCCGCGCTCGCCTCGGATTACGCCGACACCTACCGCATCGAGCATGTGGTCACGGCCGGTTCCCCAATCGCCAACCATCCAATCAGCTCAAACACCTGGGTCACGAGCGTGGAGATGGATGACGAACTGGTGGCGGCGCTCGACGGCGCCTCCAATCCGGCGAACGACCACTGGGTCACGATCCGCGGCACCGTGACCGACGGCGACAGTGACGGCCTGTGCACCGGCAGGGCCATCGACGACAGCGACGGGCCGTACCGGCTGACCCATGACCTGAAATACCACGAGGCCGCCTTGGGGCATGCGCTGGATCTGGGGTCACCGGCCGTCCAACAGCACAACGACCACTTCCGCGGGACGATAGCGGGCGACTACGTGGGCACCACCTATTGGCAGGGCCGCATGGCGCACCACACGCCGGGCGAGGATTGAGGCGCGCGCCGTTTCCGACTGTGAGACGGCGCACGCGCGGCGTTTACGGTGTTTAGTAGGGTGAGGAGCTATGAATCTAACCGATATCTCCCCCGCCATCGCCCTCACCCCGCTCGATGGCCGATACCGCAGCCAGACCGCCCCGCTCGTCGAATACCTGAGCGAGCCCGCGCTCAACCGCGAGCGCATGCGCGTCGAAGTCGAATGGATGATCATGCTCGCCAACGGCTACGCCGGCAATGACTGGCAGCCGATCGTGCCGGGCGTCAAGCCGCTCACCGAGCAGGAGCAGGCGTTCCTGCGCTCCATCCCCGAGGAGTTCGGCGCCGAAGGCATCGCACGCCACGCGGCGCATGAAGCGGTGACGCACCACGACGTGAAGGCCGTGGAATACTACATCGACGACCAGCTCGACGCCGCCGCCGACGTGCTCGGGGGCCCCACGCAGCTGACCGAGCTGAAGACCCTTGTGCACTTCGCATGCACGAGCGAAGACATCAACAACCTGTCGACGGCACGCTGCGTCAAGAACGCCATCGAGCACGTGTGGCTGCCCGGCATCGACGCGATCGTGGACCTGCTCGCCGCCCGCGCCGACGAATACCGCGACATGCCGCTGCTGTCGCTGACGCACGGCCAGCCGGCCACCCCCACCACGCTCGGCAAGGAGCTCGCCGTGTACGTGTACCGCCTGCGCCGCCAGATCGCGCATGTACGCACCCAGCAGTACTTGGGCAAGATCAACGGCGCCACCGGCACGTTCGGCGCGCATCTGGCCGCCGTCGACGGCGTGGATTGGGTCGAGGTCTCGCGCGTCTTCGTCGAGGACCGCATGGGCCTCACGTGGAATCCGCTGACGACGCAGATCGAATCGCATGACTGGCAGGCCGAGCTCTACGGCACGATCAGCCACGCGAACCGCATCATGCACAATCTGTGCGTGGACACGTGGATGTACATCTCACGCGGCGTGTTCGCGCAGGTGCCGGTCAAGGGCGCCACCGGTTCGTCGACGATGCCGCACAAGGTCAACCCGATCCGTTTCGAGAACGCCGAAGCGAACCTCGAGATCTCCTGCTCGCTGCTCGACACGCTTGCGGCCACGCTCGTCGAATCCCGTTGGCAGCGTGATTTGACCGATTCCACGACGCAGCGCAACATCGGTTCGGCGCTCGGCTACTCGGTGCTCGCCCTGAACAATCTGCTCGGCGGCCTCAAGTCGATCCACCCGAACACGCAGGTCATGGAGCGTGAACTCGACGAGAACTGGGAAGTGCTTGGCGAGCCCATCCAGACCGCGATGCGCGCGAGTGAACTCGCCGGCCGTCCGGGCATGGAACGCCCATACGAAAAGGTCAAGGAGCTCATGCGCGGCCACCAGATCACCCAGGAGGACGTGGAGCGGTTCATCGACTCCCTCGACTTCGACGGGGAAACCGCGGCGCGCCTCAAGGCGCTGACCCCCGCCACCTATGTGGGTGTGGCGGCGCAACTTGTGGACTTCGACCGCTGACGCACACCGGACCTGACGCGGGCCGGCCCTACTCCACCTCACCGACGTGTGGGATGGACGGGGCCGGCCCGCGTTCTGCGTTGGCGGTTCGTCACATAGAATGAAGAGGCACGGCCGGCGACCACCGCCAGCCACCGATTGGCCGTATACCAAAGGAACCAGATGAGTAGACCCGTGGCGAATCCGGATGCCACACAGCCAACAGCCCGCGGCGGGGCGCCCGGCACGGCATCCGATGTCCTGATCGCAGACAACGCCCCGAAGCGCACGCATGTGACCGCCGACCTGCTCCATGCCGTGTTCGCGTTGCTCGCCGGTGTGCTCGTGCTCGTGTTCGCCCTGTATCTGCGCGGCATCACCACCGGAGTGGAATCGGATGCGCACACGGCGGCGAAGGCCGTGGAATGGCTGCTCGACCTTCCCGCGTCGTTGCTGCAGCAACTCATTGTGCTCATCGTGGTCGGCATGGTGCTCATTCAGCTCATTGTGAACCGCGAATGGCTGCAATCGGCCTGTTCCGTAGGTTCCCTCCTCCTTGGCTTCGCCGCGGTATGGGCCGCTTCGGCGTTGATCAGCCAATACGGCAGCCCCCTGCTCATCGGTTCGGTGCAATCCGCCGGCACCGAATCGGGACCATGGCTCCTCCCTGATTTCTATGCGGCCATGGCCGCGTTCCTCACCACGGCCGGCCCGCGCCGCACGCGTTCTTCAATCAAATGGGGCTGGAACATCCTGATCATCGGCGCTGTGCTCCTCATCATCAGCTCGTGGAACTCCGTGACCGGCGTCATCGTTTCGATCTGCATCGGCCGTGTGGTCGGTCTGTGCGCGCGTTTCGCAATCGGCACGCAAAGCACCGGCATCTGGGGTGTGCAGGTCGTGCATGCGCTGCAGTCGATCGGGCTGCACCCGCGCGAACTGCGCCGCCGCCATCTCGAAGGCACCGCCGACCATGTGCTGTACGCCACGCTCGAAGACGACATGGTGGAGAATTCCCGCATCTACGAGATGCGGGACGAAGACGGCACGCCATACGTGGTCTCGGTGCTCGACAACCAGCGCCATTTCGCCGGATACCTCAACCAGATCTGGCAGCTCATCCGCCTGAGTGGCGTGGCGGTGCGCCACGACCGTTCCGCGATCAGCGCGAACCACCACCATTACGCGATGATGCTGGGCGTGCATGATCTGGGGCTCGCCGCCCTGCGCCCTTATGGTGTCGCCGACTCCGGCGAATCCTCGGTCCTTGTGCTGCACGAGTCGCCGAAGGCCACGCCGTGTGACATGCAGGCGATGACCGACGCCGACATGCGCCATCTGATGCGCTACATCAACACCGCGCACCACCGTGGTTTCACCCACCGCAACATCACGCAGGACGCCTTGGCGCGCCTCGACGACGGGACACTGTTCCTGTGCGGTTGGCAGAACGGCGACTACGCGAGCGGATTGACGAACGTGGCGCTCGACAAGGTGGAGATGCTCTCGCTGTTCGTCACGGTGTTCGGCGTCGAACGCACCGTGGCCGCGGCGCGCGAAGCGTGGGGTGATGACACGCTCATCAACCTCATCCCGTTCGTGCAGAAGGCCGCGGTCCCAGCCGCCACGCGCGCGCTGCCCGGGTGGAACAAGACGCTGCTCGAACAGCTGCGCAAGACGATGAGCGCGCTCGCACCGGAAGAGGTCTCGGAATCGCTCGAGCAGGTCACGCTCTCGCGCTTCAACGCGCGCTCGTTCTTCGCGATCACCCTGCTCGTGATCGCCGTCGGCGTGGTGCTCACGCAGATGAAACCGAACGAGATGATCAAGGCGGCACGCGACGCGAACATCTGGATGATGCTACTGGTCATGGTATTCAGCTTCTTGGCCTGGGTGGGGTCCGCCGTCTCGCTCGGCGGCTTCATGAACGCGGACCGCCGCAATCCCCTCGGCCTGCTGTGTTCGCAAATGGCCGCCGGATTCACGGCCGTGTCGATGCCCGCCGGCATCGGCCCCGCGTTCGTCAACCTCCAGTTCCTGCGCAAAAGCGGCTACCGCAGCACCGTGGCGACAGCCATCATGAGTGCCGTGTGGGCGGTCCAGGCGGCGGTGACCGTCGTGCTGCTCCTCGTGATCGGCATCGTCAACGGGCGTAGCACGCTTTCCGGCATGATCCCCACGAACATGCTCATCTTCGTGGTGGCCGGTGTGGCGTTGATCGTCTCGGTGGCCATGGCGATTCCGCCGGTACGCAAGAAAGTGACCGACAAATACCTGCCGATCGCCAAGGCGTATGCCCGCAGCCTGCTCGAGACGCTCACGCAGCCCAAGGAGGTGGTCATCTGCGCCGCCGGCGGCCTGCTGCTCAATTTGGCCACGGGCTTCGGCTTCTGGGCGGCGCTGCTCGCGTTCGGCTACCACACCAACCCAATCGAGACGACCTTCATCTTCCTGCTGGCCAACACGCTCGGTTCGGCGGTGCCGACCCCCGGTGGCCTCGGTGCCGTGGAGGCGGCGCTTTCGGTGGCGTTCACCGCAGTCGGCGTACCGTCCACGATCGCGATCTCGGCCACACTCGTCTACCGCATCGCGTTCTACTGGCTGCGCATACCCGTTGGCGCGCTTGCCATGAAGTGGCTCGACCGGCATAATCTGATCTGATTTGCTCCAATCAGCCCACAAAAAGAGGCCAACCGCGAAAAAACTTCTCAAAACCCTAGGAAACCGCGGGTTTTTCCACATTTATGCGCTAAGATTCATAACTGAACCTGTGGCTGCCCGGAGCAATAGGGCGGCCCCTGAACCAAGAAGGATGCTCACATGGCATACAACAAGTCTGATCTCGTCACCAAGATCGCTCAGAAGTCCCACCTGACCAAGGCTCAGGCTGAGGCCGCCGTCAACGCATTCCAGGATGTGTTCGTCGAGGCCATGAAGTCCGGCGAAGGCCTGAAACTGACCGGTCTGTTCTCCGCTGAGCGCGTCAAGCGCGCCGCCCGCACCGGCCGCAACCCGCGCACCGGCGAGACCATCGAGATCCCGGCCACCTACGGCGTGCGTATCTCCGCTGGCTCCCTGCTCAAGAAGGCCGTCACCGAGTGACGATGTTCGCTTAGGCGAACCCACGCATCTTGCGTACAGACCCTGACCGACGGCGGTCAGGGTCTTTTTTGTGCCATGATGGCGCCGCGTTACGCAAGCGACGCCATCAGATCGTGGTATTCGGGCGTGCCTTTGCTGTCGAAGGGGTCGAGCAGCTGCACAGTGCGTTTCTCCGGTTCCAGCACCTGCACCTGCGTCCAATCGCACACATGACGCACGCCGGCCTGCTGCGCGCGCCGCACGAAGCGACCACGCAGCACCGCGCGCGTGCGCTCGGGCGGCGTATGCACCGCGTGCGCCACCTGTTGTGGGTCCGCATACACGCGCATGAGCCCATGGCGCACCATCGCCTCGTACAGCGTGCCGTTGGCCACGTCGTGGTAATCCAGGTCGAGCTGTGCGATACGGATCGGGTCGACCGGCCCACGTTCCTGCAGGCGCGCAAAGAACCGGCGTTTGCATGCCCAATCCACGACCTGCGCGAGCGCGTTGATGTCGTGCGCCTCCAACCTGTCGAGCACCCACCGCCATGCATCGAGCACACTGTGCGGCGTCCACAGCGGGTCACCCCGCAGTGACGCGTCGAGTTCGTGTGCATGGCCGTGCGCGAACCGTTCGATGACGCGCCATGCGAGGCGTTGCATCGCAAGCGCGCTCATGCGTGTGCCATCCGCCAAATCGATCATGGCGTCCGGCCCATGTTCGTTGACTGCGAGATTCGCCTGCACGGGATCGCTCATCTCGAGGCGTTCCAAACCGCTGGGCGCGCCGGTGCGCGCTGCGTGTTCCATGGCGCTGAGCACCATATGCGTTGTGGCGCATTTGACCATCGTCGCCCATTGCGACCGGTTCGAGTCGCCGATGATCACGTGCAGGCGGCGGAACGATTCGGGGTCGGCATGCGGTTCGTCGCGCGTGTTGATCATCGGGCGCGAGCGCGTCGTGGCCGAAGACACTGTCTCGTCCACGAACCGGGCGCGCTGCGTGTACGTCCAGTGGTCGCCATCGAATCTGCCGGCGCCGGTATAGATCTGCCGTGTGATCAGGAATGGCAGCAGCTGGGTCTGGATCGCGCGCAGATCGACATACCGGCGCACCAGATAGTTTTCGTGGCAGCCGTAGGAGTGGCCGGCGCTGTCGGCATTGTTCTTGAACAGGTGGATCGTGGCCTGCTCCCCCGCCTGCGCGCGTAGACGGGCCTGCGTCTCGAGCGCCATCGTGCGCATGAGCGATTCGCCGGCGGCGTCGGCGAGCATCGCATCGAACGGCGTGCGTGCCTCCGCGGTGGCGTACTCGGGGTGCGAACCGACGTCGAGGTAGAGGCGCGATCCGTTGTCGAGGTACGTGTTGGTGGAGCGTTCGCGTTGCACGACCGGCTGGAACATCGTCATGGCCACCTGGCTGATGTCCAAAGGGCGGCTGGTGCCGCTCACGCTCAACCCATATTCGGTTTCGAGCCCGAAAATACGGTCGCAGCCACCGGCTGTGGCCGATGGCTGCGTTGGCGTGGAGTGGCGGCTGCGGCTGTCATGCAGCTGGGGCATCACTCGCCGCCTTTCTGCACGAACCCGTTCACATACGCTTCGGCGTTGCTTTCCAGCACCGATTCGATGTCGTCGAGCACCGCGTCCAGACTGTCCATGTTGGTGTCCGGGGCCACCCGCTGGGTGGTTTCATCGTGCTCCTGCTGCTGGGGGGATTCCTGTGCGCTGGTGTGTTCCTGAGGCATTGCTGTTCGCTTTCGTGATGGTCGCGTGCCGACGCTCACGCGTTCGTCCCGCTGGTTTCCTGTTCCAATTCACGCATCAGATATGGACGCAGGTCGTCGATGATCAGGCCGTTCGATGCGACCACATCGTTTTCGCTGCGCCAATGCACCAGATCGCCAGACCACGTGCTCAACTGCCCCTGGGCCTCCCACAGCACCACGGCGCCCGCGGATACCGCGGGGACATCCCATTGGTGCAAGAACGGCTCGAAGTAGGCGTCATAGGTGCCGTCGGCCACCTTGCACAGGTCGAGCGAGACCGGGCCGATGCGTTTGATGTCGGCTGGCTTGCCCGCGATGTCGGCCACCACGTCAAGCGCGTATTTGGATTCGTTGGATTTGAACGACATGCCGAAACTGACGACCGATCCTTCGAGGTGCGGCGTGGTCGAGGGCATGATCTTCTCGCGCTTGTCGCCCAACGGCGTGCGCCGGATGCGGATGGCGCCCTCGCCGCGCGCCGCGATGTAGGTGAGGTTCAGGGCGGGCGCATGCACAATGCCCAGGATCGGTTGCGCCACATCGTGCTCATTGAATTCGAAAAGCGATATCGTGATCGCCCATTCGGCCATGTTGCGCGTGTAGTTGATCACGCCGTCGATACCGCCGATGCACCAGTAGCGGTCACCGGACGCGCCGTGCTCCGGCCGGTCGCTCCATCTGCCTTGGAAGGCGTCGATGTAGGTGAGTCGGTTGTATATGAACTGCGCCAATTGGGTGTCGACGGTCAGCCCACGCGAATAGTCGCGTGTCACCGAATACAACGCGGAAAGGTCCTTGGGCATCACTTGGTCGTTGAGGGCATGCTCGCCGGCGTCCTGCGCAATGGCAGCGGCATGCATTGCAAGATCGCGTAATCCTTGCGTCATCGCAGCCTCCCGTTTCCTGTTCTGGTTCTGGTATGCGCATACACGCGTCGGTGCATTGCGGCCACCATGGCGACCGCCACATCGGGTACCACTATACCGGTTTCTACAGGGATCCGAGCATCGGCGCCTGTTACTGAGATAACGTTTGCAATCATGCTCCACCCTGTTGACACAGTGTCTGTATGAGACTCCACGCGTTCGATGTCTGCGCCACGGCCTCGGTGCAGTCATCACGGGTATAGGCGCGCGGATCGCGCATGTCGAGCGTCCATTGCCGCCCGTCGGCGTCGTCGGTCGTGGTGATGTGCGTCCACGACACTGCCCTGATCTGCTCTGGATACCGTTCCACCATGGTGCCACGCAGCCATGCGCGCGTGTCCTCCGGCGGCTCGCCGCACGCGGTGCGCACTTCGTCGTCGGTGCATGTGCGCTCGGTGCGCCCGCGCAGCCTGTCGAAGATCGATGCCTGCGGGTCCAGACTCGCCCAACGCAGGTCCACCGAGGCGAGTCGCGCGTCACGCAGGCTTTCGTCGAACGATTCGCCGGGATGCAGCCGCAGGCGCAGGCGTTCGATGATCTGCCATTTGCACAGCCATTCGATGCGCGAACCCTCAGCCTCAAGCTGCAAACGTTCGCTTCCATCGGCATGCCTGATCCGCGCCACATCGAGCAGCGCCTGCTTCCACATGGCCATCACCGACCGTGTGGAGCGGTCGGGCCACACCGGCTCGCCACGTGTATCGGTGCCGTACACGGCCGCGGCCGTCTCATAGGCGAGCGTCTGCAGCGCCACCTGCACCTGCCACGCGGTCATCGCGCCGCCGCCCGCCATCGGCAGCGGCTGCGCCAAGGTCAGGTCGTGCGAGACGCGGTGCATCGCCTCCACCGGGTCCACGAACGTCAGCGCCTCCAGTTCGCCCATCAAGTCAATGCCCGCCTCCTCGGCGTGCTCGCACACCCACAGCAGCATGCTCGTCGTGCCGAGTTTGAGCACGCGCGGCACATCCATGCGGTTCGCGTCGCCGACGATCACATGCAGACGCCGGAACCGGCCCGCATCGGCGTGCGGTTCGTCGCGCGTGTTGATGATGGGCCTGTCGAATGTGGTCTGCAACGCCACCTTCATATGCACATAATCGGCGCGTTGGCTCAACTGGTAGCCGGCCGTCTCACTGCGCTCGCCGATGCCCACGCGCCCCGAACCGGTGTAGATCTGCCGCGTCACCAGATGCGCGGTCATCAGCGCGGCCATCTGCCCGAACGGCACTGACCGACTCAGCATGTAGTTTTCGTGCGTGCCCCAGCTCGCGCCCTTGCCGTCCACGTTGTTGCGGTGCAGCTGCAGGCCGCCCGCCTGCCGCGCGGCTTGCTCCATCAACACATCGCCCGCCGTGTCGTAGACGACTGCCGTGAACGGGTCGTCCGTTTCGGGCGCCGAATATTCGGGGTGCGCGTGGTCGACATAGATGCGCCCGCCGTTCGGAGCGATCACATTCGTCACATGAGGCTGAGGTTCATCCGTGAGCATGTCAGGGCGCGCGCTCGCCCGGTCGAGGCGCATGCCGCGCATGTCGTTGACCGGATCCTCCTGCCGGTAGTCCCAGCGGATGTGCCGCGTGCGCGGGGTGGACGCCCCAGCCACAACGTCGAATGACCACTGCACCGGATTGCCACCCGGTGCGCCGCTCACCGCGTACTCGGTCTCCGTGCCCATGATGCGCCGTACACTCATGCCTGCTCCATTCCGTAGGTGCCTTCTGCCGCATCCGCCGCATGCGCGGGCAATGCGCGCAGGTCGGTGATGCGCCGCGCGTCGAAACCGTTGGTGCGCACCCACTGCTCGAGATTGACCTCAGCGAGTGTGGCGCGCGCCGAATCGCATTCCTCGTCGACCGCTTCGCGCACGAGCGCCGCATCGATCGGCACATCGTGCCCTTGGCGCACCGACTCCTTGACGGCCTTCGTCTTGGCGCGGTCGACGATGTTCTTGAGCATCGCGCCCGACATCACATCGGCGAGCAGCAGCATGCTCCAGTCGCCATGCTCGTCGCGCACACGGGCGATCGCGCGGCGCGGCGAGACGACATCGTCGACGAGCGCATCGACGAGCTGCGCGGCGCTTGTGGATGGCGCGAGCGGCAGCGCATTGGTGATGTACTGGGCCACGATCCGGCGTGCCTGTTCGGGGCCAGGGCGGTCGACCTTGATCTTCACGTCGAGCCGGCCGGGGCGCAGCACCGCCGGGTCGATCATGTCGATGCGGTTCGAGGCGCCGATCACAATCACGTTGTCAAGCTGCTCCACGCCGTCGAGTTCCGCAAGGAACTGCGGCACGATCGTCGTCTCCACGTCCGAGGAGACACCGGAACCGCGGGTGCGCAGCAACGCGTCCATCTCGTCGATGAACACGATCACCGGGCGTCCATCGCGCGCCCGCTCGCGCGCGCGGTCGAAGATGAGGCGGATCAGCCGTTCGGATTCACCCACGTATTTGTTGAGCAGTTCCGGGCCTTTGACCGAAAGGAACACACCACTGCCGCCGGCGCCCTGAGCCAGCGAGTGCGCCACGGCCTTCGCGATCAATGTCTTGCCGTTGCCGGGCGGACCGTACAACAGCACGCCTTTCGGCGGTTTCAACGCGAAACGCGCGAACAGGTCGCGGTGCGTGAACGGCAGTTCCACCGCGTCTTTGATCGTGGCGATCTGCTCGTCGAGCCCGCCGATGTCGTGGAAGGTGACGTCAGGCGTCTCTTCAAGCACGAGGCTGTCGGTGTGTTCGCGTGGCAGCACCTGCACCGCGAATCGCGCTGACGTGTCAAGCATCACGCGGTCGGCGCCGCTGATGCGCGCGTGTCGCAGGTCCTGCGCGCGCTCAACGACCGTGCGGGCGCCCGAAGCGTCAGAGACGATGAGGCGGCCGTCGTCGAGCAGTTCGTCAACTTGGCGCACCACGCCGCAGCGGTCGGCCGCCGCCGTGCCGACGATGACCATGTTCTCGTTGACGAGCAGCGTCATGCCGGGCGCGAGCCGTGCGGCGTTGACGGTGGGGGCCACCGGCAGCACCACGCGGCGGCTGCCGTGGAGCACTTCGGCACATGCGTGCTGCACGCCATGCGAATCGGTCGAACAACGGTCCAGCCGCAGCATCGCTGCGAAGGTGAGCGGCGGCTGGGCGAACTGTTCGAGCTGCGCCTTGGCTTTGGCGAACTCTTCGCCGGCGCGCGTCAACGCCTGCGCCAACGCATGGTTCTTCGCCTGCAGGCGGTCGTTCAATTGCGCCAGATTCTCCTGTTCGTCCATTGCACCCCGATTTCCATGGAAAAAGCCGGATGGTTCCCGCCTCCAGTGTACTGGGGCGGCCCCATCCGGCCATGACTTCAACGCTGTACGCGTAGGCCCATACTACGCATGGTCGCCTTGGCTTCGCCGCTCGCGTATCAGATTGCGAATCCAACGCACGCCGAAGAACGCGAGCACCGCCACGAAGACCGCGATGATCACGTCTTCGAAGACGTTGAGCACACCAAGGATCGAACACCATTGGTCGCCGAGCATGTAGCCGGCGGTCACAAGGATTGTGTTCCAGATCGCCGAGCCCACAAAGGTCCACAGCGAGAACTGCATGAAGTTCATGCGGTTGAATCCGGCGGGAATCGAGATGAGCGAACGGACCACCGGGATTACACGCCCCAGCAGCACCGACCATGTACCGTATTTGGTGAACCAGCGATTCGCCTTGTCCACGTCGGCGCGCTGCACCCCGGGGATGCGGTCGGCCGCCGCATGGATGCGGTGCAGGCCGAACCAGCGCGCGATGCCGTAAAGGGTCCATGCGCCGAGCAGCGAGCCCATCGTGGCCCAGATGATCGCGGCGATGAGTCCCATGCTTCCACGCGCCGCCGTGAACCCGGCCAGTGGCAGGATGATTTCGCTGGGGATCGGCGGGAATATCGATTCGAGGGCGATGGCGAGCGCCACCCCCACGCCGCCGACGCTTTCCATCAGTGAGACGAGCCATGCGGTCATCGAGCCGATCAGGCCGTCCGAACCGGTCGCGCACACGAGCTGTTGGTCAACGGGTGTCTGTGCAAGGATAATGGAAAAGTTCATGGTTCGATTGTCCCAACGTTTTTCGACAATCGAACGCATGAGCGTACAACCTTTGCAAGTCCTTGACGATATGCCCACACTTTGCACACCCGGACTGCTCGTGATGGATGTGGATTCCACGCTCATCGATGAGGAAGTCATCGACGAGCTCGGCGACGCGGCCGGCGTTGGTGAGCGCATCGCCGACGTGACTGCACGCGCAATGAACGGCGAACTCGATTTCGCCGAGGCGCTCCATGCGCGCGTGGCCTTCCTGAAAGGACTTCCCGCTTCGAGGCTCGATGACGTGTATGCACGCCTGCATTTCACCAATGGCGCGCTGACGCTCATCGAACGCCTGCATGCGCACGGTTGGAAGGTGGGCGTCGTCTCGGGCGGCTTCCACGAGATCGTGGACCGGCTCGCCCGCGAAGCGGGCCTGGATTATTGGATCGCCAACCGGCTCGGCCTGGATGACGCGACCGGCACGCTCGACGGCACCGTCACCGGACCGATCGTCACGAAAGACGTCAAACTGCAGGCGCTGCACGATTGGGCACAGCGCAACGCGATTGACATGCGCCAGACCGTTGCGGTGGGCGACGGTGCCAATGATCTGCCGATGATCGGCGCCGCCGGCCTCGGTATCGCGTTCTGCGCCAAGCCGAAGGTGCGGGCGGCCGCACCGCACACAATCGACACCCGCGACCTGACGCGCGTGCTTGATTTCCTCGCGCACTGACCGAACGCGGAAAGGCCCGCCTCAGTCGCAGAACGCGCCCTCGATCAGATGCGCGCCACGCGCCCATTCGGCGGCGCCCATCTGCTTCTTGCCCTGCGCCTTGACCACAAGCAGCTCGAGCGCATCAGTGGCGGTGCCGACCCACACATGGTGCTTGGTCACCTTGAGTTCGCCGGGCTTGAGCCCATGCGGCGCCGACTCGTCGTCGGCGCCTGCCACAACAGCCTTCGACACGTGCAGTTGGATCGGTTCCAGCGCGTCGGCCGCCTCGTGCAGCTGGCACCATGCGCCGGGGTTCGGCGTGCATGCGCGGACCTGGCGGTCGAGCGCGAAGGCCGGCACATTGAAATGCATGCGCGCATCGTCGTGCGTGATCTTCGCCGCCACTTCGTAGGCGCCCTGTGGCTGTTCGACCGGCTGGATCTGCCCTTCTGCCATGCCCTGCAGCGAGGCCGCCAGCAGGTTCGCGCCATCTTGCGCCAGACGCTCGAGCAGTTCGCCGGCGTTCTCGTGCGCACCGATCTCCACGGTGGACTGCGCGAGCACCGGGCCTTCGTCCATGCCCTTGGTGATGCGGAACACCGAAGCGCCCGTCAACGATTCCCCGGCCCAGATCGCACGCTGCACCGGCGCCGCGCCGCGCCATTGCGGCAGCAGCGAGAAATGCAAGTTGTACCACCCCAACGGCAATGCGTCGAGCACCGGTTCCTTGAGCAGACGTCCATATGCCACGACCGCGCCGGCTTCGGCGCCGGTGGCCTTGAGCGCCGCGAGGAACGTCTCCTCGCTCGGGTCGCATTCCATGACCGGCAGCCCCAGTTCCAGCGCGGCCTGCTTGACCGGGCTCGGCATGAGCTTGCGTCCACGCCCTGCAGGGGCGTCGGGGCGGGTCAACACCGCCACCACTTCGAAATGCTCCGTGTCATGCGCCAGCTTGCGCAACGAAGGCACCGCCGCCTCAGGCGTTCCCGCAAACAGCACTCGTACCATACCAGTTCCTCCTCGTTCGGTTTCCTGGCCGTTGCCACGGCCGACGGTCTACCATCGTAGTCCACCGTCCTGCCGTGCCAGCCCGTTCAGGTCACAGCAAATCTTTGGGGTCCAACCGGCAACGCAATTCGCCGCCAGCGCGTGACGCGACATGCCGGGCAAGCGCCACACGCACCCGTTTCGCCAGTTCGGCGCGCCGAGAGTGCGGTACGCGCACCACGGCCTTCACCCGGTCGCCCATCTCCTCGATCTCACGCGCATCGACCGTGCGCGCCTGTGGAATCGGCACCGGCCCCAACACGCTGTCGATCCGCTGGCCCTGCCATTGCAGCGTCGCCCAATCGCCGCCGCGCACGCCGATTTCGCGCAACATCCACGTCACGGCGTCGTTGCGCCCCCACACACACGCTGCGCTCAACGCCGGCGGCAACGCGGTCTCCTCACGTTCGCGCAACTCCCGTCCGGCCAGCACGCGCGGATCCCACGTCATCAGCGCCTGCGCGATGAGCGGATCGGTCTCGCCGAGCAACAGTCCGACCCCGCCATCTACGCGCGCATTGCAATACGACATTGTGTGCATCCACGTGCGCAATACATCGACGCGCGCATCCATGCGCTGCGAGTACAGGCTCGTCCACGCGTCCAGAATCGCCACGGCCCGGTAACGGCCGCCGGACGCGCCGCCCGGGCGCACGCGCGGCTCCGCGCCGGGCGTCGCGATCACGATGACCGGCGCATCCGCGACCTGCTCGATCACGCCTTCGGCCTGATGCGGGCTCGACAGCACCATCGGCATCTCGCGGAACAATCCACGCAATTCGCGCGCGGTACCAGCGGCGCCCACGCGGATCACGCGCAACCGCTCACCACCGCACCGCGCACAGTGCCAATGCACCGCTGCAGCCCCACACCACCGGCACCGCGGCGTCTGGCCCACGCCCACACGCTCGAGCGGGCCCGTGCAGCGCATGCACCGCGCAAGCGCCAGACACTGCGCGCAACTCAACGACTCGCTCACTCCATCGCCCGGAATCGACAGCAAAACCGGTCCCTGTTCAAGCGCCTTCGACAACACGCGCACTGCGGTATGCGGCACGCGCGCGCCGACGCTCGCATCCGCAAGACGCATCAATTCGTCGCGGTTGAGCCAACGGACCGGCGGCGCACTCGCCGCAAGCGCATCACGGTAGCCGTGGACCGCGGCGCTCGGGCCGCACACTCCCAACCCCACCGACTCCGCGCGCTCGCACTCCCATTGGCTGAGCACACTGCGCGCCTGCGCGTAGGCCACGAACACGCCGTCATGCAACCCCGCGCGCAGACGGCACACGCCGCGCGCGTTCGCATACGGCGCCAATCCATCGGCGTACTGGTACGCGGCGTCGTCGAGCACCGCGAACAACGCGGGGCCGTCGACCGGCGCATACATCGCCGCGCGCAGGCCGACCACGCACCGCACCTGACCGGCCAGCACGGCCCGGTACGCGCGGTAGCGTTCCGCTGGGCTGAGCGATGCGCTCAACACGGCCACGTCGCCGCTCGAGCCGCCGGATTCGTCGGGCGCCCACGCGCGCAATCCCACGGCGTTCAACGTGTGCATGAGCGCCCACACCTCGCGCATCGTCGGCATGACGAACACCGCGGATTTGCCCGAGGCGAGCGCGCGCAGCGCCATCCATGCGAAGTCCTCACGCCACCGGCCCTCCCCCGGCAGCCCGTCGATGACGAACGAGGCGAATCCGTCCGCGGCGAGCGCCTCGTCGACAAGCCGCGCCTGCTCGTATCCGCGCGCGAACGCCTTGTAGGCGCGGGCGGCGGACTGCGCACAGCGTTCGCGCAGCTCGGTGCCGTCCGCCGGTGCGAATGATTCGCGGTCCACGGCGGCGACGCGCGTGGGCACCGCCACGCGCACGATGTTCGCGCGTGTGCCGCCGTAGGCGTCCGCGATCGCCGTGATGTCGCCACGCATGGACGCGGACACGATGGGGTGCGGCGAGAGCACGCGTTCGATGAACCGCAGCGCGGATGCATCGGTCTCGCTCGTCTCGCTGCGCGACCAGATGACGCCCGACACGCGCTGGCCGCCGAAGCGCACGCGCACCAGACAACCGGGCTGCGCGGCCTCGGACTGCTTCTCGTCGATCAGGTAGTCGAAGGGCTGGCCCAGATGCGCCGCTTGGATGTCGAGCACCACATGGGCGACGGGCAGGTGCGGCGCGGCCGTGCGTTCCGCCTGGCGGCGCCGGCGGCGCCGGGGTTCGAGCCCTTCGAACGCGGGTTGTTGTGCATCGGTCGTCATGCTGTATGAGCGTACACGCTCAGTGGCGCGGCCACCACGGGCGCAGCGGGTACACGTCGGTCCCGGTCCTGTCCGGCTTCACGCACAGGAACTGGTGGATCTGGATGTTGTTGTGCTCGAAGTTGTATGCGCAGCCGGCCATGTACAGGCCCCACAGGCGTGCCTTCGGCTCGCCGACCATCGCGGTGGCCTGGCTCCAGTGGGCCGAAAGGTTCTCGTTCCACCGGTGCAGTGTGAGCGCATAATGCTGCCGCAGGTTCTCTTGGTTGATGACCTCGAAGCCGGTGTCCTGGATCGTCATCTCGATTTCGGCCGGGCTCGACAGCTCGCCGTCGGGGAAGATGTAGCGGTCGATGAACTCGCCCGCCTTCTTGCCCTGATGCGAATTGCACCGCGTGATCTGGTGGTTGAGCAGCATGGCGCCGGGCTTGAGCTTGTTGTAGATCTCCTGGAAATAGGCCGGGTAATGCTTGTAGCCCACATGCTCCATCATGCCGAGCGAGCAGATGCCGTCGAAATCGCCTTCCGGCACATCACGGTAATCCATGAGACGCACTTCGGCGAGGTCCTGCAGGCCCTCTTGGCGGATCCAACGCTGGGCCCACTCCGCCTGCTCTTCGGACAGCGTGACGCCGAGCGTATGGATGCCACGCTTCGCGGCCTCGATGGCCATCGACCCCCAACCGCACCCGATGTCAAGCAGACGGTCGCCCGGTTTGAGCGCGAGCTTGTCTAGCACCAGGTCGAGCTTCGCTTTCTGCGCGGCTTCGAGCGAGGTGTCGGGCGAATCGAACACGGCGCATGTGTAGGTCATGGAAGGCCCAAGGAACAGCGCGTAGAAATCGTTCGACTGGTCGTAATGGTAGCTGACCGTGGCCGCGTCGCCTTTGCGCGTATGCGGCAGCAGGCCTTCGCTCATGCGGCGCATGCGCCCCGGGCCTTCGATCGCCGGCGGTTCGGGCCTGCGGATGCCATGCGAGGCGACCGATGCGAGCGCCTTCGCCAATTGCGCCGGGTTCGGCGTGCGCAGATACGGCTTGACGTCCACGAGCTTGCCGAACAACGCGTATGGATCGCCCGGGTCGAGTTGCGGCGAATCGATGTCCCCCTGCAAGTAGGCGCGGGCCAGACCGAGTTCGCCCGGCGCGTTGATGAGATAATAGATCGCCCGCGAATTCCTGATGACCAAGGTCACCGGCGCGTCTTCGCTGCCATAGGTGGAGCCGTCAAAGGCCTTGACATATATCGGGGCTCCCGGCTTCACAAACAGCTCCACCATCTGCCCCACACTCATAGCCACCATATCTGCCCCTTTCCATTGCGGTCCGGCCGGCCATGAGTCATGGCCGGCCGGTCAAGCTCAGGCCTGGTCTTCGGCAATCGCGGCCTTGAGCTGTGCGACTTTGTTGGTGCGCTCCCAAGTGAAGCCGTCTTCCTCACGGCCGAAATGGCCGTAGGCAGCCGTCTTGGCGTAGATCGGGCGCAGCAGGTCGAGTTCGTCCACAATCGCCGCAGGGCGCAGGTCGAACACCCGGCGCACCGCACACTGGATCTGGTCGCGCGTCACACCGTCCATCTCGGTGCCATACGTCTCCACATTAATGCTCACCGGTTCGGCTACGCCGATTGCGTACGCAACCTGCACTTCAACTTTGTGTGCAAGGCCGGCGGCCACGATGTTCTTGGCCACCCACCGCGCGGCGTAGGCGGCCGAACGGTCCACCTTGCTCGGGTCCTTGCCGGAGAACGCGCCGCCGCCATGGTGCGCGGCGCCACCGTAGGTGTCGACGATGATCTTGCGGCCGGTCAAGCCGGCGTCGGCGGCCGGACCTCCCATGATGAACGATCCGGTCGGGTTCACGAGCACACGGTAGTCGTCGTGGCGCACGCGGTCGCCCAGCACCTCGTCGAGCACAGGCATGATGACATGCTCATTGAGCTGTTCGCGCAGCCAGTCCTGACGCACGGCGGGGTCATGCTGGGTCGACACGAGCACGGTGTCCACACGCCGGGGCACATCATGCTCGTCGTATTCGATCGTCACCTGCGTCTTGCCGTCTGGGCGCAGCGAAGGCACCTCGCCGCTCTTGCGCACTTTGGTCAGCCGCTGGGCGAGTTTGTGCGCCAAATGGATCGGCAGGGGCATGAGCACATCGGTCTCGTCACTGGCATAGCCGAACATCACGCCCTGATCGCCGGCGCCCTGCGCCTCATACCGCTCTTCGCGCGAGGCCGCGGTCTCCTCGTCACGCGAAAGGCGCGACACGCCCTGGTTGATCTCCGGGCTCTGCTCGGTGATTGCCACAAGCACGCCGCATGAGTCGGCGTCAAGGCCGACTTCGGAGCTCGTATAGCCAATGTCACGCACCACGGAACGCACGATGTGCTGGATGTCGCTGTAGCCTTCGCTCGTCACTTCGCCGAAGACAAAGAACTGGCCGGTTGTGGCCGAAGTCTCCACCGCCACATGCGCATGCGGGTCCTGCCGCAGCATGTCGTCGAGGATCGCGTCGGAAATCTGGTCGCAGACCTTGTCCGGGTGGCCTTCGGTCACCGATTCCGCGGAAATCAATTTGAGCTCTGCCATGTGTGTCTCCCCTTGGTACTCAATCAGTCACATGTGTGCATTGTGTGCAGGCGCGCAAAATGGCCATGGCCCACGCACCCAAGTGCGCATAAGTGCGGCAATGCCCCGGCGCGCGCAGGCAGGCGCCTCGCGTGCCGGGGCATTGCCGATGGATGCGTCCGGTCAGTTGCCTTCGCTCAGGTCGTCTTCGCCGAGGGTCTCTTCGAGCAGGCCCTCATTGATCTCGCGGAACGCGATGGACAGCGGCTTTTCCTGGCTCTCGTACTCCACGAGCGGGCCCACGTTCTGCAGCAGGCCTTCGTTGAGCTGCGTGAAGTAGGAGTTGATCTGACGTGCGCGCTTCGCCGCGAAGATCGCCAGCGCGTACTTCGAATCGGCGTGCTCCATAAGATCGTCAATCGGTGGATCTGCAAGTCCGGTTGGTGTAGGCTCGGTGCCGAATGCCATAGTAGAGATCTCCAAATCACTCGCAAATGCTTGTCTCAAAGAGTCCACTCTACCGCAAGCCATTGATTTGCGCCACCATGACCAACAGCGCGCACGCAATTGTCAAGATTTGTCAAATATTGCCCACCATGTGACCCAAGGTACTGACTTTTCAGTGGGATTCGGGTTGAATGGTGCCTTATGGAAATGCGATCTGCAAAAATCATGAATGGAAGAATCTTCGCCGGTGCGCGTGCGCTCTACCGTGCGGCCGGTGTGGACGGCAAGGACTTCGGCAAGCCGATCGTTGCCATCGCCAACTCGTTCGACGAATTCGTGCCCGGGCACGTGCATCTGAACAAGGTGGGCCGCCTCGTCTCCGAAGCGGTCAAACAGGCGGGCGGCATCCCGCGCGAATTCAACACGATGGCCGTCGACGACGGCATCGCCATGGGCCACACCGGCATGCTGTATTCGCTGCCGAGCCGCGAGATCATCGCCGACACCGTGGAATACCAGGTCAACGCGCACTGCGCCGACGCGCTCATCTGCATCTCGAACTGCGACAAGATCACGCCGGGCATGCTCATGGCCGCGCTGCGCCTCAACATCCCCACCGTGTTCGTCTCCGGCGGTCCGATGGAGGCCGGCACAACGGTGCTGCCCGACGGCACCGTCAAGGAGAACACCGACCTGATCGACGTGATGTACGCCTCGGCCGACGACAACATGACCGACGAGGACCTGCTCGCCTACGAACGCACCGTGTGCCCCACGTGCGGTTCGTGCGCCGGCATGTTCACCGCCAATTCGATGAACTGCCTCAACGAGGCGATCGGCCTCGCACTGCCCGGCAACGGCACCGTGCTCGCCTCGCACGGCTACCGCAAGCAGCTGTTCGAGCGTGCCGCGCAGACCGTGGTCGACATCGCGAACCGCTACTACCAGCACGACGACGAGTCGGTGCTGCCGCGTTCGATCGCCACCAAGCACGCGTTCGAGAACGCGATGACGATGGACGTGGCGATGGGCGGCTCCACGAACACGGTGCTGCACATCCTCGCGATGGCGCAGAGCGCCGACGTCGACTTCACGCTCGACGACATCGAGCGCATCAGCCACACTGTGCCGTGCATCTGCAAGGCGTCGCCGTCGGGCGAATGGGAGATTTCCGACGTGCACCGCGCCGGTGGCATCACCGGCATCCTCGGCGAGCTCGACCGCGCGGGCAAGCTGCACCGCGACGTGCATTCGGTGGACTACCCCTCGCTCGAAGCCAAGCTCGCGGACTGGGACATCATGCGCGACACCTGCACCGAGGAGGCGCGCGACTTCTTCAAGGCCGCCCCCGGCCACATCGTCTCGCCCGAACCGTGGACGCATGAGACGACGTTCGAGTCGCTCGACACCGACCGCGTCAACGGCGCGATCCACGACATCGACCACCCGGCGGTGACCGAAGGCGGCCTCGCCGTGCTGCGCGGCAACCTCGCGCCGGACGGCTGCGTGGTGAAGACCGCAGGCGTGCCGAAGGAGATCTGGACGTTCCGTGGGCCGGCGCTCGTCGTCGAATCACAGGAACAGGCGATCGAAGTGATCCTCAACGACACGCTCAAGCCCGGCCAGGCGCTGATCATCCGCTATGAGGGCCCCAAGGGCGGCCCGGGCATGCAGGAGATGCTCTACCCCACCTCGTTCGTCAAGGGCAAGGGCATCGGCAAAGAGGTCGCGCTCATCACCGACGGCCGCTATTCCGGCGGTTCCTCCGGCCTGTCGATCGGCCATGTGGCGCCGGAGGCGGCGAGCGGCGGTCCGATTGCCCTCGTCGAAAACGGCGACATGATTGTGATCGACATTCCGAACCGCACGATCAATGTGGAGCTGAGCGACGAGGAACTCGCCGAACGCCGCGCCAAGCTCGAGGCCGGTGACGGCTATGTGGCGCACCGTGACCGTCAGGTGAGCCAGGCGCTCAAGGCCTTCGCCGCGTTCGCCCGCTCGGCGGACAAGGGCGCCACGCGTGACCCAGAGCTCATCAACAAGCTCTCCGGCCTCGCCTGACCGCGGTATCTCCCACAAGGGCGGTGTGGGGGTTGTGTTCAGGACTCTCCTCGAACACAACCCCCACACCGCCCTTGTGTCTGAGCTTTCATTGCACATACCGAGCGCGTTCGCTCAGATTTTTTGAATGAAGCGCAGTTCATCGTACCTTTCATCGGACTACGCTCAGAATATCCAATAAACGAATTCTTCAACCGTCACTTCGTCAACAATGGCCTCAGGGCACCCAATGAATCATCCTACGGTGCCGAAACAGGCTTGCTCACGCCCTCGCTCCACTGTCACGCGTCGTCATGCATGTGGATAATCCGACCGTCCGACCACATACAGTCGTCCAATTGGCCCCCAGTCCCATCGTCATTTACGGTATATGCGACATGCATGGACAAAATGCCTATGCAGCAGCGGATTCGATCCCGAGGAGAATGCGATGAGACGAAATGCGCACATCGAGCGGCTGCTCGACGATGCCCGGCACAACCAGCGCTGCGCCTACGGGTCGACGCGTAACGAGCGAGCGGCATTCAACAACCGCGCGCGGCACGGCGATCTCTTGTGTGTGTTCCCCAACTGCTTTACCACAGCCGAATATTGGGCATCGCTGAATCCCGACCAGCGCACGATGCACTTGTGCCGGACGCTGCATGAGTCGCATCCTTCCATGGTGTTCGCGGGCGTCACCGCAGCAACCATACTGCGCCTGCCTCTTTCGCTGCGCCTGCAAGACGGCTCAATCACCTGCGCCGCCACATCACGCACATGGACAACCGGACGTCTGCACCATTTGCGCACCGATTCGCATACCTGTACACAGGTGCGTGGGCTTCCCACAACGAATGTCGTGCGCACTGTGGTGGATTGCGGTTTGACATTGCCGTTCGAAGAGGCGCTGCCCATGTATGACGCGGCGGTCGACAATGGCGCACCGTTACCGGAAATACTGCGGATATGCCAATCGCTGCGCCGCCCTACCGAACCGGTGCTGAGACTGCTGCACTATACCGATGGCCGCAGCGAGAACGGCGGTGAATCCTGGGCCAGGGCTGTGATGATCTCATTGGGATTCGCCGTTCCTGAACTACAGGTGCAATTCTACGACGCCCAGAACGCCACATGGTACCGCGTCGATTATCTCTGGCGATTGCCCAACGGCACTCTCATTGTCGGTGAGTTCGATGGGATGGCGAAATATTTCGATGAGACAATGGGTGGCGGTAGGACCATGGAACAGCGGGTGCAACGCGAACGTCGACGCAACGATGCGCTGCTCCGCGCCGGGGTCTCACGCATCGTGCATTTCTCCTATAACGATGTGCTGCATCGGGTTCCGCTCCAACGGAAATTGGAGGAGGCAGGCGTCCCCTATGCTGCGCACCGCTAGCGGGGGACCCACTCAGTCGAGACCGTATTCCACTGCGATGACGTTCCACAGGTCTTCGGCAGCCTGTTCGACGGTGTTGTTCACAATCGTCACGTCGAACTCCGGTTCGGCAGCGAGCTCCACCTTCGCGGTCTCCAAGCGCTTCGCCTGTTGTTCGGGCGTCTCGGTGCCACGGCCGAACAGCCGCTTCTTCAGTTCGTCAAAGCTCGGCGGCGCCAAGAACACGTAGACCACGTCGAGGCCAAGTTCGCGCGCGCGTTCCTTGACACGGCGCGCGCCCTGCAGGTCGATTTCGAGCACGGTGGGCACATTCTCCGCCAGATGCTCCTCCACCGGCACAAGAGGCGTGCCGTAATGCGCCATGCCGTGCACGAGCGCGGTCTCGAGGAACTCGCCAGCGCGCTCTTTGGCTTCGAACTCGTCTTCGCTCATGAACCAGTAGGTCACGCCATCCACTTCGCCGGGCCGGGGCGCGCGCGTCGTGGCGGAGACCGAGACCCACACCTCGGGATGCTGATTGCGCAACGCCGCCTCAACAGTGCCTTTGCCGACCGCGGTGGGGCCGGTCAACACCATGAGACGGCCGCCTGTGCGTACCTGCTGATTCGTCACGATTCGTCTCCTTCGAGCGTTTCCATCAATGCGCGCCGAATGTCAAGCGAGATGCTTTCGGTGGCTTGGATGAGGTCTTGGATTCCCGGTCCGTGTTCCGAGATCGCGCGCGACACGGTCACGAGCACGTTGCCGTGTGTACCGCGGAACACCGTGCGCAGATCGTCCGCTTCGGCGCCCTGCCAGCCGTAGCCCGGCGACAGGATCGGCCCGGTAAAGCTGGCGGGCGCCACACCGCTTTCCTGCAGCCATTGGCCGATGGTGGCGCCGATGATCAGGCCCACCGAACCGAGGCCTTTGACGTCTTGGTTGTATTTTTGCGCGGTGTTGGCGATGCCGTAGGCCACGGTCTTGCCTTTGTATTCGCCGGTCTGGCGGATCGCCGTCTGCAGGCTCGCGCCTTCCGGGTTCGAGGTGAGCGATGCGATGAACACGCCACGGCCGTGGTCGAGCGCGTCGTTGATCACGCCGCTGAGCGAACGCGCGCCATAATACGGCAGCAGGGTGATCGCATCCGCGAGCATCGGTGCATCCTGCTTGAAATAGGCGTCGGCGATTGCGGAGATCGTGGTGGACAGGCCGCCGTGCAGACAGTCGACGATGGTGATGATGTCCATCTGCCGTGCGGCATAGAGCACACGCTCAAGGGCCGCGTACCCCTTGGCCCCGTAGCGCTCGAACATCGACGACTGGAATTTGACGGCGGCGGCGCGACCGCTGGCCGCCTGCAGCATGCGCATGGCGTACAGCTCCGCGCCCTCCGCGTTCACCTGATAGCCCCACTCGGAGAGCACCTTGCGATGCGGATCGATGCCCACGCACAGTGGGCCGTTCTGCTTCATCGAGTTGCTCAGCCGCAGACCGAAATCGGACCGCAACGCAAATTGCTCCTCTGGAGTGAGCCCGGAACTCATCTCTTCACCGCCTTGCTATGCCTGCTTGCTCTCCAATGCGAACAGTTCACGGGCATGTTCCTGAATGCTCATGACCTGATAGTCATTGGCCTTGACTGCTTCGATAGCCAATAGTACCGCAGAGAACTCGGTCATCGTGGTGAACTGGGGCACATCGGCGGCGATGGCCGCGGCGCGGATCGAGTATCCGTCGGAACGCGAGCCACGCGAGTTCGGCGTGTTGAGGATCAGGTCGATCGCGCCTTCCTCGATGAGCTCCACCACGTTCTTGCCCACGCTGCCTTCGGCCTTGTCAATCTGGACCGGGGCGTCCGGGTCGGAATCCACGCGCGCCGTGATCTTGTCAACGATCTTCGATTCGATGCCGTAGCGGCGCAACACCGACGCCGTGCCTTCGGTGGCCCAGATCTGGAAGCCGAGCTCCACAAGGCGCACCGCAAACAGCGGCAGCTGGCGCTTGTCGGTGTCGTTCACCGAGATGAACACGTTGCCGCTTGTGGGCAGGCCGCCTTCGTATGCGGAAAGCTGGCTCTTCGCGAAAGCGTGCGGGAAGTCGCGGTCGAAGCCCATGACCTCGCCGGTCGAGCGCATCTCGGGCCCGAGCAAGATGTCGACGGTCTTGCCCACGGGCGTGCGGAAGCGCTTGAACGGCAGTACGGATTCCTTGATGGCCACCTGCTGGCCCAGACGAACATCGCCACCGTCGCCGTGCGGCAGCAGCAGGCCGTTGTCGCGCTGCTGCTGGATCGTCTCGCCTGCCATGATGCGCGCGGCGGCCTTCGCGAGGGCCACGCCGGTGGCCTTCGACGCGAACGGCACCGTGCGTGAGGCGCGCGGGTTCGCTTCGATCACATAGAGCGTGTTGGCCATGAACGCGTACTGCACGTTGATCAGACCGCACACACCGCACCCCTTGGCGATTGCGTAGGTGGCTTCACGCAGGCGGCGGATCTGGTCGTCGCTCAGCGTGCTCGGCGGCAGCGTGCACGCGGCGTCGCCGGAGTGCACACCGGCCTCTTCGATGTGTTCCATGATGCCGCCGATGTACAGCTCGTCACCGTCGAACAGCGCGTCGACGTCAATCTCGATCGCGTCCTGCAGGAACTTGTCGATGAGCAGCGGCGAAGGCAGGCGCCCGGACACCACCGTGTCGGCCTTGGCTTCGTTGAGCGCGCGGTTCACATACTTTTCGAGCTGCGCGTCGTCGTAGACGATTTCCATGCCGCGGCCGCCGAGCACGTAGCTCGGGCGCACGAGCACCGGGTAGCCGATGGAGTGCGCGGCGTCGAGTGCCTCCTCGAGGCTGAGCGCCGTGCCAAAGCGCGGCGCGTTGAGCTTCTCCGCGCGCAGCACTTCGCCGAACAGCTCGCGGTTTTCGGCCAGGTCGATCGATTCGGGGGTCGTGCCCAGAATCGGCACGCCGGCGGCCTTGAGTCGCGCGGCGAGCGAAAGCGGCGTCTGGCCGCCGAGCTGCACGATCACACCCTTGATCGGACCCATCTTCTTCTCGGCTTCGTAGATCTCGATCACGTCTTCGAACGTGAGCGGCTCGAAGTAGAGGCGGTCCGACATGTCGTAGTCGGTCGAGACGGTCTCGGGGTTGCAGTTGACCATGATCGTGTCGTAGTCCTTGCCGAGTTCCTGCACGGCGTGCACACACGTGTAGTCGAACTCGATGCCCTGCCCGATGCGGTTCGGGCCGGAGCCGAGGATAATCACGGCCGCGCGGTCGCGCTTGCGCAGCTCGGTCTCGTCGGCGTAGCACGAGTAGTAGTACGGCGTGACCGCGTCGAATTCCGCGGCGCATGTGTCGACCGTCTTGTAGACCGGGTGCAGCCCATAGTTCCAGCGCAGTTCGCGCACGGTGTTCTCACCGGCGTCGCCCAGTCCGCGCAGGCGCGCGATCTGCAGGTCGGACAGACCGGCGAGCTTCGCCTTCTTGAGCAGACGCGGCGACAGCGTTTCGGCGTCGCGCACCTGCATCGCGGTGTCGTTGATGAGCATGAACTGCTTGACGAACCACGGGTCGATCTTGGTGGCGGCGAAGATCTGCTCCTCGGTCGCACCGCCCCAGATGGCACGCATGAGCTGCAGGTAACGGTGCTCGGTCGGCACCTTCATCGCCTCGAGCAGCTCGGCGACCTCCTGCTCGCCAGGCTTCTCGCCGCTCCACGAGAAGCCCATGTCGCGCTTGTCGATGGAACGCATGGCCTTGCCGAGCGATTCCTGGAAATTGCCGGCGAGGGCCATCGCCTCGCCCACCGACTTCATCGAGGTTGTCAGTGTCGGGTCGGCGCCCGGGAACTTCTCGAACGCGAAACGCGGCACCTTCGTGACCACGTAGTCGATCGTCGGTTCGAAGCTCGCCGGGGTGGACTTGGTGATGTCGTTCTGGATCTCGTCGAGCGTATAGCCGAGCGCGAGCTTCGTCGCGATCTTCGCAATCGGGAAGCCCGTGGCCTTCGACGCCAGCGCGGACGAGCGCGAGACGCGCGGGTTCATCTCGATGACGATGATGCGGCCCGTGGCGGGGTGGATCGCGAACTGGATGTTGCAGCCGCCGGTGTCGACACCCACGCCGCGGATGATCGCGATGCCGATGTCGCGCAGCTTCTGGTATTCACGGTCGGTCAGTGTGAAGACCGGTGCAACGGTAATCGAGTCACCGGTGTGCACGCCGACCGGGTCGACGTTTTCGATCGGGCACACGACCACCACGTTGTCGTTGCGGTCGCGCATGAGTTCCAGCTCGTATTCCTTCCAGCCCTCGATGCCCTCTTCGATCAGCACCTCGTCGGTCGGGGAATAATGGATGCCGGCGCCGGCGATGCGGTGCAGTTCCTCGGTGTTGTGCGCAATGCCCGAACCGAGGCCGCCCATCGTGAAGCTGGGGCGCACCACAAGCGGGAAGCCGAAGCGTTCGGCGATTGCGTCCACCTCCTCGAGCGTGTGTGCGATGTCAGAGCGTGCGGATTCGGCGCCGGCCGCCTCGACGACCTCCTTGAACGACTCACGGTCCTCACCGCGGTCGATGGCTTCGAGCGAGGCGCCGATGAGCTCCACGTTGTACTTCTTCAGCACGCCCGCCTCACCGAGGGCCACCGCGGCGTTGAGCGCGGTCTGGCCGCCGAGCGTGGGCAGCAGTGCGTCTGGGCGTTCCTTGGCGATGATGCGTTCGAGGATCGGCGTGGCGATCGGCTCGATGTAGGTGGCATCCGCCATCTCCGGGTCGGTCATGATTGTGGCCGGGTTGGAATTCACGAGGATGACACGGATGCCTTCTTCGCGCAGCACGCGGCACGCCTGGGTTCCCGAGTAATCGAACTCGGCGGCCTGACCGATGACGATCGGGCCCGAGCCGATGACCATGACCGACTTGATGTCGTTACGCTTGGGCATTCGTGGATTCCTCCTTGGCATTCTTTGCATTGGCGTCGTTCATCATCGCGACGAAGCGGTCGAACAGATATGCGGCATCGTGCGGGCCGGCCGCGGCCTCGGGATGGTACTGCACCGAGAACGCGGGAATGTCGACGCACTGCAGGCCTTCCACAACGTCGTCGTTGAGGTCGACATGGCTTACGAACACCTTGCCGAATGCGCCATCCTGATAGGGGGCGTCCACGGTCTGGCCGAGCGGGGCGTCCACGGCGAAGCCGTGGTTGTGGGCGGTGACCTCCACCTTGCCGGTCGTCACGTCCTTGACCGGCTGGTTGATGCCGCGGTGGCCGAACTTGAGCTTGTAGGTGCCGAAGCCAAGGGCCCGGCCGAGCAGCTGGTTGCCAAAGCAGATGCCGAAGAACGGGTAGCCGGCGGAAAGCACCTCACGCAGCATGGCGACCATGTCATCGGCCTGTTCCGGGTCTCCCGGGCCGTTCGAGAAGAAGACGCCGTCGGGATTGAGCTGCTCGATTTCCTCGAACGTGGTCGTCGACGGCAGCACGACCACGCGGCAGCCGCGCTCGGCGAGGCGCTGCGGGGTCATCGCCTTGATGCCCAGATCGACCGCGGCCACCGTGGCCACCGGTTCCTTGCCTTCGAACGCGCCGGCGGGCTCGACCACGTAGCGTTCCTTGGTGCTCACCTCGTCGTAGAGGCTCATGCCCTTCATCTGAGGGGTCTGGCGCACGTCGTCGAGCAGCGCGTCGATGCTGCGCGGCTCACCTTGGCCGTCGAGCAGGGCGTCGCCCGAGAAGATGCCCGCGCGCATCACGCCGGCCGTGCGCAGATGGCGCACAAGCTTGCGGGTATCGATGTGGCTGATGCCCACGATGCCGTTGTTGACGAGCGCGTCATCGAGGCTGCCTGTGGCGCGCCAGTTGCTCACATTGACGCTGGGGTCGCGCACCACATATCCAGCGACCCAAATGCGCGAGGACTCCGGGTCGCTGGGGTTCACACCGGTGTCGCCGATGTGCGGGAAGGTCTGCACCACGATCTGGCGGTCGTAGCTCGGATCGGTAAGCGTCTCCTGATAGCCGGTCATGGCCGTGGAGAACACGATCTCTCCACGGGTGGCCCCAACGGCGCCGTATGGTTCACCGATGTAGACCTGCCCATCTTCGAGGACGAGCACAGCATCCTGTGCGGTGTAGTTGTCGGTTGCCGAGTCGAGCTGGTTCACCCAAACCCCCAATTCATCAAGGTAGTTGTACCGTGGATAGCGGCCGGTTGAGACTCGCGACCCGGCCTAACGCGCTTGAATTCAGTTGGTCTGATCGGTAGGTGCCCCATGCGGCTTGCTTGCGCAGATGGCGCTGAGCAAACCATGGATGAAGGCGGGTGCGTCGTCGTCGCACAATTGCTTGGCGAGATTCAGCGCCTCATCGATGGCCACCTTGTCGGGCACATCGTCGTTGTAGACGATCTCCCATACCGCAATACGTAGAATATTACGGTCGACCACGTGCATGCGTTTGACTTTCCAACCTGTGGAATGCTCATTGAGCAGGCCGTCGATGTCTCGCCGGTTGTCCGCCACCCCACGCACGATTTCGATGGCGTATTCGGGGAGAGGTGTCTGTGCGCCGGGTTCGGCGATGCGCTCATCGAGAAGGGACAGGATGCTCTGCCCCTTCTCGTCAGCTTCATACAGTGTGTTCAGAGCCCGTTTGCGAGCGGTGGAACGTGCCATGGAACAGTGGGTCCTTTATCTGCGCGTCAGTTCTCGCGGCCCAGGTAGGAACCGTCTTCGGTGTTGACCTTGACCTTCTCGCCTTCGCCGATGAACAGCGGCACCTGGATCTCGGCGCCGGTCTCCACGGTCGCGGGCTTGGTGCCGGCGTTGGAGCGGTTGCCCTGCAGGCCGGGCTCGGTGTGGGTCACGGTCAGCACGACGGATGCCGGCAGTTCGACGGAGAGCGGGGTGCCGTCGTGGAAGGAGACGATGCAATCGGTGCCTTCGAGCAGGTACTTCGCCTTGTCGCCCACGAGGCTCTTCGGGATCATGATCTGGTCGTAGGTCGTCATGTCCATGAAGACGAAGTTGTCGCCGTCGTCATAGGAGTACTGCAGCGTGCGGTTATCGACGGTCTCGAAGTCCATCTTCATGCCGGCATTGAAGGTCTTGTCCACAATCTTGCCGGACAGCACGTTCTTGATCGTCGTGCGTACAAAGGCGGGGCCCTTGCCCGGCTTGACGTGCTGGAACTTGATGACCTGCCACAGCTGGCCGTCCAGATTGAGGATGGATCCGTTCTTGATGTCGTTGGTAGTCTGTGCCAAAATACTC
The DNA here is from genome assembly GCF_000771225.1 of Bifidobacterium pseudolongum subsp. pseudolongum DSM 20099. Classification (GTDB taxonomy): domain Bacteria; phylum Actinomycetota; class Actinomycetes; order Actinomycetales; family Bifidobacteriaceae; genus Bifidobacterium; species Bifidobacterium pseudolongum. The sequence goes on from NZ_JDTZ01000002.1 coordinate 144,747, forward strand.
ACCTATTCGTTCGCTCGTTGGAAAGCTATTGTGTTGAAAGCCATATAGAGCCTACGACATTATGCCAGAAGCCCCCTACAGCTGCAACCACACCGTCATATCGTGCGCGATTGCCGCCATGCAAGCCTGTTCGCTCTTGACATCATTTGCGCCCCGCTCCTCCACCCCCCCCTATGTTTTGCGGTATATCGGAAAGTGTTTGCAGTCGGCGCGCTTCACGTCCGACCGCCCAGACCGCATGGATTGCATAGGAGGAAACCATGAACAATCCAATGATCACCGACGCGCTGCTCGACGGCCGTTCCATCATCGTCGTGGGCCACGCGCCGCTCGACAGCAAGGTCACCGCGTTCCAGTCGCTCGTCGACGCCTTGGCGGACGAGCGCAAGCTCGGCGTGATCGACGAGCACCATGTGCTGCCGACCGTGCACCGTCCGCGACGGTCATCGATGCCGACGGCAAAGGTGTCGACGCGATCCACCACACCATCCGCGAGGATAACATCACCGCCGTCGCGTTCCCCACGATGCGCCGCGGCGACATTGTGCGCATGCTCATGGATTACGCCGGTCAGGAGAACGGGCAGGTGCTGATGATCAACGAGGGCATGTCCGACGCGGTGCAGACCCTGCGCGGTGACCTGCCGATGATGCTGCTCAAATCCTCGCCGTCAGGGCATACCGAGTTCTCCGATGCTGCGATCAAGGCCATGGACCCGGTTGTGGTGACGCTGGACCGCAACGGCAATGTGGAGTCGATCATAACCGTCGACAAGCATGCCGAAGGCATTGTGGCGATGCCGATGCAGTGACGGGCACTCGCTACGCGGCACTTGGCGATGGCCCGGATTTGTGGCGTTCCACAAGTCCGGGCCATTGATTTCTTCGGCATGCACATGGCGCGCGCCACATGCCATTGCCGTAGACTGGCGCTTGCGGCCCGTTGCAGCCCAGCGGCGGCAACGGGCCTTATCGTCTGCCCACGAAAGGTGATTATGGTACGCAGCAGAACAGCCCAACTCATATTCCAATCGTTCTATGTGGCGATCGGCCTCGTCGGCATCGTCGGCAGCCTCGGTTTCTACGAGCATTCGTTCGACGATGTCTTCTACGTGTATTTCACGAATCTTTCCAACTACCTGTGCATCGCGGTCATGCTGCTTGAGCTGATTCAGACCGCGCAACGCAAGGCCGACGGATTCGTCACGCTCAGCCCAGCGGTCAAATTCATCAGCGTCACAGCGATCCTGCTGACATTCTTCGTGTTCAACATCCTGCTCGCCGGGGCGCCTGACCGCGATCCGGCCCAGAACTTCACGATCACAAGCATCTCGTTCCATGTGGTACTGCCGCTGCTGTTCGTCTTCGACTGGATTCTGTTCTACGAACACGGCCGTGTCAAGTGGACATATCCGCTGTATTCGACGATCTTCCCTCTCATGTATCTGGCGTTCGTCTACATCCGTGCATGGATGGTGGGATTCGACCTCAACGTGCCCAAGCTCTATCCTTACTTCTTCATCAACCTTGACGAGCAGGGTGTGGCGGGCGTTGTACGCTGGGTGGTCATCCTGCTTGTCGCGTTCATCGTGCTCGGCTATGTGCTGATGGGCATCGACCGCGCGCTCGGGTCGCCCAAGCGCAACGGCGGCATTGAATCCACCGCGACCGTCTGATCCTCTTCCCCGCATATACCAAGAGGGGGCTTCCCGTCAGGGAAGCCCCCTCTACGCTAGTTCAGCGTGTCAGATCGCGTCTGATGAGATCAGGCGAGGATCTTGGTGACACGGCCCGAGCCGACGGTGTGGCCACCTTCACGCACTGCGAAGGTGAGGCCCTCTTCCATAGCGATCGGCTGGATCAGCTCGACCGTGAAGGTCGCGTGATCGCCAGGCTGGACCATCTCGACGCCTTCCGGCAGCGTGATGACGCCGGTGACGTCGGTGGTGCGGAAGTAGAACTGCGGACGGTAGTTCGAGAAGAACGGCGAGTGGCGGCCACCCTCGTCCTTGGTCAGAACGTAGACTTCGCCCTCGAACTTGGTGTGCGGGGTCACGGAGCCCGGAGCAGCCACAACCTGGCCACGCTCCACGTCGGTGCGGCCGAGGCCACGGAGCAGCAGACCGGTGTTGTCGCCAGCCTCGCACTCATCCATCTGCTTGTGGAAGGTCTCGATGGAGGTGACGGTGGTGGTCTGGGTCGGGCGGATGCCGACGATCTCAACGTTGGTGTTGATCGGCAGCTTGCCACGCTCGACACGACCGGTGACGACGGTGCCACGGCCGGAGATCGTGAAGACGTCCTCGATCGGCATCAGGAACGGCTTGTCGAGGTCGTGAACCGGGGTCGGGATGTAGTCGTCGACATCGTTCATGAGTTCCTTGACGGTCTCGACCCACTTCTCGTGGTCCGGAGCGTCGTCGTGCAGCGCGCCGTAGGCGGAGGTGTGCACGACCGGGCAGTCACGGTCGAAGCCGTTCTCGTCGAGGAGGTCGCGGACCTCTTCTTCGACGAGCTCGATGAGCTCTTCATCGTCGACCATGTCGCACTTGTTCAGGGCGACGAGGATCTTCGGGACGCCCACCTGACGGGCGAGCAGCACGTGCTCGCGGGTCTGGGCCATCGGGCCGTCGGTCGCGGCCACAACCAGGATGGCGCCGTCCATCTGAGCAGCGCCGGTGATCATGTTCTTCACGAAGTCGGCGTGGCCCGGGCAGTCGACGTGAGCGTAGTGACGCTTCTCGGTCTGGTACTCGATGTGGGCGATGTTGATGGTGATACCACGCTGCTGCTCTTCCGGAGCGGCGTCGATCTGGTTGAAGTCATACTCCGGGTTGAGATCCGGGAACTCATCGTGCAGCACCTTGGAGATAGCTGCGGTCAGGGTCGTCTTGCCGTGATCGACGTGACCAATGGTACCAATGTTAACGTGCGGCTTAGTACGCTCGTACTTTTCCTTTGCCATGTGTGTTGTCCTCCTGGACGTTTCTCGTAGTAAGCCTTGAGCATTCAAGGCACTTGCTACATTTTACTGGGTTTCTGGGTTGTCGCCACTTATCGAGCCCGAACCCAGTCAGCGCTACAAAATACTAGCGCTGACTGGAGACAGGTTCAAGTCCGGTGGCGGCGCGTGTCACTCGCCGCGCTGGGCCTTGATGATCTCGTCCGCGACGGCCTTCGGGACCTCCGCGTACGAATCCATCTGCATGGTGAACATCGCGCGGCCCTGCGTCTTGGAACGCAGGTCACCGATGTAGCCGAACATCTCGCTCAGCGGCACCTTCGCGTCGATGACCTTGACGCCGGTGGCGTCGTTCATCGACTGGATCTGGCCACGGCGTGCGTTGAGATCACCCATGACGTCGCCCATGTACTCTTCCGGAGTACGGACTTCGACGGCCATGATCGGCTCGAGGATGACCGGCTTCGCCTTCGGCGCGGCCTCCTTGAAGCACATGGAGCCTGCGATCTTGAAGGCCATTTCCGAGGAATCGACGTCGTGCACCTGGCCGTCGACGACCGTTGCCTTGACGCCCACGACCGGGAAGCCTGCGAGGATGCCGGATTCCATGGCCTCCTGCACGCCGGCATCGATCGAAGGGATGAATTCCTTCGTGATGTGGCCGCCGGTGACCTCGTTCGCGAACTCGTAGACCTCGCCGTTCTCGGTGTCGAGCGGCTCGAAGTTCATGAGCACCTTTGCGAACTGGCCGGAACCACCGGTCTGCTTCTTGTGCGTGTATTCCTGGTTCATGACGGCCTTGCGGATCGTCTCACGGTAGGCGACCTGCGGCTTGCCGACGTTGCACTCGACCTTGAATTCACGGCGCATACGGTCGACGATGATGTCGAGCTGGAGCTCGCCCATGCCCGAGATCAGCGTCTGGCCGGATTCCTCGTCGGTCTTGACCTGGAAGGTCGGATCCTCGTCGGAGAGCTTCGCGAGGGCGATGCTCATCTTCTCCTGGTCGGCCTTGGTCTTCGGCTCCACGGCCACTTCGATGACCGGGTCGGGGAAGGTCATCGACTCGAGCGAGATCGGGTGCTTCTCATCGCACAGGGTGTCGCCGGTCGTGACGTTCTTGAGGCCCACGAAGGTGTAGATGTTGCCGGCCTCGGCGGAATCCACCGGGTTCTCCTTGTCGGCGTGCATCTGGAAGATCTTGCCGATGCGTTCCTTCTTGCCCTTCGTGGAATCGAGCACGTTGTCGCCCGGCTTCACAACGCCAGAGTAGACACGCACGAACACGAGCTTGCCGTAGAATGGGTGGGTCGAGATCTTGAAGACGAGGGCCGAGAACGGATCGTCGAAGGTGGGCTTGCGGTCGATCTCGACGGATTCGTCGGACGGATCGAAGCCAACGATCGAAGGAACGTCCTCAGGGCTCGGCAGGTAGTCGACGACGGCGTCCAGCATCGGCTGCACACCCTTGTCCTTGAACGCCGAACCGCACAGGACCGGATAGGCCTGACGGCTGATGGTCAGCGTGCGGATGCCCTTGCGGATCTCCTCTTCCGAAAGCTCGCCGCTCTCGAGGAACTTCTCGAGCAGCTCCTCATCGGATTCGGCGACCTGGTCGAGCAGCTCGGAACGGTACTGCTCGGCGCGGTCCTTGAGGTCGTCCGGGATGTCCACGGTGTCGTAGTGGGCGCCCATGTCGTCCTTGACGTCGTTCCAGACGTAGGCCTTCATGCGGATCAGGTCCACAACGCCGGCGAAGTCGTTCTCAGCGCCGATCGGCAGCTGCACGACGAGCGGGGTGGCACCCAGCTTCTCCTTGATGGTGTCGACCGAGTAGTAGAAGTCAGCGCCCAGCTTGTCCATCTTGTTGATGAAGCAGATGCGCGGAACGCCGTACTTGTCGGCCTGACGCCATACGGTCTCGGACTGCGGCTCAACGCCTTCCTTGCCGTCGAAGACGGCCACGGCGCCATCGAGCACGCGCAGCGAACGCTCCACCTCGGCGGTGAAGTCGACGTGGCCCGGGGTGTCGATGATGTTGATCTGGAACTGCTCGCCCGTGTCGTGGGTCTGACGGTTCCAGAAGCAGGTGGTCGCAGCGGACTGGATCGTGATGCCACGCTCCTGCTCCTGCGCCATGAAGTCCATCGTCGAAGCGCCATCGTGCGTCTCGCCGATCTTGTAGTTCTTACCGGTGTAGTACAGAATACGCTCGGTGGTGGTGGTCTTGCCGGCATCGATGTGCGCCATGATGCCGATGTTGCGAACCTGATTCAGGTTGCTAAGCACGTCCTGTGCCATAAGTGTTCCCTGGCCCTTTCTGGTCTGGTGTGATTACCAGCGGTAATGAGCGAAGGCCTTGTTGGCCTCTGCCATCTTGTGGGTGTCTTCGCGGCGTTTCACGGAAGCGCCGAGACCGTTGGAGGCGTCGAGGATCTCGTTGGCGAGACGCTCGGCCATCGTCTTCTCACGACGAGCACGGGAGAAATCGGTCAGCCAGCGCAGCGACAGCGTGTTCGCGCGGGCGGGCTTGACTTCGACCGGCACCTGGTAGGTGGCGCCGCCGACGCGGCGGGAGCGCACCTCGAGGGACGGGCGGATATTGTCGAGCGCGCGCTTGAGCACGGCGACCGGCTCCTGGTCGGTCTTCTCCTTGACCATGTCAAGTGCCGAGTAGACGATGTCTTCGGCGATCGACTTCTTGCCGTCGAGAAGAATCTTGTTGATGAGCTGCGCGACTACGGTCGAGCCGTAGATCGGGTCCGGCAGCAGCTGATGTTTCTTGGCGGGTCCTTTACGTGACATATCTCTTACTTCGCCTTCTTTGCTCCGTACAGGGAACGGCCCTGCTTACGATCCTTGACGCCCTGGGTATCGAGTGCACCGCGCACGATGTGGTAACGCACACCCGGCAGATCCTTGACACGGCCGCCGCGCACGAGCACGATGGAGTGCTCCTGCAGGTTGTGGCCCTCACCCGGAATGTAAGCGGTGACTTCGATGCCGGAGCTCAGACGCACACGGGCAACCTTACGCAGAGCCGAGTTCGGCTTCTTCGGCGTGGTGGTGTACACACGGGTGCACACGCCGCGGCGCAGCGGGCTTCCCTTGAGAGCCAAAGTCTTGGACTTCTTCGGCTTTGCCTTACGTCCCTTACGGACAAGCTGTTCAATAGTAGGCAACTTGAATTCTCCGATTCAGTGGTATCTGTTCTTCACTCGTGAAGCCGCCTCACTGCAGCCCCACTCCCCCTGATCCGTTGCGAATCGGAAAAGACAGCCACTGTTCACCGGCCCGATGACCCTCCGTTCTCTCACCGCCGCATTGCTGCGCGTGATCCAAACGAACTCGGGGATATCCCAGCCCGCGCTCCTGTCACATAAGGTGCACGGCTGGCACACACAAGGAGCCAAGATACCACAGGCACAGAAAAAAGGCAACCCCCGGAGTGTCTAGGCACCTCCGGGGGTCGCCTCACTTCTCTATACCCATTGTTCGTGCCATTGCCTCGACACCACCGCGGTTGCATTCCATCTCCCATCAATCGCCGCGGTGGCGTCTGCCGCATCCATCGCATCCATTGTGTGTGCCATCACCCACGGCGCGCATCCCTTGCGCGCGATCATGCCATACGCCGAACGCTCCGGCAGCCCATGCTATCTGCTGTTACGTTGCGCAATGTTGTAATCGTCCGGCGCCGCCCTGCGCCGTCTCGGTGTTGTAACCCTTGTGTCCTTGCACTTACGAGTATAGTCCAAAATCGCGCGCGACACGACCCCGCCACCGCCCGACACGCCGTGTGCACACATTGGCCCGGCATTCGTGTATAGTGTTCACCTGTTGTCCGGTTCCCAACGGAACCGCTGCAATGGTGGCTATAGCTCAGTTGGTAGAGCATCTGATTGTGGTTCAGAAGGTCGCGCGTTCGAGCCGCGTTAGCCACCCCATCAACCCCGGCCTTTCCTTCGATGGAAACCGGGGTTTCTTATTACGTCACGCCGGCAGGGGGCGCACGCGTCCGCCCCCGGAAGGCATCGCCCCGCGCCCCACGTTCACCGTGCGCCGCAATCCACGCCCTTCCAAGGCCCAGCAGGTAGACTACTCAGCAGTACACGCTGCCCGCCTACGAGCACTAAGGAGCCCGCCATGCTGTCTTTTGAAAACGATTATTCCGCCGCCGCCTGCCCGCAGATCATCGCGCGCATGCAGCAGGTCCAAAACGAGACGCACCCCGGCTACGGCACCGACGACTACTGCAAGGCCGCCGCCGGCAGGATCCGCGCACTGTGCGACAACCCGGAAAGCGACATCTGGTTCCTCACCGGCGGCACGCAGACGAACCAAGTGGTCATCGACTCGATCACCGCGCAATATGCAGGCGTCGTCTGCGCGGACAGCGCGCACATCAACACGCATGAGGCCGGCGCAATCGAGGCGACCGGGCACAAAGTGCTCGCACTGCCGCAGCAGGACGGCAAGATCAGCGCGCCGCAGCTCGACGACTATTGCGAGCGCTTCAACGCGGACACGAACCATGCGCATATGGTGCGCCCCGGCTGCGTGTATGTCTCGCAGCCGACCGAATACGGCACAGTGTATACACGCGCCGAGCTCGCCGCGATCGCGCAGGTGGCGCATGACCACGACATGCCGCTGTTCATCGACGGCGCACGCCTGGGCTATGCGCTCACATGCGACGCGAACGACGCGAATCTCGACGACCTTGCGCGCATCGCCGACGTCTTCACGATCGGCGGCACGAAGGTCGGCGCCATGTTCGGTGAGGCTGTCGTGTTCACGCGCGGCAACACGCCCGAGAACTTCACCGCGCTCGTCAAACTGCATGGCGCTCTGCTCGCCAAGGGCTGGCTGCTCGGCCTGCAGTTCGACACGCTGTTCACCGACGACCTGTATTTCCAGTTGTCGAAGCACGCGAACGCGCAGGCGGACAAGATCCGTCAGGCGCTGCTTGACAAGGGGTACGACATCGCGTTTGTGTCGCAGACGAACCAGATCTTCATCACGGTGACCCGCAACCGTGCCCAGGAGCTGCAGCAGCAGGTGAAGCTGGGGTTCATGGAGGCCGTGGACGCCAGCCATGTGATGCTGCGCATCTGCACAAGCTGGGCCACGACCGACGATCAGGTGGCGGCGCTCATCGCGCTGCTGTAGGCGCTGTGTACGCGGTTCAGCGTGTGGCGCCGTGCGCCGCGATCGCCTCGCGTTCCATCTGCACGAACTGGTGGACCGACGATTCGACGGAGTAGTGCTCCTTCGTGTGGTCGGCATAGGTCTGCCCCCACTCGTTGAGTTCGCGCGGGTGTTCGATCCACCAGTCGATGTGCGCGGCGAGCTGTTCGGAATGCCCGACCTCATACAGCGATTCCGGGCAGAGCGCGAACTGGCTCGCCGCGCTCTGCGGCGACTTCGCGATGACCGGCACGAGCCCGCACGCCATGCCTTCGATCACACTGACCGATTCGAGGTCGGCAATCGACGGATGGCACAGCAGGTTGCACGACTGCAGCAATGCGGGCATGTCGCTGTTGCGGTGGAAGCCGATGGACGCGGGGCGCGCGAGTTTCTTGCGGGCGAGCCGTTCGAGTTTGCGTTTGATCGGCCCGGTGCCGGCGATTGTCAGATGGATGTCTTCGGTGTGCGCGCTGCGTGCGATCGCCTCGATGAGCTCCACATGGTTCTTTTCGTTCGACAGGCGGCCGGACGCCACAATCTTGAACGGCACGCCCGCCGCTTCGTCGTCCGGGCGCTGCCGCTTGGGAGTGAACCGCGCCTGGTAGCCGTTTGAAATCACATGGATCGGTGCCGTGTAATGGTGCTCGCGCAACAACCGGGCCCCCAATTCCGTCGGCACATGGATCGCGTCGACGTTGCGGTACAGCCAGTGCTTGAACAACCAATAGATGAACGAATCAGCGCCAGGCACATATTTGAGCGGCCCCGCGGAATACGTCACGTTCTCCGGCTGCACATGGTAGCCGGCCGTGACGGGCAGGCCCTTGGCCCGCGCCGCGGCGAGCGCGTGCCGCCCGAATTTGAATGGCGTGTAGATGTGCACGATGTCCACGCCGTCGAATGCACGGTCGAACAACGTGGCGCTCGGCTGCGCGAACTGCATCTGCTGTTTCGCCGCCACCCAGCTGACGAGCGGTACCCGGTTGACCTTGGCCGGGTATTCGGGGGCATTGATGCCCACGAGGCGCACATGGTGCCCTTGCCGTTCCAACTCCTGAGCCCACTGCAACGCCGAATTCGACGTCCCGTTGCCACGGTTGCCGAAGGTGTCCACCACCATGGCGATCGTCAATGGCCGTTCGGTGGTCTGCTGCGGGCTTTCGCCGTTCTTTGCTGCACACATGGAAGTTCAGTCTAACCATGGCGCATGTCAAAGCGCGGCGCATGTGGACGGCGCGCGTGCGCTGGGCGCCGCCGGTGGCAATATGGGAGGCATGGCAAATCAAGATCGTGCTTTGGGCACACCGTACGGCAAACATCCCACCCGCGCACTGCTCCTCGGCTCCGGCGAACTCGGCAAAGAGGTCGCCATCGCGCTCACCCGGCTCGGCGTGCGTGTCATCGCCGCCGACTCCTACGAAGGCGCGCCGGCGCAGCAAGTGGCGCATGAGGCGCATGTGCTCGACATGAGCGACGCGCAGGCCCTGACCGAACTCATCGCGGGGGTCCAGCCCGACATCATCATCCCCGAGATTGAAGCGATCGCCACGCAAGTGCTCTTCGACGCCGAGCGCGCCGGCATCCATGTGGTGCCAAGCGCCACGATCGCCTCGATCTGCATGGACCGCGAGGCGCTGCGCCGTCTGGCGAGCGAGGAGCTCGGCCTACCCACTTCGCCCCACCGTTTCGCCGGTTCGCTCGAGGAACTGCGCGTCGGCGCCCAAGCGGTCGGGTTCCCGTGCGTCGTCAAGCCGGTCATGAGCTCTTCAGGGCACGGACAGTCGGTCGTACGGTCCGCCGACGGCATCGACGCCGCCTGGCAGGAGGCACAGCAGGGGCGCCGCGCGCACCACGACGGCGATGTCTCGCGTGTGATCGTCGAGCAACTCGTCGACCTCGACTATGAGCTCACGATGCTCACCGTCAGCTCGAGCGCGGGCATCGTGGTGTGCACACCGATCGGACAGCGCCAGCAGGACGGCGACTACCGCGAATCCTGGCAGCCGGCGGACGTGCCGGCCGACGTGCTGCAGGAGGCCGTCCGCATCGCGCGCGACGCGGTGCGCGGCCTCGTGCAGCGCGCGAAGACCGATACCGCGTGGGGCGTGTTCGGCGTCGAACTGTTCGTGCTGACCGACGGCAGCGTGCTGTTCAACGAGGTCTCGCCGCGTCCGCACGACACCGGCATGGTCACGATGATCAGCCAGCGGCTCAGCGAATTCGACCTGCACGCGCGCGCAATCCTCGGCGTGCCGGTCGCCGAAGGCCATGTGGCGCTCGCCATGCCCGCGCACACCGCGGCGGCGAGCCACGCAATCGTGGTCAGCGGCGAAGGCGAAGTCGAGTTCTCGGATCTCGACGCCGCGCTCGCGCAACCGGGCACCGACGTGCGCATCTTCGCCAAACCGCGTGTCGCGGGGCACCGCCGCATGGGCGTGGCGCTCGCGCTCGGCCAGGACGTGCAGGAGGCGCGCGTGGCCGCCACGCAGGTCACGCAGGCGCTGCACACCGAGATTGTGTGAAATGTGAGAAACGCCGAAGAGATGTTACGAATCATTGGTACCCTGATTGCGTCAGTTCATCAGCGCTCCAATCTTGGGTAACCAGAAGGGTGAAGCAACACTATGCAGAAACTGGACAAGCTCTACGAGGGCAAGGCCAAAAAACTGTACGCAACCGACGACCCCGACGTGCTGTGGGTCGAATACATGAATCAGGCGACCGCCGGCAACGGTGCCAAAAAAGCACAGATCGAAGGCAAGGGAAGCCTGAACAACCGCATCACCTCGGTCCTGTTCGACCTGCTGGCGGCGCGCGGCGTCGATTCGCATTTCGTGCGCCGTATCTCCGACACCGAACAGCTCGTGCGCGCCATGGACATGTACCCGCTCGAGATCATCATGCGCAACACCGCCGCTGGTTCGTTCGCCAAGCGCTACGGCGTTGAGGAAGGCACCGAACTCAAGCAGCCGATCCTCGAATTCTGCTACAAATCCGACGATCTGGGCGATCCGTTCATCAACGATGACGGCATTGTGGCGCTCGGCCTGGCCAGCAAGGAAGAACTCGATGAGATTTCCCGGCAGGCGCGTGCGGTGAACGACGCGCTGCGCGACATCTTCACCAAGATCGATGTGCAGCTCGTGGACTTCAAGATCGAAGAAGGCAAGACTTCAGACGGTACGATCCTGCTCGCCGACGAAATCACGCCGGACACCTGCCGCCTATGGGACCTGCGCGACGGCTCCGGACAGATCGAGCATCTCGACAAGGACCTCTTCCGCCGTGACCTAGGCAACATCATCCCCGCCTACGAAGAGATCCTCAACCGTCTTGAGGCGCTCGCCGACGCCGAGGGCGTCGCGCGCGCCGAGTGACCTTGGCGTAACGCCCCAACTCCGCCCCTCCACCACTCGAGCCACCACACAAGAAGCGAAGGAACAATCGTGGTTTTCCGCGTCTATGTAGAGAAGAAACCCGGATTCGATGTCGAGGCCCAGCAGCTGACGAACGAGCTGCGCACCATCCTTGGCATCCGCACCCTCAAGGGCGTCCGACTCGTCAACCGGTATGACGTCGAGGGCATTGACGAACAGCTCTTCGAGCAGGTCGTGCCCACGGTGTTCAGCGAACCGCAGTCAGACAACGTGAGTTTTGACCTGCCGGATTTCGGCGAGAACGCCGTGTTCGCCGTGGAGTACCTGCCCGGCCAGTTCGACCAGCGCGCCGATTCGGCGAGCGAGTGCATCCAGCTCATCAGCCAAGGCGAACGCCCCACCGTGCGCACCGCGACCGTCTACGCGCTCGATGGCGAGTTGAACACACCCGACGTGGACGCGGTGAAACATTACGTGATCAATCCGGTCGAAGCACGCGAGGCGGGCCTCGAGACGAAAGACACGCTCACCGCGCAGGTGCCCACCCCGGGCAAGGTCGAGGTGATCGACGGGTTCCGCGCGATGGAGACCGAGCAGATGGAGCGGTTCATCGCGGACCGCGGTCTGGCGATGGATGTGGCCGACCTCGAATTCTGCCGCCGGTATTTCGAGGAGGATGGCCGCGACCCGACCATCACCGAGATCCGTGTGATCGACACCTATTGGTCCGACCACTGCCGCCACACCACGTTCGGCACACAACTCGACTCGGTGACGATCGACGACGCCGTGGTACAGGCCGCATTCGAGCGCTATCTGGCGATGCGCGACGAACTGGGCCGCTCCGACCGCCCGGTCACCCTGATGGACATGGGCACGATCGGCGCCAAGTGGCTCAAGGCCAATGGCGTGATGACCGGCCTCGACGAGTCCGAAGAGATCAACGCGTGCACCGTCAAGGTGAAGGTCGATGTGAACGGCGAAGACGAGGATTGGCTGTTCCTCTTCAAGAACGAGACGCACAACCACCCCACCGAGATCGAACCGTTCGGTGGCGCGGCCACCTGCATCGGCGGCTGCATCCGCGACCCGCTCTCGGGCCGCGCCTACGTGTATCAGGCAATGCGCGTCACAGGCGCTGCTGACCCGCACACGCCGGTCGATGAGACGCTTGAGGGCAAGCTCCCCCAGCGCAAACTCGTCACCACGGCGGCCCACGGCTATTCGTCGTACGGCAACCAGATCGGTCTGGCCACCGGCCAAGTCAACGAGATCTACCATCCCGGCTATGTGGCCAAGCGCATGGAGGTCGGCGCGGTCGTCGCGGCCACTCCCGCCGACCATGTGCGCCGTGAGACCCCGGCCCCGGGCGACAAGATCATCCTGCTGGGCGGCCGCACGGGCCGCGACGGCATCGGTGGCGCCACCGGTTCGTCGAAGGCGCACAATGTCGAATCGCTCGAGCTTGACGGCGCCGAGGTGCAGAAAGGCAACGCGCCCGTGGAGCGCAAGCTGCAGCGCCTGTTCCGCCGGGGCGACGCCACGCGCCTGATCAAGCGGTGCAACGACTTCGGTGCGGGCGGCGTCTCCGTGGCCGTGGGCGAGATCGCCGACGGCCTGGACGTGGACCTGAACAAGGTGCCGAAGAAATACGAGGGCCTCGACGGCACCGAACTGGCAATTTCCGAATCCCAGGAACGCATGGCCGTCGATGTGGCCGCCGAGGACGTGGACGAGTTCCTGCGCTACGCCCAGGAAGAGAACCTCGAGGCTGTGGTGATCGCCACCGTGACCGAGGACCCGCGCATGGTGATGCGTTGGAATGGCGACGAGATCGTCAACCTCTCCCGTGAGTTCCTCTCATCGAACGGCGCCGACAAGCACCAGGACGCCCATGTTGCGCAACAGGGCACCTATGCGACGCCGTTCAACGAAGGCACACTCGCCGAGCGGTTGGATGCGATGCTCAACGACATCAACGTGGCTTCCAACAAGGGTCTTGCCGAACGCTTCGATTCCACAATCGGCGCCGGTACCGTACTGATGCCGTTCGGTGGCCGTGAACAGCTCACCGCGCCAATGGCCATGGTGGCGAAGCTCCCAGTGTTCGGCGAGACGACAACGGCATCAGCCATGGCATGGGGCTTCAACCCGTACATCATGGAGCGCAACCAATTCACCGGCGCATACCTTTCTGTCGTGGAATCGCTCGCCAAGCTCGTGGCCGCCGGCTTCGAGCATGAAAAGGCGTACCTGAGCTTCCAGGAATACTTCGAGAAGCTGCGCGACGAACCCGACCGTTGGGGCAAGCCGGTCGCCGCCGTGCTGGGCGCGCTCATGGCCCAGGTCGACCTGGGTGCGGGCGCGATCGGCGGCAAGGATTCCATGTCCGGCTCGTTCGAGGACCTGGATGTGCCGCCCACGCTGATTTCGTTCGCCGTGGCGGTCGGCGACATGCGCCGCGCCACCTCCCCCGAGTTCAAGGCGCCGGGCCACCGTGTGGTCCGCATCGCCCCCGTGTACCATGCCGATGGCCTGACACCGGACAAGGACGGCCTGCTCGAGGCCTTCTCCACGGTCGAACAGCTCGTGGACTTCCATGACGCGGTGGCTATCTCCACCCCGGGCTATGGCGGCACCGCCGAAGCGCTGTTCCGCATGACGCTCGGTAACCACATCGGTGTGCGTTTGGTCGACGCGATCAGCGTCGACGACCTGTTCGCCCCGGCATACGGTTCGTTCATCGTCGAACTCGCCGATGACGCGAAGATCCCCGCCACGTCGAACCTCGTGGAGATCAGCGAAATCGGCGAAACGACCGAGGACTACACCTTCCATGCCGCTGGCGAGGATTTCGCCCTCGCGCCGCTGCAGGAGACATGGGAAAGCGCGCTTGAAGACGTGTTCCCCTACCGCCACACCGAACACCAGACCGACGAACTCGTGGAGACCGTGGTCTTCGACGCCGGCCGGCGCGCACCGTACACCGGACCGAAGATCGCCAAGCCGCGCGTGGTGATCCCGGTGTTCCCGGGCAACAACTGCGAATACGACACCGCCGCCGCGTTCGAGCGTGCTGGCGCGGAGGTCACGACGCTCATCGTCAACAACCTCACCCCGCAGTCCGTCACCGAATCGACGCAGGCGCTCGTCGAGCAGATTGGTCGCAGCCAGATCGTCATGATCCCCGGCGGTTTCTCGGGCGGCGACGAACCGGATGGTTCGGCGAAGTTCATCACCGCGTTCTTCCGCGCGCCCGCGGTCACCGAAGCCGTGCGCGATCTGCTCAAGAACCGCGATGGCCTCATGCTCGGCATCTGCAATGGCTTCCAGGCCCTCATCAAGCTGGGTCTTGTGCCGTACGGCGACATCGTGCCGATGACCGACGAGTGCCCCACGCTCACGTTCAACGAGATCGGCCGCCACCAGAGCCGCCTTGTGCGCACGCGCATCGCGTCGAACCTCTCCCCCTGGCTTGCCAAGACCCAGGTGGGTGACGTGCACACCGTGGCGATCTCGCACGGCGAGGGCCGGTTCGTGGCGAGCCCCGACCTGCTCACGCAGCTTGCCACCAACGGCCAGATCGCCACGCAGTATGTGAGCGAAGACGGTGTGCCGAATATGAACCTTGCGGTAAACCCGAACGGTTCGATGATGGCGGTTGAAGGCATCACGAGCCCCGACGGGCATGTGTTCGGCAAGATGGGCCATTCCGAGCGCTCGGGCAACGGCCTGTATGTGAATGTGCCGGGCAACACCTACCAACCGATCTTCGAGGCGGGTGTGGAATACTTCGCGTAATGGCGGTATAGCCTGCGGAAACTACAACTGATGCGGCCGGCTCGTGATGGAGCCGGCCGCATCTTTGATTGTGAGGTGGGTACCATTGCGCACAACGGCGTGTTACTACCCTATCTTTCACTTCGTTTGTTGGAATTACACGAATGTAGGGGTTTGTCTGGCCAGGTGCCCACCCCACAATCAAAGATAGGGGGCTGGATGTGTAGCGACCGCCCCAAGACTGCTTGCTACACGGTTACGACAGCTGATGTTGAGGCGTATTACAGACCCAGAACCTGCTTCTTCTTGAGGTCAAATTCCTCCTGGGTGAGGATTCCGGCGTCAAGCAGCTCCTTGAGGCTCTTCAGTGTCTCCATCTGTTCCGCTACGGACATCGCGGGAGCCGGCGCAGGTTGCGACGCGGCTTGGGCGACTACCGGCTGTGCATCCGCTGCAGCGGCCATCGCATTCGCCGGATTCATCTGCTGGCCCGGCATCGCCCCGGTCATCGGGTTGACCCCCTGAGCGAAGCCGACCCCGAGCATCATGCCGCCCATGTCGCCGAATCCGTTGTCTTGCACGCCTTGGGCGATTTTCTGCTGGGCGGCGATGTTCGACGCCTGCTGCGAGATGTTCTCGTACGCCGTCACATTCATGCGGTTCGACGAGTACTGCTTGACGAGTTCGCGCGATTCCGGCGTGAACTCGATGCTTTCGATGCCGATGCCCGCCAGATGGATGCCGAATCGTGACTCCCATGTACCCGCGTTTGTGGGGTCCTCGCTGATCGCGAGCGCGATTGCGTTCGCTTGGCTCGGCAACGCGGAGATACGGTATTCGTTGCTCAGCGAGTTGAGCGCGACCGAGAACGACTGCATGAATTCACTGAGCAGCTGCGACTTCGTTTTGGGGTCGTCGAAACTGATGTAGTCCACGTTCGGCGGTACGAATTGCCGGATGAACGCGGTCGGGTTCGTAATGCGCAACGACATCATGCCTCGTGCGCGAATGTCGAGATCGGTGTCGTAGAACTTGTCGTGGTACATGAGCGGGGCCGGCGTGCCGAACTTGAGGCCGCGGATCTCGCGGAGGTTCACGAAGGCGACGCGCTTGTTCGCCACTGGTTCGCCGCCGTACTTGAAGCGTTCGCCGATCTGCCCGAAGATGGATTTGCCGATGCCGTCGCCCGCGAACACACTTTCGGTGCCGCCGGTGCGGTATTCGTACCCGCCGGACTCGGTGATGATGCTTTCGATGCCCGACTGGTCGAAGATGAACGCGGCCGTGTTCTCAGGGACATAGATGCGCGACCCGTTGGAGATGACGGCATCGGAATGCTTGGTGTTCGACCCACGTCCTTGATTCGTTTCCTGATAGACACCCGGCATGAGTGCTACATGCTCATCGAATTGGCCGACCGTGATGATGTCGAGCCACTGATCGGCGAAGGTGCCGCCCAATGCGCCCGCGAATGCTTTGATCAATGCCATGGCTGCCTACTTCCCTCCATGCCTTACGGTGCGATAGTTACAGCTGACGCGAAGCAGTGCAATACTCACAGATGACTGTCTTCCCATGCCATCCAGTGAGTGTGGCGCCGCAGCCCGGGCATGATATACTCACTTTTTCAGCCACGACTTGCTGTGGGACTATTTTCTTGCTGAATGCTGTTGTGAACTGATTGGTGACACTACTCAATGCATTTGCAACGTCTGAGACCAATGTCTGCTTGGAACCGACCAAAGGGTTGGGGTCTCCTGTGATTTCCGCATTGAGCATGTTGACAAACGGTGCAAAATCTTCATATCGAGGGTCACTGAAGTGAATGACCCCATTCGACAAGTATGCTTTGCATTTATACCACGTATTATCTCGACTGTTCTTCGGCAGCTGCGTCACTTCAATGTGATCTATCGAGGAAAGTGGATATGAATACGAGTATTCCTCATCGGCACGGAACACATGAAGCTTCGCATAAGACAACACAAGACGTTTCGTTGTGATATAGACATGACCGGACTCGGAGATGCTCTTTATTTTATCATCCCAAAATAAGCCATAGTCACCAATGATGGTTTCCCCATATTCGAGCTTAATTTCGTTCATGCTACTCCTCTCCATGCGCCTCGTTGCACATTGTTGCCTTCATCACCTAGCGGACCTTCACCACATGCTGTCACCTCTTCTGAAATCCGTGGGACACTCGGTGCGAATTCTGCAAAGAAGACGAAGGATCAAGTCAGCGATTACACATTCGGACACAATCGCTGACTTGACCGATCATTAGATGTCCTATCAGGACTTGAATGCCGAAGCTTTCTTCATGTACCTATCCACATACTTCTGAATATCGAAATCCTTGCTGAAGAATTCGCTGTTAATATCTAGCCACGCGCTATAGGTATCAGATCGCATATCAAACCAATTCTCATAGAAGTCAGAACGCGCGTCATACCAGTTCTCGTAGCATTCACTATGCACGTCATACCAAGCGCTGTAATCCTCATCTTCAGCTTTCTTGGCGTCGTCAGAGCGTTCAAGCACACCCTCGTAATACTTGTCATTCATTTCCTCAAAGGCATCCTCATAGATGGAGTCCTCCAGATTTTTGAATTGATCTTCATACACATAGTCCTGATATTCTTCCATCACTGCATCGATCTCGTTGGAAGAAGCATTCTGCATGTTCTGAGCGATGTAGGTATAGAATTTACCGCTATTCTCGCCGATGCGCTGATACAGATCAGCAGTACGGCTGTCTACATATGCATACCAGTCAGCGATTGCCTGCTTGTTCTGGTTGTACGAAGCATATGTATCTCCAACTTTCTCGAATGTGGCATTGAGCTCATTATTGATGTCTGAAATCGCCGAATCAACATCCATGCCGATTGCAGTCAAAGCCTCACCTGCAGCGCCAGGCGCCTTGATATTATCCGTGGATTGCGTGGTGTCATTGGCTGTGGATTCCGAAGACGATGGAGAGGGACTCTCCGACGGCTCTTCAGAACTTGAGGAGGATGGTTTGCTGCTTGAAGATGGTGAGGAGGAGGAAGATGACGAAGGCGTTTTTGCCGCAGTCGTTGTCATGGCCTTCGGCATATTCACACAGCCGAAGATGATGGCAAGCACTGATATACCTACAGCTACACCGGAAAGGATGCGGTTCGCAAGATTCTTGTCAAGCATGAGCGAGGCATACAGCGAGAATCCTGAAAAGGCTAGTGAGACGATGCCGAGCACCCATACCAGCCATGCCCCGGTCTTGGGAGTGAGCACAATAAGCAGAATCAGCGCAATCACAGATACAGCCAATGCGCCGATGGCCAGATAGAGCACCCATGATGCGGGCTTCTTTGGTGTAGGTGTACCACCGCTTGCAGATTGGGCATTCCACGTCTGTTGAGTCAGCTGCGGCTGGGTTGCGTTCATCTGCTGCATCATGAGCTCCCGGTTCAGTTCACCAAAGAAGACCATGGATTCCATCTGAAGGCTCGCTGTTGGCTGTCCTTGCGGAACGAACTGAACAACAGAGCCTGTCTGCACTCCCGGAACAACATGTACCATATACAAAACACCGTCGTTACGCGAAGCAACAGATGCGGTCTTAGCAACGTCATCGGCCATGATCAGCCCAAACGACTGACTATGCATGAGCGCGTTCTTTACAGCTTGATAGACGTCTTCCACCGACTGAGGAAATTGCTGCGCGGGAATCTGCGGCAAAGACTGTGTTGCAGTGTCCGGCGTAGATGCGGCGCCAGTAGCCATTGCGACTGGTTGCTCAGCTGTGTCGAATGGCGTTTTTGTTGTGGGTCGCTCCGGCATTGGAGTGGGATCTGGAGTGGACATTTGACCGTTCCCTTCTTCATACTTTCTTCACATATAACCGACAAAGCATTACAGGGTGATGCAGCAACACATCGCCGCATCACCCTGTAATGCCTGTCGTCAGTCGGCCTGTGTGGAAGAACCGTCAGGTCTTCCTTCGTGGTCGTCGACGCAGTGCACCTCGCCTTGTTGCTCCGGTTCTTGCACCGCATCCTCGAACGCTCGTACACCGCGCAGTATCATGCCTGCCAATTGCGTAAACATGACTGCACTCCTCTCTGACGAGACATTCCCTTGTACGCAACCGACCTTCGGCTACACAGCGAGCGGATGGCACCGCTCACAGGAACTCGTCATTAAGGGGCATGTTTTATTCGCGAATCAGCACTCCTTCCCCTACGCGATCCAGTGCGAAACAGTTGTAATGACGAGCGTTTCACGCTAGAACCATTCTCGAATCTTTGATTTATAGTGTCAATGACATAACATGATATAAATCTGAAATAAATGTGCTATGTTTTATACCATGGATACTATAAACGAGGCGAGTGCACAGGCGTGGAGAACCCGCCTGCGGGCATGTATGGACGAACGGGGGCTCACCCAGCTGGGATTGGTCAGCGCGCTCAACCGCCAGTACCTCACGAAATACCACCAAAAAGACGTCAGCCGCTGGCTCAACACCGGCAATCGCACCACGAGCGGCGTCATCGGCTTCCCCAAGTACGAAACGATGTCCATTCTCGCGGATTTCTTCGGTGTGGATGTGGGGTATCTGACCGGCGAGACCGATGAGCGGAGTTTTAACCTGCAGCACGCATGCGATTACCTGAGTCTTGATGGATCTGCGATCAGCGCACTGCGCAAATGGATTCGCAAAGGCACAGGCAGCACCACAGATGACGGTAAAAACCCCACTATGCGCAGCTACCGCGCGGACACACTTAACGAACTTTTCTCTTCCCCCGAATTTGGAACCATGGCAGCAAAACTGCTCACCTTGCATGAAATGTCCGCAATCTGGCAAACCAATCCCGAACGGTTCAGTTCGCTTATGGCCTCGCTCGCTTCAGACAGCGAACTTCCCGACGACCTGACATTTCAACTCATTCTCGGCGCGTTCTATGGCATGGCGAGCGAGTCATTCTCCGCGCTTCTAAGAAGTGCTTACCCAATTCCAAACGAACAGCAGTTCGAACAACTCATCATCGAACATGATTCCTGACCGGACATGAGCATTATCACATCAGTATGAGGCCGAGCCCCGCTCACACACAATCTCCTACGAACATTCACGGAAACATGCGTCATTCCAGCCTTGGCTTGCGATACCATGTCGATACATCAGATGGCTTATCGAATTCTCGGCAACGGGAAACAGGCCGATTCAGAAAGAGAGAGGACCGTGCCATGGCGCATGAGATCGAAGTTTACGGCGATGATGACGGATTCATGCTTCTTGGCGATTCCGCAGATATTCGACAGGCTTTAGCCGAACTTCAGATTGAAGAGAATCACACTATCGATATCGGCAAAGCCGCGATATTGAAAAATGCACATCGTGCTGTGAAGTTGTTCGGGAAAATGCAAAAACGTTCAGGACGCTGGGTGAAATTCACCAAGGAATCTGCGGAAAAAGCTCAGAAATACGGCTTGCTGCGCAATAAATCAACTGGCAATTTCATGGGAGTAATAGGCCAAGCGGCCAAAGGTGGCATCAAGGGTAACGTACAGTTTGAGACAATGGTAGAAGTATTCACACCCGACAAGGTAGCGAATATCGAGATGCTCATGCTGACGCTTGCCCT
Organism: Bifidobacterium pseudolongum subsp. pseudolongum DSM 20099; assembly: GCF_000771225.1. Taxonomy (GTDB): domain Bacteria; phylum Actinomycetota; class Actinomycetes; order Actinomycetales; family Bifidobacteriaceae; genus Bifidobacterium; species Bifidobacterium pseudolongum. Next base: position 165,697 of record NZ_JDTZ01000002.1, read on the forward strand.
AGAGCAGGCCATGAAAGAGATGACTGACTACCTCAAGCAGATTGATGCTAAAGTCGATCAGGTATTGCGACAGCAAAAGAACGCCGAACTGGCAAAATTCCTCAGCGTTGCAGGTTTGGCCACGGAGGCCGAAAAAGAATTGCAACACATAGGCAGCCTTTCAGACGCAACTTGGGACCAGTTGAGCAACAGTGCCCAAACGGTGAATGAAGTGCAGCAGTATTCACTGCTTCAGCTCAAAGACATCACAGAGAAGATTAATTCTGCAGCGGATACCCGATCCGCCAAAGACGTATTGACAACCGTTCGTCCACGCATCGGGGAATGGCTTGCCGTCGCCGCAGATTGTCTTCGCATGCGGGATCGAATAGACATGCTTAAGGTGCAGCGGTTTATCGATATGGGCATCGAACCAGATCTCTTGAGCAAGCATCGGTTCGTCATCACAGAAAACCGTCGCGCACGCTATCGATCACTAACCGATACCACTGCCAACTTGCAGCAAGCCATCAAAAACGTCGTGCAAGGCAAAGATGATACCATGCGCGTTATTCTCCTGCCAATGGATGCGCCTGTTGTGGTGCGTGAAGGCAATGCGATCGCGAGCGCCCTCGCTCGATTCGACAAGGCGCTAGGAAAGGAATATGCGGTTCCGCGCTTCAACGAAAAACAGTGGGATCAGGCAATGGGTGAGGTCGGACAGGCCATTGCGGACGGCACGGGGCAACTCATGCACTACGCCGAGGGGATTTTTGGCGAGGGCACCAAGCAGATTGGGAATGTCGCCAACGAGGCTGGAGATCAGATCAAAAAAGTATTTGGGAATTTCCCGAAATTGTGGTGACAGACGCTCGTCTTGTCTCCTTTCCGACGCTGGCGCAGGCGCAGCCCAGCTCACATAAGCACATGAATACGGCCTTTCGTGGAATCCATCACACCGTCAATGGATCTCACGAAAGGCCGCGATATGCACGTTCCATCACCGTATTCAGTCCTCCTCAGCCTGTTTGAATATGAAGTTGAGCTTCGCATCCGGACTGACGCTCCGTACGATGGATGTATAGAATGATTCCGCTTGATCCTCGAGTATGTCGCGGTTCTTCTCGACATACTCGCTCCTCGCCTTGTCGGACAGAATCTCGTTGATCATATTGGCCGTATCGATCTGCGGGGTGCCAAAACTCAATGCACCATTCTGATCGACCACCGTACGGTATTCAGGGTGGTCATACCCGATGAACTTGAATTCGGGAATCGTGATGTCGTATGTATTATCACTGGCTGGCTCAATAACAACGTCTTTGCCGTCGAATCCGAGTTTGGCATCAAACGAATATTGGATGAACTGCGCGCGCTCGGTACCAGGAATCTCCATATTGAAGAAATGGCTTTTGTTTTCTTTTGATTTTATTCCAGTGATGCCGAGACGAAGCAAAGACACCTCTTTAGTCTGTTCCATCGCATGAATCACCTGCGTGTCAGTGGATTTAGAACTGCTTGAGAGGACTGCCGGAATGCCCGGAACCGCCCCATACAAGACGGCGACAATGGCTGCACCTACTACAACAGCGCCAATACACGTCGTGATCTTCTTGATCACACCCATATGCATGGACCTCCATCCAATATGGAATGATGCGGCACCGCCCACCGCATATCATGGATACCCACATCTGCTGTGCCGTATCCATCCGCGGCAAGGTCCATTCGACCGCTTCATCCTTTCTTCTACCTGAACACGATGAAGGCCCCTCTCTGCATGCTCCATCGCCATTGATTGCGATGGTATCATACTTCGCTCGGCCTCATGCCCCACAGGGAGATTGGCGAGACAATGCACGCAAGCACATCCAATGGTGTCCTCACCCAGCACCGAACCTATAAGCGCACTGTGCAGAATCGAAGTTTCATTAGCGATCCATTCAATGCTTGCGGTTGAGGAACGCGGCCTTGACCAGTTCGATGATCATCTGCCGCATGTCTTTGCCGCCACCGGCTTGGGACGCTTGCGCGATGCCGCTGACTTTTCCGAGGAATCCTTCTCCGAACTGCTCTTCCATCAGATGCTGCACCCAGCCGATGTCGCGCACGCTCCGCTGGCCGGTATACACCTGTTCGAACGCGATCACCGCGCCCTCGCCGAGCGCCGCGATGATGCTCGCCGCCACAATCGCATTGAGCACACTGGCGGCGATATTGATGCCTGGAATCGCCTTGATCGCACTGATCGCCGAATGAGCCACCACGCCCGCAGTGCCCACCTGCACAATCGAATCGAGGAATTGCTTGGAATCCTCATCGCGGTCAATCTCATACAGGCGCGCCAATCCGTTGAGCTCGGCGAGCTCGAGCGGCGAGAGCACGAGCGAATCAGCAATCGGAATCGGCACTGCGCCCACGGTCGCACCGGCCGCCACGCTCGCCCCAATCAGGCCTTGCGCAAGCACGCGCTTGCGGGTGAGTTTGAACTGCATCAGGTCGTGCGCGCCGCCCTGCATGCCTTCGGGCATCGCGCGCATCGTCGCGTCGATCAGGTCGGTGATGCCTTCCGGCGGCGCGAACGCCGTCTCGTTGATCACGAATGTCTGCGCGACGACCGGCACGATCGCGCGCAGGTTGCGTTCCACACGCTGCCCGTGGAACGCCTGCCGCACCATCTCGATGTTGCGCGCGCGATCTGCCTGCGAATACGACTTGGTGATGACGGCGATGATCGGCACAGACTTCCACATCGCGATCGAGTTGGAGAAGTTGCGGATCGTCTCTGGGAACAGCTTCGCCGCCGTGCCATCCACACAGAACCAAATCACGTTGATGCGGCTGTTCTCATTGCCCTCTTGCGCACTCGACCGCGACCATTTGCGTACGGCGTGGATTGCGCGCAGACTCTTGATCGGCGAAGGTTCGAATCCGATGGAGTCGATGACACGGAACGGCACCGATGGACTTGCGTAGATGGCAAGCTCCTCGGTTGTGCCACGCGTGCCGAAACTGGTCTTGGCGATGTCATCGCCGATCACGGCGTTGATGAGCGTCGATTTGCCCACGCCGGAATTCCCCAGCACGAGCACGTTGCCTTTATGGACCGGCTGCTGGGGTGCAGGGGCGGGCTGCACGTCGATTACATGGCCGTTGTCGTATGTCATGCGGTTATCATAGGCACATCGCATACGGCTGCGCCCTTGGCGTTTTCACGTCAAGGGCGCAGCATTCGGTGGAGGGGCAGTGCCCCACAGGTCACTTGTCTTGTGAAGAGTCCGAGCTGTCTTCGTCCGAACTGGTTCGGCCGGCTGTGCGATCGGCTTCCTTCTGCCGCTCCTCGGCCTGCTTCTTCGCCTCCTCGGCGCTGCGCGGAATGCCGGCGAGCTCAGAGCCCGTGGCTTCCTTCATGCGCTTGTCGACTTTGTCGATGACCTCGTCGAAGTACTTCTCCTGTTCGGGGGTGAGCTTCGAATTGCTCACGGCGTCGAACTGCGCCATCATGTCGTCGAAGCCCGCGAGCCAATCGGTATACTCCTTGGCCTTCGATGCCGGCATGCCGTCCTGGCTGTTGAGCATCTCCGCGAAATCGGCGTACTTCATCATGAAGTCCTCGTAATTGCGGATGACCTCCATCGGATCGGTCGTGGACGGCGTGACCGTGGTGGATTCCGAGGGAGACGGCGACGCCTCCGCCGCCACCGTCTCGGCCGAAGCCTGCGGCTCAGCGCCACGCTGCGGCAGATGGAACACGAACACCGCCACACATGCCGCCACGACGGCCACGACAACACCAATGATGCCGATGATCCACGCCGTTTTCTTGGATTGCGCTCGCTGCATCTCAACTCCCTGACATCGTTTGCAAAACTAGTACGATCACGTAATTCCATGGTAGCAACGAACAACGCCCACCACCAGCGTACAACGCAGAAAATCCACCAAAATACACACGAAATTCACGTCTTGCGTTGCTCGTTATACTTCACTCAGCTCAATGCGCACGATGTCAACCACGGGAACTACTCTGCCGTCCGCCATCTCGAGCGCATTGGTTTCGGCATGGTATTTCACCACCACACCGCCTTCAATGCACTGGTATTCCCCGCCGGCGCCCTCGTCATCCATACGGAAAAAGGTCATATCCACGCGCGGGCGCTCACCCAAATGCGCCAATACCGCCGCGAGTCGCGCATTGAGCGCCTCCTGCGCGTCTTCGCCCAGTTCGATATGCCGCTGGCGCACCTTGGCCGTCTCCCGAAGCAGGTCCTCATACCCGGCCAACGCCGCGAACGGCATGAATTGCGCGGCGCGCTGCTCCATGGCCATGGGCCGGTGCCGTTTGGATTGATGATGCGGCATGTCGATGATGTCGTCGTACCGGTGGGTGTTTTCGATGTTCATGCCGCATGGCCCCCTATCTGCCGGTTGCGTTCCACGCCCGTGGCGCCTTCTTCGAGGTTGAGGCCCTTGATCACCGCGTTGCCACCGAACCGCTCTTTGACATGCAGCAACGTCTCTTGCATCTTCATCTCACGCTCCTCCTGCCGTGTGCGACTCTCATCACTGCGGCCCCCTTCATCCTGCACAAGGAACGAGAACAGGTCGGGCTGCTCGGTCTCGGCGGCACTAGCCCCACTCACATCCCCCGGATCATGCACGGCATGCACCTGCGATGCCTCCACATTGAGCCGCCGCACGAGCAGCGAGCTGTCGACGATGCGGTCGTACAGCGAGCCAATCGCCTCGCGCAACACCGAGGACGCGGCCGTGCGCCGCCCCAGATTCAATGATCCATGCGCGCTTTTGGGGCGCCGGCGGCCGTATCGATCTCGCGAGACCGGCCCGGTGTACCCCGCCGCGCCCGGCTGATCCAGACTCGTCACGTCGTACCCCACCGACAAAGTCACCTGACTGGTCAGGATGCCACGCTTGACCATGCCCAACGCCAGTTGATCCGCCATCTCGCAGGCCACGATACGTGCATGCTCCCAGTCGTACGGCTCATGGAGCACCTGCCCCGACCCCATGCTGGAATGCTCCGGCCGGTATTGCTTGACGTCGGCAATCGTGCTTGGTTCCCATCCCCATGCGTGATCGATGAGCAGCTCGGCGTTCACACCAAACAGCCGGTATAGCAGGTCTTCATTGTAATAAGAATCGGCACCACCCACCGAGCACCGTGCCACATCGCCCATCGTCAACAGTCCGTGGCGCTCCAATTGACGCGCGGTGCCCGGACCCACACGCCAGAAATCGGTGAGAGGCCGGTGAGCCCACAACAGCCGCCGGTACGCCGCCTCGTCGAGCTGCGCGATGCGCGCTCCGTCAGCCCCGGCAGCGGTGTGCTTCGCCACGATGTCCATAGCGACTTTGGCCAGATAGAGGTTGGTGCCTATGCCTGCGGTGGCCGTGATGCCGGTTTCCGCATAGATGCCGGCCACGATGCGCCGCGCAAGCTCATGGGCGCTGCCTCCCGCGAACCGCAAGTACCGCGTGGCGTCGATGAACACCTCATCGATCGAATACACATGGATGTCCTCTTGCGCGGCGAACCGCAGATAGATGCCATAGATGCGCGCACTCACATCAAGGTAGTACGCCATGCGCGGTTTGGCGGTGACGTACGCAAGCGCCAAACCGGGCGAGGCCGCCAACTCCGCGGCATGCACGGAGGACCCTGAAAAGCGGTGCCCAAGTGCGCGCAACCGCCGCGCCTCGTTGACCTGCGCCACACGCTGCTCGACCTCGAACAGACGCGGACGCCCACCGATGCCGACGGCCTTGAGCGATGGAGAGACCGCAAGACAGATGGTCTTGCTCGTCCGGCTTGCATCAGCCACCACCAGGTTCGTGTCCAGCGGATCGAGCCCCCTCGCCACACACTCGGCCGAGGCATAGAACGATTTGAGGTCTATGGCTAGGTACGTGCGGTCTGTCATGGCAGCATTTTCGAACACCTGTTCGAAAATGTCGAATCACCGGCGCGTCGGGCCGGCCAGTCACACGAGCCATCCCGATGCCCCACACCACCGCACGTCCACGATACGAACTCACCGCCTCTGGTTTTTTGTTGGAACTCCGCCATTTTGCGCATTGCTCCGGTTGGCAATGTAGCGCGCGCTTGCTAGGGTTTATCTCGTAGCGAATCCCTTTCTCCATACTTTTCCGGAAGGAGCTCCAGCTTGTCAGCTGAACTCGAAGAGATCCACGAAGAATGCGGTATTTTTGGCGTCTGGGGTCATCCGGATGCGGCTCGACTCACCTATTTCGGTCTGCATGCGCTGCAGCACCGCGGGCAGGAGGGCGCCGGCATCGTGGCCAACGACCACGGCCATCTTTCCGGGCATCGTGGGCTCGGCCTGCTCACACAGGTGTTTCAGAACGAAAAAGACATCGAAAAACTCAAGGGCGAACATGCGATCGGCCATGTCCGCTACGCGACCGCCGGCTCCGGCGGCATCGACAACATCCAGCCGTTCATCTTCCGTTTCCATGATGGCGACATGGCGCTGTGCCACAACGGCAATCTGACGAACTGCTTCTCGCTGCGCCGTGCGCTCGAGGACGAAGGCGCCATCTTCCATTCGAATTCCGACACCGAGGTGCTCATGCACCTGATTCGCCGCTCGGTGCGCAGCACGGTCATCGACAAGCTGCAGGAAGCCCTCAACACCGTGCACGGTGGATTCGCGTACCTGATCATGACAGAGAACGAGATGATCGGCGCGCTCGACCCCAACGGCTTCCGCCCGCTCTCCCTGGGCCGCATGTCGAACGGCGCCTATGTGCTCGCCTCCGAGACCTGCGCGCTCGACGTTGTGGGTGCAGAACGCATCCGCGACATCCAACCGGGCGAGATGATCGTGATCAACGACGAGGGCTACCGCATCATCACCTACACGAGCAACACGCAGCTCTCGATCTGCTCGATGGAGTTCATCTACTTCGCACGCCCCGACTCGGACATCTACGGCGTGAACGTGCATTCGGCGCGCAAGCGCATGGGCGCGCGCCTGGCCCAGGAGGCCCCGGTGGACGCCGACATGGTGATCGGCGTGCCGAACTCCTCGCTTTCCGCGGCCTCGGGCTATGCGGAGGAATCCGGACTGCCCAATGAGATGGGCCTGATCAAGAACCAGTACGTGGCGCGCACATTCATCCAGCCCACGCAGGCGCTGCGCGAACAGGGCGTGCGCATGAAGCTCTCCGCCGTCAAATCGGTCGTCAAGGGCAAGCGCATCATCGTCATCGACGATTCGATTGTGCGCGGCACCACGTCACGGCGCATCGTGCAGATCCTCAAAGAGGCGGGCGCGGCCGAAGTGCACATGCGCATCAGCTCACCGCCGCTGAAATACCCGTGCTTCTACGGCATCGACATCTCGACGACGCAGGAGCTCATCGCCGCGAAGAAATCGGTCGAGGAGATCCGCGAGTTCATCGGCGCGGATTCGCTCGCGTTCCTCTCCGTGGACGGCCTGATCGAGTCGATCGGCCTGCACGCCGACGCCCCGTACGGCGGCCTGTGCGTCGCGTACTTCAACGGCGACTACCCCACCGCGCTCGACGATTACGAGCAGGACTTCCTCGATTCTCTCTCCCCCGACGACCTGGTGCGCCTGCCGGGTTACGACCACCAGAAGACGATGTACGAGGGCACCGAATACACGCACAAAGTGAACGGTCGGCACGCTTCGGTCGATCCGACCGACTACTGCATCGCGAACGAATGATCCACGGGACCGGCTGGCCGCGCGCGCAGCCGGTCCCGTGCCTTGTTCGCGCGCCCCACCGGTCCGCAAGCCATCCCAACGGCATACCAAGTTCAAGAAAGGTCGAACATGCCACAAGCATATGAAAACGCTGGCGTCAGCGTCGAAGCGGGATACGAGGTCGTCAAGCGCATCAAGTCGCATGTCGCGCGCACCGACCGCCTCGGCGTCGTGTCGGGCATCGGAGGGTTCGGAGGACTCTTCGACCTCGCCTCGCTCAACTACAAGGAGCCCGTGCTCATCTCCGGCACCGACGGCGTCGGCACCAAGCTCGTGATCGCCAAGCTCATGGGCAAACATGACACGATCGGCGTGGACTGCGTGGCGATGTGCGTCAACGACGTGGTGGCGCAGGGAGCGCAGCCGCTGTTCTTCCTCGATTACATCGCCTGCGGCAAGAACGACCCGGCCGTGCTCGAACAGGTCGTCTCCGGCGTGGCCGACGGCTGCGTGCAGGCGGACGCCGCGCTCATCGGCGGCGAGACCGCGGAGATGCCCGGCATGTACGACGAGGATGAGTACGATCTGGCCGGGTTCACCGTGGGCTGCGTGGAGCGCTCGAAGATCGTGGACGGCTCCGCCATCGCCGAAGGTGACGCGCTGATCGGCCTGCCGTCCACCGGCGTGCACTCCAACGGCTTCTCGCTCGTGCGCAAGGCGCTGTTCGAGCAGGCCGGTTACACCGTGGAGACGCGCCTGCCCGAGCTCGGCGACCGTACGCTCGGCGACGTGCTGCTCACGCCCACGAAGATCTACGTGAAGGCGCTCATGCCACTGTTCGAAGCTGATCTGGTGCACGGCGTGGCGCACATCACGGGCGGTGGATTCATCGAGAACGTGCCGCGCATGCTGCCCGAGGGCCTCGCCGCGCGCATTGAGCTCGGCTCGTGGCCGGTGCCGCCGATCTTCGACGTGATCGAACGCGCGGGCGACGTGGACCATATGGAGATGTTCAACATCTTCAACATGGGCATCGGCATGGTCGTGGCTGTGCCTGCCGACCGCGAGGACGAGGTGATGAACCTGCTCGCGAACGCCGGCGAACAGGGCTACCGCATCGGATCCGTGGTCGCGCGCGGCAGCGACGATGTGGAGCTCGCCTGACGCGGCATTGACCGACTGTTGATTGATTCCAACAATTCCTGAGGAAAGAAGCATTATGAAGGTTTTGGTAATCGGTTCGGGCGCACGTGAACACGCCATCGCGCACACGCTGCTGCGTGGCGCGAGCGTCGACGAGGTGACCGTGGCCCCAGGCAATCCGGGCATGGAGCTCGATGAAGGCATTCGCACACTGCAGCTCAACCCTTCCAACCAGGCCGCGCTCATCGACTTTGTGCGCAACAACGACTACGACTGGGTGTTCGTGGGCCCGGAAGTGCCGCTCATCGAAGGCATTGTGGACGCGTTCAAGGAGGCCGGGATCAAGGCGTTCGGGCCCAGCAAGGCCGCAGCGCAGATCGAAGGCTCCAAGGACTTCGCCAAGCAGCTCATGGAACGCCACGGCATTCCGACTGCCGCCTACCGCACGTTCGACGACCTCGCGTCGGCGATGCTGTATGTGCAGGAACATGGCGCGCCGATCGTGATCAAGGCCGATGGCCTGGCCGCGGGCAAGGGCGTGACCGTGGCGATGGATGAGGACACCGCGATCGCCGCGCTCAACGACATCTTCGTCGGCCACCGCTTCGGCTCGGCCGGCGCGAAGGTGGTCATCGAGGACTTCCTCGACGGTCAGGAGTTCTCGCTGATGAGCTTTGTGAACGGCACCGAGTTCTGGCCCATGCCTATCAGCCAGGACCACAAGCGCGCATACGACGACGACAAGGGCCCGAACACCGGCGGCATGGGCGCCTACAGTCCCGTGCCGCAGATCGGTGACGACGTGGTGCAGCAGGCCATCGAGACGATCGTGAAGCCGACCGTCGAGGCGATGGCCGCCGAGGGTACCCCGTTCACCGGCATCCTCTATGCGGGCCTCATCGCCACACAGGACGGCCCGAAGGTCATCGAGTTCAACGCGCGCTTCGGCGACCCGGAGACCGAGGTCGTGCTGCCGAAGCTCACGAGTGACCTTGGCGCAGGTATCACGGCGATCCTCAACGGCGAGACCCCCGAGTTCACGTGGGACGAAGACAACGCCACGTTGGGCGTCGTACTCGCCTCCGACGGCTACCCCGGGGAGATTGTCAAGGGCGCGCACATCCCGCAGATCGCGACCGACGCCGATTCCCATGTGTACTATGCCGGCGTGGCCCGCGGCGAGGACGGGCTTGTGGCCAACTCGGGCCGCGTGCTGCTCGTCGAGGCGAGCGCCCCGGATCTGGCCGCCGCACAGCGCAAGGTGTATGGGATCCTCGACGCGGTGAACACCGAAGGCATGTTCTACCGCCACGACATCGGAGCCAAGGCGCTCAAGGCCTGACCACACCAGCGCATATATATATTAAGGAGGCCGGCACCTGATTAGGGTGCCGGCCTCCTTATTCTGAAAAGCCGGGTGCCGCGCCGATCAGATCAGCGTTGTTCCTGCTGCGGCTTGGGGATCAGGAACGAGCAGGCAAGCGCGAGGGCGAGCAGGATGATGCCGCCGACCATCGACGCCATGTATCCGGAGGTGGCGCCGCCGGAGGATGTGAACGCCTTCTGCAGGCCGTACAGGATCGCATAGCTCAATCCGGAGCCCAGGTTGAACGCGCCCGCGTTCAGGCCCGGCAGGTAGCCCGGATTGTCCTCTGGCGAAAGCACGATGCCGAGTCCGTTGAGCATGATGTTCGCGGTGCCCGCATACGACACGCCGAGCACGACTGACAGGACGATGAGGTTCCAGATCGCCGGGCCGTGGCAGACGAAGATGCCGAAGACCATCGCGATTGCGGAGACGACAAGGCCAGCGCGCAGCACGAAGCGGTATCCGCGCTTGGACGCGAGCACACCGGCGACGGGGCCGAAGGCCAGGCCGACAAGCGCATACGGGGTCAGGGTGAACAACGACACGGTGTCCGTGGAGATGCCGGCGCCGAACTGTGTGTCCTGTGCAAGCGCGGGGACGATGCCGTTCATGATTGCGAAGACGCCGGTCATCGTCAGCAGCGTGGTGAGCAGCAGGCCCCATGTGCGGCGCTGCTTGAGGTACTTGGTGGCGACCATCGGGTTCTTCTTGTGGTTCTCGACCTGCCAGAAGCCGATGAACAGCGCGGCGCCGGCGATGAGTTCGACCGCCACAAGCCACCAGTTGGCGCCGGCAAGCTTCTGGATCTGATCGATGGCGAGGTAGATCGACAGGAAGGCCGCGGACAGCAGCACCACGCCGAGCCAATCCATCTTCGGGGTCTCTTCCGCGTGGCTTTCGTTGGCGAAGATCCACACGAGGATGATCGCGAGGAGTGCGACACCCGCCATCACCCAGAAGATCGAGCGGAAGCCGAAGTGGCCGGCGAGCCAGCCACCGAGCAGTGCGTCGACGCCGCCGATGCCGCCGTTGACGGCGGTCAGGATGGCCATGAGCCGCGCATAGCGTGCGTCATCGGTGACGCGCTCGTGCAGCATGAGCAGCGTCATCGGCACGACCGGGCCGGCGACACCTTGGATCACACGCCCCACCATGAGCATCGGCACGTTGACGGCGAGCGCCGAGATGCAGCAGCCGATGCCGGTGAGCGCAAGCATGCCGATGAGCACCTTCTTGCGCCCGGCGAGATCACCCAAACGTGGCAGGAACAGCGAGAACACCGCGCATGCGGTGAAGAACACGGTCTGCGTCAGACCGATCTGGGCATCGTCGCTGCGCAGCTGATTGGCCATCGTGGTGAGGGCCGGGGACAGCATGGACGCATTGAGTTGAAACGCGAAGATGGCTGCCATGAGCGCGACCATCAGTGCGACGATGGATGTGCCGTCGCCGCCGTGCTTCGCGGGCACGGCCGGCTTCATCGATGTGCTGGACATGGTGGGTTCCTCTTTCCTTGAATCTCCGTTGATTCCTTCTTATGCGCTACGTTCAGCCAAGCGCCTTGATGGCGTCGATGACGAGGTTCCAGAACTTCTCGACATCCAGATGGACCGCCACTTGGGTATGGCATTCCTCCGGGCTGGGTTCGGCGCCGCGGAAGTCGGCGACGGTCATGCCCAGCGTCAGGTCGCCGTGGATTTCCACATCCACTGGGCAACGCCGCGTCGTGATCACAGTGGGGTCGATGAGGTACGCGACTGTGCACGGGTCGTGCACCGGAGGGTCGACGAAGTCCTGGTTCTCGCGGTAGGACGCGCGGAAGAAGTCCATGAGCCCACTGACGAACGTGGCCAGATCGGTGCCGATGTCCTCCATGCGGCGTTGGACAGCGTGCGTGCACAGCGCCTGATGTGTCAGGTCGAGGCCCACCATGGTGAGCGGCCAGGATTCGTTGAATACGATATGCGCCGCTTCGGGGTCGACCTTCACGTTGAATTCGGCGACGGCACTCCAATTGCCCACATGGTAGCCGCCTCCCATCAGAACGACCTCCTTGACACGGTCGACGATGCGCGGCTCAAGGCGGGCCGCAAGCGCGATGTTCGTTAACGGTCCGGTCGGCACGAGTGTGATGGTCTGCGGCGGATTGGACATGATCGTATCGATGATCCAGTTGACCGCGTGCCCTTCGTCGAGCGGTCGGCTCGGCACGGGCAGTTCCACGCCGTCGAGGCCGCTCTGCCCATGGATCGTCGCCGCGGCTTCGGGCTCGCGGATGAGCGGGCGGCCGCAACCCATGTGCACCGGTACATCGGTGGCGTGCGCTTTTTCGAGGACGGCGCGGGCGTTGTACGTCACCTTGTCGAGGCTTTGGTTGCCGCCGACGGTGGTCACACCCAGCAGATCGATCGTGGGGTTGCCCAAGGCGAGCAGGATGGCCACGGCGTCGTCGTGCCCGGGGTCGCAGTCGAGGATGATCTTCTTTCCCATGGTATTCTCCTTTGAATCCAATCTCAGTGCCACGGTGGAGAGCTGCAAGATTTCCTCACCATGTCATCAAAAATGCTAGTAAAACGTTTTATCAATGTGTAGAATAGCCACATCACGCAAAAATCCTCTGACATTTTACTCTCGGTAAAATGTCAGAGGACTCTGGCCGGCGGCTGCTACCCGGCCATGGTGCGCCGCGAAAAGGCGATTGCTGGCCTTACTTCGGCAGTTCCATGAACTCCATGTCTTTGAGGTAGTTGTTGCCGGCCGTGATGTCGTATTGGATCAGCTTGTAATCCTCGAGCAGCTGTTTCGTGGCCGCATCCATGTCGGCCACGCTCATCGGCTCGCCCTGTTGGTTCAGGTAGATCGCCTGCCCTTCGGGGATGCGGTCCCAACCTTGGATGGTGTTGACGACCGGTGGCTCCATGGCGGCGATATGCCCGTGCATGTCGGTCAGGAACGCCAGATAGGGGCTCACTTTCGCGTCCATCTGTTCGGCGGCCTGCGCGATGAAGAAGTTAGGTGAGGTGTAGGCGCTGTCGTCGAGCTTGGTGCCCTGCACTTCGCTCGCCTGGTTCGACCAGATGAAGTAGTCGGTCAGGTGCAGTGCGATCGAGTTCTTCTCATCGGCCCCGGCGGTCTTGTAGACGCCGGGCAGATGGTCGCCGTAGAACACGACGGTGATCGGCTTGTCGATCGCATCGAGCTCTTCGAGGAACTGCTTGGTGGCTTCGTCGGTCAGCTCCATGCCCTTGGCGTAGGTGCGGATCGATTCCTTCTCCTTGTCGGTGAGCGGGTGCTCGGCGTCGGCGGAGTCGCTCACCGTGAACTCGTTGTTCTTGTACCAGTCGTTGTATGGCATGTGGTTCTGCATGGTGATCACCTGCAGGAACTGGTTGTCGTCGGTCTTCTTGATCTCCTCGACCGTGCTTTGGTAGGTCGCCTCGTCGGAGACGTACGGCGAATTGTCGATCTTGTCCTGATGCGCGATGATGTCGTCGCCCTTGAGCGCGTAGAAGTGCGAGAAGCCGAGCTTCTTGTAGTTCGCCTCGCGCGAGTACATGCTCGGCTCGTACGGGTGCAGGCCGATCGAGTATTCGGGCGCGCCCCACAGCTGGTTCACGCTCGGCGCCCAGCACGCCCCGGGCAGCAGCTGCTGGTACGGGCTCGTGAGCGAGGAGTCGAAGTTGGCCATGCTCAAGCCGGTGAGCCCCATGTATTCCATGTTCGCGGTGCCGCCGCCGTACCCGGAGCTGAGCATGAGGCCGGACGTGGTCTCACCCTTCACCTGCCGGATGGCGGGCATGGGGTCGGCGTTGAGCTGCACGCCGGGCACGCGTGTGGGGTCGGAGAACGATTCGGACAGCACATACACCACCGTGCTGTCGGTGAGCGAACGCTCACGCGTCTTGTTGATGTCCGCCGCGCTCTTGCGGTAACGTTCCGCGATCTGCCGCATCGTGGCCTCGCTGTAGGTGGTGGGCTCGTCCATAACCTTGGGGTCGATCTGGCGCAGGAACGAGACGACCGGGCCGTTGCGCTGCGCGTCGTAGACCGAATCCCACATCGACGGCTTGTCGCCCATGCCGCGTGACACCCGGTAGCCCCACGAGTCCACGGTGCCCACACTGCCCACATACAGGGCGATCGCGAGCGCGGGCAGCACGGTGAACAGCACGCGCAGGCCCGCGCCAAGCGGCTTGTTGCCGCCACGGATCATCGAGCCATGCCTTCCGTCGAAGTGCGCGCAGACGATCGACAGGGCAACCGCCAGCACGCACACGCCCACCGCCATGCCGATGACCGCGGGCGCCTCGGGCGGCAGGAAGCTCATCACGTCGCCGGTGTTGCCTTTGAGGAAGTTCAGGTCGGAGGGCAGGATCACCTCGTAGCGCGCGCTGATCTTGAGCTTCTCAATGGCGGCGATGACCGCGGCGAGGCACAGCAGTATCGGTGAGGCCACCCAGAACCGGTTGCTCACCATGAGCAGAATCAGATACACGAGTCCGATGGCGAGCATGTTGAGCAGAAGCACGAAGTTGCCCTGGCCCATTTTGCCGATCATCGTGCCGAGGCTGTCGAGCGAGCTGGACAGCTGCACGCGCGTCGACGACTGCGTGACGCCATACTGCAGGATCGCGAGCGCGAGGAAGTCGACGACGATGAACACGACCGCGTACAGCCAGCTGGGCCAAGCGCGGTGTCTGGGCTTCGGGGTCTTCGTGGGGTCGACGGTGGTGATGCGCAGTTCCTCCACGTCCGTGGTGGCCGCCGCCGCTGGCATGGACGGGCTGGATGCCGGTGTGGTGTCTTGTGATGGATCATTCAACGCATGGGGTTCGTTGTGCACGATGTGGGTCGCTCCAAATCCGTGAACGGCAATGGTATGCGGGTGCCGTTAGTCATGTGTATGTTGTGTGTCGCCGCCCCATTTTCCTCCACCAAGCTGACAATCGGCTTAGCTCATGGAAATACCGGCGCTGGGCCATCGTCGCGGCCATGTTCGCGCTGCGCGGTACCCAGCGTCGCGGTGACGCCGTTCGTGCGACTATCGAAGTGCATACAGGGAAGAAGGCAGGAGCGAATATGGTGCAGGCCACAGGCTGGGACGCGGTGTACCAGACCCGTATCACCCACGGGTGGCTCCCCTATGCCGTGTGGGCGATGCTCGGTGTGGGGCTTGTGGCGCTCGCCGCCGCGCAGATCGCCGCCGGCAAGCGCCGCAACGTGGTCAAGCAGGCGGTGGCCGCGCTCGTCTGCGCGTGTGCGGGCGGCGCCATCACGTGGTTCATCTCCGACGGCATTGTGCTGTTCGGTGTGGAGCTCGGCTGGGAGGTGATCGGGGCCGCAGCCGGCGGGTTCTTTCTGGCCGGCGCGTTCATCGCCGCCGCGGTGATGACGCGCGGGTGGAAGCGCGTGCTCGCGATTGCCATGGTGCCATTCACTGTGCTCGGTGCGGGATTGCGTATCAACGCGATCTACGGTGAATTCCAGACCGTGGGCAGTCTTGTGGATTACTCCCCGTATCCGCCGCTCGATTCGGCGCATGTCTCACGCGCCACGGTCAGCGTGGCGCAATGGAACGCCCAAGTGCGCTCCGGGTCTGTGCGCCCGGAGACGGAAGGCAAGCTGTTCAGCGCCACGATTCCCGCCACGCGCTCGGGGTTCCGGGCGCGCCACGCCGTCGTCTGGCTGCCGCCAGCGGCGCTCGCGGCCCATCCGCCTGTGCTGCCCGTGCTCGTCATGCTTTCGGGTCAACCGGGCAGCCCCACACGGTTCTTTAGCGCGAGCAATGCGGTCGCCATACTGACGCGATATGCGCGTGAGCACAACGGGTTGGCACCGATTGTGGTCTCACCGGACCAGAACACCGGCATGATGACCAACAGCCTGTGCGCCGACACCATCAAAGTAGGCAAGGCGCAGACCTATCTGACCCAGGATGTGCCCGATTGGATCCGAGCCACCCTGCCGGCAAGCGTCGATGCGGCCGACTGGGTGATCGGCGGATTCTCGCAAGGCGCCACCTGCTCCACACAGCTGGCGCCGAACTTCCCTACGGTCTACGGCAACGTGCTCGCGGTGGACGGCGAACTCGCCCCCACCGCCGGCAGCAGGCAATCGATGATCAGCGACTACTTCGGCGGTGACGAAGCCGCATACGACAGGCAGGTGCCAGTGAACGCGATCAAGGCGCACGCGCCGTCACGCCAGGTCATGATCCTCGGCGCGGGTGCGCGTGATCACACGTCGTTGGCCAATGTGGTCACGATCGGCGAGGCGGCGCGCGAGGCGGGCTGGACCGTGCACATGGTCAAGGCCGCCGGCAGCGGGCATGATTGGCGCGCCGTCAACGCCACGTTCGCGGTGGCGCTCCCCTGGCTGTGCGACCGCATGGGCCTAGACGCCACGCCCGCTGCATTCGAAGACTATGCACACGACCACGCACAGAAAGTTGAGGTACTCCAGTGAATGCCAACCAATCATCCAAGGCACGGCCACAACGCCGTACCGGCAGCGGCGTCGGCGCGCAGCTGCTCGCCGACCTGCGCCAATGGGTGCATGAGCAGCGGTTCGCGCTCTGGGTCACCGCCGGGTTCGGGGCCATCAACCTGTGCTGGTGGCTGTTCTACGCGGTACAGCACAAGAGCCTGCCCTATGCCGAGCTGAGCACCACGCTGGGGGCGTTCGACCTGGCGCGCCTGCTCCCCTCGCTCGTGTTGACGCGCGGGGTGCTCCAGCTCATCGTCGAGGCGGTGCTCATCCTATGCGTACTGTGTGTGGCCGAGCCGCGCATGGGCGCCATGCGCACAACGCTCGTCTCGTTGGGCAGCGCGGTCATTGGCATCGGCGGCGGCCTGCTGTTGTGCGCGGGCATCAGCACCCTGTTCGGCGACCGCGCGCTGACCTCGCAGATCGTGTTCTCGTTGAGCCCGGTGACACTGGTGGCAGGCGCGCTGATGGCCTCCACTGCGTTCTCTTACGCGCTGTGGCGCCACCGCGTGCGCCTCATCGGCTACACCGCCGTGCTCGTGGTGATCCTGTACGGAGGCAATCCCGGCGACTACTGCACGCTCATCGCCGCCGTGGCCGGCCAGCTGATCGGCACGGCGATCGCCGGGCGCCCGCATGAATCCGAACAGTGGCATTGGCAGTACAGTTCGTCGCGCGAAAAACGGCGCATCTTGGGTGCGATCGGCTTTGTGCTCGCACTCGGGCCGGTCGTCACCGCCACTTCGCGCATCCATGCCGGCCCGCTCACCTCGCTCGCGTGGATCATGGGCCCGGGGTCGACGCATTCCAGCCGCCTCGCGGCATGCCTCAACGGCGGGGCCTCGCTCGGCTGCTTCCAGCAGAACTCGTTCACCGCGGGCCTGTTCCCCGGCGACGTGGTGCGGTCGGTGCTGTGCGTCCTCGTCATGCTCACGCTCGCCTGGGGCGTCATGTTGGGCAGGCGCGCCGCCGCGGTGGCGAGCATTGTCTTCTATGCGCTGACCGCGCTCACCGCCGTGGTCTATTACCTAATCGTGCCGATCCGCAGTTTCTTCGCACCGGTCGATGGCAATGCGTCGGCTGCGCTGCCGCCGGGCACGCTGCTCACATGCGCGGTCAATGTGCTCGTGCCGCTGATCTACGCGATTGCCCTCGGCGTGGCGTTGCGCAATTTCTCGGTGCGCACCCACCGCCGCACGTTGAGCTTGAGCGTCACGGTGCTCATTGTGACGCTGCTTGTGTGCCTGACCGTCTATCTGGTGTTCGGCTTCACGCACGCGCAGGACTTCGTGCCGCACCCTGACGCGCGTATGCTGTTCGAGGACCTGCCGGCGCGTCTGCTGCCGGCGGGCTATCTTGCGGCCACCTCACTGACCTTCGCGCCGGCCACGGCGCTCGCCTCGGTGATCTACCAGGGGGTGGGCATGGTGTTCTGGCTCGTATTGCTCGTGGTCTCGCTCGCATGGCTGCGCTCGTCGATCGACTACGACCACGCGGCGCACGAACAGGCCGAGACGCTTGTGGAGCATGGCGGCGAATCGATGAGTTTCATGGCCACGTGGGAAGGCAACGAATACTGGCTTTCCCCCACCGGCCGTTCAGCGGTGGCCTACCGTGTGCTCAACCACATCGCGCTCACCACGACCGGCCCGTTCGGCGACCCGGAAGAATGGTTCAGCGATCTGGACGATTTCTCGCGCTTCTGCAGTGACCATACGTGGGCGCCGGTGTTCTACGCGGTGCATGAAGAGCAGAAGGACTACCTGCAGGAGCAGGGCTGGCATTCGATCATGGTGGGCGAAGAGATGCTTATCGACCCGCAGGCGTGGAAGACGACCGGCAAGAAGTGGCAGGATGTGCGCACCGCCATCAACAAGGCGAAGCGCGAAGGCATCGTCGATGTGATGACCACGTTCGACGAGGCGCCGACTGACGTGCAGTCGCAGATTGAGGGCATTTCCGAACAGTGGTCGCAGGGCAAGGCGCTGCCTGAGATGAAGTTCACGCTCGGCGGCGTGGAGGAATTGAAGGACCCCCGTGTCAAGATCCTCTACGCGATCGACGGCGACGGTGTGGTGCAGGCCGTCACGAGTTGGCTGCCCACGTGGCGCGGCGGCCATGTGATCGGTTGGACGCTCGACTTCATGCGCTACAACCATGGCAGCTACAACGGCATCATGGAGTTCCTCATCGCGCGTATGGCCCAGCGCATGCACGATTGGGGCGAAGCGCACCCCGACGAGCAGGTGCGGTTTGTCAGCCTATCAGCGGCGCCGCTCAGCGGCCTGCAGCATTCGTCGGACGCCACGAGCGACGACACGTCGAACATCGACGGCACCACGGTGCTGCAGCATTCGCTCGCACTTGTGGCCGACCTGCTGGAGCCGGCGTACGGGTTCAAGTCGCTGTACCGGTTCAAGCTCAAGTTCCAGCCGATCCAACGGCCGGTGTACATCTGCTACCGCGATTCGGCGTTGCTGCCGAACCTGGCGATCGCGATCATCCGCGCCTACCTGCCATCGCTCACGTTCCGCGAGGCGCTCGGCATGCTTTCGTCGTTCAAGCCGAAGGACGATGCCTCCGCATCGACCGCTGCGCCGGCATCCGCGTCGTCGACTGCGTCCGCGCCGTCCGACTGAGCGCGGGCGGCGCGGCACTGCGCGCACAGCCCGAACACTTCGAGTGTGTGCGATTCGACCGTGAACCCGTGATCCTCGGCGATCGACCGCAGCCACGTCTCGCTCGGGGGGTCGATTTGCACGGTTCTGCCGCACGCGACGCAGACCAGATGGTGGTGGTGGCGTTCATCGCCGCATAGGCGGAACATCTGCTGGCCGTTCATGCGTACGGTGTCCGCCTGACCGCTGTCGGCCATCGCGTTGAGACGGCGGTAGACGGTGGCGAGTGAGATATGCTCGCCACCGTCCACAAGCCGTTGGTGGAGCGCTTGCGCCGAAATGAACACGTCGCACGCCCCCAACGCCTCACGGATGACGTCTTTCTGGCGTGTGTTGCGCCCACTCTGTGCGGCCACGGTGCTCCTTTCCGTTGTGTCGGCGACGCTACTGACCGCTTTCACCGCTCCAGCAGCCGGTGGCCTCAAGGTCGGCCGCCGTGCGTGCGGGGTCGTCGGTCAGCACGGTGATGTGCCCCATCTTACGGTTGTGTTTGACCTGCGCCTTGCCGTAATCGTGCATATGCCACTCGGGGTGGTTGGCGCGTGCGGCGCGCGTGGGCGCCACATGCTGCCCGAGCACATTGACCATGACGGCCGGGCTCAGCAGGCGCGGCTGCTCAAGCGGCCAGCCGGCGATGCCGCGGATATGCGTGTCGAACTGGTCGGACGAGCACGCCTCGATCGTGTAGTGCCCCGAATTGTGCGGGCGCGGCGCCAGCTCGTTCACCAGCACGCCGCCGTCGTTTGTCACGAACAGCT
This sequence comes from Bifidobacterium pseudolongum subsp. pseudolongum DSM 20099, assembly GCF_000771225.1. Lineage (GTDB taxonomy): Bacteria > Actinomycetota > Actinomycetes > Actinomycetales > Bifidobacteriaceae > Bifidobacterium > Bifidobacterium pseudolongum. The sequence continues at coordinate 185,825 of NZ_JDTZ01000002.1, forward strand.
CGATCGCGAGCGTGCCGGCGAGCCTGAACCCGCGCGCCAGCTCGATGGCGAGCGCGCGTGCGGATTCCTCGAGCGCCGTGCCGACCTCGGCCGGCGCGAGCGTCATGTGCAGGATGTTGTTGCGGTGAATGTTGCGCACCACCGGGAACGTGACGTAATGTTCGCCGTCGCCCGACACCAGGATCGACGCCTCGTACGCGAAATCGACGAACCCCTCGAGAATCGCCTGCGGGAATTCGTCGGCGGCCCACACCTGTGCAAGATCATCCTCGCTGTGCAGCACAATCTGCCCGTGGCCGTCATAGCCGCCTTCGCTCGTCTTGAGCACGGCCGGGTAGCCGATCTCGGCGAGCGCCGCGTCGAGCTCACCGCGCGACTGCACGGCGCGCCATGGCGCGGTGCCGATGCCATGGTCGTTGATGAACGTCTTTTCGGCGATGCGGTTCTGCGTCACGCGCAACAGGTCGGTGCCCTGTGGGATCGCCACACGGTCGCGCACCGCATCGAGCGCGTCGGCGTCGACATTCTCGAATTCATACGTCAACACGTCGCTGTGGTCGGCGAGCGCGCGGATTGCCGCGGTGTCGTCGTAGTCTGCCACGATCTGGAAGTCCGCCACCTGCGCGGTGGGGCAATCGTCGGTCGGGTCGAGCACGCCCACGCGGAACCCCATGTATTTGGCGCTCAGCGCCATCATGCGGCCGAGCTGGCCACCGCCCACGATGCCGATTGTCATGCCCGGCTCGAGGGCGGCGAGCGCGCCGTTGGTTTCGTCAGACAAGCTTGGCATTGGATTCATCCACCTTCTGCTTGAGGTCGTCGCGGTACTCCTGCAGTTCGTTCGCGAGGCGCTCGTCGGTCATGCTCAGCATGCTGATGGCGAGCAGTCCCGCGTTCGTGGCGCCGGATTTGCCGATCGCCGTGGTGGCCACGGGGATGCCGCCGGGCATCTGCACAATCGATAGCAGCGAATCCCAGCCCGACAGCGCGTGGGACTGCACCGGCACGCCGATGACGGGCAGCGTGGTCTGCGCGGCGACCATGCCGGGCAGGTGCGCGGCCCCGCCGGCGCCGGCGATGATGACCTTGATGCCGTTGGCGCGCGCGTTGTGCGCGAATTCGCCCATGAGCTCCGGGGTGCGGTGCGCCGAGATGACCTGCTTCATGTACGGCACCGTGAACTGGTCGAGCATGGCGCATGCGTGCTTCATCGTGTCCCAATCGCTGGCCGATCCCATGATCACGGCCACTTGCGGAGTACTGGCTGTCATTTGCTTCCTTACGCGAGAAGGTGTGGTGTGTACGCCACTACTGTACGCCACGCGGCGGGCGCAGACGGGCACGCATGGCGGCCCATCTCAGATATTGGCGCTGCCGTCAGGCGAAGGTGAGCGCCACCTTGCCGAACACGTCGCCGGCGATCACGCGTCCGAAGGCGGCACGTGCGTCGGCCGCGGCGTATACGGCGTCGATCGGCGGATGCAGGTCGGCGTGTTCCACGAAGCGCAGCAGGCGTGCGAAATCCCCGCGCGAGCCCATCGTGTTGCCTTGGATGCGGATGTCCTGGAAGAACACGCGCGTGAGCTCCGCGCCCGGCTGGTCGCCGCTTGTGGCGCCGCATGTGACGACGGTGCCGCCGGGGCGCACCGATTTGATCGAATGGCTCCATGTGGCCGAACCGACCGAATCGAGCACGGCGTCCACTTTGTGCGGTAGACGTGCGCCGGGTTCGAACGTGGCGTGCGCGCCGAGTGCGGCCGCGCGGCTGCGTTTGGCGTCGCTGCGCGAGGTGACGAACACCTCGAGGCCGGCGGCGTGCGCCAGCATCGTCGCCGCGGTGGAGACGCCGCCGCCGGCGCCTTGGATCAGCACGCTGTCGCCGGGCTGCACCTGCGCGCCGTGTTCGCGCGAGAACAGCATCGAGTAGGCCGTGAGCCAACTGGTGCCGAGCACGGCCGCCTCTTCGGCGCTCAGATTGGCCGGCTTGGCGAACAGGTTCGCCGCGGGCACCTGCGTGGTGGTGGCCATCGTGCCCGGGTAGCGTTCCGACAGGATGCTGCGTCGTTCGCCCGGCAGCACGCCGGCGCCGTCGGACCCGACGACGGTGTATGCCACAACCTCGCTGCCGGCATGCAGCCCGGTGTCCCCCACCGGATCCTCAGGCAGCACACCGCACACGTCGGTGCCGAGGATCATCGGTGTCTGTGCGGCGGATAACCCCACGCCCTTGAGCGACCATATGTCATGGTGGTTCACCGTGGTGGCGCGCACGGCGATACGCGCCCAGCCGGCAGGCAGCTCGATTGGCGGCACATCGCCTATTTCGAGCGCGGCGAGCGGGTCGGAGGCATTGACGGATGCGGCATACACGGCTTGCATAATGGTCCCCTATCTTGTATGGGCACCCGCGTAAGCGAGATAGGGTGCCGAACACAGGCTTTTCGGTACATATCTCGCTTACGCGGGTGCCCTTGTCTGACACCGTTGTGAGCATAATCGCTTACCCCACTATAATATGGACACGCAAAGGGCCCCACGCGGGAACCGGGAAGGACGTGGATAAGGCGATGACCTGCGACATTTTGGCTACCCTGCATTCCCCCGCGGACGTGCAACGGCTTGACGATCGCCAGCTTGACGAGTGTTGCGCACAGATCCGCGAAACGCTTGTGGAGTTCGGCAAGCGAGCGGGCGGCCATATCGGTTCCAATCTCGGTCTGGTGGAGACAAGCGTGGCGCTGCATGTGGTGTTCGACTCCCCGCTCGACAAGATCGTGTTCGATGTCTCGCACCAAAGCTACGTGCACAAGATGCTCACTGGCCGCGCCGAAGCGTTCCTCAACGCCGAACTGTTCGGCTCGGTCACCGGCTTCACCAACCCGGCCGAATCCGAACACGACCATTTCGTGCTCGGCCACACCGGCACATCCATCTCGCTGGCATGCGGCCTTGCCAAGGAACGCGACATGGTGGCCGCCACCGGCGCCGTGCCGCAGACACGCAACGTGATCGCCGTGATCGGCGACGGCGCGCTCAGCTCGGCCATCGCGTTCGAGGGGCTCAACAACGCCGCCGAGCAGGGCGGCAACCTCATCATCATCGTCAATGACAACGAGATGTCGATCGCAGAGAACCATGGTGGCATGTATGCGACGCTCGCCGAGATGCGCGCGTCCCACGGCCGCAGCGACCGCAACCTGTTCACCGTGTTTGGCCTCGACTACCGCTATGTGGAGCATGGCAACGACGTGCACACCATGATCGAGGCACTGCGCGAGATCAAAGACATCGACCACCCGGTCGTGCTGCATGTGCACACCACCAAGGGCCTGGGGCTCGACGCCGAGGACGCACGCCACGGCTTGCACGCAGGCCAGTGCGAAGAGAACCATTGGCAGAACCCCTTCGCGCAGGATGGCAGCCCGTTGGGCGCGCGCAAATACTACGGTGCGCTCGCCATGGATGCACTCGCCGCGCGCTTCGAGCACGAACCCGGGCTCGTCGTCATCTCGCCGGCCACGCCGGGATCGAACGGCATCACCCACGCGTTCCGCGCACAGGCGGGTCCGCATTATGTAGACACCGGCATCACCGAAGAGCACGCGGTCGCGTTCGCCTCCGGCATCGCCAAAGCCGGCGGCCGGCCCGTGGTGGCCACATCCGCCACGTTCTTCCAGCGCACATTCGACCAGGTGCAGCAAGAGGTGGCGCTCAACGGCACCCCGGTGACGCTCCTCTCGTTCGGCGCCGGCCTGAGCGACGCCGACAACACCCATTCCGGCGCATTCGACGTGCCGTTCTTCGGCAACATCCCCGGCCTGATGTGCCTGGCGCCCACCTCACGGCAGATGTTCCTCGACATGCTCGCCTGGTCCACGAGCGAGCGCAACAGCCGCCCGGTGCTGATCCGTGTGCCCGGCAACCAGATCCTGGGCGGCGAGCGCGCCGGCACCCTTGACCCCAACGCCACGGTCGAACCACAGGCCACCGACGCGAACAACCCGTGGTGCGGCTACCATGTCGCCGAAGCAGGCGACACGGTGGCGGTCCTTGGTCTGGGCAACGCCTACCCGCTCGCACGTGAAGTGGTGCGCGCGCTTGCGAGCGACACCACCGCCCCGGTCCACGCCACACTGATCGACCCACTGCAGTTCTCCACACTCGACGAAAGCACCCTGCGCGCGCTTGCGAGCGACCACACGCTTGTGGTGACGCTCGAAGACGCGCAGCTGGAAGGCGGCTGGGGTGAGAAAATCACCGCGTTCTACGCGAACATGATGCCCGGATCGGGCATGCGCACGCTCAATTTCGGCGCGGACAAGGCGTTCACCGACCGCACGCCGCTCGCCACACTCAACAGCCGGTATGGGCTGACGTGCGAAGCGGTCACCGCGCGCATCCGCAGCGTGCTGCGCTGAACCGCATATCCGCACTTCAAGCGCACTCCCCTACCGCTTACCGCGCCAAACCGACCGCTTGCCGGCACGCGCGCGGGTCGCAACGCGCCACGGCGGTAGATTGGCTCTTGCCGGGGCATAGCCCGCAAGAGAGGAGGAACCGTGCGAGTCGAACTGTCGATCAGGCCCACGATTGAGGCCGACCATGCGCGCATCAGCGCCCGCGCGCTCACCGAGGAACTGCAGCAGGCGGTCGACGCGCTCGCCGGCATCGGCCGCGATTCGACCGTCGTGGAACTGCAGCCGGGCCCGCACCACGCCGTTGTCGGCACGCGCGGCCGCAGCATCGTCGTGGTGCCGGTGGCCGACGTGTACATCGCGCACATGGACGGCGGCCACGTGCAGCTCATCACAGCCAAAGGCGAACTGCGGTCGAACAACCGGCTCTACGAATTGGAATCCACGCTCGGCGAGGGGTTCGTGCGCATCAGCAAATCCGCGATCGTGAACATCGACGCGATCGACCGCATCGAACCGGGGTTCGGCGGTGCGCTCAGCGTGCAGATGGTCGACGGGTCGGTGGAATGGATCTCGCGGCGTTTTCTGGGCGCGTTCAAACAGGCGATCGGCATGGGGCGCGCATGACGGGTGCGCACCTGCATCTAAGGAGTCATCATGAATCACACCATTGGCAAGACGATGGCCGTCTACACGGCCACAGGCATCGGCATCGCGGCGTTCCTCGCCATGGCGTTCTCCGCTGTGGCCGGTCTGGCGATGGGCGGCGAGACGGGCGCGATGCTCGTCAAGCAGTTCGGCGTCGTGCTGTTGTGCGGCATCGGCTACGGTGCGCCTGCGGTGGTCTGGACCAACGACCGGCTCGCCACATGGGCCAAGGCGCTGATCGCACTGGTGCCCGGCACGCTGATGTACACGGCGGCGGCATGGTGGATGGGTTGGATTCCACGGCAATACGGCGCTTCCGCCGTGGTCTGGTCCATCGTGGCCATGCTCGCCTGCACCGCCGTCATCAGCGCGATCTGTGGGTTCGTGTTCCGCGGCAATGTGCGCAAGATGAACGCGCAGCTCAAACGCCGGCAGGCAGGTCGCGGCGGCCGCTGAACCGGGCGCGTCCAACGAGCCTAGTAGCGTAACTGTACGTTGCCTCCATAGCTCAATGGATAGAGCGTCGGCCTTCTAATCCGCAGGTTGCCGGTTCGAGTCCGGCTGGGGGCACCCGTGGCTACGCGCGGCCTGCACCTACATCCGGTGCGGGCCGCGCGCCTGCATCAGGTGCCTATTCGATGATGACGGCCAAGCCGTACATCAACAGCAGGAACATCACGCTGATCGCCGTGTACACGCCAAGGTAGCGCCCCTTGTTCCGCGGGTATTGGCGCGTGTAGTTCTTGTAGGTGATCAGCGAGGCCATCGAGGCGATCAGCGTGCCCATGCCGCCGATGTTGGTGCCGATGATCAGCGGCACCCACTGGTCGCAGAAACCGGAGAGCAACAGGCTCGCCGGCACGTTGCTGATGATCTGGCTTGAGATGATGGAGACTTCGAGCGGATGCTGGCCCACGAACGCCTGCGCGATACCCGCAAACTCCGGCACACGCTTCATGTTGCCGATGAAGACGAAGAACATGATGAAGGTGAGCGGCAGCGCCCAATCGGCGTGGCGGAACGACCCGCGGTCGCAGACGACCATCGCCACGAACGTGACCGCGCACATGACCCACAGCGGCACCATGTCACTCACCGCAAGCACGCACACCACGAATACGCCCGTGTACACGATCGCCCGCCAGCCGCCATAGCCGGCGCCGTATCCGGTCACCTTGATCTCGTCGGGCTGGTGGCGCGTCGGGTCCGGGGCGAGCACACCGCGTTCGAACCCTTTGCTGTCCATGCCATCGAATTCGGCGATGCGCCGGCCGCGGAACACCACGCAGGTGACGACGACGAGCAGTACGGCCGCGAGAATGGAATACGGCGCCATGATGCGCAGGAAGTGCCCAGTGGACATGCCGGTGAGCGCCTTGAAATACAGGTTGTGCGCGTTGCCGACCGGCGTGAGCATGCTGCCGGTGTTGGCAGCGACCGTCATCAGCGCGCACACGATGATCGCCTTGTCTTCCATATGCGCCATCACCAGCACGGCGAGCGCGAACGGCACGAAGGTGAGCAACGCCACGTCGTTCGTGATGAACATGGCCGAGATGAACGTGAGCGCGATGAACGTGAGCACCACACCGCGCGCCGTGTGCACGCGGTGGAGCAGACTCGACCCGATGATGCGGAACACGCCGATGCGCTGGAACCCGACCACCACAAGCATGAGGCACACGAGCTGCGAGATCGTGCTGACGTGCACATAGCCGCCATACTGCCCGTCGGGCGGCACGATGAAACAGGATATTATTGCCAGAAGCGTCGCGACGATCAGAATGGTCTCGCTCCGCAGGAAGGTCAGCACCCGTTGCCGCATTCAGCCTCCAGGAAGAATGTGTAAAACGGTACCATCCTACACGAAAAGCCGCCGTTGCAACGGTTCGGCGTGGTCACCGGGCCGACCGCGCACGCCCATTGCACCACCTGAGCTCTTGGAATCATTGCCGTTGGTTTCCGACCGTTCGCCCAATGCGCATCCTAGCCGATGTTGCCGCCGAAGATCCGTGATTGCAGGTCCTTGCGTTCCTTTTCGGTCTCGGTGATCACCGAAAGCAGCCTGATCTGCTCCTGCGTGTCCGCTGTGCGCGCCATGCGGTGTTTGGTGGCGTCGATGCGCCGCATGTACCCCACGTCGAGCAGTTTGGCGAGCAGCTGGTTCGCATACTGCCGCTCTTCCGCGCTTGCCTCGCGCAACGGCTGCGCGGCCGGCGCGCCGTGCTCGTCGTTGTGCGCCGCGGTGGCCGGCATCAGCAGCGGCAGCGGCATCACCGCGAGTTCGGTGATTGCGGACGAGAGCATGGGGCCGCCGGCTTTGGTGAGGTTGTGCAGCCACAGCCCCTGCGAGATCGATTCGACCGGCAGGCCGCCCGCCACTTCAATCGCCTGGAACAAGGTCTGGAACACTGGGGTCTGGAAGCAGTGCACCGTCAGCGCACGGAACAGCTCGGGGTTGATTGCGCGTGGAATCTGGATCAACGTGGCCATGAACTGTTGCTCGCAGATGAACACGGGGTCCTGGATGCGGTAGAACGACTGCCGTTGCGCGTTCGCGGCCTCCATGCGGTGCGCCTGTTCGGGTGCGGGCGCCCGCTGCTCACGTTCGGGCTGCTCGTAGCGGCGTTTCGGCGCATACGCGTCGTCGCTGCGCACACGCAGCTGCCGGCGTGCCGCGCGCACCTCGTTGCGCAGCACGTCGAGTTCCACGCCGATACGCCGGGCCACTTTGCGCGCGTAGAGGTCCCACAATGATTCGTCGCGGATCTGCGCGATGAGCGGCGCGACCGCCTTGACCGCGCCCATCTGACCAGTGGTGTAGGTGGTGGCGAAACGGTCGATCGCCGTGTCGATCACAAAGTCGAACAATGGTTTCGCGTTGGTGATGAGTTGGCGCAGCGCGTCGTCGCCGCGCTCGATGCGCAGGTCGCACGGGTCCAGATTGTCTGGCGCCACGGCCACGAAGGTCTGCGTAAGGAACGATGAGTCAAGGCCGAAGGCGTGCAGTGCGGCCTTCTGACCGGCCGCGTCCCCGTCGAAGGTGAAGACGATGCGCGAGCTCAACTGCTGGCCCTCCACGTTGAGCGGGCCACGCAACTGCACTGCGCCGAGCGAATCGTCGGCGATCAGGCGGCGCACGATCTTGGCGTGCTCGTCGCCGAATGCGGTGCCGCATGTGGCGATCGCGGTGTCGACGCCCGCCAAGTGCATGGCCATCACGTCGGTGTAACCTTCCACGATCACCACCTGGCGTTTGTCCACGATCTGCTTCTTGGCCAGGTCGATGCCGTAGAGCACTTGGTTCTTGTGGTAGAGCTGCGTATCTGGCGTATTGATGTATTTCGCGTTGATCTGGTCGTCGTCATACAGCTTGCGCGCGCCGAACCCCAAAGTGCGGCCGGTGGAGTCGCGGATCGGCCACGTCACGCGCCCACGGAAATAGTCATAGACGCCACGCTGGCCTTGGCGGGCCAAGCCGGCGTCGAGCATCTCCTGCTGTGTGAACCCCTTGTCGGCCAAGTGGCGCACCAGATTGTCCCATCCGCGCGGCGCGTAACCGCAGCCGAACCGCGCGCAGTCGACCTGCGAAAAATCACGGCCGGCGAGCAGTTTGCGGGCGGGCAGGGCCTCGTCGGTCACCAGTTGCTCCACAAAGAAGCGCTGGGCCTCCTCGTTCGCCTCAAGTAGGCGCGTGCGCTTGGAGCCTTTGGTTTCGGGCGTATTGCCGGTCTTGTCGTAATGCAGTTCGATGTGGTAGCGGTCGGCGAGCAGTTCCACCGCCTCACGGAAATCGATATTCTCCTGCTCTTCGACGTATTTGAATACGTCGCCGCTGCGGCCGCAGCCGAAACAGTGCCATACGCCCATCGCGGGGCGCACACTGAAGCTGGGGGTCTTCTCGTCGTGGAACGGGCACAGGCCCACATACGACCCGATGCCGGATGGTTTCAACGCCACAGTGGCGGAGACGATCTCGTACAGATCGGCCGCATTGCGTACTTTCTCAATGTCTTCTTTGTGAATCATGCCCGCCATGGTGCACAGCATATCAGGCGGCCCCACATGGCACAACGCCCACGGAGGCAGCCGCCCCTGCACGCTATGAGCACAGCAGTTCGTGCAGGGTCATGGCCGATCCGTCAGTCAAGCTCGCCACTTGGTCGACCGCCACACGCAGCCGTTCGCCGTCGCTTTCGGCATTCGCCCAATCCTCCCAGAACACCGGTTCGAGCGCGAGCGACGGCTGGGGCGCATCCGCCATCAGCACGTCGACCAGATCAGTGATGATCCGCTGCTCTTCACCATGCAACGGCGAATGTTCGCGCGGTTCCATCAAAAAGTGCACGGCGATGCCTTTGAGCGCCAGGATCTCGTAGCGCGTGTGCGGCGGCACCATCACGTTCGCGCGGTAGCGCACCAACGGCCCCGTGCCGTAGGTATCGCGTGTGGCGGCTTCCACGCTGTGCGCGAAGGTGCCGATCAGCGTGCTCGTCACGTTCTTGAGCTGTGCCAACGCATGCCGCGAGCCGTCGAAACGTTCGGGGAACGTGTGGCGGCGTTGCAGGCGACCAAAGGCGGCGAGCAGCTCGTCCGGGTCCCATTGCCGCCCATACCATGTCAGGACCTGCTCCACGACCGCGTCAAGCACGCGCGCGTCACGCAGTTGCGCCGGGTCGCATGCGCCGGTCGCGATCGCATCCTCCACGTCGTGCACACTGTAGGCGATGTCGTCGCTCAGGTCCATGATCTGGCATTCCATCGGCGTCGCCGTGCCGGACGCGCCCTGCCGCAGCCAACGGAACGCGGGTTCGTCGCTCGGATACACACCGAATTTGCGGCTGCGCTCCCCTTTCGGGTGGTCGTCGGCGTGCGCGTAGTCCCATGGATATTTGACGGAGGCGTCAAGACACGCGCGCGTCAGATTGACGCCTGCGGAACGGCCGTCGTGGAAGAACACCTTCGGTTCCAGGCGCGTCAGGATGCGCAGCGTCTGCGCGTTGCCTTCGAATCCGCCGATCGGCTCGGCGATCCGCGCGAGCGCGTGCTCACCATTGTGCCCGAACGGCGGGTGCCCCAAGTCGTGTGCTAGGCATGCGCAGTCCACCACGTCGGGGTCGCAGCCGAACATCTGCGCGATCTGCCGGCCGATTTGCGCCACTTCGAGTGTGTGGGTCAGGCGTGTGCGCGCGAAGTCGTCGGTGCCTGCCATGAGGATCTGGCTTTTCGCGCCGAGGCGGCGCAATGCCGACGAGTGGATCAGCCGCGCGCGGTCACGTTCGAACGCGGTGCGGTCGCCGGATTTGGGGTCCTCGGGCGCCCACCGTTCCTCATCATGCGCGCTGTAGTCACGGCGTGTGTCGTGCCCTGTCATGAGTATCACCTCTTCAACGGATGGTGGAAGAACGGGTTAACGGCGGGGTCCGCAGCCGGATGCCGTAGCGAACCGGAATTCAGTTTACGCGCCGTACGGTCCGCCCGGTAGTTGTTGCCGAAGTACGCGTGTATGCGGATCTCCTCAAGGTGGCTGGTAAGGATACCCTTGGGCTGGCTCCTGTGGATGGGTTTCGGCGGGTGCGATCGTCGATGTTGGCGAAGGCCAAGGCGATATACCGCGTAGGTTGTCCAGCCGGCCGAGCTGTTTTCGCCGTTTATGTCACCGTTTTCTCCGTTTGTGCCACTGTTTTCGACGTTATCGTCACTTTTTTGCCGGATTGATGACGATAACGGCGAAAACGGTGACGTAAACGGCGAAATCGCACAAAACAGGTGATTCCGGACAGTTGGCATGCCACAGGAGTCGCGAAAACCACTGCCGCCAAAGGATTCCGGACGATTACAGACGGCTGTCCTCCGGCTATGACGTCAACGGCAAACCAGCGCCATACTCAAGACATTCCACCCATGCGCATGCCTTGTGCCGGTAGAGCGATGCCGCAAATCACTCCTTGACGCACAGCCTAGCGCGCACGGGTGCCTCTACAGCAATGACCGGGGATCGAGGCGTGCCACGTCGTCCGGTGCCAGCACATCGTGCGCGTGCAGATACAGGCGCGGCACGCGGTTGCGCAGGCAGGTGAAGATCTCATAGCTGATCGTGTCGGCCGCGCGCGCCCAATCGTCGGCGGTCGGTTCGGCGGCCGTTTCGCCGGCGCCTGGGCCGAACAGGCGTACGGTGTCGCCGATGTGCACGCCGAGCTCCTGCGCGGAGCCGTGCAGGTCGATGATGAACTGGTCCATGCACACACGTCCGCTCACGCGCATGAGTTTGGGACCGTGCACCGTCTCGACGCGCAAGGGGCCGCCGGGTTTGTATTCGTGGCGCGCGCCCGCCTCGTCGAATCCGGAGGCGGAGCGGTGGATGCCGTCGGCGTACCCGACCGGCACGATCGCGACCGACGTGCGTTCGTCGGTCAGATAGACACGTCCGTACGACAGTCCGCTACCGGCGGGCACGTCTTTGACGGAGCTCAGCTGCGCCTGCAATGTCATGGCCGGAGTCAGCCCGTAGTCGCCCGGGGCGCCCATCGCCGGGTCCGCTTCATACCCGTACAGCGCGACTCCGGGGCGCACCAGGTCGTAATGGATCTGCGGGCGGGTGAGCGTGGCCGCTGTGTTCGCCAGATGGCGCACACGCGGATTGATGCCAGCGGCGCGCAGCTCGCTCGTGAATTGTTCGAACCGTTCGATCTGCATGTCGGTTTCGTGCACGAACCCGGCGTCCTGTGGCGCGTCGGCCACGGCAAGGTGGCTCCACTGCCCCACCACATCGAACACACCCTCGTCGATGAGCGGGCGCAGTGCGGCGATTGCGCGGGGCAATTGCTCGAGCGTGAAGCCGTTGCGCCCGAAGCCGGTGTCCACTTTGATGTGCACGCGGGCGGTCCGGCCGGTGGCGCGGGCTGCGGCGGCGATGTGCTCGACGGCGGTCAGGGTGGCCACGGACAGGTCGATGCCGTTGGCGATCAGTTCGTCGTATGGTGCGCACAGCGGATTGTTGACCCATGTGAGGATGCGCGCACGGTCCGGCCCGATGCCGGCGGCGCGCAACAGCAGCGCCTCGCGCGCCTGTGCCGTGCCGAGCCAGGTGGCGCCGCCGGCGAGCGCGGCGAGCGCGACCGGCACAAGCCCATGGCCGTAGGCATCCGCCTTGACCACGCCCATGACCTCGGTCCGCCCGCCGGATGCGCCGGCCACGCTCACCAGATGCCGCATGTTGTCTCGGATCGCGGCTAGGTCCACAATCGCCTGTGCGGGGTATGCGCGGAGGGCGGCGTGGTAGTTCGCTTCGCCTTGGGGGTTGGAAAACGGCCATTTTTCAACAGTATGCGCGCTCATAGGTGGTATTGTGCCTCAGCCGTGTGACGAATGGGATACGCGCGCCGCGGACTTTGCGCCGTGGTTCACCATTCGTGGCGCTGGTAGGCGATGCGTGTGGTGTCTTCGTCGCGGTCGATGAGCTGGATCAGCCCGCAACGCGCGAAACCGCTGGATTCGAGCACGTGCTGCATAGCCTTGTTGTTGGGATGGGTGTCCACACGCACATTGCCGTAGTGCTTGAGCGCCCATTCGATGCAGTCGCGCGCGGCGTGGCGCACCAGACCGGACGAGGCGATGCGGTGGATCGTCACGTACGCGTCGTCGTCGAGCCATGCGCCTTCGATCGACCCATAGGTCGGGTCGAGTCCGGGGCAGACGGCGAATTGCGCGAGGATGCGCTCGTGGCCGCCCGCATCGTCCACGAGCAGGATCGTACGGTGGTTGGCGATGTCGTCGCGCACCACTTCGGGGCGTGGGAAGGTGTTGCCCCATTGCGTCGGGTTGCCGTTGCGCGCCATGAGCTCACGGGCGTGCGCGTAGATGCGCTCCATCTGCGGGTAGTCCTGCATGGTGGCGTGGCGGAAGCGGCGCGATGGGGCATTCGACATCTGTACTCCTCGACGATTGCGGCGGACGGTTGCATATATGCGTAGTTATACATATATACGCATATATGCGTACATCGCCCATGGCATCAGCTCAGACGACCTTGCGCTCGAAGGCATCGGAGCTAATGCCCTTGTCCAGGATGTCTTTGGCCCATTCCTTCGCGGTGAACAGGCTATGGTCGCGGTAGTTGCCGCAGCTTTCTACCGTGGTGGCCGGCACGTCGCCCCACTCGGCCTCGAACGCGATGAACTCCAACGATTCCTTGAGCGCCTTCGCCACGTCCTCGGGCGAATGCTCCCCCCATGTGATCAGATGGAAACCAGTGCGGCACCCGAACGGCGAGCAGTCGATGTAGCCGGGGATGCGCTCGCGCAGCAGCACGGCGATCGTGTGCTCAATCGTGTGCAGGCCCGCCGTGGGGATCGCGTTCTCGTTCGGCTGCACAAGGCGCAGGTCGTAGTTCGAAATCACATCGCCGTTGGGGCCGGTCTGCGTGTCGATGAACCGCACATACGGGGCCTTGACCTTGGTGTGGTCGAGTTCGAAGCTTTCCGGGCGCGGCTTGCTGGTCTGTTCTTCCGTCATGGCTCATCCTTTGCTGCTGGGCGGCGCGCGTTGCACCGGATTCCCACTCTACTCCGCCGTCCGCGCGCCACCCAGTGCCGCACGGCGTCGGCTTGGTCGTCAGATTCGGCGCCACGCCTGGGCGGATCATCGAGGCGATGCGCACGCTCGAGACGCTCGTATGACTGCCCAGTGAGACAGAGTGTTCGCCAACAGTGAAGCAATAGTACACTGGCCGACAATGTGGCCGGTCGCGCGCATGCTCCTTTGAGGCGATCAGCAGGCGGCTGGCCCATACCAGTCGCCTGCATGTCTTATCAAAGGAGCTTCACGGTATGGCAACGTTCAACCGCGTCACCGACGTCCACCCCGGCCCCAACCGCTACATCAGCGAACCTGGATCCGCCAAGAACATCGAACGCTACCTCGAGGATTACGCGCACCCGGTCATCGTGACCGGCGAACTGTCCGCCCAGGCGTTCCTCGACTACACCGGCGCGGACGGGTTCTTCGCCCCGGCGTTGCGCTACGACCGTTCGGCGACGGAGCGCAACGCGCGCGAACTCGCCGAGCAGGCGCGCGCTCGACGCCGATGCGATCGTGGCGATCGGCGCGGGCAAGCTCGCCGACACCGCCAAGAACGTGGCCGAACTGCTCAACGTGGATTTGGTCATGGTGCCGACGCTCGCCTGCGCGTGCGCCGCATACACGCCGTTCTCGGTGAACTACGACGACGAGCACCGCTATGTGGGCTCGCCGCTGCACGGCCGCAACAGTGTGGCGATGATTGTCGATTCCGCGCTCATCTCGCGCGCGCCCGCCGAGAAGATGGTGGGCGGCATCGGCGACACAATCGCCAAGTGGTACGAATGCGCGCCGGTGCTCGAACGCGCCAACGACCTGAGCGCCTTCGACCAGCTCGCCTACCAGTCCGCGCGCCTGATCCACGACATCCTGCTCGAGCACAGCGAAGACGCCCTCAAGGCCTTGCGCGCCGGCGACTACGACAACGAGCAGGTGCGTCTGCTCATCGACACGATCATCGGACTGGCCGGCACCATCGGCGGCCTTGGCTGCGAGCGCGCCCGCGTGTCGGGCGCCCACGCCCTGCACAACGGCCTGACGCAGGTGCCGGGTTCCGCCGCCACGATGCACGGCGACAAGGTGGCGTACGGCGTGCTCGTGCAGCTCGTGGCCGAGGGCAAGGAAGCCGAAGCACGCCAGCTGCTCGCCTATTACGACAGCGTTGGCCTGCCCCACTCCTGGAAGCAGATGAACATCGAGTTCACCGACGAGAACCTGTGGACGGTGGCCGAATACACGACGCAGCCGGATTCCACATTCCTGTCCGCCGTGCCGAACGCCACGCCGCAGATGCTCGTCGATGCCATGCGTGTGGTGGAGGAGTTCCCGGCCGAGGCCGCCTGACGCCCGGACACGCCCCAACGCCGCCCCTACCACCAATGGGGCGGCGTTGGTACACTGGGCGCCTATGACAGGATTCGAAGCGCACGCACACACCAGCCAGCCCAGCGCCGCCCACTACGGGTCGCAGGCGGCGCTGGCGGCACTGCGCGAGCACTTCGGCTATGCATCGTTCCGCCCCGGTCAGTCCGAACTCATCGAGGCGATCGCCTCCAACCGCGATGTGCTGGGTGTCATGCCCACGGGCTCGGGCAAATCCGTGTGCTACCAGATTCCCGCGCTGCTGCTCCACGGCATCACGATCGTCATCTCCCCACTCATCTCGCTGATGCGTGACCAAGTGGACGGCGCGAACGAGATTGGCATCCCCGCCGCATTCATCAACACCACGCAGACCGTGGACGAACAGGAGCACGTGCTCGACGCCGCCTATGCCGGCAAGGTGAAGCTGCTCTACGTGGCCCCCGAACGTTTGGAGACGCCACGCTTCCGCAATTTCGCGGCGCGCGCTGACATCGCGTTGATCGCGGTGGACGAAGCGCACTGTGTTTCGCAATGGGGCCAGGACTTCCGCTCGTCGTATCTGGGCATCGGCGAATTCATCGCCGCGCTGCCCGACCGCCCCACCGTGGCGGCGTTCACCGCCACCGCGACCGAACGCGTGCGCCGCGACATCGTGCAATTGCTGGGCTTGCGCAACCCGCTCGTGCTCGTCACGGGCTTCGACCGCACGAACCTGTATTTCGACATGCTCAAACTCAACACGCGCGAGAAAGCGAACTGGATCGCGGATTACGTGGCCGAGCATGCGGACGAATCGGGCATCGTGTACTGCGCCACACGCAAAGAGACCGAGGCACTCGCACAGACGCTCAACACGCTCGTGCCGCAATTACGCGCGGCGCGCGGCGCGGGCAGTGCGCCGGGCGACGTGGCGGTGGCCTACCACGGCGGCATGCCCTCGCCCATGCGCGAACAGGCGCAGCGTGATTTCGTGACCGACCGCACACCTGTTGTGGTGGCCACGAACGCGTTCGGCATGGGCATCGACAAGTCGAATGTGCGTTTTGTGATCCACCACAACATGCCCGAAAGCATCGAATCGTACTATCAGGAGGCCGGCCGTGCGGGCCGCGACGGCGAGCCAAGCCGTTGCACGCTGCTGTGGAACGAGTCGGACATCGTCACACGGCGCCGGCTGCTCGACATGGGCGGCCCCAACGAACGCCTCACCGCGGCCGAACAGGACCTGGTACGCCGGTCCAAACGGCAGCTGCTCGACGGCATGATCGGCTACTGCCGCACCACCGAATGCCTGCACCGCTACATGACGCGCTATTTCGGCGAACACGACACCACAGACACGGCCCAGTGCGCCGGCGGCTGCGTGAACTGCGCAAGCACCTTCGCCACCGTGGACGTGACGCCGGTCGCGCGCGCAATCAGCATGTGCGTGCACGACCTGGACCAGCATTTCGGCATGGGCAAAATCGTGGCGGTGCTGCGCGGCTCGAAAGCGCAGGACGTGCTGGCACGCGGCTTCGATACGCTGCCCACCTACGCCACGCTGGAAGGCACGCCGGAAGCACAGATCCGCGACGTGCTCAACCAGATGGTGGCGGATGGGTTCCTGTACATCGGCGAAGGCCGGCTGCCGCTTGTGCAGTTCGGCCCGCGCGCCGCCGAGACCGCTCGCCCCACGTTCCATTACGAGATCAAGAAAACGGAGCGCAAATCCGCGCGCACCGCCCAACGCGACCAGCACGCGACATACGGCACAAGCGGCGCCGGAAGCCCGGTCGGCTCGTTCACGCCCAGCAGCGACGGCGAGGCGCTGTTCGAGCGCCTGCGTGCACTGCGCCTGGAGATCGCGCGCGACATCGGCAAACCGCCGTACATCGTGTTTTCCGACAAAGCGCTGCGCGACATGGCGCAGCGCCGCCCGCGCACCAACGAGGAGTTCCTGGAGGTCAACGGCGTGGGCGCCAACAAGCTCGAACGCTACGGCGCGCGCTTCCTTGCGGCGATCAACGAGTTCTCCAACTGACCTCACCTCCCACGCCACTGGGCGCTCGGCGCAATCCGCACGCGGGTGTTCCGCCCGCGCTACAGTGGCCCCATGCGCATGTTTACCACGTATGCGAACGCCCACGACACGGGACTTGAGGCCGCCCTGCGCCCCGTGGACCTTCGGGCTGCCCCCGGCACACAGACGACCGCCGCCACACTGGCCCTCGACCCGGCGCTCCCCCGCCAGCACATCGACGGGTTCGGCGCCTCGATCACACAGGCCACGAGCTACCTGTGGCACAACGCCATGCGCCACCCACACCGCGTGTTGCGCGACCTGTTCAGCGTGACCGAGGGCATTGGCATCTCGATGCTGCGCCAACCGGTCGGCCCCTCCGACCATGTGACGCGCCCGTACCGCTTCATGCGCCGGCGCCCCGACCGGCATCTGCGCACCCTCGACTTCACGCCCGAGGAATATACGATCCTGCCGATGGTCAAAGCCGCGCAGGCGGTGCGCGCGCAATCCATGGGGACAGCCGCGTGCTCCCCCGACCTCAACATCATCGTCAGCCCGTGGAGTGCACCATGGTGGATGAAGACGAACTTCAGTGCACTCGGCAAACGCCCCCTGACGCGCCTGACCGGCTGGCTGCGCCCCGCCGCCTACCCCGTGTACGCCGAATATCTGGCACGGTTCATCGAAGTCTACCGTCGCCACGGCCTGCATATCTTCGGCGTCACACCCACGAACGAACCCGACTACCCGCAGTCCCGCTGGCCGTCGATGGCGATGAGCCCGGCCCAGCAGGCACGGTTCATCGCGCGGTTCCTGGCGCCGCGCCTGCGCGCGCATGGGCTCGGCGACGTGCGCATCATGTGCTGGGACCACAACTATTCGACCGACCACTACCCCGACGGGCGTTTTGTGCGCGAACTGTATATGCACCCGCGCGCGTTCGCCGCCACGGCCGGCTCGGCATGGCATTACTACGGCGGTGCCGCGCGCACGATGAGCGACATCCACCGCCGCTGGCCCACAAAAGGCATCTGGGTCACCGAAGCCTCCGGTGGCGACTGGGGGCCGCGCAACTGGGACGACGCACTGATCACGATGGGTGCGCGCGTCATCTCGATGATGAACAACTGGGCGCAGTCCGCCGTGCTGTGGAACATCGCGCTTGACACGCGCGGAGGCCCCGATTACTACTACCTGCGCAACGACCACACGCATTCGAGCAACCGCGGCCTGCTGACCGTGGACCGGCGCACCGGCGAGACCACGCGCAACGCCGACTATTACGCGCTCGGGCATTTCTCGGCATTCGTGCCGATCGGCTCGCACTGCATCACCAGTCGGTTGCGCACGGCACCACGGCTCCATGCCGCTGCGTTCGCCACGCCGGACGGCGCGATTGCCGCAGTGCTATGCAATGAGCGCACAGACCCGGCCACACTGCGCGTCGACGTGCGCGGACGGGATTCGCAGACGCTCGTGCTGCCGGCGCGCTCGTTGACGACGGTGGTGTTCGACTAACCGGCCACTGCGGCGAAGGCTTGCTCAAGGTCGCCGATGAGGTCGTCCACATCTTCGATGCCGACCGAGAGCCGCACCAGGTTGGCCGGCACTTCGAGCGTGGTGCCGGCGACCGACATGTGCGTCATGGCCGCGGGCACTTCGATCAGCGACTCGACGCCGCCCAGCGATTCCGCAAGCGTGAAGATCTGCGTGGCGGCGGCGAACCGGCGCGCGGCCTCGGCTCCCCCGCTCAACTGCACCGAGATCATGCCGCCGAAGCCGCCATGCATCTGACGTGCGGCGATCTCATGGCCCGGGTGTGATGCGAGGCCCGGGTACCAGACGCGTTCCACACCGCTGTGGTCTTCGAGCCAGTGGGCGATCGTCATCGCGTTCTCGCTGTGGCGCAGCACACGCAGTTCGAGAGTCTTCAACCCGCGCATGTCGAGCCATGCGTCGAATGGCGACGGCACCGCGCCCGCGGAGTTCTGTACAAACGCGATCTGGTCGCGCATGGCTTCGTCGTTGACCACCACAGCGCCACCGACCACATCGGAGTGCCCGCCGATGTACTTCGTCGTCGAATAGACCACGGCGTCGGCGCCGTCGGCAAGCGGATGCTGCAGGATCGGCGAGGCGAAGGTGTTGTCCACCACCACTTTCGTGCCGTACTGGTGCGCGAGCGCAGATGTGGCGGCGATGTCGGTGATGTTGAGCAGCGGGTTCGACGGCGTTTCCACCCACAGGTACGCGTAATCCTTGGCGGCGAGCGCGGCGCTCACCTGGGCCGGGTCGGTGATGTCCACCACGTCGAGCCCGATGCCCCATGGCACGAACACTTTGGCGAGCAGACGGTAGGTGCCGCCGTACACGTCGTTGCCGATGAGCACATTGTCTCCGGGGCGCAGGGTGGCACGCAGGAGCACGTCGATCGCCGCAAGCCCGGAGGCGAAGCTCATCGCGTAGGCGCCGCCTTCGACGGCCGCGAGCTGCTCATCGAACGCGGTGCGGGTGGGATTGCCCGACCGGCTGTAATCGTAGCCGTGGCGCAGCTCGCCCACGCCGTCCTGTTTGAATGTGGATGTCATGAAGATCGGGGTGACGACCGCGCCGGTGGCGGGGTCGGGTGTCTGGCCGGCGTGGATGGCGCGTGTGGCCACGCCCAAGGTGGTGGTATCGTGCAGGATCTCGTGTGTGTTTGTGCTCATTGGTATGTCTCCGTATGTGTGGTTGGGTGGGTGTTCAGGCCATGACTTCGGCGAGCGCCGCGTCGAGGATCGAGGGGCGGCTTGTGGCGGCCACCACGTCGGCGAAGCCGTTGTCGATCATCCAGTCGTCGTTGAAGATCTTCTCAAGGTAGCTGCGGCCGGAATCCGGCAGCAGCACCACGACCGTCTGCGATGCGTCGAGGTCGTGCTTCTTCGCGTAGGCCACGGCGGCGGCCACCGCCATGCCGCTCGAGCCGCCGACGAGCAGGCCCTCTTCGCCGGCGAGCCGGCGCGTCATCAGGTAGGCTTCGGCGTCGGTCACCTGTTCGATTGCATCGGCGATCGTCTGGTCGTAGGCGGCCGGGTAGAAGTCCTCGCCCACGCCTTCGATGCTGTAGCCGTGCACGTTGGTCGGGTCGGAGTAGATCGAGCCTTCGGGGTCGGCACCCACGACCGTCACGGCGCCGTTGGACGCTTCCTTGAGGTAGCGGCCGGTGCCCGAGATGGTGCCGCCGGTGCCGATGCCGGCCACGAAATGCGTGATCTGGCCCGCGGTCGCTTCCCAGATCTCCGGGCCGGTCGTCTCGTAGTGGCTCAGCGGGCCGTTCGGGTTGCTGTATTGATTGGGCTTGAAGGCGCCGGGGATCGTCTCGGCCAAGCGGTCGGACACTCGGTAGTACGAGCGCGGGTCATCGGGTTCCACGTCGGTGGGGGTCACCACGACCTCCGCTCCGTAGGCGCGCAGTACGGCGCGCTTGGTCTCGTTCACCTTGTCGGGCACCACGAAGACCGTACGGTAGCCGCGCTGCTGGGCCACCATGGCGAGCCCCACGCCGGTGTTGCCGGACGTCGGCTCTACGATCACACCGCCGGTCTTGAGTTTGCCTTCGCGTTCGGCGGCGTCGATGATGCGTGCGGCGATGCGGTCCTTGGACGATCCGCCGGGATTGAAGTACTCCACCTTGACGGCGATGGTGGCTTTGACGCCTTCGGTCACATGGTTGAGCTTGATGAGCGGGGTGTTGCCGATGAGTTCGGAAAGCGAGTTGTGGATTGCCATGGGTCTGTTCCTTGCGTAGTTGGTGGTCGGTTGATTCGTACGGGGGTTGTGCATAAGACGGCCCCGCGTGAATCGCGCGTTCAAACCATGGCGAGAGATGGAGATGTGGCGTTGCCCACGGGTATGCCACCGTAGGTTCCGGCAATCCGGTGTGGTTGAAAAAATCGGGCAGAGCTGCAGCCACACATGTGTTCATGGG
Organism: Bifidobacterium pseudolongum subsp. pseudolongum DSM 20099; assembly: GCF_000771225.1. Lineage (GTDB taxonomy): Bacteria > Actinomycetota > Actinomycetes > Actinomycetales > Bifidobacteriaceae > Bifidobacterium > Bifidobacterium pseudolongum. The sequence goes on from NZ_JDTZ01000002.1 coordinate 206,802, forward strand.
TGTGGGCGGCGTCGGGGCCCTGAAGAATCAGACCGGTACCATCTCAAGTTATGCGTCGAAGACCGCGCGCTGTGGGGCGTGTGGTTAGCGACAACAACAACATGAGAGATACATCATGTGCCATACCGTATCCACGCCACCCCGACAACCACGGCGTCATGCCCACATAATGGACATTCGGTTATCGCGAGCCGGCCATAGCGGCCGTCACAGTGTGGCCGCTTCGATGAGCGCTTTCGTATAATCCTCCCGCGGTGTTTCCAGAATCTGCCGCACCGTGCCGCGCTCCACCACACGCCCATCGTGCAGCACGAGCACGCGGTCGGCGATGTGCTGCACCACACCCAGATCGTGCGAAACGAACAGCATGGCCATGCGCGGGTTGCGCGCGCGGATCGCCGCGAACGCGTCGAGGATCTGCACGCGCGCGGCCACATCGATCGCGCTCATCGCCTCGTCGGCGAGCAGCACGCTCGGCCCGGTCACGATCGCGCGCGCGATCGCCACACGCTGCGCCTGCCCTCCCGAGAGGTCCATCGGGTAACGCCGCATGATCTCATCCGGCTCGAGCGACACGAGCGTGAGCGCCTCACGCACCCGGCGCTCGCACGTCTCGTCGTCGATATGCCGGTCGCGCAAACGCAGCGGTTCGGCGACCGAACGGAACGCCGTCCACCGCGGGTCGAGTGATTCGAAGGGGTTCTGGTAGACGATGCCTGATTCGTCGCGCAACACGCGCAGTTGCGGCGCGCCGGCGCGACCCTCGATCGACGCGCCTCGGTAGCGCACATCGCCGCCGTCCGGCGTCTCCAAGCCCAGCAGAATGCGCGTGAGCGTCGATTTGCCCGATCCCGAGGCGCCGATGATCGCCACGCACTGCCCCGCCGGCACGCTGATGTCGACGTCGAACAGCACTTGGTGCCGTGCGCGCGCCGGGCCGAAAACCTTGCATACACGCTCGCCCTGGAGCAGCATGTCCGTCTGTTCCGCCTGCGTCAGTGCGCCTGTCGCTGCATCTGTCATTGCGCCCGCTCCCCTCGTGTGCCGCCGCCTTCGCCTTCCGCTCCGTGCAGCGTCAGTTCGCGCGCGGCCATCACGAGGCGCGCGCCCTGCGGTGTGCTCGGCTCGGTGAGCACACGCCGCGTGCGCCCCTGCTCCACAATCGTGCCGTGGTCCAGCACGTAGCAGTACTGCGTGGCGTGCGCGAGCACCGAAAAGTCGTGTGTGATGAACAGCATCGCCGCGCCGGCCTCGTCCACGAGCGAGACGAGCAGTTCCACGATCTGCCGTTGCGTCATCGAGTCGAGCGCCGTCGTCGGCTCGTCGGCGATGATCAGGCGCGGCGACGTGATCAGCGCGGTGGCGATGCCGACGCGCTGCTGCTGCCCGCCGGACAGCTCATGCGGGTGCCGCCCGATCAGGGACTCGTCGAGCCCCACTTTGCGCATCATCGCCAGCACGCGCGCCTGGCGGTCTTCGGCGGTCAGGTCGTAGTGCAGTTCGAGTGGCAGCGCGATCTGCCTGCCCACCGTGAGCAGCGGGTTGAGCGAGGCGCCGGGATTCTGGAACACCATGCCGATCGCCGCGCCGCGCAGGGCCGCCAGGTCGCGGTCCTGCATGCCGACGATCTGCTCGCCGTTCACATCGATTGATCCGCTGACCGTGGCTTCAACGGGCAACAGGCCCATCATCGCGCGCGCGATCATCGATTTGCCTGAGCCCGACGAGCCGATCAGGCCGACACGCTGGCCGTCGCGCACGTCGATATGCACATCGGAGACAATTGGCGCGCCGCCGATGCGAATTGTGAGGCGGTTGATCGAAACGCCCATCATGCACCTCGCAATCGTGGATTGATGAGTGGGTCGGAGGCGTCGCGCAGCGCGTCTCCGAACAGGTTGAGCGCCACCACCACAATGGTGACGAGCAGGCCCGGCCACAGCACGGTGAGCGGGTAGATGTTGATGAACCGCACCGATGTGCTCAGCGAATGCCCCCAGCTCGGCACGCCGGACGGCACGCCGACGCCCAGATATGTCAGGCCGGCTTCGGCGAGCACGGCCGTGCCTGCCGAGAGCGAGCACTGCACGATGAGCACGGGCATGATATTCGGCACGATGTGCGTGAAGAACACGCGGGGGGCGGAGGCGCCGTTGGCGAGCGCCGACTCCACGTACATGCTGTGCGCGGCGAGTAATGCCTGAGGGCGTGCCACACGCGCCAGGTTGAGGCCGTAGCCGAAGCCGCACGCGAGCACGATGACCGCCACGGACGCGCCCATCGGCACGGCGAGCATGAGCGCGATCAGCACGGTGGGGATCGAGATCAGCGCGTCGATCGCCACGACCGAGCCATGTGCGAGCGCGGAATGGCGCGAGACCATCATCGCGACGAGCAGCAGGCCGAACGCCGCAGCGAAAGCCACGGTGAGCAGCACGATGAGCAGATTGGTGCGCGAGCCGGCCATGAGCCAGCTGAACAGGTCGGCGCCGGTGCCGTCGGTGCCGAGCCAATGGGCGCGCGAGGGCGCGGACCAGACGTGATAGCCGTCGGTCTTCCACAGTGACTGCGGGGTCCAGAACAGCGAGACCACCGAAATGAGTGCCCAAAGGCCGAGCACGATGAGCGCGAACCGGCCGGTGCCGTGGCTCCACATCGTACTGAGCACAATGCACACACGGCGCCAGCCGTGCACGCCGCGTGCGTCGGTGCGCACGCGTGGGGTGGATACGGGTGAATCTGGCATATCAATCTCCCAACCGCGGGTCGAGTGCGCGGTGCGCGATGTCGACGAGCAGGCCGATGACGAGGAAGAACGCGGCGAGCATGAACAGTTCGCTCTGCACGGCGATGAGGTCGCGGTGTCCCAAGTCGTCGACGAGACCGCTGCCGATGCCGGGCAACGCAAACAGGTTCTCGATCACCATCACGCCGGTGATCATCTCGGCGAAGGTCAGGCCGATCACCGAGACGAGCTGCGGCATGGCGAGCCGCAAGCCCACGCGCGTCAACGCCTGCTGGCGCGTCATGCCGCATGCCATGGCCATCTCGATTGTGCCGGTGGACGCCACGGACTGCAGGGCGGAACGCGTGTAGCGCATCATCGATGCACCCACGATCACGCCCACGGTCAACGCAGGCAGCACGAGCGAGGCGAGCGCACGGCCGGGGTCGGCCCAGCCCGCCTGCGGGAAGCCCGACGCGGGCAGGATGGGGATCAACCCCGATCCTCGCGCGAACAGCAGGATGAGGATCAGGCCACCCCACAGGGCCGGCACGGCGCCACCCACAATGGCCACACCCTGGTAGACGGCGCGGGCGCGCGGGGAACGCGCGAGCACGGCGGCACACCCAGTGGGTATGCCGATCGCAAGCGCGATGATAAGGCCCAGAATGATGAGCGGAAAGGTGATGGCGGCACGGGCGCCGACGAGGGCGGCCACGGGTTGTCCGGTGAGCATGGCGGTGCCGAAGTCGCCACGCACCAAGCCGGCGATCCACGCGCCGTACTGCACGATCAGCGGGCGGTCGAGGCCCATCTGCGCGCGCAGCGCCTCCACGCGTTCGGGCGGCGAGTTGAGGCCGGCCATGATGGTAGCGATGTCGCCGGGCAGCACGCGCAACGCCAGGAAGATCACCACAGAGATGGCGAAGAGCGCCACAACAAACAGCAGCAGCCGGCGTGCAAGGTAGTTCATGGTCACTTGGTGGCAGCCGGTGTATAGCTGAGTTCGGCCAGCGGCATCAGCGTCTGGTTCATGTTCACGGGGAACCCGCTCACACCTTTGTCCATCGCCGTGGTCACGCGGTAGTTGAACAGCCAGTCGGCGGCGGCGTCCTGCGAGACGATGCGCGCGGCCTGCGCGAGCAGCTCGTCGCGCTTGGCGTCGTCGGTGGAGCCAAGCGCATCATCGGTGAGTTCCGCCACCTTGGGGTTGTTGTAGTTGTAGTAGTAGTCCGCGTTCGACCATTGCGTGAAGTCGTGGCTTTCGTTGTGGTCGACGAGCGAAAGGTCGTAGTCCTTGTCGGTGTACACGTCCTGCAGCCATGTGGAGAACTCGACGACGTTCACCTTGAGGTCGATGTTCACGGCCTTGAGTTGGCTGCGCAACTGGTCGCCGATGTCGGTGCCGTAGGTGTTGGCGTAGGTGAGCGTGAGCTTGAGCGGATGCTCCTTGGTGTAGCCGGCCTCTGTGAGCAGCGCCTTCGCCTTCTCCACGTTGTGCGGGTACAGGCCCGTGAGATCCTCATAGCCTGGGTCGAGCGATGGGATCGGGCCACCGAGCGCCTTGTCAGTGCCGCCGCGCGCGGCGATGAGCTGGTCATGGTCGATCGCGTAGCGGATCGCCTCACGCACGCGCTTGTCACCTGTGGGCTTGCCTGCGGCGTTGTTCATGCCCAGCACGTATTTGTCGGTGCCGTCGCCGGCTTCCACCGTGTAGTGCGCCGGGTCGTCTTCGAACGGCTTGGCGAGCGATGCGGTGATTGGGGCGAGCACCTGCACCTCGTTGGATTTGAGCGCGTTCACGGCGGCGTTGTCGTCGGCGAAGTACTTCACCACGACCGTGGGAGTCTTGGGCTGGGCGCCCCAGTACTTCGGGTTGGCCTTCAGGGTGATCGAGCTGTTCGGGGTGAACTGTTCCACCACGTACGGCCCCGAGCCCACCGCCTGCGTCTTCGCCACATACTTCGCGTCCTTGTCGAACACGAGTCCGGCACGGCCCGTCAGCGCCCACAGCAGGTTGGCGTAGGGCTTGGTCAGTTCGATCACCACGGTGTCGCTGTTCGGCGCACTCACCGACTTGAAGTTCTTCAGTGCGTCGGCGTCGTGGTATTGTTTGCTTTCGAGCTCGTTGATCGACCACACCACGTCTTCGGCGGTCAACGGATCGCCGTTCGAGAACGTGAGTCCTGTGTTGAGATGGAACGTGTACTTCAGGCCGTCAGCGCTCACATCCCAGCTTTTCGCGAGCGCCGGCCCCACCTTGTTCTCGCTGCTGCGGGCCACAAGGCCTTCGTACACGTTGCCGATGAGCACCTGGTCGAGCGCGGAGCCGGCCGTGTTGCGAATGTCGAGGTTGGTGGGGGCGAGTTTGAGCCCGATCGCCACGGTGTCCGCGGCGCCGCTGGACTGCGTCTGGTCCGCCTTGCGGGTCCACGGGTGCCACAGCCCCACGATGAGCGCCACGGCGATCACGATCACGGCCACAATGGCCCATACGGAACGTCGTGGCCCGCCGCCCGGCCGTTTGGCGTGCGCCTGGAGCGAGGCGTCGGTGCTGAATGCGGTGTCTTGCTGGTTGGTGTGCCCTTCGGTCGCGCCGGACTCGCCGTGCGCGCCATTGGCTCCATTCGTTGCTGTCATGGAATCCTCAATGGTTGGTTGCATGCGGGCTTGCCGCCCGCGCTTCTTGACTTCTGCTTGTTGCGTATGGTTGACCGCCCCAGCCGGGGTCGGCCACCTCCCGCTATTGTAGAGGGGCGTGCATATTTCGCCGCGCACGCCACGCCCGGCACGAAGGAGACGCCATGCTGATCGCCGTAGACATTGGAAACACGAACATCGTGCTCGGGTTCATCGAAGACGAGCAGGTGGCCGCCACCTACCGCATCACCACCAAATCGAACCACACCTCCGACGAGTTCGGCATCATGATGCTGCAGTTCCTGCAGCTCAAAGGCTTTGCGCCGCGCGATGTGCACGACGTCATCATCACGTCGGTCGTGCCGAAGGTGATGCATTCGTTCACCGCGGCGATCGTCAAGTTCCTTGGCATCACACCGATGGTGGTCGGCCCGGGCATCCGCACCGGCATGAACATCCACATCGACGACCCGCGCTCGCTCGGCGCCGACTGCCTCGCCGACTGCGCTGGCGCGTACGCCACGTACGGCGGCCGCACGCTCGTGATCGACATGGGCACGGCCACCACCTACAACTACGTGGACGAGCATGCCACCATCACCTGCGGCCTGATCACGACCGGCATCCGCACCGCGGCGGAGGCGCTCACCTCGATGACGGCGCAGCTACCCGAAGTGGAGATCCGGCGCCCCACGTCGATTCTGGCGAAAGACACGAAGAACGCGATCCAAGCCGGGCTGTATTACGACTTCCTCGGCGGCATCGAACGCATCATCACGCAATTCCACCGCGAGATCCCCGAGGACTTCCAGGTTGTGGCCACCGGCGGTCTTGCGCGCATACTCGACACGCCGTTGATCGACGTGGTCGACCCCGACCTCATCTTCAAGGGCATGCTCTGGATCTACCGCAAGAACATCTAGCGCATGGTGAAGCCCTGGTTGGCGCCGTACTCCTTGAGGTCGCTCTGCCAGCGTTCGATCCCCTCGTGCAATGTGACCTGCGGGCCGGGAGTTTGCGGCATGTCCTTGCGTTGGATGAGCCCCTCGCGTTCGCGCCGCACCGCGTCATAATACGTGTGCTCGTCGTTCACCCACGTGTATGCGGCACCGACGGTGGCACGGAAATCGCTGCGCGCATACACCTCGAACGGCAGGTACTGGTAACCGGTGCTGACGTGGCTCGCGGCCTGAGCAAGCACCGTGTTGAATTTCTGCCCGCCGAAATACGGCACCTCGATGCCTCGCGCGTCGCGCACCGTGGTCTTGTTCAGGAAGTTGGCGCTGTTGAGCGTGGCGTTGTCAGCAGGGAACGCTCCGCCGTCCACGCGCGTCATGATGCCCGCCGTCTCGTGGCACACATATTCGATGAACCGCCATGAGGCCTCCGGGCGCCGGCTCGAACTGAGCACGCCGAGCGCCGACCCGCCGTTTTCGGCGTTCGTCAGGTTGCCATGCGCCGTGGGCATCTGCGCCACGCGCCACAGGCCGGCGGTGCCGGGCACGTCGGCCAGCAGCAGCGACGGCATCCATGCGCCGGCGAACAGTGACGCCACGGTGCCCGATCCGAGCGCCTGCTTCCAGTCGTCCGACCACGTGTCCAGCCGCGTGTTCACAAGGTCTTCGTCGATCATCTGCTGCCAGAACCGCGTGAACTCCTGCGTGCCGGTGTCGGTGTCGAGCGTGATCGAGACCTCTTTGCCGTCGTGCGAGGTGTTGTAGGGCCTGCCACCGGCGAGCCAGATCATCGCGTTGTAGAAACTCGCGTCGCCGTCGTCGGCTGCGATGTAGACGCCGTTCTCCTTGAGCTTCTTCGCCGCACGGTAATAGTCGTCCCATGTGCGGATCTTCGCGGCATCCACGCCCGCCTGCTCGAACACGTCCTGGTTGTAGAAGAAGGCCATGGGGCCCGAATCCATCGGCACACCGTACACACGCCTGTCGAGCTGCACCGACGACCATGAGCCGGGCGTATAGAACGAGCCGTAATTCGTGGTGCGACTCGTCAGGTCGCGCAACTGGCCGCTGACCGCATACTGCGGCAAGGCGAAATACTCCAGCTGCACCACGTCCGGCGTGCCATAGCCGTCTTGAATCGCCGAGTTGAGTTTGCTGTAGTCGGCCGTGCCGATCTGCGTCACATGGATGTCCGGGTTGCGCGCCTCGAAATCGGCGATCAACGCGGCCATGCTGGGCTCCCACGACCACACGCTGATCTGCGTGCGGTCGTCGGGCTCACCGCAGCCCGCCACGGCGACCATCACGCCCGCCGCACATACCGCCGCCACCATCCGCTCCGCCCATGCGTGCACATCGACTCCTCACCGTGTGTTGACCTGTACGCACTCCAGCATAGCGGGCGGGGCGTGTTACGCGGCGACGACCGTGACGCCCTGGCCGGGCTGCACGCGGATGGTGACGACGCCGCCCTTATGCACGCCTTTGGCCTGTACATCCTTCTTCTTGGCGGCGATGTGCTCAATGTTCGTTTCCTTCTTGCGCGTCGTCTCGTCGGGCTTCGCGTTGTACCACATCACTTCCACATCGGCCGTGTCGTCGTCGCGCGGGGTCACATTGCGCACAATGCCCTTCTGGCGCCACGACTGATGCGATTCGTCTTCATACTCGATCGGCGTGTTGTACAGCACCCGCTGCTGCTCGGGTTCGAGCTCGGTGAACGCACGGGCCTCACGCTCCCCGCCGTCCCTGCCCAACATGACCGCCGTGCACACGAACGCAGCAAGCACCACTATGCACAGTGCAATGATGTAACCCATGATCCGCTCCTTACCGAATACATCTGCTTCCTCCAGTTCTAGCAGCCTAAGTGCGGGCCGGCGCGGGTTGCGCTACATGCGTGAAATCGCCGCGCCGAGTGACACGCGCGAAACGAAGCGGCGCGCCTCGCCGGTGAGCGGGTCGCGGAATTCGAGCACGCGCGCCACGAGTTCGAGCGGCTGCGAGAAATCGTCGTAGGCGCGCTGTTCGATGCGCGGGTAGAAGTCGTCGCCGAGGATCGGCAGGCCGAGAGAGTTCATGTGCACACGCAATTGGTGCGTTTTGCCGGTCTTCGGATGCAGCACGTAGCGCGCGATTGGTTCGCCCGCGCGCGCAGAGGCGGCGCGGTTGAGCTCCGCACGCTCAATGCTGGTGACCGCATTGACCACTCCGGCAATCTCCTGCGCGCGCAGCACACCGCGCGTTTTGACGATGTGCGAGCGGCGTTCCAATGGGAACGGACGCGGTGCGGCGAGCCGCGTGACGGTGCCGGTCGGCGGATGTTGCGGCGGGCGCACCGGCGCGAGGCACTCGTAGGTCTTGCGCGCATGGCGGTTCTGGAACACGAGCTGGTACGCCCCGCGCGCAGCCGGGTCGCGCACAAACACGAGCACGCCGGCGGTCGGTCTGTCGAGGCGGTGCGCCGGCACGATGCGCGGGTCGGCATAGCGTTCGCGTAGCCGCATGAGCGCGGTCTGGCGGTACCACATGCCGCGCGGCATCGTGGCGAGGAAATGCGGTTTGTCCACGACGATGATCGCCTCGTCCTCGTACAGCACCGGCAGGTCGAAGGGGATGTCGGGTTCGTTGAGCACCCAACGGTGATGGCCCGGGGTATGCGGTTCGGCATGCCCCGGGCCATGGTCGCGGTGCTCGGGCGGTTGCCCTGCCACTACTCCACCACTACTCCACCGTGACGGATTTGGCGAGGTTGCGTGGTTTGTCCACGTCGTAGCCTTTCTGCTTGGCCATGTCCATGGCGAGCAGCTGCAGGGGTACCACGTCCACGAGCGGGCTCATCAGTGTGGGGCATTCGGGGCGCCAGAAGATCACGTCGGCGTAGCGTTCCACGTCCTTGTCGCCTTCCTCGGCCACGGCGATGATGTATGCGCCGCGGGCCTTGACCTCTTCGATGCCGGAGATCACCTTGGCGTGCAGGATGTTGCGCCCGCGTTCCGGCGGCACGATGAACACAACCGGCTCGCCTTCGTCCACGAGCGCGATCGGCCCGTGCTTGAGCTCGCCGGCGGCGAAGCCCTCGGTGAACGTGTAGGCGATCTCCTTGAGTTTCAACGCGCCTTCGAGCGCGACCGGGTAGCCCACGTGGCGGCCCAGGAACAGGAACGAGTTCGCGTCGCGCAGCTGGCGGGCCGCGGTGGCCACCTTGGACGGCTGCGTGTCGAGCACCCACTGGATCTTGCGCGGCATGTCCTTGAGCGAATCGAGTGTCTGCGCGATCTCGTCACGGAACACGGTGCCCTTGAGCTGGGCCAGATAGAGGCCGAGCACGTAGGCGGCGGTGATCTGCGCCACGAACGCTTTCGTGGAGGCCACGGCCACCTCGGGGCCGGCGTGCGTGTACAGCACCGCGTCGGATTCGCGCGGGATCGACGCGCCCTGCGTGTTGCAGATCGCGAGCACCTTGGATCCCTGTTCGCGCGCGTGGCGCAACGCCATGAGCGTGTCCATCGTCTCGCCCGACTGCGAGATCGCCACCACAAGCGTGCGTGGCGTGAGGATCGGGTCGCGGTAGCGGAACTCGTGCGCCAACTCGACCTCCACCGGGATGCGCACCCAGTGCTCGATCGCGTATTTGGCCACCATGCCCGCATAGCTCGCGGTGCCGCAGCCGATCACGATGATCTTGTCGACCGCCTTGAAATCATGCTCGTCGATATGCACTTCGTCGAGGTTGAGCCGGCCCTCGTCGTCCAGACGCCCGATCAGCGTGCGCTGCACCGCTGCCGGCTCCTCGTGGATTTCCTTGTCCATGAACGAATCCCAACCGCCCTTCTCGGCGGCCGACGCATCCCAATCGATCTCGTACACCACCGGCTCGGGCACCGCGTTGCCGTCGAAATCGGTCACAGCCACGCCATGCGCGTCGATCATCACGGCCTGATCCTGACCGATCTCCATCGCCGTCTTCGTGTACGCCACGAACGCGGCCACATCCGAACCCAGGAAATTCTCCCCCTCGCCCAGACCCACAACGAGCGGCGAATCATGGCGCGCGCCGACCACGACGCCCGGCTGGCGGCAATCCACCGCCAGAATCGTGAACGCGCCCTCGAGCATGCGCCCCAAGCGGCGCATCGCCTCAAACAGGTCGGGTTCGCCCGTCTCCGCGATCACCGCGTCCACAATCTTGCCCAACAGCTTGGCCGCCACCTCGGTGTCGGTGCCCGAAACGAAACGGTACCCCTCCGCCTGCAGGTCCAGACGCAGCTGCGAGGCGTTCTCGATGATGCCGTTGTGGATGATCGCCACCTTGCCGTCACGGCTCGCATGCGGGTGCGCGTTCACATCGTTGGGCACACCGTTCGTGGCCCAACGCGTATGCCCGATCGCCACCGTGGCGTCCGGCAGCGGGCGCACCTCGATGTCCTCCACCAGATTCGACAGGCGGCCGGCCTTCTTGCGCACCGCCACACGGTCCATACCCGGCGCGGTCAACGCCACACCGGCCGAATCATACCCACGGTACTCCAACCGTTCCAAGCCTTGCAAGCACACCTCGAGGGCGCGCATCGAAGGACAATTCACATCACCTGCATAACCTACAATTCCACACATGCACACCAGCATAACCGACAGTGGCGTGTAATGCACGGAATCCCGGTGTACCTCCACCGTTTCCACGCTTTTGCCGGGCCGCTGGCGGTTTCGCCCTAACCGAACGCACACACCACGCATAAGCGGCCGCGCCTCATACAGTACATTGCTATATGATGGTTCCCGTGAGCACGACCACCAACATCGGAACACCAGCCATGGGCCAACCCACACCACAATCCGGCAGGCAGGAGACATTCCGCGTCGCCATCGTGGACAACGACCGTCTTATACTCGGACTGCTCTCGTCATTCCTTGCCAAGCAGCCGCACCTCATCGTCGACTGGACCGCGCAAAGCGGGCAAGGCGGCATCGACGCCTACCACCGCAGTCTATGCAGCACCGACCCGGCCGCCGACCTCATCTTGACCGACATCGCCATGCATGGCATGTCCGGCATGGAAATGTGTTCCATGATCCGGTTCGAAGACAATCGCACCCCGATCCTTGGCGCCACATCGTATGACCCGCATCTCTACGCCACCGATGCGGTGGCCGCCGGCATGCAGGGCGTGGTCGCCAAAGAAGACCTTGGATGCCTCCTTGAATCCATCAATACGCTGCTCGACGGCGGCCGGCTGCCATTGCGCGAGGGCGTCTTCTTCGACTCCCCAAGCCAGGCGTACGCCCGTCTGCAGGCCGGCAGCAAACCAGCGCTGCTCACCCTCTCTGAGAACGAACGGACCGTCATGGATTATCTGTCGCAAGGCATGCTCACCCCAGACATCGCCATGCTCATGGACGTCAGCCCCTCCACCGTCAAGACCTATGTGAGCCGCGCAACGCGCAAGTTGGGCGTCGGCAACCGGCGCGAGGCGGTCGCCGAGTGGCTGCGCATCACCAATCTATAGCAACACAGCGCATAGCGTGACCATATAGTGTGCGCGTGTAGTCCTGAGGACTACACGCGCTGGGCTTTCGCGAAAAGAACCTCTACAATGCTGAACCGGCGGGAGAGAAGGTCTTGCGCCGACCCGGCATGCGCCTACGGAGCGCACTGAGGAGGGGACGCCCAAATGGGCGCATGCCGGAGTCGTCGCATCAACGAAGCCGTCCGGCTGCCAATCATCTCGGCAACCGGCCAAACACCGCCCTCACACTAGATCTCCACTACAGCACATGCTGCAGGAAGTCACGGAACCGCACCTCGCGCGGGTGGTCGATGATCTCTGGGCCGCCCTGCTCCACCACAACGCCGCCGTCCATGAACACGATCTGGTCGGCGACCTCGCGTGCGAATCCGATCTCGTGCGTCACCACGATCATCGTCATGCCCTCGTCGGCGAGCGAACGCATCACATTGAGCACCTCACCCACGAGTTCGGGGTCGAGCGCGCTCGTCGGCTCGTCGAACAGCATGATCCCGGGTTTCATCGCAAGCGCGCGCGCAATGGCGACGCGCTGCTGCTGGCCACCCGAAAGCTGGCCCGGGTAATAGTCCATGCGGTCGCCGAGCCCTACGCGCTTGAGTTCGGCGATGGCGAGTTCGCGCGCCTCGGCCTTGGGCATGTGCTTGACGTGCACCGGCGCTTCCATCACGTTTTCGAGCACGGTCATGTGCGGGAAGAGGTTGAATTTCTGGAACACCATGCCGAGCTTGGAGCGCTGCTGCGCGATCTCCTTCTCGTTGAGCCTCTGCAGCGTGCCGTCAGGAAGGCGCTTGTAGCCGATCATCTCGCCGTTCACATCGATCTCGCCGCCGGTGAGCGTCTCCAACTGGTTGATCAGGCGCAGGAATGTGGATTTGCCCGAGCCCGACGGCCCCAGGATCACGGTGACGGTGCCCGGTTCCACTTCGAGGTTGATGCCCTTGAGCACATGCAGGTCGCCGAAGGCCTTGTGCACGTCTTTCGCCTCCACAACAGGCTTCGGGGCCTGCGCCCCGGCGGTTGCGGCGTGCGTTGTCTGTGAGGTCATGAGTGTATGCCCTTCCTGTCCGTTAGGCGTTGTAGCCGAGGAACGCCGCCTCGTTCGTCTTGTTCACGTCGTCTTGCGGTTCGCCTTCGGTCTTGCCCGGCAGCGGCGCCTGCTTGCCCTTGGTGCCCACCGGCCGCGCTTCGAAGCCCTTGCCGAAGTGCTTTTCGAGCATTGACTGGATCACCATGAAGATCGAGGTGATGAGCAGGTACCAGACGCTGGCCACAATGAGCAACGGGATCGGCTTGTAGATGCGGTTCGCGATCGCGTTCGTGGCGTACTGCAGTTCCAGCGTGAACGGCACGGCGAGCACAAGCGACGTGGTCTTGAGCATGCCGATCGTCTCGTTGCCGGTGGGCGGGATGATGATGCGCATGGCCTGGGGCAAGATCACGCGGCGCATGATCATCGAACGCTTCATGCCGAGCGCCTTGGCGGCCTCTTCCTGGCCCGGGTCGACCGCTTCAAGGCCGGCGCGCACGATTTCGGCGAGGTAAGCGGCTTCGTTGAGCGCCAGGCCGATCACGGCGGCGTTGAACGCGGTCACCACGGTCTGCGAATCCACGCTCCAGAACTCCACCGAGGTGAAGGGGATGCCCAGCGAAAGGCGTGGAATCAGCACCGAGAACAGGCCCCAGAACACGAGCTGCGTGTACACAGGTGTGCCGCGGAAGAACCAGATGTAGAACCAGCTCACTCCGCGCAGCACCGGGTTGGCGGATTTGCGCATGATCGCCAGGATGACCGCCAGGATGATGGCGATGATCATGGAAAGGAACGTGAGGATGAGCGTGTATCCCACGCCTTCGAGCACGCGCTCGTTGAACAGGTACTTCCACACCACGTTCCATTCGAACCGCGGATTGGTGACCAGCCCATGGATGAGCATCGCCGCCAGCAGCGCCACGATGACCGCCGCCACGATCTGGCCGGTGCGTTTGACTGGCTTGGCTTCGATGCGGTTCGGGATCGGCAGTCCTTCACCGTCGCGTTCAACATGATGAGGCATCGGTCTCCTCGCTTTCTTCTCCACAACAATGCATGTGCGCGCTGGTGGAGTCCACCGCGCGCACATGGTTACGTTCAGTCCAGGTCTTTCGGGTTGATCTCGGCAGTCTTGATGGCGCCAGATTCCACACCCCAGGCCTCTAGGATCTTCATGTAGGTGCCGTCATCCATCAGGTGCTGCATGGCGGCCTGCACGGCCTTGGCCAGCTCGGTGTCTCCCTTCTTGATGGCGATGCCCTGCTTGACCACGCCTTCGGCGCTGCCCAGATCCTCAAGCGCGTCGCCCGTCTGCGAGATCGCGTAGCCGACCACAGGCGAATCGGCGTAGAACACATCGGCCTTGCCGGTGGCCACCGCGGTAGCGGCGTCGGTCTGCAGCTTGCTCGGCATCACTTCCACAGCCGCCTTGCCGTCGACCGCGCATTGCTGCTTGATCTCGTTGGCTTCCTCTTCCTGGGTGGTACCCACCTGCACGGCGATCTTCTTGCCGCACAGATCGTTGACGTCGATGTGCTCCGGGTTGCCCTTCTTGACCGCCCAGCTCGAGCCAGCCTTGTAGTAGCTCACAAAATCGACGGCGTCCATGCGCTCCTGCGTAATCGTCATCGCCGTGATGCCCAGATCGTATTTGGTGCCCACCGACGGCACAATCGTGTCGAATGTGGACGAGATGATCTTCGTGTCCAGGCCGAACACCTTGCCCAGCGCCTTCGCCAGGTCCACGTCATAGCCTTCCGGCGTCTTGCCGTCGTCGCCCACAAACTCGGCCGGGGCGTACGACAGCTCCATACCCACCGTCAGCTCACCACTGTCGGCGACGCTCTTCGGCAGCATGGCGGCAATCGTGTCGTCCTTCTTCACCGTGGAGACGTCAAACCCGGCCTTCGCCTCCGCCTTTGCGTCCGTGCTCTCATCGGTCGTGCCGCAGGCCACCGCCGCCAGGAGCATCGCCGCTCCCAGCATGCCCGCCATGATCTTCTTGAGACTCTGCACTGCCATTCTTTCTTGTTCCTCCGGTCTCATATGCGCGTCGATGTGCCGCAGGGTTCGGCGCCGTCGATTGGTTTGTATATTTATGGCATACACTGCATAAAATACAAATGTGCTCAACGCGAACACTACCGCTGCTCAATGTGTGTGGCGCGTTCGCCGGGGCGAGAGCGCCACACACATGCAGCTATATCCTACCGTGTGCGCGGGCCAAGCGCGCGCCGGTCACTGGGAGACGTCGGTGGGGTTGACCTCGGACTTGTCGACCGCGCCAGACTGCGCGCCCCATTGCTCGAGGATCTCTTCGTAGACGCCGCTGTCCATGAGCTTCTGCATGGCCTTCTGCAGCGCTTCGGCGGTCTGTTTGTCGCCTTTCTTGACCACAATGCCCTGCTTCGTCACACCAACATCCTCGCCGAGCGCCTCAAGCTGGCCGTCGGTCTGCGTGATCGCATAGCCCGCCACCGGCGAATCGGCATAGAACACGTCAGCCTTACCGGTGGTCACATTGGTCGTCACGTCGGTCTGCAACGCGTTCGACAGGATATCGATCGCATCCTTGCCGTTCTTGGTGCAGTCCTCGCTCATCTGTGTGACTTCCTCTTCCTGCGTGGTGCCGGTCTGCACCGCCACGCGCACGCCGCACAGGTCCGCGGTGTTGACATTCGTGGGGTTGCCCTTCTTGGTGCCCCATGTGGAGCCGGCCTTGTAGAAGCTCACAAAATCGACGGCGTCCATGCGTTCGGGCGTGATCGTGAACGACGAGATGCCCACGTCGTACTTGGAGCCGACCGAGGGGATGATCAGGTCGAACTTGGAGACCTGCTGGTCGGCCTTGAGGCCCAGCACCTTGGCGAGCGCGTTCGACAGGTCAACATCGTAGCCCACCGGCGTCTTGCCGTCTTCGGCCAGGAATTCGGCCGGGGCGTACGAGGTGTCCATACCCACGGTGAGCACGCCGTCCTGCTTCACCGAATCCGGCAGCAGCGCGGCGATTTCCTCGTCCGTCTCGATTTTGGACACATCGTATGCCTGCGGCGATGCGGCGCTGGTTTCACTACCGGATGACGATGCTTCGTCGGATGTGCCGCATGCGGCGGCGCTCACACACAGCGCCGCGCCAAGAAGACACGCGGCGATGGACCGAAAGGACTGCTTGCTCATGGTTTCCCTCGCTGTTCGTGACCACGCTCCATGCGTGATGCATGTGTGCAGCGTAAAAATCCGATGCTACGAACAGGTTACTGGCACGAAAACATGAAACACCGCCTGTTTCGTACGATCCCTGTGCATTCATCGTGTTTTCAGGCTGGAGAGGAGCATTTTCCGGACAGAACCCAGATACCGGCCTCGTGCTGGAGCCAGTTTTCGCCCTACATATATGGGTGATGGCCGGAAAATGCTCCTCCCCAGTCAAAATGGTTTCACCGAACGCCTCTCTTACTTGTTCTCACTGGCTGAGGACTGATTTCGTCTTGAAAGCCACACCGCAACCGAACCCAGCTGATGACCGGCGGCATCCACCGCTTCCTCCACATTCTGTCAGTATTTTCCGCCCGCTATCCACCGTTTCCACAGGCATCACCACGATGGCTGACAGCCGAGGTTGCATCCGTTAGAGTCGTCACAACATTCGGATTTATAGCGAGGAACAGGACATGCCCGGACACTTCGAGACGCCAGAGCAGCGGCAGGAATGCCAATTGGAGACCTGCTTGCAATTTGAGCGTTATTGCCGGCGTGCCACGGCATGCATATTCACGTTGACCACAGCGCTCCGACTGCTCGGCGTGGATTGGGACCCAGAAGCTTCTGTCACTTCGATGCCCAGACTTCATGCCGATGTGCTCCAGACGGTTGTGGATCACCGCAACAACAAAGGACGCGATAGGCACGCCCTCGCACGCCCCGGCACTAAACGGGTCGCTCCCACCGCAGTATTCGTCAGCAGCATACCAATAGAGACCATCGAAATCGCAGAGGGTATCACCTGCACGACACCCGAATTCACATGGTTCATGTTCTCGCGTTTTCTTGGGCTTAAGGACCTCGTCATCTTAGGCGATGCGATGATGCGCAGGAACACCCTTCATGAGCCACTGACATTGGACGGCTTCGCCGACCTCATCGCACGTGTGGAGTGCCGCGCGCACCGCAATGGCATACGGCCGCCCAAAGGAATTACACAATGCCGCAAAGCCTTGGAATTGATGGAAGAGCACACCGATTCCGTCATGGAAACCATATTGAGGCTCACGCTCGAATGTTATGGCCTTCCCCGACCGGTGGTCAATCTTCCTGTGAGGTTGCCGGACGGGCGCCTCATCTTTTTGGACCTTGCGTTCCCTGAAGCCATGGTGGCTGTCGAATACGATGGCAGGCACCACAGTGAGCAATGGGCGCAGGACTCGCTCCGGCGCTTCGCGATAGAGGCATCTGGCTGGGCCTACGTGCAAGTCATCGGTCTCGGGTTCATCACCGACGCGGATAAACGGCACGTGGCGGAACTGGTAGGACGGCTCATCCGCGAGCGCACCGGCAAGAACTATCTTTTGAGCACCCCGCTCCCCCTCGAATGCGTGCCGGATAGGCGACGCGAAGCGTGGAAGGAGCGTCCCTCGGGGCTTACAGTCGCCTGCTAAGCTCCCACAGCAACGCATCTCGGCTGGGGAGGAGCATTTTCTGAGTAGGGGCCATGTATTGGCCCCTTGATGGCGCCAGTTTCCGCCCCTGTATACATGGGTGTTGGCCGAAAAATGCTCCTTCCCAGCCGAAATATGTTTCAACCACACACTCCAACTCGGCCAACACGCCCGGGAATGTGCCCACAGCGCTATTCGCCGCAAACCACAAGAACCCCAGCATACTCCGATACGCTTGGAATATGGCATTTTTGATTATCTTTCTTGTGGCGCTCGCAATCAGCGCCGTCGGTTTCCACCGGTACATCTGGTTCATCTCGATTGGCTACGGCTTCTCGATCGCCGGCATCGGCGCGGCGTTGCTCATCTACTTCGGTATCACCGGCGGTCTGACCGCCGTGTCGATTGTGATGGCGGCGCTCCTTATTGTCTATGGTCTGCGACTTGGTGGCTACCTGCTCGCACGCGAATACCGCAGTTCCTCCTACCATCAGGTCATGCAGCAGGCGATTGACAACGGGAAGCATGTGAAGCTCCCCCTCAAGCTCCTCACCTGGGTGGGTTGCGCGCTGCTCTACGCATGCGAGGCCTCCCCAATCGCATTCCGCTTGCAGAACCATGCGGGCACCGACGCCGTGGCCATTGTGGGTGCCGCGATCATGGGCGCCGGCATCTTGCTTGAATCCGCAGCCGACCTGACCAAGAACCGCTTCAAGCAGCAGCATCCGCACCGTTTCTGCGACGTGGGACTGTTCCGCCTAGTGCGTTGCCCCAATTATCTCGGTGAAATCGTCACGTGGACCGGCGTCTTCGTCTCCGGTGTCACCATCCTCAGCGGCGCATGGCAGTGGATCGCCGCCATCGGCGGGTACCTGTGCATCTGCTGGATCATGTTCGGCGGCGCGCGCCGCCTTGAACTGCGCCAGAACAAGGAGTATGGCAGCGACCCGGCGTACCAGCACTACACCAAGCACACCCCGATCCTCATCCCCTTCATCCCGCTGTACAGCGTCGCGAACGCCAAGTGGCTCATCGGCTGAGCCCACGCTCGACACCGCGTGTCTTTCCACACGCGATACTTGAAGCATGACAGGCCTCACCATCCGCCACGCGCAAGCCACCGACATCAACGCCATCATGGACATGCTGCGGCAGGTCAACGATGTGCACGCACACGGCCGCCCCGATCTGTTCATCGAAGGCAAGACGAAGTACACGCCCGACGAACTCGCGCGGATCATCGCCGATGATTCGCGCCCGATCTTCGTGGCGATCGATACCGATGGCACGTTGCTCGGCTACGCGTTCTGCGTGGATGAGGACCACACCGGCAGCAACAATCTGCAGCCGATCCGCACGCTGTACATAGACGACATCTGCGTGGACGAAGCCGCCCGCGGCAAGCATGTGGGCACCACGCTGTACAACCACGTGCTCGACCACGCCCGCGCGCACGGCTACCACAACGTGACACTCAATGCGTGGGCCGCGAACCCCGCCGCCATCAGGTTCTACGAGCACCTTGGCATGAGCGTCTACAAATACGGCATGGAGCAGGTTCTGTAACCGCTCTCGGCCACCCGCATACTACCCGACCCACACCGCGTGCTCGCGCAGGAACGCCGCAAGCTCCTCCGCACTCCCGCGCCCGGTGACGATGTCCTGCACCCACTGGTACAGCTCGTTGCGCTCCGGCTCGCTCGCATCACACGCACGCACATCCCAACCGCGCATCTTGAGGATCGCGAGCGACATCTTGACCGCCGTCCGCTTGTTGCCGTCCGGGAAGATGTGGTCTTTCGCGAAGCGTGTGGCGTAGTCCGCGATCTGCGCGAACACGTCCGCATACCGTTGCGCGGGCGCAATGCCGAAGAACGTGAGAAACGTCGCGCCAAGCACCGACTGCACACGTCCCAGAATCGCCTCATCCACCGCCGCCGGCGCGGTCGGCGTGATGTCGAGCCCCGTGCCGCGGATGGTGCCCAAGTAGACTTCGAACACCGATTCGGCGAGCGCGTCCATGCGCATCTGCTCGCCGTCGAGTTCGATGGGCTCCGCGTTTGGCTCTGCCGTATGCATAGGCCGCTCCCCTCTCATCATGAACGCTCCAACAGCCGCAGCGCGTTCGGGTATTCCCGCGCCACTTCGCCCACACTGCGCGCGAGTGTGCTCGTGGGGGCGGCGGCGTGCATGTCCGCTGAGTGCACAATGCACTCAGCGGTGATGCGCGTATCGCCCTGTTCGCGCGCGTTCCACCATGCGCCGCCACGCGCGCTCGACATGCGGAGCAGGTCGCCGGCGGTCAGATCACCGAGCGACGCGAGCACGCGCGCGATGACGCCTTCCGCGCGCTCATCGAGGTCGGCTTCCTGCCATTCATCGCGTTGACGGATCATGCGCGAGCCGAACGTGGCGTATTCCGCCCATACGAGCGGCGCGACCGGCCCACACTGCCCCACGCTGATCTCGTCGGCGAACAGTGGCTCGCCTGACTGCCGCAGTGCCTCGACCTGGCACCAGTACACGAGCAGGTTGAGTTTGAGGTTCGTCAGGAAACACGTGCCGCCGTATGCCGCGACGATGCGCCGTGCGATCTGTAGTGATTCCATCTTTCCGCCAATCAGTTGTTCCGCGCTCCCACTGTACCGTTGTATGCTATGCCATCACGCCACGCGGATGCCGAGGCTCGCGGCGAACGCGGCGGCGAGGTCGGCGATCTGGTCGAGCGACATGGTGGTTCCGCGCAGATACTCCACATTCTCTATGCGGTGCAGGCGCGCGCCGCGCAGATCCACATCACTGACCGTGGCATGCTGCAGATTGATCGACTCGATGCGCGTGTCCGGAAACGCCACGCGCGTCAACTGCGCGCCGACGGCGTCGAATTCGTCGATCACACAGTCAACGAACCGCACGTCGCGCCATGTGGCATCACGCAGATTGAGGTAGCCGATGTGGCAGTCGCGCATCTCCACCGAATGCATTGACGATTCCATGGCGGCGAACGAGCCGAACCGACAGCCCGTGAACAGGCAGTCCGCGAACCCCGCGCCGACCGCATGCAGCTGCGCGACACCGCATTCCGCGAACATGGTGCGGCTGATGTGCGCACGGTCGAGCGTCAGCGCGGTTGCTTGGGATTGTTCGAACACACAGTCCAGAAACATGGCGAGCAGCGCGTCGAGCTCATCCGCCCGCTGGTCGAAGAAGCGCGCGGAATCGTAGGAGCCCTCCCGTTCCAACAACTGCAGTTGCGCTTCATGCAGATGTTCCGCGGGTACAAAGTGCACGATGTTCGGCGCTTTGGGCTCGGCTGCGGATTGTGCGCGCTGTGCTGGTGTGCTCATGCCGACAGCCTATAGCGGGCCCCTGATTCATGCATCGATTTGACCCGTGAGGTGCTGGTACAGCTCCGCGCTCAACGGCTTCGTGAGACGCAGATCCATCTCCACGAGCCTGACCGTTTCGCCACTGTTGTCGCGTGCCGTCTCACGCATGTTCGCACATGAGCCGACGCGGCCAACGTAGTAATACATCTTGAGTTTTTCAGCGTCAGCCTTGCGCATGACGAACAATGGGATGAAATGCGTCGCACCCCAATCCACATCTCCCTGCCCTTGTGACATCCATTCGATCTCACGTGATTTGAAACTGCGTTTGTCCTTGCTGAACCAATGCATCTCCTGAGGATTGAGGAAGCGGTCGGCGTACTGGCTGTTCGCGTATTTGACGAACACGGGCATGCTGCCGCCCTCTTTGGGGAGCAGATAGCCGCCGACGCTGCTGCCGTTGATTTGCTTGGGCCATGCAAGCAGGCGTTCCACTTCGAACATCTTGTATCGGTGTTCATAGACAAATCCTCGGTCATCCTGCAGCGAATGCCCAGTTTTAGCGGATTCCTCGAGAAGATCTGCAAACCGTTTCAACCCCGTGCGTACATTGTCCACGAAGAAGCGGCGGAACGTGTCATTGTTCACGAGCCTCGCAGCAAACTCAGGAGCGAGGCTGATCCCTCCAGCACTACGCTCGATAACCGCACATTCCCCATAGGACCTCTTGGCAGCCGTGTCGAAGAATGACCAATCCAATACCCTGAGCGCCGATTCAAGCTGGGCGTCCGTATGGTACGAGGCTGGGAATCGGGTTGCAACCGCTTCCTTCAGACGTAACACTGATATCGGCGAATAGACGCCCTTATTACATGATGTGAGCAATTCATCGAGAACCACCAATTCCTGCGGGCGGATGGCAACCAAAAGAATCTCAGTGGCCATTTTGAGCCATTGTTCGCCCTGTGCGTCAACAGGCAACAACGTATGCGCGAACCCACTGCCCTGCTCCTCATCGGACAACACAGTCTCCGCCTCGCGTGCAAAGTCGAAGTAGCTGCTGTTTTTCTGCGCCATCGTCATCACCATCGACGGATCATGCCGGTATACATCTGTCAACATCGGAATGCGACCAAGCTCATTGCGCATCACGGAATACTGTTCGCGAAGCATCTTCTTATCCGACCACGACGCTGTATCCAATGATTTCAATACCTGCTTGCGTGAGATCTCATCGAAACTGATTGAGGACAACCCCACAGCTTCGCGTTGCAAATTCTTACGGACGATATCGCTGTCGCCTGCATTTCCATACAAGGCAACAGGAATGAGATAGTTATTCGCATAGTTGCCTATGAAATCGATGACCGTAACACATGTCTTGTGCGGGAACTTGCGCAGACCTCGACCCAACTGCTGCGTGAACACGATGCTGGATTCGGTGTTGCGCAACATCACAATCTGGTTGATTGCAGGGATATCAATACCTTCATTGAATTTATCGACAGTGAAGATGTAGTCGAGTTCGCCCGCTTCAAGCCGGTTCACTGCGTTCTCTACATCTTTCGGTGAGGTTTTGCCGCTGATGGCAACTGTTCGATACGGGCGTTCAGCCTGTTGATTGGTTTCCTGATTGAACAGATGGGACAACTGCTCTGCCTCGTCAATCCTGGAGCAGAACACCAGCCCAGTCACTTGTTGGCCATAAGAGCCATATTGCTCGAGCTTGCGGATGATGTATCGCACGCGACTCGGTTCAGTCAATTCTTCAAGAGAGTATTGAATCTGTTGTTTGTCGCTCTTCGATATGCCTTTGTTTGAATCGACACGCGAACCATTCTCTCCTAGGAATTCGTGCACGCCATAGTAATGGAAGGGACACAGCATATTCTCGTCAAGCGCTTTTTGCAGGCGGATTTCATACGCGATGTTGTGGTCGAACAATGCAAAGATGTCGAAACTATCCGTTCGTTCTGGAGTTGCTGTCATACCAAGCATGAAGCGGGCTTCTGAGAAATAATCAATGACCGAACGATAGTTGTTCGCACCAGAATGATGAGCCTCATCGATAAGCACGTAATCGAAGTCGTCGGGCTCGTACCATTCCTCCATATGACGGCGAAGTGTGTCTACCGATGCGAACACATACTTGGCATCGTGTTGTTTACTGCTGCCAGTGAGCAAGCCGAGTTCGGCCTCATCACAGCCGAGCACCCGCTGGTATGATTCGCGTGCGGCCTTGAGGATCGTGTCACGGTTGGCTACATACAGCATGCGTTTGGGGTGGAACTCGCGTACGTCGAATGCAGAAAGGTAGGTTTTGCCCGTACCAGTTGCGGAGATGACGATGGCACGACGCTGTCCCTCGTCACGCAACTGTCGAATGCTTGCTAATGCGTCGCGCTGCATTGCATTTGGTTCGATTTTCGCCGCACGTGCCTGCTGGAGGATTTGCGTGCGCGGAGGTGCGTAGTTCTTGAACTCCTCCTCGTACTGCGCTAACCATTCATCAGTCAACGGGACCGATTGCCTGACTTGGTCCGCCAATTCCTCTTTGACCTGCTGAATCAGCTGCGCCTCACTGGTCGAAGACACACGAAGATTCCATTCACGCTGATTCTGCAACGCAAAGGACGTGAGGTTCGAACTGCCGACATACAGATTGTAATAAGCTCTTCCCCCTTCCATGCGTCTGGTGAAGAGATACCCTTTGGGATGAAATGGTTGATCTTGAGCAATCGTCCCCCCTGATTCCCCACTGTCGCCGTGTTCCCAAATCAGAACCTCCACATTGGCGTCGCGTTGGAGTTTCATCAGTTCCTTGAATGCCTTGGGACTGTTGAAATAGTTTTTGGTGGAGGTAATGATCCGGTTACGTTTCCCGCTTTTCTTCGCATGATCAACGAATGCCTGATACATCGATTTCAATGCGTTTTCACTGACGAATGCTACCGAAATGTCAAAAGATTCGCTGCCCTTCAATTCCTCACGGATGGCATCCCCCATCATGCTTCCGGGCTGATTGGAAATCAGCTTGGGCACAAACCGTTCCTCAGCAGTGTCATTTTGCCTTATCAACCCGCTCATCACACCGTCGATGATGCTCTCATCGACGGTCTTCTGCATGTCGCGCGGTTCGGCAATCACCTCAGACGCCCAACTATTCATAATCCCCTCCGCATATGAACTCTGATTGTATGGTTTGTTGATCGGTCAGATCGTCATTTTCGAAATGTGTTCGACAGCATCGTGATCCACTGGCGCCCAGTTCAATTGCGGCATATCCGCAGGCTCTACCCAAACCATGCGTGCATGTTCCGTCAGCTTGGGAGAACCTTCAATGAGATGGCATAGGAATGTGGTGAGCTCCACGCGTCCGAAATTGTAAAGGTAATCGCTTGTGCACACTTCCACATCAACATTGATTTCACAGAGCAGTTCCTCTTCGATTTCGCGCCGAAGGGCCTGCTGTGGAGTCTCTCCTGCTTCGATCTTGCCGCCGGGAAACTCCCAATATCCTGCCAGCGTCTTTCCTGTCCCCCGTTGCGCGCACAGCACTTTGCTATCCTTGACAATCGCAGCACCGACGACACGGATCAGTTTTGTTTCTTCAGGTCCACCGGTCATAGTTCCCCTTATTCGCAGGCAATAGCTGGATCCAGGATACAACGCACATCCTCGCCGACACGATCTGCGCCGCAGATGCCAGGCTCCTCCCCTACGATGTGGGGCATGGCATCGTTCACACGCGCGCAGGGACCGCATTTACCCACTGACTACATGCGATCAATCGAGCAAATCGACCCGCAGATCATCGCGCGCACGCTTGATGAAGGCGCGGGCACCGAGCACATCGAACTGCTTGACGTACTGTATGAACTCATGGAACGCCAACTGTACCCGCACAAAGACGAATTGGACGACGACGAACACACCGAGGTGGCGTGGGCACTCGAAGACGGCGCATACGCAGTCACGCGCATACGGCATGACTCACCGCTCTATCGCGCGCTGTTCCAACGATTCGACGGGAATGGTCGGGCGCTGACGGATGCGCTTGCGCCGGCGATCATCGACGAGCTCTCCAGCGACCTGTATGTGCTTGCACCGTCGGAAGTGCTCACGCAACAGCTCGCGGCGATCTTGGAGTGATTCCTCCCCTAGTCATTCCACGGCTTCTGATCGCCGGCGCGCAACGCATGCACACCGATCCCACGCATAGCCATTCAGTTATACAGAATTTCAGTCCATTATTCCCCTCTATGTCCAGACAACATCAGGGAACTCGCAAGATTAGTTTGACCTCGCCAATCAGGCACATATACTTCAATGACCACAGGGGCACACCGACCCGTGCCCGCAAACGGCATTGAACAGGAGGGTCCGAGATGATCGATCGCCACTTCAACAGACCACGGTAGGGGAATGCCCATTGCCGCCTGCCAATGCACAAGCTCATAGCCATGCAACACCATACGGGAAGGAGCATCATGCCATCGTATGAATCAGGGACAGAGCTCATAGACGCAATCATCAGGCAAGGCAACAAATTCATCAGCGAATTCGAGGACATCCCCAATCAGTACTGGGATACACTGCAGTCCGACGTGGACGACCGCCCCCCGCGCCAGATGCTCGCCTACCAACTGGGATGGATGAATCTGATGCTTGAATGGGAACACGCCGAAGAGCAGGGGCGCGTGGCGGCCACACCCGCCGAGGGATATGCGTGGAACCGGTTGGGTGAACTGTATGAGAGCTTCTACGCAACCTGGCAGGATGCCGCCCCGCAACAGATGATCGACACCTTCCACGAACAGGTCGACCATATCTGCTGGATGGTCACCTCGTTCTCACAGCAGGAGCTCTTCGAGGCGGGACAACGTCAATGGGCGTCCTCGACCCAGTCATCATGGCCGGTATGGAAATGGATCCACATCAATGCAGTGGCTCCGTTCACGACCTTCCGTGCGAAGATTCGGCGTTGGAAGCGCGCGATGGAGCAGTGGGACGACCTGATGTAAACCTCAGCAAGTGGTATTGCCGCTGTTCGTCGGGTGATTGCGGGAACCATTGCCGATGAAGATCCACTGGAACATCGAGAATCCATGGTTGTCGATGACCATCACTTTCGCCGTGTTGCCACCTGCCTGCGACGGCTGGTTCGCGATGTTCAGCACGGTCTTGCGGTTGCCGAGCATCAGCAGCAGAAACACTCCCAACACACCGAAGCACACGATGAGCAGCGGTTTGTGCTGCTCCGCCCATGCCCTGACCGGACAGGCCTTACGCTTGTCTTCAACATCCTCGTGTTGTGCAGGCAGCATCGTCTGGGTCTCCATGCTCTGCGTCATCAGGGCTCCTCATCTCCCTTCGGCGGAATGGACGGCTCCGCCTCTCACACTCTAACGGGAAACGACTCTGTTTTCACGGGGCATCTTGGTGCATGGAACCGCTCTGCTCACAACCTGCCGATACGCGGCGAGCGCACATTGCCACCCAACACCGTGAAGTCACTAGGCTGTCGTGTGTAAGCGATACCAGCTTGGAGGCGACCGTGGAATTCGTGAAATACCTGCTCATCGGCGTCAGTGTCTCGCTCGACGAACTCGCAGTGGGCACCATCAAAGGCGTGCAGGTCAAACACATGCGGCGTGTGGACCCGTGGATCACAGGCCTCTATTTCGCCGTGTTCCAAGGTGTTATGCTCATCATCGGATTCTATGGCGCGAGCCTGTTCTCGAAAGGATCGAGCGCCGTCACCGAATGGATCGCCGACGGGTTGCTCATGCTCATCGGCGCCAACATGGTGCGCGAGGCATTCAGCAAGAGCGGTGACGACGCCAAGCAGCAGGACCCGCTGGCAAAAATGGATGTCAAATCCATGTCGGTTCTTTCGCTGACGATGAGCCTGGATGCGCTCGCGGTGGGTGTCTCGCTCGCCCTTGGCCATAAGCTCGACATCTGGTGGGCTTCGCTTGCGGCGGCGCTCGTGTCGTTGTCCATCACCGTTCCCGCGATGTTCATTGGGCACAAACTCGGGCATAAGGTCGGCGCCAAGGGCGGCGCGTTTGGTGGCGCGATCCTGATTCTGCTCGGCCTCTACGAACTGCTGCAGTACTACAAGGTGTTCTGACCGTTCTTGTGTAGGTAGGTTGAACGACAATACTCGCAGCACACCTATCGTTAATACAGCAATTGCAAGGGATTGCCCACTTTCACCGAATCCTGCATGAGTTTGAGGAGGCGTTCGCAGAACAGGTAACGCCCTTGTTGACAGCGATCAGCGCGTTCCGCTTCCATTTGAGCAATCAGGGACTTCAACTCACCAATCAAGCTCTGGCATGTTTCCGGTGCCAATTGGGTGAAATCAGCAACAGGCACATGCGTGAGAAGACCGTCATATCGATGCCACTGATTGAGTGAATCGATCAACTCGATGTACTCTGCCACATCGCCAGTGTTGCCCAACCATGCAGAACAATACGCCATATCTTCATGCGCGCATGCCTCATATTGCCTCCACTGTTCATATGCGGCGCTCAATGCCTCCCAGTCACGCTTCCACTCCTCAAGGGTGACGGCGTCGTCCATCTCCGCAGTATCAATGCTTTGGCTGCAGACCGCATCCTCCTCATCAAGGTACAAATCGGGAAACGGCACCGGCCCCGGCTTCAGCATGCCATCGTCATAGCAGCGGCAGCGCACTCGGGCGTATATGTTCATAGTTCATCCCTCGTCCCTCTCCGCCGCATTCCTAACGTTTCTAACGCACTGCATTGAGCACTTCCGTCGCAACATACATGACGGTTCGCGAACTACCTCCACTCAGCGGCATGAGCACTTGCTCTTTGACAAGATTGCGAATCGCGTTCGATGCGGATGAGCGACTCATCTGAAGTCGCCGCACGACAATGGGAACACTCACGTATGGCACACCAATAAGCTCCTCCGCCAAGCGTCGCGTTGCCGCACCGTATGCGGATAGCCGCGCACGGTACTGGTCACGGATACGCTCGAGTTCCACGATTTGATTGTAGGCGGCGTCGGCGGATTCCTCTATGGCTTGGCAGAAGAACACGATCCAATCCTCCCAAGCACCATGCGAAGAAACGCCCAATAGCAGATCCTGATATTCTGCGCGCCGGCTCTCCAGCCAAGGGGAAATCGACACCAGCGGCTGTTTGAGCATGCCACGCCTCATCAGTTGCAGGAGGATGAGCAGGCGGCCAATCCGCCCATTGCCATCCGTGAATGGATGCAAAGTCTCAAATTGGTAGTGGAACATCGCTGCATCAAGCACCATGAGTCCAGGATCCGTGCGGGATTCCCACCAGTCGAAGAGCGCATTGAGTTCGGCATCCAACTGTTGGCCCGGAGGCATTGGCACGAATCTGGCATCCTCAATACGGCGCGTGTTCGCACCAATGAACACCTGCGTGGTTCTGATATCGCCGGCTTGTGGACCGTCTGATTTTGTTCCACTCACGAGCAATTGCTGCAACTCACGGGTCAATGATTCGCTGACAGGCCTTCCATCTTGCACAGAGCGGATCCCATGGTCGGTCGCATCCAGATAATTGAGCACCTCCCTCATTGATTCGTTGTATCCATGCTTGCTTTCTCCCACCTCATATTCGGCTGCAAGCACCGTTTCAAGGCGTTCATATGTACCTTCTAGCGCGCTCGTGCTTTGCGCTTCGCGTCGGATGGTCGGGCGTTGCAACAAATCCGGATTGGGTATGTTTGCACCGATGGCATCGATACGGCTCAACGATGCCGTGGCGCGCCCAATAGCCCCAACCATGCTGGGGGTCATCGCAGGATACTCTCCCAAACGCGCTGGCTTGAAGGCAAAGGTCCGATATGGAATCACACCATAGCGGGTATTCACTTCGCCTTCCAATGGCAGCAATACGCCCGTGGATGCCGCCGTGAACAAGTCTTTATGCATGAGTTCATGCTAGCAGACCGAATACGCATTATGAGCAATATAACAACCCATTCTGAACATAAAGGGTGCTTATGTTCAGAATGGCACCTGATTCTGAACATTAATGACCTCTATGTTCAGCCATACTGGCGTTCACCGGTATCATGATGGGTTCATGGCGCCTTCTCATCAATGAATTTTCCAGATACGCGACTGTATCTGCGCTGGGGAGGAGCAATTTCTTGGGCAGGGGCAAGTACCACGCCTGTAGATTGGTGGGATTTCAAGGCATATACCGGGATGGTGCCAAGAAAATGCTCCTCCCCAGCGCAGATGCATGGCAGCGCCGCTCCGAATTAGCCCTTTTCCGCCATTACACACGCAACGAGCGCAGCAGCGCCTTGTGCTCCGGGGTCACCCGGTACGATTCGCAAGCCTTCTGGATGGTCTTGTTGTGCGTCCAAGGGTCCAGAATGCACTCCCGCAGCATCGGAAAGATGCTTTCCCACTGCTTTGCAAGGGCGGTAGCGAAATACCACGCGCGCGCCATGTTCACGTAATATTCGCTGGAATGGATATCGCCGACGAGGCGTAAATGCTCCGCATCGAAGCGGGCGTCAAGGAAATCGACCATCAACTCGATCACGGCGTATCGCACCGTGTAGGTGGCATCGGCTTGCATCCAGCGTTCAAGCTGTGCGAGCATCAGTTGCACATCCTCATCCGTGCGACGCAGGGCACGGATGAGGAGTGTACCCGTTAGCACGCACACTATGCGCGCATCATCTTGAACATGCCACTGCCGCCAATCAACCGGACCATGCCCACAGGCTCATCGTTGAGCATTGCGGTGGGCATGGCGACTGTATTGTTATGTCGTTGGTTGTGTTTGAATGTAGTTCACCTCGACTGGCGCTCGGCCAGTTCGGTCATGATGGAGACGGTCGCCGCCGAATTCATCGATGTGGACGGAATGCCGGTGGTCGTGTGGTCGAATCCGAAGATCATGTTGAGGAAGCCCATTGCTCTGTCCTTTCATCCGTGCGCTTGGTGCGCTGTCCGTATTGCTTGATGATTACAAGATACGGGCTTGGAAAGGTGCGTCACATCGGGCTGGAGAATGAATCTGCACCCTGCGCGAGGCCGCCCTCAACCTTGAGGATGATGCGCGGGGATGAAAGCATGGTGGCGGTATGACCTGTCGGTACGATTGGGAAAATCGTCCATAAAACACCATGCGAGGGGGTAATCATGACCACACTGCAGACCGAACGACTTGTGTTGCGGCCCTGGCGGGAGTCGGATGCCGAGGCATTGTACAAGTACGCGAAGAACCCGCACATCGGCCTTCCGGCGGGATGGCCGCCGCACACCAGCGTCGAAGAGAGTCTCGACATCATCCGCAATGTGTTCAACGGGCCGGAGGATTATGCCATTGCGCTCGCCGGTGATCCGGACACGGCCATTGGTGCGATCGCGCTCAAATTTGCGGGTAGCTCGACGCTGTTCCCCGAAGACGACACCACGCAGGCGGAATTGGGGTTCTGGATCGGTGAACCGTTCTGGGGCCATGGGTACATCCCCGAAGCGGCACATGAACTGCTGCGGCATGCCTTCGATGATCTGGGCCTCGCCACAGTCTGGTGTGCCTACTACGAGGGCAATACCAAGTCGGCGCGCGTGCAGGAGAAACTTGGATTCGAACCGGTGAGCATTACACCGGAAGTGCCGGTGCCGCTGCTGCATGATGTGCGCACCGGACATGAGAACAGGATGACACGCGCACAATGGGAACAGCTCAACGCCAAATAGGCACCGCCGCATGCGCTTCCCTACCCCTAACATGGCAACGTTCCCGCCGATTATGACGGGGTCGTTGCCATAGGCAGGCAGACGGTTCAGCCGCGCGCGTGCATGTTCTTGTAGCGCATGACGCGCTGGGCCTCGCGCTTGTCCTGCTCTTCACGCAACGCCTGGCGCTTGTCGAATTCCTTCTTGCCTCGGGCGAGCGCGATCTGCGCTTTGACACGGCCGTCCTTGAAATACAGGCTCAGTGGCACGATGGTGTACCCTTTCGCCTGCGTCTGGCGTGCCAGCTTCTCGATCTGGTGGGCGTGCAGTAGCAGCTTGCGCTTGCGTTTGGGTGCATGGTTGTTCCACGTACCGTTGAGGTATTCGGGGATGTTGGCGCCTTCGAGCCAGATTTCGCCGCGCTTGTCGATCGCGATGAACGACTCGGCGAGCGAGGCACGGCCTTCACGCAACGATTTGACTTCGGTTCCGGTCAATACCAGCCCCGCCTCATACGTGTCTTCGATGGCATAGTCGTGCCGTGCGCGCTTGTTCTGCGCAATCAGTTGGATGCTGTCGTCCTGTTTGTTCTGCTTCGCCACTGTCTACTCCTCACACAATCGTGCACCGAGCCTCAGTGCACGTACCAGAACCTCCCGGGGTTATACAGTGTACGGTACGTGATGGTATAGAGACCGGCCACGTTCGATTCGGAAATCGTGATGGAATTGCTGCCCACGCTCTCCACAACGGCCACATGGCCCCATGGCGAGGACGCGCCTTCCTGACCTGGCAGGAACGAAAGCGCGGCGCCCACCTGCGGCGTGTGGTCCGTGCGCAGGCCGTAAGCCGGCGCATTGCGCCACCAATCACCACCATTACCCAAGTACGACGGCGTGCCGATGCCCATCTGCTTGCGGCGCTCATACGCCCACCATGTGCACTGGCCTGCGGCGTAGGCGTTGCCGTAGTCGCCGTTCGACGTGCCCTGGCCACCCGACGAACCGCCGGAAGGCGTGACGGGGCGCGAAGGCTGTGCAGGCTGGGACGGCTGCGCCGGCTGCGAAGGTGTGGATGGCTGTGCAGGCTGCGCCGGCTGCGAAGGCTGGGCGGGCGTGACCGCCCCGGCCGGGCGCGTGGTGCCCTGTGGGGTCACCTGCTGCACCTGCTGGGCGGCGGCTTCCTGCTCGGCTGTCCACTGCTCGTTGAGCGAGTCAAGCTGGGATTGCAGAATCACCTGTTGTGCCGCTTCCTGCGCCGCGGCGTCGGAAAGCTCGCTCTTGCGGCTTTCCAATGTGCTGCGCTGGCTTTCGCCATCGGCGCGCAGCTTGTTGAGCGCGTCGCGCTCCTGCTGTGCGGATGCGGCGGCGCTCTGGGCGGCCGCGGCCTTGGAGTCGGCGTCGGCTTTGAGCTTGGTGATCTTCTGTTCGATCGCCTTGAGACGCTCACCACGGTTCATCGAGGTGCTCAGGTCATCGGCGGCGTCGGATGCGGCATTCGCCTCGTTGCGCGACAGCGCGTCACGCGACTGCATCGACTGGATGAATTCCTTCGTATCGGTCGCCCCGGTCATCACGCTCATCACATCGGACGTGTCGGAACCGTGCATCGATTCACGCGCCATCTGCGCCACCGCGGCATGGGCGTCGTCGTAATCCTCGCCGGTCTGCTTGATCTTCGCCTCGAGGTCGGACTTGTCTTTCTGTGCGGCCTTGAGACGCTCAGCGGCGTCATCCGCCTCGCTCTTGGCGGCCGCGGCTGCGGCGTTGGCCTGCGACACCTTCTCTTGCGCGGCCGGGATCTTGTTGTTCGTCAGATCATCAAGCTGCACAATCGTATCCGCCAGATCACTGCTCACACCGGCGAGCTGGGAACGCAGTTCGCTTTCGCGCTGGGCGCTTGCCTGCTGCGAGTTCTGCGCATTGATGAGGTCGCTGTATGTGTCCGCGTGTGCGACCTGCACCGGCATGAGCGGCGCCACGGCGAGCGACGCCGCGCATGTGATGCTCAGGAGAGCAGAGGTGATCACAGAGGCTTTCTTGGTACCGTGAAGCATCCATACCCTTTCGTTTGCAATAGTCAACACCCTAACACCCATCATCGCGCAACACCCGGGTTTGCGCTAGCCGTGCCGAGGCTTTTACATAATCTTCAAAATACGCGACGCGTCAGCTGCTGTACAGGGTGGCGCGCCGCATGTGTTACGCCTTGAGATAACGGCGCAGTGAAATCGACGAGGCGATCACCGACAGCAGCACCGCGCCCACAATGAGCACCGGCGTGATCATCCAGACCGTGGTCTGGTTGATGTACGGAATCCACGTGACCGATTTGGCGAGCCAATCAGTGATGAACACCTTGACGAGCACGCCGAGCGACACGCACGAGAGAATCGAGCCGGCGAGCGCGGCCACCACGCCTTCCAGCACGAACGGCAGACGGATCGTCCAATTCGAAGCACCCACCAGGCGCATGATCTCGGTCTCCTCACTGCGTGAGGCCGCCGACATGCGGATGGTGGTGCTGGTGAGCAGAATCGCCACAATGACCATCACGCCAGCCAGCATGGCCGTGGCTGCGGTGGCGCGGTTGAGCACGGCGAACACCGGTTCGAAGATCTGGCGTTGGTCCACGACCTCTTCCACGCCGTCACGCCCCGACAGCACTTCGGAGACGACCTTGTATTTCTCGGGGTTCTTGAGCCGCAGCCACAGCGAATCCTGCATGTCGGCCGCGGTGAGCGTGCGTCCTTGGTATTCACCGTTCGGGTACTGCTTGGTGAACGATTGCTTGTAGAAGTCCTCGCGGCTCAGGAAGCGCGTTTCGGAGACGTCATCGCCGAGTTCGTCCTGGATCACTTTCTGCAGGTCGTTGATCTGCTGCGTGGTCGCGGCCTTGCCCGTGGCGCAGTTGGCGGATTGGCTCGTGCCGTCCGGGCACAGCCACACCACCACTTCCACTTTGTCGTACCAATCGCCCTTCGCTTTGGTGATCTGCGCCTGCGTGAGCAGGGAGGCGCCGATGAACAGGAACGAGATGAACGTGACGAGCATGACCGAAAGCAGCATCGGCACATTGCGCCGCAGGCTCGTCCATGTCTCGGTGAGTATGAACCGGAATCTCATTGCTGCGTCTCCTGGGGGTCAGGCGTGTGGTTGGTCTTCAGCGGCGTAGGCGGGGCCGGTGGGGCCGCGTGCGCGCCCTTATGCTTTGGCCGTGGAGGTATCGGTGGCGCCGGAGGTGCGGCTGGAGCGGTCTCGGAAGACGCTGTACCCTCGGACGATTTAGCGTCTTCCGGAGTCTCGGCTTGCGCTTCCTGCTGCTTGGCTTCCTGCTGGGCCAGTTCCTCAAGCGTCAGTCCACTGCCCCACGTGAGGGTCTCCTCGACCGGCGTGAAGGCCTCGCCGTAACGTCCGGTCTTGCCTGTGTGCACATTCTTGGCGAGCCTCTCGATTCCGGCGTCGCTCACATCGCTCGCGAGCAGCTGGTTCACGGTGTCCACAACCGACTGCGCGTTGGCGAGCCGTTCCTTGCGGTCCCTGGCCGCACTGAGCACGGCGATGGATTCTGCCGGGGCGATGTGCGCTTCGGCACGCGCCTGCTGCGCTTTGGCCTCGACCTGCGAATCGGGGAAGTATTCGGCGGAGTCATACACACCCTGCGCCTGATCGCGCACAATATCGCCATTGTGCAGCTCCACCACGCGTTTGCGCATCGAGTTGACGATCTCCTCATTGTGCGTGGCCATCACAATGGTGGTACCGGTGCGGTTGATCGCGTCCAGCACTTCCATGATGCCCAATGAGGTTGTCGGATCCAGGTTGCCGGTCGGTTCGTCGGCCAGCAGAATCTGCGGATGGTTCACATAAGCGCGCGCGATGGTGACGCGCTGCTGTTCACCGCCGGAAAGCTCTTGGGGCCTGTTGTGCTCCTTGCCGGTGAGGCCCACGGTTTTGAGGACCTTCGGCACAAGCGATTTGATAGCGGAACGCGGCGTGCCGATCACCTCGAGGGCGAACGCCACGTTCTCCCACACCGTCTTGGTGGGAAGCAGCTTGTAATCCTGGAAAATCATGCCGATCGAACGCCGGTATTGCGGCACCTGCCTGTTCGGCAGACGCCGCAGATCGTAGCCGGCCACACGAATCTCGCCCGCTGTCGCCTCCTCCTCGCGCAGCAGCAAGCGCAGCAGCGAGGTCTTGCCTGAGCCGGACGCGCCCACAAGGAACACGAAATCGCCGCGGTCAATGTGCAGGTCTATGTCTTTGAGCGCAGGCCGTGTGGAATTGGGATAGATCTTGTCTACGTGCTCTAACGAAATCAACGCCATGACATCTCCATTCGCGGGTGGTCCGAGGCTCCTACGCCAATGTTACTCGTCGGCTTCCTCGGAGGCCTCGCGGCGCTGTTCGTGGCGCCAACGGATACCCTCTTGGATGAACTCGTCAATGTCGCCATCGAACACGGCCTGGGTCTGCGAAGTCTCATAGCCGGTGCGCAGGTCCTTGACCATCTGGTACGGGTGCAGCACGTAGGAGCGCATCTGGTCGCCCCAGCTGGCCTTGATGTCGCCGGCGAGCTCCTTCTTCTTCTTCGCCTCCTCCTCGTGGCGCAGCACAAGCAGGCGCGACTGCAGCACGGCCATCGCGGCGGCGCGGTTCTGGATCTGCGAACGTTCATCCTGCATCGTCACGACGATGCCCGTGGGGATGTGCGTGATGCGCACCGCGGAATACGTGGTGTTCACACCCTGGCCACCGGGACCGGACGCGCAGTACGTGTCGACGCGGATCTCGCTTTCCGGCACGTCGATATGGTCGGTCGCCTCCACAAGCGGCACCACTTCCACCGCGGCGAAGCTCGTCTGGCGGCGCCCCTGGTTGTCGAACGGCGAGATGCGCACCAGTCGGTGCGTGCCGCCCTCCACCGAAAGACGGCCATACGCGTACGGCGCGTCCACTTGGAACGTGGCGGATTTGATGCCCGCCTCCTCGGCGTACGACGTGTCCATCACCTTGGCCTTGTAGCCGTTGCGCTCGGCCCAACGCAGATACATGCGCAGCAGCATCTGCGCGAAATCAGCCGCGTCCACGCCGCCGGCGCCGGAACGGATCGTCACCACGGCGGAACGCTCATCGTATTCGCCGTCCATCAATGTCTGGATCTCCATGTCGTCGAGGTCCTTCTGAATGCCCTCGACCTCGTGCTGCGCCTCGCTCAGCGTGTCGGCGTCGTTCTCCTCCTGACCGAGCTCCACAAGCGTCTCCACATCCTCGATGCGCTGCTGCGCGCTCGCAAGCCGCTTGAGCTGCGACTGCACGGCGGAGAGCTTGGATGTGATCTTCTGCGCGTTCTCCGGGTCGTCCCACAATCCGGGGGCGCTCGCCTCGACCTCGAGGTCCTGTTCCTGCTGCTTCATGCGGTCGATGTCGAGCGCGAGCGCGATGGATTCATATTTCGCGCGCGCGTCCGCGATCGCCTGGGTGTAATCGAATTCTGCCATGATGTTCTCGCTTCTGTAATGATTCGTTCGTGGTGTTCAGCTGTTCCTGTGTATGGCCGTTGCGGCCTGAGACACGCCCCTGCGGGAAGTGCCGATGTGGATGGGCGGCCGGCGCAGGGCGTCACAGCGGCCCGCGTGGTCAAAGACCAGCGAATACGAACGGCGCGGCAAAGCTCAGCATCAGCGCGACGGCAACCACAATGGCCACGATGCGCGTGGCATCATGGCTGCGCCCCTCACGGTGCTGGTCTTGAAAGTTCTTTTTGGCGCTCACAGCACACAGAGTATACTGCATCCGCTACCCGAGCCGCTCCGGCTATGCTCGCGGCGGTAAGGCCGCGAGGCGCGCTTGCGCGGGCCGCGTTGTATCGTTGCCTTGGAAGTGCGCGGAGTGGCCGCGGCACCGTATATGAGCATGAAGGAGACACTATGGCCGAACAGCGCAAGGCGTGGGGCTGGGGTCTGGCGAGCATCGACGCCGCCGGCAACACGCTGGATGTATGGTATCCGAAGGCGCAATTGGGTGAGGCACCCGCCGAAACCGACCGCCCGAACCACGGGTTCGGCGCGCTTGTGCACGAAGGCCCCGACCTGCGTGGTGTGCGCCGCCTGCCGGTGTTCACCGAATCCAGCTTGGACGAGCCGATTGAAAGCACCGCCGACGCCTACCTGCGCCTGCACCTGATGAGCATGCGCCTGGCCAAGCCCAACACCCTCAACCTCGACGGCATCTTCGCCAAGCTCAACAACGTGGTGTGGACCAACTACGGCCCGTTCGCCGTGGAGGACTTCACGCAGCGCCGCCTCGACGTGATGGCGGCTGGCGCGGAATCCGGCATGCCGGGCATGCGTGCCGACGTGAACGTGCTGTCGATTGACAAGTTCCCGCGCATGCTCGACTACGTGGTACCAAGCGGCGTGCGTATCGGCGACGGCGACCGCGTGCGCTTGGGCGCCTACCTGAGCGAAGGCACCACTGTGATGCATGCCGGCTTTGTGAACTTCAACGCTGGCACGCTCGGCACCTGCATGATCGAAGGCCGCGTCTCGCAAGGCGTGGTCGTCGGTGACGGCTCCGACGTCGGTGGCGGCGCCTCAATCATGGGCACCCTTTCGGGCGGCGGCAAGCTGCGCAACTCGATCGGCGAACATTCGCTGCTGGGCGCCAACGCGGGCATCGGCATCTCCCTTGGCGACAACTGCGTGGTAGAAGCCGGCCTCTATGTGACCGCGGGCACCAAGATCGAGGTGTTCGACAGGGAGAAGGCCGCGGCCGGCGTGGACCTCGACGTGGTCAAGGGTGCCGACCTGAGCGGCAAGAACAACATCCTGTTCATCCGCAACTCGCTCACGGGCGCGATCCAGGCTCGCCCGCGCAAGAGCGGCATCGAACTCAACGACGCGTTGCACAAGAACTGAGGATAGGGCACGCTGCTAAGCGAGATAGGTTTGAGAGAAGGTTGGAATTCCGCCATTTCGTAAAACCTATCTCGCTTAGCAGCGTGCCTTTCCCGCGGGAGGGGCCCCTATGAACATCGACATCGTCTGCGTGGGCAAAATCAAGGAACGGTATCTCAAAGACGCCATCGCCGAATACAGCAAGCGGCTGACCCGCTTCGCCAAAATCAATGTCATCGAGGTATCCGACGAAAAGACGCCGGAACACGCCTCGGACGCGGTGAACGAACAGATCAAGGCGAAAGAAGGCGACCGCATCCTCAAGCACCTGCGCAACAACGCCACCGTGGTCGCGTTGGCTATCGAAGGCAGGCAACTGACGAGCGAGCAGCTCGCGGCGCACATCGCACAGTGGGGCCTGCACGGCGTGAGCCATGTGCAATTCGTGATCGGCGGCTCACTTGGCCTCGACCCGCGCGTGCTCTCGCGCGCCGACATGCTGCTGAGCTTTTCGAAGATGACGTTCCCCCACCAGCTCATGCGCGTGATCCTGCTCGAGCAGGTCTACCGCGGATTCAAGATCAACGCGCACGAGCCGTATCACAAGTAGGCGTCAGTCCTCGCGCTCGTCCATCGGCACGTAGTCGCGCAGCACCTCGCCGGTGTACACCTGGCGCGGGCGGCCAATCTTGGTCATCGGGTCGGCGAGCATCTCGCGGTACTGGGCGATCCAGCCGGGGATGCGCCCCAAGGCGAACAGTGGCGTGAACATCGAAGGGCCGAAACCAATCGCGCGGTAGATCAGGCCGGTGTAGAAGTCGACGTTCGGATACAGGTGACGCGAGATGAAATAGTCGTCGTGCAGCGCGATGTCCTCAAGCTCCAGCGCCACATCGAACAGCTCCTCGTCCCCCGGCAGCAGTTTGAGCGTGTCCGTCTGCTCCATGATCTTGCCCAGATAATGCTTCGCGATTGCCGCGCGCGGATCATAGGACTTGTAGACACGGTGCCCCAGCCCGGAGATGCGGTCGCCGTTGAGCTTCGCGCGGTCGACGAATTCGCGCACATTCATGCCGGAATCACGGATCGCCATGAGCTGGCGCAGGGCCGCTTCGTTCGCACCGCCGTGCAGCGGCCCGGACAGCGCGTTGATACCGGCGGCCACGGCAGAATACAGGTTCGCGTGCGCGGAGCCGGCGATGCGCACGACGGAGGTCGAACAGTTCTGCTCATGGTCGGCGTGGATGATGAGCAAACGGCCGAGCGCGTGCACGTACAGCGGGTCGGATTCGAACTGCTCGTACGGCACGGCGAAGCACATGCGGATGAAATCATCGACATAGCCGCGCGCGTAATCCGGGTAAAGCATCGGCTCGTCGCGCCGGCGACGCAGGATGTAGCTGACGACCGTGCGCGCCTTCGCCATGATGATCGTGGCCGCCGCGTCAAGCTGGTCCGGGTCGGTGATGTCGGTCGTGTCGGGGTTGAAGGCGGCAAGCGCGTT
This sequence comes from Bifidobacterium pseudolongum subsp. pseudolongum DSM 20099, assembly GCF_000771225.1. Classification (GTDB taxonomy): domain Bacteria; phylum Actinomycetota; class Actinomycetes; order Actinomycetales; family Bifidobacteriaceae; genus Bifidobacterium; species Bifidobacterium pseudolongum. The sequence continues at coordinate 245,794 of NZ_JDTZ01000002.1, forward strand.
GATGGCGGACGCCATGACGCTCATCGGCTGTGCTTCGCGCGGGAACGACCCCATGAAGGTGCGGAAATCCTCACCGACCATCGTATGGTGGTTGATGTCGTCGACGAACCTCTCGTACTGCGCGGCCGTGGGCAGTTCGCCGTTGCGCAGCAGCCACGAGACCTCAAGGAAGTCAGAACGTTCGCACAGCTGTTCGATCGGATAGCCGCGGTACCGCAGGATCGAATGCTCGCCGTCGATGTAGGTGATCTTCGACTCGCACTGCGCGGTCGTCAGGAATCCTGGATCGAGCGACACCCAATTGTCGTTGCGCAGCGACGACATGACGATGCCGTCAGGCCCCGCGCTCGCCTGCACGACCGGCAATTCGAACTGATTGGATTCCACATGCAACTGCGCTACGCCCATGCCGCCTCCTGTATGTTGGTGATTCCTTCAGACCGGTCCCTCGGCGGGACCGGGTATGGTCCGCACGCCGTCCGGCTCCGGACATTGCCGACCACTATAGGGTATTCGCGTTTCGAGGCGCCCCCGCGTCTCAAAAGCGCGTGCAGCACCAGCCCTCTCTCATCGCGGGAACATGGGCGCCACGACCATGCGGCCGGTCCGCACGGATGTGCGGACCGGCCGCATGGTTTGGATGGGATCAGCCCCGGAACTCAGCCGAGATCGGATCGCCTTCGCGTTGCGTGAGCACAATCGGACCGCTTTCGGTGATCGCGATCGTATGCTCGCTGTGGGCGCCACGGGAGCCGTCCTCGCTGCGCAGCGTCCAACCGTCCTTCGGGTCCTGGTAGATCTCGTCGGTCGTCTTGAGGAACCATGGTTCGATGGCAATCACGAGGCCCGGGCGCAGCTTGTAGCCGTGGTGCGCGCGGCCGTCGTTCGGCACGTGCGGGTCGCCGTGCATGATGCGGCCCACGCCGTGGCCACCGAATTCAAGGTTGATCGGGTACCCATAGGCGCGCGCCACGTCGCCGATGGCATGCGAGATGTCACCGAGGCGGTTGCCGGGTTGTGCTGCGGCGATGCCGGCAGCGAGCGCCTCCTGGGTGCTCTTGATCAGGCGCAGGTCCTCGGGGTCCTTATCCTTGCCGACGACGAAGCTCACTGCGGAGTCGGCGACCCAGCCGTCCACATTGATCGCGAGGTCGAGGCTCACCAGATCGCCGTCTTTGAGGTTGTAGTCGTACGGCACGCCATGCAGCACGGCGTCGTTCACCGACGTGCAGATGTAGTGCGCGAAGGGGCCGGTGCCGAAGTCCGGCGCGTAATCCACATAGCAGGATTCGGCGCCCGGGCGGTCCACGATGCGCTGGTGCACGAATTCGTCGATCTCCAGCAGGTTGGTGCCCACCTTGGTGAACTCCTGCAGGTCGTGCAGGATCCCGCCCACGAACCGGCCCGCTGGCTTCATCTCCTCGATCTCGGTGTTGGTCTTCAGTTCAATCATGAAATGTGCCACCTTTGTACTTATGACTTGTGTATGCCTATGTGCACAACCGCTTTCAGCCTATCCCCCGCGCCTTACAACCGAGCGCGTGACGCGCGTATTGCAAAAGGCCTGCCGGCGGTTGAGCCAGCGGGCCTTTGCAATACGGAACGCGTCTGCGCGTCAATCAGTTGGCGGCGTTCTTCGACACACGACCGAACGTGAACGCGCGGATGATCGCGAAGATGCCCATGACGATCATGGCGCAGCCACCGAAGATGATGAGCCATACCGTGGATGCGATCGGCATGCACAGCAGCACGAAGCCGGCGAGGATCGAGATGATGCCATAGGCGATTGCCCAGCCGGAGCCCTGGACCTGCCAGGATTCCACGAGCGACATCACACCTTCCATGATCCAGCCGATGCCCACGATGAGGGTGAACATGACCGCGAGCATGGCCGTGGAAATGGTGACGTTCTTGAGCACAACGACGCCGCCCACCACAAGGATGATGCCGACGAGGATGCCAAGCACACGCCAGCCACCCGGCAGGCCGACCTCAACGATCGAGCTCACGATGCGCACGATGCCGGAGACGAGGAAGTATATGCCGAGCACGATGCACGCCACCTTGAGCGTGGCTCCCGGCCACACGAGCAGGCAGATGCCCAATGCGAGGGCGGCGATGCCGATGATCGCGTAGGCGGTGCGCACGGCGTTCTTCGCGCCCGTCGGCAGAGCCTCCTGCACGAGTTTGAACGGGCTGTCCCAGAAATTGCTGTTTGGATCCTGGTATGGAGTGGACATGATGTTCCCTTCCTTCCTTTGCTATTCTCACGCGCACCGCCGGCCGGAGCCGGAGCGCACGCCTTTGCTGAGGCTTGCATGGATGCCTGCCTGCACTGCAGGCAACCGAACCTTCTTCAAGTCTCGCCCATTTTTGGGCGCCGAAGTGCACTTTACGCATTTTTTACGGTCAGCGTATCCTTTTGACAAATCCACCGATTCATGGCCTCACGCAAGGCCTGACGCATACCCGCGCACCTGCCGCTATGTCACGAAAGCTCTATAGTGTGGAGCCATGACTAGCACAACCACTGCGAACACCGCACATGCCCCACTCTCTTCAGGCATCGACCCCTCCTCTTTCTCCTCGGTGATCAAGCCCGCGGACGACCTGTTCCGCTACGTGAACGGCCCGTGGATCGACACGTACATCCTGCCCGACGACCGTTCGCGCTTCGGCTCGTTCGACCGACTCGCCGAAAATGCCGAGCAGCAAATCCGTGACATCCTCGAGTCCAGCGGCGACGAGGCCGCCAAATCGAAGACACTGTATGCCTCGTTCCTCGACACCGACGCCGTGGAGGCCGCAGGCGTAGAACCGATCCGCGCAGACCTGGACGCGATCGACAACGCCGATTCGAAGGCCGCGCTGACCGAGGCGCTCGGCGCGATGAGCCCCTACGGCGGCCCGGACCTGTTCGGGTTCGACATCTTCGGCGACTTCAACAACCCCGACGTGAACATCATGCACATGAGCCAGGGCGGGCTCGGCCTGCCCGACGAGGCGTACTACCGCGAGGACCACTACGCGCCGATCCGCGACGCCTATGTGCGCATGGTGGCGGCCCAGCTCAGGAACGCGGGCTGTGCGCACGACGACGAAGCGCAGGAGCAGGCCCAGCGCCTGCTCGACGTGGAGACGGCCATCGCCGCGCACCACTGGGACAACGTGGCGACGCGCGACTCGCAGAAGACGAACAATCCCACCGACTTCGCCGAACTCAAGACGATGCTCGCCGACTTCGACATCGAGGCGTGGGCGCAGGCCGTGCAGCGCGCCTATGACGGGTCCGCCACCTCCCGCACCTACGCCGTGGACGTGCTCGGCGCGCTCGCGCATGTGAATGTGATGGAGCCGTCGTTCTTCACCGGCCTCAACGAGTTCTGGCGCGACGCCCAGCTCGACGACCTCAAGCTGTGGGCACGCGTGCACACGATCGTGGGCCGCGCGAGCATGCTGAGCCGCGACTTCGATTCCGCGAATTTCGAGTTCTACGGCAAGACGCTTTCGGGCACCAAGGAGCAGCGCGTGCGTTGGAAGCGCGGCGTCTCGCTCGTCAACGGCATCTGCGGTGAGGACGTGGGCCGCATCTACGTGCGCAAGCACTTCCCCGAATCGTCGAAGACGCGCATGGAAGAGCTCGTGCACAATCTGATCGAGGCCTACCACGTCTCAATCCTCAACAGCGACTGGCTCGGCGACGAGACGAAGCGCAAGGCGCTCGATAAGCTCGACCACTTCGAGGCGAAGATCGGCTACACGAACCACTGGCGCGACTACACGGCGCTCGACGTGCATGCCGACTCCGGTCTCGTCGAGAACATGCGCGCCGCCGCCGTGTACGAATTCGGCTACCAGATGGCCAAGTGCGGCAAGCCGGTGGACAAGGACGAGTGGCTCATGAACCCGCAAACAGTGAACGCGTATTACGAGCCGACGCTCAACATCATCGTGTTCCCCGCAGCGATCCTGCAGCCGCCGTTCTTCAACCCTGAGGCTGAGGACGCCGTCAACTACGGCGGCATCGGCTCGGTGATCGGCCACGAGATCGGCCATGGTTTCGACGATCAGGGCGCACAGTTCAACGGCGAAGGCAAGCTCGAGGACTGGTGGACCGCCGAAGACAAGCAGCGGTTCCAGGAACTGACCAAGGCGCTCATCGCGCAGTACGACCAGTTCGTGCCGGTGCAGCTGCAGGAGAAGTATGCGGACAATCCCGATCAGGCCCCGCATGTGAACGGCGCGCTGACGATCGGTGAGAACATCGGCGATCTGAGCGGCGTCAACATCGCGCTCAAAGCCTACGCCTTCGCCCTCGACGAAGCAGCCGGACGCCCGATTGACGGATCGCCCGCCGGTATCGAGGCCGCGCTTGACGAGGCGCCGGTGCTCGACGGGTTCACCGGACTGCAGCGTTTCTTCCTGGGCTATGCGGCCATCTGGCGCACCAAGAACCGCGACGAACTGGCCGAACAGTACCTGCAGATCGACCCGCATTCCCCCGCCGAGAACCGCACCAACGGCATCGCGCGCAATGTGGACCTGTTCTACAAGGCCTTCGGCGTGACGCCCGAAGACCGCATGTGGCTCAAGCCCGAGGAACGCGTGCACATCTGGTAATCCGGTTTGCGTGCCTTAGAACGACGGCTTCTCATCGGTGAATTCCTCATGGGGATGGTCCGTCCCGCCGCCTGCCGTGGATTGTGCGGGTGGTGCGGTTTCCGGGGCACCGTCACCTTGGCTTGGTGGCATGGCGGCCGCACCGACCAATTCGACCGGTGCGGCCGCTTCTGTATCTGCGGGCGTCGGCGGCGTGGTCTGCGCCGCGGGCGCCTGCACGCGTTCGTCGTTGCCCTCACCTGTGGACTCCTTCGCCATCCTGCGGCAGATTGTGGTGACGTAATTGAGGTCGTGCCCCACATTGCTCGCTTCGAGGACGAGCCGCGAATGCATCTCGCCGTCCTCGCCCGCCCATTCCTCGGTGCCGAGCACACCGCAGACGATGACCGGATTGCCTTTGCGGATGGAGCCCATGATGTTGAGCGCGAGCGAACGGAACGCTTTGACGGCAATCCATGTGGTGGGCAGCTGTTGCCATGTGCCGGTTTTGTCGAGATACCGGCGCGTGCACCCCATTCTGAAAACGCACGCCGGTTTGGCGGGGTCTTTGCCATAGAGCGTGGGGTCGTTGCCCACATTGCCGGTGATGGTGACGAGAGCCTGTTGCAGTGCCATGATGGATCCTTTCGTGCAGAACCATGCGTCCGTGCATGGTGCCTGCATCCACTGTCGCCCAGCGCTCAGGCCCGAGGCAAATCAAACGATCCCCTGTGGTCGGACGCCCCATGACAAAGGCGGGGTGTGGATGGAGTCAGCTCCATCCACACCCCGCCCACAATATGTTGGCTGGCTGCCCTAGCTATGACCCGGTTACTTGAGCATGGCCTCAAGGCGGTCGGCGATCACCTGCGCGGCGGATTCCGCTGGCACCGCCTGGTTGTTCTCGCCGTTGCGGTCACGCACTTCGATTGTGCCGTTGTTGACGGTGTCGCGGCCCGCGACGGCGATGATCGGCACGCCGATGAGTTCGGCGTCTTTGAACTTGACGCCCGGCGAGACCTTCTTGCGGTCGTCGAAGATGACCTCGATGCCGCGGCCCTCGAGTTCGGCCACGAGTGTTTCGGCGGCCTCGAACGCCTGTGCGTCCTTGCCGGTGGCCACGATGTGCACCTGGGCGGGTGCGATATTCGCCGGCCATGCCAGGCCACGGTCGTCGTGGTGCGTCTCGGCGATGCATGCGAGCACACGGCTCACGCCGATGCCGTAGCAGCCCATCCATACCGGCACCGTCTTGCCGTTCTGGTCGAGCACCTTGAGGCCGAGTGCCTCGGAGTACTTGAGGCCGAGCTGGAACACCTGGCCGATCTCCACGCCGCGTTCGAAGCTGAGCGGGCCCGAGCCGTCCGGGCTCATGTCGCCATCGCGCACCTCGACGGCCTCCACCACGCCGTCGGCCTCGAAATCACGGCCGTACACCAGGTCGTAGTAATCCACATCCACTTCGTCGGCGCCGGTGAACCACGCCGAACCGCGGGCCACGTGCGCGTCGATGAAGTAGCGCAGCGCATTGTCGCCGTCGTTCTGCGGGCCGAACGCCATCGGTCCGATGTAGCCCTGCACGAGTTCGGGGTGCGCCTTGAGGTCCTCTTCGGTCGCCTCCTCGAGTTCGGCCGGGGCGAACTGCGCCTCGAGCCGCTTCATGTCGATCGTGCGGTCGCCCGGAATGCCCACAACGACCAGTTCACGCCACGGCTCGTCATGCTCGTCGTCCTCGGCGTGCTTCACCGCCACGACGACGTTCTTCAGGATGTCCGCGGCGGCCCAGTCACGGCCGTCCTCGCGCGGGTATTCGGCGTTCGCGAACGCCACCATCTCGTCGATCGTGCGCGCGTTCGGCGTGGCGCGCTTCGTCGCGGCGGGCGTCGCGGACGCATCGATCTCCTCCACTTCGGGCGTGTGCAGCGCCTCCACATTCCATGCCTTGCCAGAGGGCGCGAGCGCGAACGTGTCTTCACCGATCGGCATTGGCGCGAGGAACTCCTCGGACGCCGAGCCGCCCATCGGGCCGCTCATGGCGAACACTGGCACATACTTCAGGTCGAGGCGCTGGAAGATGCGCTCATACGCGCCGCGCTCGTCCATGTACGCCTGGCGCATGCCCTCTTCGTCCACGGTGAACGAATAGGCATCCTTCATGATGAACTCGCGGCCGCGGATGAGCCCCGCGCGCGGACGGAACTCGTCGCGGTACTTCGTCTGGATCTGGTACAGCGTGACGGGCAGGTCCTTGTACGACGAATACATGTCCTTCACGAGCAGCGTGAACATCTCCTCGTGCGTGGGGGCGAGCAGATAGTCGGACTCGTGGCGGTCCTTCAAACGGAAGATGTTGTCGCCGTACTCCTCCCAACGGTGGGTCGCCTCATACGGCTCGCGCGGCAGCAGCGCGGGGAAATGCACCTCCTGCGCGCCGATGCCGTTGATCTCCTCGCGGATGATCTCCTCGATCTTGTTGAGCACGGACAGGCCGAGCGGCAGCCACGTCCAGATGCCGGGCGCGGCCTTGCGGATATAGCCGGCGCGCTGGAGCAGTTTTGCGGAATCGACGTCTGCGTCTGCGGGGTCTTCGCGCAGCGTACGCAGGAACAACGTGGACATTCGAAGTGCAGTAGTCATACTGTCAAATTATGCGTATTCCCAGACATCTGCGGGCGGTTCACCTACCGTCGCCGGTGCGGCTTTCCACATCCTCCTCGAGCATCTCGTCGTTCACCGTGTGCAGCGGGTAGATGAAGATCATGAGCATGCACACGCAGCCGATGAAATACAGCACATCGCACAATGCCACGGCGCCGAACGAGACGAAGTCGTTGGGGATGAGCAGGCCGATCACCATGACGACCATGCCCACGACCGGCAGCAGCTGCCACACCCACGGATTCGGCGCGTGTTCGCGCGTCTTAGCGCGCACCGAAAGCTGGTAGAACGGCACGATGAACATAAGCCCGCCCACAATGGTGAGCAGATCCGACAGCTTGACCCAGTTCCACACCGGCACCGGCGCCGAGTTGTACATGATGAACGCCACGAACAGCACGATCGCGCCGATCCCCGAAATGATGTATGCGTTCCTGTGCTTCATGGCGTCTCCTCTTCTTGATTGCTGCGGGCGCGGGCATCATACCCGCGTACTGGTTCACAGCAACCCATTGTAGTTACGGCCGTCTCACACACGTGCCGGCACTTCGCAGAGCGTATTCCGCGCCGCGCGCACGCCGCCCGAAGTCCAGTTAGAACAGCTCGTCCTGCATGAACTCGTCTTCCTCATGCGCGCGCTGCCGCTGCACGAACGACTCGGCGCCATCGTGCGCCAATTGCCGCACCGCTTCCGCCGACTTGGCGCGCAGGTCGCCATCAAGCCGGATTGCGTCGTCGCTCACGAGGAACATGCGCTCGTTCACCCCGGTCAGGTACAGCCCGTTGAGCCGCTCCACGCGCGACAGCGCCACGTACCCCATACCGGGCGCGAATGTGCGCTTGAGGTCCATCACCGCGGAGTCGAGCGTCATGCCCTGCGACTTGTGGATCGTGATCGCCCATGCACACCGCAGCGGCACTTGCGAAACCGCGGCGAGCACGGTCTCGCCGTCCATCATCTGCCAATCGCTTGGTTTCATCGTCACCGTGTTGCCGTTCTCGAACTCGACGATCGGCCAGCCGCCCTTGTTCTCGTTCGCGAATCCGCGCACAGTGCCGAGCGAGCCGTTGACGTACTGGTGATCCTGGTCGTTGCGCACGGCCATCACCTCCGCCCCGGCTTTGAGCACGAGCAGTTTCGGCGCGAGCATGTTGCGTTCGAGCCGTTCCACGAGGTTCGCCGGCCCCGCCGTCTGCGCCGCGAACGTGTGCTCTTCGGCGTCGATCTGCCGCAGGCGTTGGTCGTTGAGTTGGTCCGCCTGCCTGTTCACCGGGAACAGGCTCACCGCCTGCCGTCCCGGCTCGGGCAGCACACCGAGGCGCGTGACGAGCATATCGCGGTCCCGCTGGCTCACACAGCCCTGACGGATGTCAGTGAGCACGCGCAGCAGTTGGCCGTCGTCCTGACGGTGCTGTTCGTCGAGATAACAGATCACCGGATCAAGCTCGCTCCACGCGAACGATTCGGTGATGAACCCCTCCGGATTGCGGCCGGCGCGCGCATACCGCTCACGCGAGGCCAGGTATTCCGGACTCGGTGTGATCACGTCGTGGTTGCGGGAGGAGACACTGACCGGAGGCAGTTGGAAGAAATCACCCGAAAGCACCACCTGCAGCCCGCCGAACGGACGGCTGTCGTGGCGCACGATGCGGCAGATCTGGTCGACCATGTCGAACAGCCACGCATGCATCATCGAGACCTCGTCGATGACGAGCACGTCCGCCGCGTTGAGCTTGGTGCGCCGGCGGCTGCGGATGAGCTTGATGAGCTGCTCGGTGAGCGCGGTCGCCACGCCCGCACCGCTCCATGAATGGATCGTCTGGCCATTGATGTGTGTGGCTGCGATGCCGGTGGACGCAGTGACGGCGACCGACGCGCCATGCGCGCGGGCGTGGTGGATGAACTCGTTGAGTGTATAGGTCTTGCCCGCGCCCGGCGCGCCGGTGAGGAACACATTGGCGCCGGCCTCCATGATGCTCAGCGCTTCGGATTGCCGCATGTCAGCCGACCATCCGGTCCACGACGCGGATCACACCTTCTTCGGTGTTCGCCGGCGCAAGGTAGCGCGCCGCCTTCTTGACGCCGTCGTGCGCATTGGCCATGGCGAACGAGAACCCCGCTTCGTTGAGCATGCCGATGTCGTTGAGGTAATCGCCGAACGCGGCAGTCTGCGCGCTGGTCACGCCAAGGGCGCGCTGGATGGCCTTGACGCCTTCGCCCTTGTCCACATGCTTGTCCATGATGTCGACCCAATGCGCGCCCGAAACCACATACTCGTACGGGTCCTGCACGAACCCGAGCTCCTTGCGCGCCATGGCTTCGGCGTCGCCGAAGTCGAAGATGGCGAGCTTGAGGATCTTCTCATCGGGGTACCGCAGCACCTCGCGCAGATCCTTGACTTCGGTGAGCACCTTGTAGTATTTGCTCGCCTCGGTCACGAACGGTGTATCGGTGCGCTGGATGTACGCGCTGTTGAGCCCGCATATGACGAGCCCCAGGTTTTCGCTCGTGGATTCGACCATGCTGATTGTCTCGTCGGTGATCTCGTGGTTCACACCGTGCGTCTCCACGACCTGGCCGTCGACCGCCACCACGTTGCCGTTTTCCGCGATGACCGACATCGGCCGGCCCGCGCGCGCGAACATCTGCTGCAGCGTCTGGTATTGGCGGCCGCTCGCGGGCACGAATGTGATGCCACGCTGTTCAAGGCGGTCCAGCAGCGGCCAGAAACCCACTGGCAGCTCGCTGTCGCCGTCGAGCAGTGTGCCATCCATATCCGCCACCACGAGGCGAATGTCCTGCGGTGTGTCGATTGAGGTCCAATCCTTCAGTTCATCGGTCATGCCCATGCCAGCTTTCGGTCACTTGTTCAGGATGCTTGACTGTTCCACCGCCGTGGCGATCTGCTGCGCCTGGGCGTCACTGGGCCCCGGTTCTGGTGCCATGACCGCGGCACGGTAGTAGCGCAGTTCGTCAAGCGATTCGATGATGTCGGCGAGCGCGCGGTGGCCGCCATTCTTGGCAGGGCGGTTGCGGTAGACGGCCGGGTACCAGCGGCGGGCGAGCTCCTTGATCGTGCTCACATCGATCACGCGGTAGTGTAGGTGTTCCATCAGACCGGGCATGTACCGGTCGAGGAACTTCTTGTCGGAGCCCACGGAGTTGCCGGCGAGCAGCGGCTTGACGCCTTCCGGGGTGAACTGCTTCACGTACTCGATCACACGGCGTTCGGCCTCGGCCACGTCAAGGCCGTCGGCCCATTCGTCGATGAGTCCGGAACGGGTGTGCATGGCGCGCACGAAGTCGTTCATATGTGCCACGGCCGCGTCGGACGGCTTGATCACGAAGTCGATGCCCTCGTCGAGCACGTTGAGTTCGAAATCGGTCGGCACCACGGAGATCTCGCACAGCTCGTCGTGGAAGATGTCGAGCCCGGTCATCTCGCAGTCGATCCAGATGAGCCGGGAGTTCTTTGCCGAATACACTTCGTCGTCGTGTGCGTCCACCATGTGGTTCCTCTTTTCCTCGTTGGGTGCGGCAGGTGCGTTCCGTGCTGCGCATGCGTCGCGTTTGTGAACATTCGAGACTACCTCACGCTGCCGTAGTGCGCCAAGTTCTATCCTGACCGCAGAACAACTGCCCACTATACGCGTGGGGGCGGTGCCTTGATACTCATAGCGCCATGCCAGTGAACCCCTTGCTGTCGAGCCCCACCGCCAGCAATGCCGCAATGGCCTTGCCTCCAACCATATGCCTATGCGTTTCCTTCTGTGTCATCATTGTCCCCTTCTTTTTGTATGTGCATGCCGGTATCGGCATATGGCAAGGGCCGCGCACATGCATGGCAGCATGCGCGCGGCCCCTATCCATTGGTTCTTCTCGCCGTCAGCGGCCCGAGTAGTTCGGCGCCTCGGCCGTCATCACGATGTCGTGCGGGTGGGATTCGCGCAGGCCCGCGTCGGTGATGCGGATGAAGCGGCCCTTTTCGCTCATCTCGGGGATGTTGTGCGCGCCGATGTAGAACATCGACTGGTGCAGGCCGCCGATCATCTGGTAGAGCACGGCGTTGAGCGGTCCGCGGTATGGCACTTCGCCTTCCACGCCTTCCGGCACGATCTTGTCGGTGCTCGTCACGTCGGACTGGAAGTAGCGGTCCTTCGAATACGACTTCTTGCCGCGCGGGGCCATGGCGCCCATCGAACCCATGCCACGGTAGAGCTTGTACTGCTTGCCGTGCAGCAGCACTTTCTCGCCCGGCGCCTCCTCGCAGCCGGCGAGCACGCCGCCGAGCATGACCGAGCTCGCGCCGGCCACGAGGGCCTTGGCGATGTCGCCGGAATAGTGGATGCCACCGTCCGCGATGCACGGCACACCGGCGGCGCGGCAGGCGCGCGCGGCTTCGTAGACCGCGGTCAGCTGCGGCACGCCGACGCCCGCCACGACGCGCGTCGTGCAGATCGAGCCGGGGCCCACGCCCACCTTGACGGCGTCCACACCGGCGTCGATCATCGCCTGCGCGCCCTGGCGCGTGGCGATGTTGCCGCCGATGATGTCGACGCCCTTGAACGCGGAGTCGCTCTTGATGCGGCGGATCATGTCGAGCGCGATCTTCGCTTCGCCGTTGGCGGTGTCGACCACGAGCACATCCACGCCGGCTTCCATCAGTGCCGAGGCGCGCTGCCATGCGTCGCCGAGGTAGCCGATGCCGGCGGCCACGCGCAGACGGCCCTGCTCGTCCTTCGTGGCATCCGGGTACTGCTCGGTCTTCACGAAATCCTTCACCGTGATCAGGCCGGTCAGATGGCCTTCGGCATCGACGAGCGGCAGCTTTTCGATCTTGAACTTGGCGAGCAGGTCATGCGCGTCCGCCTTCGAGATGTTGGCGGGGCCGGTGATGAGGTTCTCCTTCGTCATCACGTCGCGCACACGCAGATGGTCGTAATCCTCGGACGGGATGAACCGCATGTCGCGATTGGTGATGATGCCGACGAGCTTGTTGTCGCGGTCCACGACCGGCAGGCCGGAGATGTGGAACTTGCCGCACAGCTTGTCCAGATCGGCGAGCGTCACGTCGGGGTTCACCGTGAGCGGGTCGGTGATCATGCCGGATTCCGAACGCTTCACCACGTCGACCTGCGCCGCCTGGTCGTCGATCGAGAGGTTGCGGTGCAGCACGCCGATGCCGCCGTTGCGGGCCATGGCGATGGCCATTTCGGCTTCGGTCACGGTATCCATGGCGGCCGAGATCGCCGGCACCTTCATCGTGATGTTGCGGGTCAGATGCGTGGAGGTGTCCACTTCGGAGGGGATTACATCCGTCTCGTTCGGCAGCAGCAGCACATCGTCATAGGCGAGGCCAAGCTGGGCGAAAATCGGAGGGAGAGGGGCGTACGGGGATTGCGCATTCATATCAGGATTTGTAGCCATAGAGCAACTATATGAATTCGCGGCGACGAATGCCACCCGCTGTCCGCTATGCGTTACGGATATGCTTGGCGCGCCCGTTGCGCCGGCGCTCCCCGCCGCCCAGCTCCCCCTGATCGTCATGGGGAAGCTCCTCGACAGCGCCGCGCATAAACCGGTTGAGGTAGGGCGCCATCGTGGCGATTGTAAGGATCACCGCGGCCACCGCGAACACGATGAACACATGCCACGGCGTGAAGAACAGCAGCATGATCGACCCGAACGCAATCAGCGCCGCCCACCCCCACAGGATCAGCACGGCCCCGCGCACACTGTGCCCGATGCGCAGCATGCGGTGGTGCAGGTGCATGCGGTCCGGGTGCATCGGCGACTGCCCCTTGCGCAGGCGCCGCACAATCGCCATCATCATGTCGAGCACCGGCAGAAACAGCACCAGGATCGGCAGCAAGACCGGCATGAACGCCGGCAGGTAGATCGACGTGCTCACCGTGGCTGGGTCGAGGCGGCCGGTCATGACGATTGACGCGCAGGTGATCAGATAACCGAGCAGCATCGACCCCGAGTCGCCCATGAACAGCTTCGCCGGGTGCCAGTTGTGCAACAGGAAGCCCACGCAGATTCCCACCATGGCAATGTCGAGCAACGTGGCCATCGATGCGTATGAGGGCGAGGTGCGGGCGAGGATGTACGAGTAGATGCCGAACGCGATGCCGCCGATGGCCACGATGCCGGCGGCGAGGCCGTCGAGGCCGTCCACGAAATTGACGGCGTTGATCGACACGACGATCAGCAGCGCCGTGATGGCGATCGAAATCGTCGGCGACGCCGTGACAAGCGAGCCGATCGGCAACGCGATGATCTGCAGGCCGCCCCATGCTACGAACACCGCGATGAGCAGCTGCCCGGCGAGTTTGAGCATCCAATCCAGATCCCACACGTCATCGGCAATGCCCAGCAGGCAGATCAGTATGGCGCCCGCCATCACAATCCACGCCTGGTGGTTCTGCCGGAACACGCCTTGCAGGAAGTCAAGCCGGGAGGCGAAGAGCATGGCCGTGAGGAATCCGCACAGCATGGCCAGACCACCCATGCGCGGGGTCGGTATGGTGTGCACGTCGCGTTTGCGCACCTCCCCCACCGCGCCCAAGCGAATCGCCAGATGGCGCACGATCGGCGTGAACAGGTAGGTCGCGCACGCCGCCACCAAAGCGATGAACAGATAGACCCTCATGCGCCCAGACCACCACCGTTGAGGTGGATCGCGCGGCGGATCACCGCGGCCGGGATCACGCCTTCGCGCAGGATCTCGATGCCGTCGAGCCCATATGGGTCGGCCGCCACAACAGTGCTTGCCACATGCCCGGCCGTCGCGCCGCCGTCGATGTACAAGTCGATGGCATCTCCAAGCGACTCCACCGCCTCCTGCACGCAATGCGCGCTCTGTTCGCCCGAACGGTTCGCGCTCGACGCGGCGACCGGGCCGGTCACGCGCAGCATGGCGAGCGCCGTGACGCTGTTCGGCACGCGGATGCCCTGCGTGCGCGCGCCGTTCGGGGCCACACGCACAGTCGCCAACGGGCTGCTGTCGCGCGCCACAGCGATCGGCGAGAACGCGCCCGGCAGGAATTGCGCGGCGAGCCGGTTGAGCGGCGACGGCAGGTCGAGCCCGAGCGCGTCCAGATCGTCCACCGAAGCCATGATCACTTGGAGCGCCTTGTATTGCGGGCGCCCTTTCGCTTTGTAGATGCGCGCGATCGCCTCTGGATTGCATGGGTCGCACACAATGCCGTACACGGTGTCGGTGGGCATCACCACGAGTCCGCCGCGCGCCAAGATCTGCTTCGCCTGTGCGAACGACTCTTCATCTGCTTTGCGTATCTGGCTCATACTGCCTCCTTCATCACACCGTGCGCACGCGCGTCTCATTCCAACCTAGTACGGCAATCAGCCAACGCGCCAGCTGCCGAACGCTACCGCGTGGCGACGAGGTAGCGCGGCCGTCCGGTCAGATCCGTGTGCGTGCGTGCTTCCGTGAACCCGCTCGCGCGCGCGAACGCGACGGTGCGGTCGCCCTGCGTGATGTCATGCTCCATGACGAACAGGCCGCCTGCACGCACAAGTGCGGCGGCGCGCACGATGATGCGCTCGGGGATCATCATGCCGTCGGCCGAGCCGCCATAGAGCGCGGTGTCGGGGTCGAAGTCGCGCACTTCGGGCTGTTGCGGCACGTTCGTGAGCGGAATGTACGGCGGATTGCTGATCACCACGTCGGCGGTGCCGTCGAGTGTGGCGAGCGTGACCGGGCACGTCGCGTCGGCCACTTCGAGATGGTAGTTCGCCACGAGGTCGGGGAAGCGCTCGCCGACTTTGTGCATGTTGCGGCGCGTCCACTGCGCAGCCTGCGTGTCGAGTTCGACGGCCCACACCTGCGCGCCGGGGACCTCGGTGGCGATCGCCAGTCCGATCGCACCGCTTCCCGCGCACAGGTCGACGACGCGCGGCGAGTACAGGCCGTGTGCGGTGATCCAGTCGATTGCCTCCTGCACCACGAGCTCGGTTTCGGGGCGCGGCACGAATACGCCGGGGCCCACTTCCAGCTCAAGATAGCGGAACGGCGCATGGCCCACGATGTGCTGCAACGGTTCGCGTGCCTCGCGCCGGGCGAGCATGGATTCGAATTCGGCGAGCGGCGCGGGGCGGTTGCCATGCTCGCCGTCCTCCGCGGCGGACGTGAGCTGGTCGACCGTGTCGTCCATCAGCGCGGCCTTGTCCACGTCGGACGGCGTGCTTCCGGTCGCCTCCGCGAGCAATAGCTTCGCGTCGTGGCGCGCGGTGTCGACGCCCGCCTTCGTGAGACGCGCGGCGGCGGCGTCGAGCAGCGTCGCCACACGCGGGGCGACCGCGGTCGATTCCGCAGGAGATACGCTGATACCCTCGGTGGGGCGCGTCTGTTCGTTCATCGTGGTCTGTCTCCTCACAGGTGGTTGGCACAGGCGTGCGCGCGGTGTGTCACTGGTCGCTCTGCTGCGCCAAGCGCTGCTGTTCGTCGGCCTGTACATCGCTGTCGATGACCGCCTGCAGGTCGCCGTCGAGCACGGCGTCGAGATTGTAGGCCTTGTAGTTCGTGCGGTGGTCCACGATGCGGTTCTCGGGGAAGTTGTAGGTGCGGATGCGCTCGGAACGGTCCAGCGAGCGCACCTGCGAATGGCGCATGTCGGCGGCTTCGGCGGCCTCCTGCTCGTGCTTCATCGCGAGCAGACGGCTCTTGAGCACGCGCAGCGCGGCCGCACGGTTCTGGATCTGCGATTTCTCATCCTGCATGCTCACGACGATGCCGGTCGGGATGTGCGTCATGCGCACGGCGGAATATGTCGTGTTCACGGACTGTCCGCCGGGGCCGGAGCTCATGAAGATGTCGATCTTGAGGTCCTTGGGATCGATCTCGATCTCGTCGTCGTCCTCGTCCGCTTCCGGGAACACGAGCACGCCCGCCGCGGACGTCTGGATGCGCCCCTGCGATTCGGTCACGGGGATGCGCTGCACGCGGTGCACGCCGCCTTCGTATTTGAGCGACGCCCACACGCCGTCTTCCGGTGCGGGCGTGCCTTTGGCCCGGATGGCGAGCTGCACGTCTTTGACACCGCCGAGCTCGGTCGCGTTCTCGCTTTGCACAGTCACGCTCCACCCGCGCTTTTCGGCGTAGCGCGTGTACATGCGCAGCAAATCGCCGGCGAACAACGCGGCCTCTTCGCCGCCGGTGCCGGCCTTGATCTCCATGATCACGTCGCGCGCGTCATCCGGATCGCGTGGGATGAGCGCCGTGCGCAGGCGCTCCTGCGCGGCGGGCAGCTTGTCTTCGAGACGCTTGGCCTCGGCGGCGAAGTCGGCGTCGTCCGCGGCCATCTCGCGCGCGGCCTCAAGGTCGTCCGCAAGCGCGCGGTACTGCTGGTATGCGGTCACGATGCCGGAGAGCTGCGCGTGGCGGCGTCCGAGCTTGCGCATGGTGTCTGGGTTCGACGCGGCCTCGGGCTGTGCCATCTGCTGTTCGATGTTGCGGTACTCCTCGAGCGCGGTGAGTGCGGCGGGGAATTGTTCGTCTGCCATATGGTCTTGTGTGCCTTTTCTCTGTGCGCCGTGCGAATCGGCCTTATGCCCGCATTCGTCATGCGTGTGCGCGGTGCGTTCATAACCAAACTGCTTCATCCTATCCAAGTGGGTAGTCTGTACCGCTTGCACCGGCGTGACGGTTGCGTCCATTCCCCGCGGGTGCCGGTGCATGCAGATGCGATATTGGCGAACAAAGAAGTGGGGCCTCAGGGGCTTGAACCCTGGACCGGCGGATTATGAGTCCGATGCTCTAACCGACTGAGCTAAGGCCCCACGCTGTGCCGCGCCGTGCGGAGGTCCCGCGACCGATGCGACCAACGGCATAAGTCTAGCAGCACGACCGACAACCGGCCCTGTCCGTCCGAAAAAACGGTGGCGTTCCGTGTTTTCGGACAGTTGCAGCCCGTAACTGTCTCAAATCACGTGGCGTGTGCGGGATTTCGGTCGCAAACGGATGCCAAACGACCGAAATCCCGCGCGCTGCAAGATTTTTGCGACAATTGGCAGCTCGACCGCATAGGGCCATGGGGCATGCGGCATGGAGGCATATGCCACCAGATATGAACAACGCCAGCCCTGAGGCTGGCGTTGTTCATACCACACAGAAGAATCAGTTGCTCTTCTTGCCGTAGCGCTTCTCGAAGCGAGCCACGCGGCCACCGGTGTCGAGAATCTTCTGCTTGCCGGTGTAGAACGGATGGCACTTCGAGCACACGTCAACAGTCATGTGATCGCCCTTGGCGGTCGACTTGGTGACGAAGGTGTTGCCGCACGAGCAAGTGACCTGCACGGCGTGATAATCAGGATGGATACCCTGCTGCATAATTTGTCTCCTAAAGATACGGGGGACCCGGGTCGCCATGCCCCAATGGCAGGCGTGAACCGGATACATGCCATTGTACGACCCCGTTGGACGGGGATCGCAGGCCGAAACTGCCTCACACGCCCTGTTGGGCATGCTTGCCAGCCTCGCCATTACTACCCAACAGCTCGGCGGCCGTGGTATTCCCGGACTGTTGCGAGCCGGTGAGGAGCGATCGCGACGTAGTGGCTCAGTCCTTCTTCTGCTGGCTCTGCCGCCTCTGCTTGTCCTGTTCGGCGCGTTGCTGCTCCTGCTTCGTCTTCTCCTCGGCGGCGCGGCGCTGCTGTTCGGTGGCCTTCCGTTCGTCGTCGGCGATTTTCTGGTCGCGCGAGGCGTTCACGCGTTCGACGGCGGCGCTCAGTTCGCGTTCAAGTGCCTCCATGCGCCCCATGTCCCCCGCGTCATGCGCCTGCTGCGCCGAGGCGAGCAGCTTCGACAGATCGTCCCATGTCGCATTGTCGGCCACGTTGCCGCGCGTCAGGTCGAGCGTCGTCTGCACTTCGCGCAGCGTCGCGCTGAATGTCTCACGGCGGTCCGCCAGGTCTTTGCTCTGCTTCGACGCGGTGACGCCATCCACCGCGGACTGCAGCGATGCGGTGTGCGTGTCGAACCATTCGCTGTGCTCGTCAATCAGCTGCAGACGGTCGTGGTATTGCGCGGCGCTGGCCACATCGCAGGTGATCCGCTCGGGCATCGTGGCGCTGAGCTGTTCGTCGAGCGCACTGATGGTGGCGGTGTCGTCCACCTGGATGTCGGAAATGGTGCCTGCCTGCGCGCCGTCGCCTTCACGCAGCTGGGTGTAGGCGGTGCGCTTGTTTTCGAGTCCGCTCATCGCCTGTTCGCATTGCGTGCGGTAGAGCGCGACCTGCTGTTCGCGGCGCTGGTTGGCGACCATGATGCCGACCACGATCAGCGCGAAGACCGCGAGCACAGCGAGCGACCCGAGGACCATGCGCACATACATCGGATGGTCGTCCTCGTGGTCAGGTTTGCGTGGGGCCGGCTTCTTTGCCATGGCCGCGATTTCATTGGGATTGATCAGCTCGGTCTGCGTACCCGGTTCGGGCGATGCGTACAGGATTGTGCGATCGTCAAGCATGAGCCTTCCTTACTTCTTCTCCGCTCATTCTCAGGCGCGCGCCCAGACACTGGGCCATGGGCACGATCAACTCCAGTGTATGCCGTGGGCGTACTTTCCGTGCACAATCCATCTTGCGTAGTGATACGCGCGTATGCATGACGCCCACCTCAGGGGCGGGCGTCATGCATGCACAATATGGAACGGAACGCAGCTCAGTCGAGCGGTTGCGCGGCCTTCTGACGGTCGGCGAAACGAACCGCACGCCCCGAGGCGAAGCGGTCGAGCACGCCCGTCTTGGCGATGGCGATATACAGGAACCACGAGAACACGCCGGCGATCAACACACCGCCCACCACTTCGCTAATCATATGGATGATGCCGCGCGGGCTGAACCATGCCACCCCTTGGTAACGGAACAGCATCAGGTACACGCCGTATTCGATGCCCGTACACAGGCCTGAAAGCATGGCCATCGGCAGATTGAACACGCGGTAGCGCGTGACGGCGAACGGCAATTCGGAGAACAGGCCCTGCAGCGCCGCCGAAAGGAAGATGAACCCGAACGAGAAGCTGTTGCCGAGCACCATCTCAGCCGCGCAGCCCACCAGGTTGACGAAGATCGCGGATCCGGGCTTGCGCAGGATGAGCACGGCGAGCGTGCCGGAGAAATACCAGACGCCGTGCAGGATACTCGCGAATCCCGGCAGCAGGCCTCCCAGGACCGGCGAAATCGAACTGTATGCGAAATTGAATCCCCAGAAGATGATGCCGGCGGCCACGCCGAGAGCGGCGGCCACGGCGATGTCGGCGGGCGTCCAGCGCAGGCGGACGCGGGAACGGACAGGGGTTGGTTGTTGGGTATGGTCGACCATGGAAGTCCCTCTTCCTCACAGCACTGCGCACAGCATGACTTTGGCGATCTGCCGACGTCCCTTGACCTGCGCAGCTCGGGCGGGGACGCCGCAAGACAGCGTAGCACCGCACCGCGAGACGGCCACTATGCGAACTGCATATTGAGATGGAGTGCGTGCGCGCTCATCCGAGGTAGCGCAGCGGGTCGTCGATGAAATTGCGCAATCCGGTCTGCGCGGCGCCGAACAGCGCCGGGCGCGAAATGCCCGAAGCGCGCAGCAGGCGCACATTGAGCGTGCCGCGCGAGAGGATGCGCTCCTGGATGCGCGCCGCCATGCGCGCCAGCACATCCGCGGGCACACGCGACCAACTGCCACCGATGATCACGGTGTCGAGATCGGCCAGATTGATGACCGACGTGAGCATCGACGTCATGGCATGCCCGGCGTCGGCGAACACCGCCGTGGCGACCGGATCGCCTTCCTGCACGCGCCTGCCGAATTCGTCGAGCGCCTCCTGCGAGACAGCGGCATTGCCTTCGGCCACGCCGGCGGCCTCTACCATGGACCGGCGGCCGGCGTAGGCTTCGACGCAGCCGCGGCGGCCACAACGACAGACGGGCCCATCCATCTGCACCGAAAGATGGCCGATCTCGCCGGCGAAGCCACGGTCGCCGGTGACCACGCGTCCCCCGCGCACAATGGCGCCGCCGATGCCGATGTCGGTCGACACATACAGGAACGATCCGTTCGGCCCCACGATCCCCTCGTCGGTGCGCTGCGTGGCATACCCCGGCAGCTGCGCCACGGCAGCCATGTTCGATTCGTTCGCCACCACCACGTCGAACCGGCGGATCAGGTCGAAACGGCTCAGGTCGAGGTCTTCCCACCCCAGGTTGCGCGCCATGAGCAGATGGCCGTCCTCGGTCACCAGACCGGGCAACGCAAGGCCGACGCCGGCGATCATATAGTTCTGCGCGCGCAGTGTCTTCTCCTGTTCGATGAGCATGGTGTCAAGCTCGTCGAACAGTGCATCGGCGTCGGCGTCGTGCAGGTCACGCGCAATCCAGCGTTCGGCCACGACACTGCCATCGAGGTCAAGCACCATATAGCCATAGCCATCGGTATTGATCTGGATGCCGATGCCGCACACACTGCCGCCCGCGATGCTTAGCGGCGTGCTGGGGCGCCCGTACACCGACTGGACAAGCGGCGCGCCCTCCTTGACGATGTGGTGCGAGAGGAGCATGGAGACGAGTAGCGACATCGTGGCTTTCGTGAGGCCGGTCTCCTTGGCAAGGTCGGCACGGCTGAAGGCGCTTGTGGAACGGAGCATCGTATTGAGCACCACGGATAGGTTGTGGTTGCGTAGGTCGTCCTGATTGATACGCTTGAGAACCGTCATAAGACACTCCTTGTTTGCTCCGGCCCGACAGTGCAGCCACTCTCCGACCCGCGTGGCGTTGCCCCGCCAACACATCGTATGCTACACTACCCATTATAGTTTATTCATCTAACTATATAGGCTGTCCGCACGCTGCGCACGCACGCCGCAGTGCCCCGCACACGGCGGACGGACGAACAAAGGAGTCATCTCATGAGCAGAGTTCTTGTGGCCGGGGTCGACACTTCGACCCAATCCTGCAAGGTGCGCGTCACCGACGCTGCGACCGGCGAACTGGTGCGTTTCGGACAGGCGAAACACCCCGACGGATCCACCGTCAACCCCGAGCACTGGTGGCGCGCGTTCCAGGAAGCCGCCTCACAGGCCGGCGGCCTGGACGATGTGTCCGCGATCGCCGTGGGCGGCCAACAGCACGGCATGGTGGCGCTCGACGAACAGGGCCGGGTGATCCGCGACGCGATGCTGTGGAACGACACGAGCTCGGCGCCGCAGGCCGAAGCGCTCATCGATGAGCTCGGCGCCGCGCCGGCGGCCGACGGCGAGCCGGAGGACCCGCACCAGCGCGGCATCGAACGTTGGGTGAAGGCCGTGGGCTCCTCCCCTGTCGCCTCGTACACACTCACCAAAATCAAGTGGGTGGCGCAGCACGAACCGGCGAATGCGGCACGCATCGCCGCCGTCTGCCTGCCGCACGACTGGCTGAGCTGGCGCATCGCCGGCTTCGGCCCCGTGCAGCCGGGCGAAAACGCGCATCTCGACGCCCTGTTCACCGACCGTTCCGACGCCTCGGGCACACTGTACTTCGACGCCGCCTCCAACACCTACCGGCGCGACCTGCTCGCGCTGGGCCTGCAGCCCGACGACGCCACCACACCGGGCGCCGCCGCCACCGAACATGCCGAACGCATCGTGCTGCCCCGCGTGCTTGGGCCGAACCAAGTGGCGCCGGTCAACGCGGACCCATCCATCGCCGGCGCGCAAGTGCCCGGCGGATGCATCATCGCGCCCGGCGGCGGCGACAACGCCATGGCCTCGCTCGGCTTGGGCATGGCCGTGGGCGACGTGTCTGTTTCGCTCGGCACATCGGGCGTGGCGGCCGCGATCAGTGAGCAGCCCGTCTACGACTTGAGCGGCTCGGTCTCCGGATTCGCCGACTGCACCGGGCATTTCCTGCCCCTCGCATGCACAATCAACGCCTCGCGCATCCTGGACGCGGCGCGCGCGATGCTCGACGTGGACTACGACGAGCTCACCACGCTCGCGCTCGATTCGCATCCGGGCGCCGGTGGCATGACGCTCGTGCCGTATTTCGACGGCGAGCGCACACCGAACCGCCCGGACGCCACCGCCACATTGAGCGGCATGACGCTGCGCAACACCGAGCGCCGCAACGTGGCGCGCGCCTTCGTGGAGGGACTGTTGTGCTCGCAGCGCGACTGCATGGAGCTCATCCGTTCGCTCGGCGCACAAATCGACCGGATTCTGCTCATCGGCGGCGGCGCCAAGTCGATGGCGATCCGAACGCTCGCACCGTGCATCCTGGGCATGGATGTCTCGTGCCCGGCGACCGACGAATATGTGGCGATCGGCGCGGCAAGGCAGGCTGCCTGGGTGCTCAGCGGCGTGGATGACGCGCCCGACTGGCCGATTTCGATCGACGCGGTGCAGACCGGTACCCCCACCCCGCAGGTCTACGAGGCCTACGTGCAGGCCCGCGGCTGATTCTTGCCGTGTCCAAGCCGGGTGGTGGGCACCATCCTCATATTGGGCCCACCACTCGGCATCCCCTATTGTCGATTCCTACCCCCCCCGGAGGCCTCTATGAGCGTTATCCAGAATCCAATACTCAATTCGGATTTTCCCGATCCCGACATCATCAGGGTCGGCCATACCTATTACATGGCGAGCACCACGATGCATTTCATGCCCGGATGCGACATATTGAGGTCGTTCGACCTGACACATTGGGAACCGTATGGCCATGTCTACCACACACTTGGGCACACGGGCGCCTATATGCTGGACGACGATCAGGACCTGTATGGGCAGGGAATGTGGGCGCCGTCCCTGCGATGGCACAACGGCCGATTCCATGTGTTATTCTCCGCGAATGACACCCATACGACCCATCTGTTCACCGCTGAGGACGCCCGCGGTCCATGGCGTCATCATATCGTCCAGGGCTTCTACCACGATCCTTCGCTGCTCTTTGACGATGGGCGTGTGTTCATCGTTCACGGCAACACCGCACTGCGGCTGACCGAGATGGAGGTGGATCTGTCCGGACCGAAGGCCGGTGGACTCGACCGTGTGCTCGTGCAGGATTTGCCGAATCAGGATCTGGGATACGAGGGATCCCATCTGCAACGGCATGATGGGCGGTATTACCTGTTCACCTGTCATTTCGCCCGTGGCCACCGCAAAACCGAGGATTGTTTCATCGCGGATTCGCTTGACGGTGAGTTCCGGGGCCGCTGCATTCTGGATGACGACTTGGGATACCATGACCAAGGTGTGGCGCAAGGTGGCATGGTGGACACGCCCGATGGCCAATGGTACGCGTTCATGTTCCAGGACCGCGGGGCATTGGGCAGGACACCCGTGCTCATGCCGATGCATTTCGATACAGACGGCATGCCCGTATTGGGCGTGAACGGGCGAGTTCCGGCATACGTCGAAAGCGCGCCTTCCGCCGAACCGCACCATCATTATGCGCCGCTCAACGGCAATGACGATTTCCGCTACACGCCCGATAGCAGGGGAACCATCCATCTGGCCCCCTATTGGCAGTTCAACCACACACCACATGACGAGACATGGTCGGTGACCGCGCGCCCCGGCGCATTCCGCATCACCACAAGCCGCGTATCGGCCACCATGCTGCGGGCGACCAATACGCTTACGCAACGCACGACCGGCCCACGGTGCGCCGCGGAAGTGACCATCGACGCCAGCGGACTCATGGAAGGCGACATCGCCGGGCTCTGCGCATTCCAAGGCTGCTACGCATACGCCGCCATAACACGCAGACAGGGATCTTGGCATGCGATCATGGCGGAACGCAATGCGTTGCACCCGGACAACACCGCCGAGCGCCATTACGACGAGATCCCGGTTGAAGTGGAGTCCCTGCCATTGCCGTCACCGCAGGTCACGTTCCGTTTGGAGATCGACTACACCGACATGCGCGATACCGCGCGCTTCCTTGTGCGGACAGACGCCGGGTGGATACCGATCGGACATCCCCACCGCCTGTGGTTCAAACTGGATCATTTCACAGGATGCCGGTTCGCACTGTTCACCCAAGCGACCCAGCATGTTGGAGGACATGCCGACTTCATGCGCTTCCGTTATCACGATGCCTCGGATATGGGAGCTTGACCCAAGGTGTAGTCATGCGCCGCGATGCCCACTGCGCATTTCCACAGGGAAACCCAGATGCAGGAAGCGGTCGCCATGCATGTCGGTGCGGTCCCAGTGTACAAGACCCGGTCCACTGGGATCGCCCATCGCCGCAAAACGCGTCCAATACCGTGACATGCATTGGGAGAGCTCAACATGGCATCCACGCATGGGTCGCCAGCATGAGCCCAAGGTCCCGAACACGAACCAGAGGTCGGAAGAATGGAAGGAGCCCGCGTCATCGCCGGGCATCGGCACATCGAAATGGTAATAATACGGTGCGCGACCGCCACCATGCTGCCATGCTGCGATCAGCCGGCGGTTGCCTTCGCGGCCAGCCCGCACCTGATGGCCTTGTCCGTCGGACACCATGAATTCGTCTTGCGTATCGCCCACCACCAAATCGATGTTCTTGGTTTGGCCGTCAAGTATCAAATCGCGCTCCTGCCGTGGCATGAAGACGCCATCGACACATGGCACCCAATTGACCATCATCGGCCATGCAGCATCATCCACACCTTCAGGCGCCTCAAGCCTAGACGCTCCATCGAACAGGGTCTGCGCATCGACAGCCCGTGCCTCATCGAGGTTCTCCACCCCCAGACGCCGCATCAACCTTGCGCCCGTCGACTGTGCGGATTCCAGTGAGCACAGTGTTGCATTGAAGTAGCCAAGGCCCGCGCCTGATTGCATGATCGCCCGGGAGAACAGTCCGGCATTACCCGGCGCGCAGCATTGCGCCAATACCGAAGCCGCACCCGCGGACTGCCCGAAGACGCATATGCGCGTGGGGTCGCCACCGAAAACGGTGATGTTGCGGCGCACCCACCGAAGGGCGGCCTGTTGGTCCAACCATCCGAAATTCGCATACGGGGCGCCTTCCTCCGCTTCCTCCTGCAGCCAGCGGTGTGAGAAAAATCCGAACACGTTCAGCCGATACGCCACCGACACAACCACAACGCCCTGACGCGCGAGCGCGGTGCCGTCGAACTCCTTCTCCATCGCGCACCCGCACTGGTAGGCGCCTCCATGGATCCACACCATGACCGGCAGGGGTTCGCTGGTGAGGCGCGCATCGGCGCCGCTCCCCCGCAATGCCGGCGTCCAGATGTTCAGATACAGGCAATCCTCATCGAGCGGGATGGCGGGATCCATGCCCCATTCCTTGTCATAGAACGGGTTTGACGCTCCCGGAATGGGTTGCAGGCAGGCCGGGGCATCGTCGAACGCGCACCGTACACCTTGCCAAGGCGCCGGCGGCTGGGGTGGTCGCCAACGCAGCGGCCCCACTGGTGGAGCGGCGAACGGCACTCCACGAAAAGCTGTGATGGAGGGATCGCCCACCGCCAATCCCTCCAGTGTTCCCTGCTCGCATGTGACTTGCCTGCGCATCACGCACGTCCCGTCCCGGCATCGACGTCTCCGCCAGCGCGCACCGATGGCGCGATCATGGCACCACGCTTCAAATCATAGGCAAATGGAGGCATCGGAGTGCCCCGGCCATCCACAAGCAGACCACGTGACGGGTTGTTCCGCCATGCATACCGCAGTATGTCGGGACGCCGCTCAGGCAGCGGAATGCACACTTCCGCCCCCTCAACCATCGCAGGTGCAGGCACCGCGCACATGGCATCGCGCCAGACGAACTCGAATTCGCCCGGATCACCGCCATCGAGCGTCAACGGCGTGCAAGGGACCGGATTGGCCCCTTGGCGGGCAACAGTGGCATAGGAGACGCACAGCATCCCATCGCGTTCCTCGATCCTCTCCACCATCGGCTGCACATTGTCGCCTCCATAGAGCAGCGCACATGCCGCGTCGAACAGACGTGACGCGACGAGCTTCTTGTCATGCGGATGCAAGTCGTTGGGTTCACCGGCATCCAGCGTCACGACCGTCTTCACGTCGGGCACTTGCTTCCCGACGGCCCACTGCCCGGCGCGTACGAGCGGCCAACCGCCGTCCTCGATGCAATCGATGCTGATGCCGGGCAATTGCACGATGAGGAAGGGCATATGCGGATCATGCCAACGCTCCCGCCACAAATCGATCATCGTGGCGAGCAGTTTGCCGTATTGCGCCGCCCTGGTCCCGGTGTTCGATTCCCCTTGGTACCACAGCGCGGCGCGTACCGGGAAACGGAAGCAAGGCGCGAGCATGGCGTTATACAACCCGGTGGGGCGCCAACGCACGAAATCCTCACTCGGACATGGCCTGTCCATGCTCGCCACGACGGCAAGCCTCCAGATGCCGCTCACATCATGGACCTCATCGCCGACCTGCAAGGTCATCGCCTTGCCTTCGGTCACCCGGCCGGATCCCGCGTTGCAGACAAGGCGCACAACAATCTCGTTGGCCCCCGCGCGCAGCATACCGGCAGGAATCCGGTAGTCACGGGGCTCATATTGGTTGGGGCGGCCCCCTATGTTGATTCCATTGATGTAGGTCTCATCGATGTCAGCCCATGCCCCCAACCGCAGCGTGCCTTCAGCACCCTCGCAATAGGGCGGCAGCACCACTGTCCGCCGCAATTCGAGCATTCCCTGGAATCCCGGCAACCCGCAATCCTCAAAACGTGCCGGCAGGTCGACATGGCGCCAATGCAGCTTGTCGGCAGGAATCCGCCGCGCTTGCAGCTCCTCCATCCATCCAGCGACCGCGGACAGACTCTCTTCGCTCCGCGCCTCGGCCACGCCATCACCCAGATAGGGATCCAGCTCCTCCAACGCTTCAGGACAATCATCGAGTGAAGCGGCGTCCATCCATGCTTCGATGGGGGAACCGCCCAACGATACATTGAGCAGTCCGACGGGGACCTGCAACCACTGGCGCACCATTCGCCCAAAGAAATACGCGACTGCGGAGAATTGACCCAGCGTCTCGGGTGCACACCCCAGCCATGAGGCCTCCTCATGGTCACGCACCGGCCCGGAGAAATCGTATCGGTCCACGACCTTGAACTGGCGCAGCAAGGGGTCATCCTGCCGCTGGAACTCGCTGGGATAGTACGGATGCACCCATTGCATGGAAAGCTCCATATTGGATTGCCCCGAACACAGGAACACCTCACCCGCATAGCATGAGCGCCGTACCGTCGTGCCATCGCCAATCACTTCGAAGGCATACGGGCCGCCAGAATCCAACGCGTCCAACCGCACCTGCCAGCCGCCATCCGCGGCGCTTATGGTTTCCCCTGTACATTCGCCGATACGTACGGAGACGCGCTCCCCCGGTGTGCACCATCCCCAGATGTTCACGGGTCTGCCGGATTGCAGCACACATCCATCATCCAGCAGCTTTGGCATTGTCAATGTCATATGCGTCCCTTGCCTTCCATGCGGTCATGTCATCTGCACCGCAGATATGGAGATGCACGCTGGGCGGGCCGTCCCGGAGACGGCCCGCCCAGCGTGCATCCATGGTCATTCACTCAATTCGCAGTAATCGAAGTCCACGAACTCAGCCGTTGCGGCATACCCCGACAGATCCACTGCCGCAAGACCGACGAACGCACCGGTGAAGAACCCGCCATACCGTTGGTTCACATAGTCGTCCGACAGGATCTTCGCGTCCAGCTCGACACCGAGGTCATGCCACTGCTCACCGTCGAACGAATAGTCGTAACCATAGGTCTGCGTGCGCACACGCGTGCGCAGCCATACAGTCTCCACATCATCGGGAACCGGCACCGCCCGGTCCCGCAGGAACGAGGTGTAGGAGTTGAAATCGTTCTGGGCGACTTCGATCACACGGCACTGCCGCTTCTCATCCCAAGTGACGAAAGCCCACGACCAGCACAGGTCGTTGTAGTAGTTCGTCAGGCCGGCCATCTGCCGGTAGTTGGTGGGGTCGAAGCGCACACCGACAGACGCGTCGAAATCGAACGCCTGCCAACGGCGGGCGACGAGGGACAGGTCGAAGAGGTTGCACAGCGATCCCTGCCCACGCAAGGTCAGCGTACCGCCTCCGACGGAACCCATCGATTCGTCGAAGGGCACACGCAGCGTGTTCCAATCCAAGGCGAGCTGCGACGCCTCGAAATCGTCATGCTGGCTGTGATCGGCCGGTGCCTCGGTCTCGATGGCGTCTTGCGGCGCCTCGACGACGCGTTGTCCGCCATGACCGCCGACGACGACAGGCCAGCCGTCATCGGTCCATTCGACTTTCTGGATGGACGTCTCACGGCCCAGGGTGCACCATCCACGCGGATCGGTCACCGATTCGTTCTCATGGTGCCAGGGCCGGGCGCACAGCGACGCGTAGTACCATTCGCCGGATGGCGTATCCACGAGTGCGCCATGCCCCTGCTTCTGCAGATAGCTGCGCGGGGTGTCGAAGTTGCTGATGAACGGGTTGTACGGGCTCCCCTCGAACGACATCGCATCGAGCGTCGAGGAACGCGCGACGACCTCCTGATGCGTCCAGACAGTGCCGCCCTCGGCGCAGAACAGGTAGTACATGCCGTTGATTTTGTACAGGTGCGGGCCTTCGACGAGTTTGACATCGGTGCCACGCCAAATCGTGCGTTCAGTCTCAGGGAGCAGGCGCATGGTCTCGACGTCGAACTCGGTAAGCGTGATGCCATCGAAGGGATGGTTGTATTCACGGAAATCCCAAGTCTGCTGGACGAGGTACTTGCGCCCGTCATCGTCATGGAACAGGCTTGCATCGAAGCCAACGCCGTTGATCCGGATCGGTTCGCTCCACGGGCCACGGATGTCCTCGGCGGTCACGAGGTAGTTCGTGCAGTCCTTGAACGCGCCGTTGACGATTTTGACATCGGAGTACACGAGCCAGAACTTGCCGTCCGCATAGGACAGGTCGGGAGCCCACACACCGCCGGAGGACGGGTTGCCGCGCATATCGATCTGCGAACGACGGTTCAGCGGGCTCGGCAACAGACGCCAGTGCACCATGTCCTTCGACTCATGCAGACGTACGCCAGGCCACCATTCGAATGTGGAATTCGCGATGTAGTAGGTGTCTCCGACCCTGATCATCGACGGATCGGCGTTGAATCCGGGCAGTACCGGGTTTTCGATCTTCATAACGATCTCCTTAAGGGAAACGGCGGCCCGGTTGTGCCCGGGCCGCCGTGCTTCATGTGTTGCAGGCGGCGGGTCGGATCATCCCTTGACCGCGCCTGTCAGGCCACCCACGATCTTCTTCTGGAAGATCGTGAAGCAGATGAGGGCCGGAAGCATGGCGAGCGAGGTGAACGCGAGGACTCTGGCCGTATCCACCGAGTGCTGGGAGCTGAACATCTGCACACCAAGCGGAAGCGTGTACTTGCTTTCATCACTCAGGACGAAGAGCGGAAGCATATAGCCGTTCCAGCTTCCCACGAAGGTGAGGATACCGGTCGTGGCAACGCCGGGCATCGACAGCGGGATGACCATGCGCCAGAAGAAGCCAAGGCGAGAGCAACCGTCCAGCAGGCACGCCTCCTCCAATTCCATCGGGATGGATTGCAGGAAGGGGACCAGGATGATGATGGTCTGCGGCAGACCGAATGCGATCTGTGGAAGGATGATGCCCGCAAGGGAATTCGACAGACCTAGGTTCCTGATCATCAGGTACAGCGGAGTGATGCCGACGGTCATCGGGAACATGAGGCCCGCTGAGAACAGCGCATACATCAGTGTCGAGTACCGGAACTTGTAGCGGGCGATGACGTAGCTGACCATGATGCCGAGGACGACGACGCCGATCATCGTGCAGATGCCCACAATCAGTGAGTTGACCAGCTCGGTCCAGAAGATGTCACTGGTGATGACTTCCTTGTAGTTGCTGATCACCCAGGGATTCGGCAGACCGGCAGGGTTGCTGGTGATCTGCGCGTTGGTGCGGAATCCGCCAAAGATGATGTAGAGCACCGGGACAACGCAGATCGCCACGAGCACAAGCGAGAAGAAATAGACTATCGGGTTGCCCCATGGGGTCTTTGACGACTTATGGAAACCGTTTTTCTTGGAATATGCCGTTGCAGCACTCATCTCACTTCACTCCTTCCATGGCGACCGCCAGGGCCTCATCCTCTGCGGTCTGCCTCTTCTTGCGCTTATTGGACGCCTTCTTATCGGTCAAGGCGCCATCGAGATCACGGTTGAGCACAAAGTGCTGGTAGGTCAGCGCCACAATCAGCGAGATGACGAAAATGATGAGGGCGACGGCGGAGCCATATCCGTAGTTGCCTGCACCGCGTCCCTCACGGACCATGTAGGTGGCCATCGTGGAGACGCCGGCCGTCGTGGAAACGTACTGGCCCCAGATGATGTAGACCAAATCGAACAGCTGCAGCGAACCGATCATCGACAGGAAGACCCAGATGCGCAGCGTCGGGGCGAGCAACGGCAGTGTGATGCTCTTCTGGATCTGCCAGAACCCTGCACCGTCCACCTTTGCCGCTTCGTACAGTTCCTCAGGAATCGACTGCATGCCTGCAAGCATGAGGATGACGGCAAATCCGATGTATTTCCAGCTGATGAGCAGCAGCAGCGTCCAGATCGCGACCTTGGGGTTGGCTAGCCAATCGACGCCATGCATGCCGAGTGATTCAAGGATCTGGTTGACCGCGCCCTTCTTCTGGAGCAGCAGGCTCCAGCCGGTGCCGACAATGACTTCCGAAACGACATACGGCACGAAGATGAGCGTACGGATCAGACCACGTCCCTTGAACTTCTGGTTGAGCAGGAGAGCGAAGAGGATGGCCAACGGACCCTGGATAACGAGGGATCCGATGACGATTTCAAAGGTGTGCAGGATCGCCTGCTGGAAGTTCGGATCCTTCAATGCCACAATGTAGTTCTGCAGTCCGACGAACTTGCCGTTCTCGGACGGGGTACCAAAGCCCTTCCATTGGTAGAAACCGTAGTAGGCGCCCAAAATGATCGGAAGAATCACAAAGCAGCAGAAGAGGATGATCGCGGGTGCGGAAAGGATGAAAATTTCGAGATTTCTGCGCCCCTTGCCGTTAGAGGGTTTGCGTTCTCCGCCCCGCTTCTTCGTTTCGGCAACCGGTCGCCCGACTGCCACGGCATCATTCATTTCAGTCATGTCATCAATCCCATGTATCTAAGTTTCGTTGTACGTCATCCAGGGAAAAAGGATGGCTGGACCATGTGGAACAGCCCAGCCATCCCGGACCTTGCTCAGACGCGATCAGCCCTTCTGGGCGGCGTCCTCCATCGCCTTGACGATGTCTTCGGGACTGCCCTGCCCCGACAGCATGTTCACCACAGCGGAATTCAACGCATTGCCGATGTTGGTGCCCAGAGCGGTATCCATCCACAGCTGCATGGACGGAGCCTTGTCCAGATATTCGATGACTTGCTTGAGGGACTCATCGGTCACCACACCACGCGCGGGCTCGGAGGCAGGGATGGTGGAGAACGCCTTGGCGTAATCCTCTTGGTTCTTCTTCTCGCCCATGTAGTTGACGAAATCGATCGCGGTCTGCGAAGCCTTCGGGTTGACACAGAAGTAGGTCACGCCGCCCATGAGCGCACCGGGTTCACCTTCGCCACCGGCGACCTCGGGGAACGCGAAGAATCCAAGGTCAGCCATCGGCTTCTGATCGGGGGTGAGGTCCTTGAGCACGCCCGGCTCCCAAGCGCCCATGAGCTCCATGGCCGCTTTATGGTTGGCGAGCAGGCCCGCAGAGGAGTTGGCGCCCTGCTGTGCGGTCGTAGTCAGGAAGCCGTCGTTGAAGACCTTCAGGTCGTTGAGCTCCTGCAGCTTCTTGCCGGCGTTGACCCAGCACTCGTTCGAGAAGTCGTGGTCCTGGACGCTCTTGTCGTAGACTTCAGAAGAGCACTCGCGCAGGACCAACCAGTAATACCAATGCGCCGCGGGCCAGGCGTCCTTGGCGCCGAGTGCGATGGCATCGGTGCCGCTGTCCTTGAGCTTCTTCGCGTCCGCGAGCAGGTCCTCGTAGGTCGCCGGCACATCGGAAACGCCCGCCTTCTTGAACAGATCCTTGGAATACCACATGCCGCCCGGTTCCACGCTGACCGGGACGCCGTAGACCTTGCCGTCGAACGTGGCAGCGGAAAGGGTCGTCTTCATATCGGTCTTCACCGTGTCCGAGATCTTATCGGTCAGGTCCATGACCTGGCCGGCGTCGATCATCTCCTGGGTCTTAGCGCCACCAAGCGACATGAAGACATCCGGACCGGATGCGGGATCCTGCATGGCGGTCTGCAGTTTGCCGGCGAAGTCCTCGTTCTGAATGGCCTGAATCTCCACCTTGGTTCCGGGGTTGGCCGATTCGAAGGACTTTGCCAGATTCTCCCAGTACTGGCGTCCCTCACCGGCGGAAGCATTGTGCCAGAACGTGATGGTCTTGTCATCGGACGACGACCCCGACCCGCCACATGCGCTCATGCCGATTACGGTCGCAACGGCCAGTGTTGCCGCTGCAAGCGTCTTGAGTTTCATAGTTCCTCCTTGATCTTTGTCCACGCTGACATTGACGTGGAGCCGTCCTCGCTGACGCGCATTGCCAGAAGAGCAATGCATCCGAGCTTCTACGAAGCCTCCGGTACAACATTGAGAACTTCCGAAAACTTACGTTGTTTTCGTTAGAAACTATCGTAAACGTACTTTGTCAATTAGTCAAACAAAGTGTGTTTTCGGCGTTTCGCGCAATTCTGTATACATTTGCTCGCCATTTTCACAACAAGCGTCTCATTTCGTTTGCGAAGACACGAAACTTTCGTTATCATGGCAGATAGTATCACACCCATTCATTGGCGGCAAAGGAGCCCCATATGTCGGAATCCAAAGTCAGATTGGCGGACATCGCAAAGCACACCGGCTACTCGTTGGCAACCGTCTCCAAGGCGCTCAACGGAAGGTCCGACATCTCCGACGAAGCCCGCACAGCCATCGATCAGGCACTCAAGGCCTCGGGCTACCAGCGCCGCGGCCAGAAAGCGGCCGGCCAAAGGTACATCGAAGTGGTCTTTCAGGACCTCGACACAATCTGGGCTCTCGAAGTGCTGCGCGGCGTGCTGCATGAGACAAGGCACTCCCCCGACATCAGCGTCATTACAACGGAAAGTGGCACACGCCAACACCCCGACGACGACTGGATCACCGGGATGTTGCGGCGCAGGCCATTCGGCGTCATTTTCATCTTCGCCAATCTCACCGAAAGCGAAAAAGCCAAATTACAGGCCAATGGCATCCCCTACGTCATCTTCGACCCTTCGGGCGAACCATCGAACGATGACTTCTCCGTGCAGGCGGACAACTGGGCCGGCGGCGTGCTCGCGACACGCCACTTGCTCGCGCTGGGCCACACGCGCATCGGCATCATCACCGGCCCCGAAGAGATGATGTGTTCGCGCGCAAGGCTCGGCGGCTACACGTCGGCGCTCGCCGAGCAGGGCATCGCGCTGGACCCCGAACTGGTGACGGAAGGCGATTTCACGACCGAAGGCGGCTATGCGCAGGCGATGGCGCTGCTGGAGAATCCGAACCGCCCCACCGCGATCTTCGCCGGCAGCGACCTGCAGGCGATGGGCGTTTATGAGGCCGCCCGGCAGAACCGTCTGCGCATCCCCGAAGACCTTTCGGTTGTCGGTTTCGACGACGTGCAGACATCCGCCTTCCTGGGGCCGGCGCTCACCACGGTGCGCCAGCCGTTGCACGACATGGCGGCGGTCTCGACGCGCATGCTCATCGACACGGCGGAGGGGCGCCCCACGCAACACCATGTGATCCTCCCGACAACGCTCGTCGTGCGCGGCAGCACGGACCGCTTGGCGTCGGAGGCGCGCTGATGGCGGCCCAGCGCGCCTCCGACATCGGCATGGTATGCGGACTGCTCATACCGGTGCTCGGCAATTTCGCGATGCTGCTGCGCAAACAGCAGCGGCTGGTGCACGGCGAGACGGCCAAGGCCGCCGCAACAGCGGCCCAGCCATCCACTTAAGTCGCCGCCTACGCCTCACAACCGACGAGGCACCCCACAAAGCCGCCGGACCATTCGGTGCTCAGCGGCGCCACGTCGATCACCTCGACGGCCGGCGCCTCCCATGCCTGTTCCGCGGACTGCGCCACGACCACACGCGCCATGCCTTTGTCGAAGACGAG
The DNA here is from genome assembly GCF_000771225.1 of Bifidobacterium pseudolongum subsp. pseudolongum DSM 20099. Classification (GTDB taxonomy): domain Bacteria; phylum Actinomycetota; class Actinomycetes; order Actinomycetales; family Bifidobacteriaceae; genus Bifidobacterium; species Bifidobacterium pseudolongum. The sequence goes on from NZ_JDTZ01000002.1 coordinate 280,288, forward strand.
CATAACCGATCCCGGCTCCCCCTCGGAGATCGGCACCATGCCCTCCCTGCGCTCCGTCCCCTCGCCGAGCGCCCACTGCACCGACACCCCATCGGTCGCCACGCTCAGTGTATGGCGACCGTCCTGCCGGATGCGCACCGTACCACGCGGTGGGCACAGCACGACGCATCTGTCTTCAGGCATACGCCGGTACACCACACCATCCGCGCGCACGGCCGCGGCTTCGCCCTCGCCGACGGTAAAAGGCACGCGCGCATCGACGACAGCCTGCGATTCGCACGGCCCGATGCACATGTCGAGCAGGGTCCCGTCCGCTGCATCGATGCGCAATGTCTGTGCCAAGCGCCCCGCTCCCCCGGCGAGCACCGGCCAGCCCGGGTCATCGGTCCGCCTTTGCGCGGGCCCATTGGATTCCAGTGACCATTGCGCCGGATCGCGCTGCCAGTCGACAGGCGCCACAAAGGTCTCCCTGCCCAGGAAACTGAGCGCCCCATGGTCCGCGGTGGGGGTCTCGCGCGAACCCAGGCACGCGACCCACCAGCCGAGCCGTGGATGATGCAACAGATCGGCGTGGCCCACGCACTGCACGCGCTCCTCCAAACCCAGATGCCGGTGTGTCAGGAACGGGTTCTTCTTGCACGGATGGAACAGGCGCGCATACCGCCCCACAACCGACCGTTCGTCAGCACGCGGCGCGCGCGGCTCGGCCCCGTCCGCGTGCGCTTGGCCCTGCAGGGATTCGATCGCCGAACCGAGCCCGTCGGGTGCCCACGTGCGCATGGTCATCTCGCTGTGGTCGAAGCTTGTGCCGCCTTCCGCGGTCATCAGATACACCCAATCGCCGATGCGGTACAAGTGCGGCCCTTCGGCCCACACCGCCTCCACGCCGTATCCCGTCCAGAGGACCGTTTTACCATAATCGCCGTCCGTGTCGCGCGACGCGCGCAACCGCCACGTCTCCGGATCGATCCGCTGGGCCCATACCTCGGTCTGCCCTTCCCAGCGCGGGCGTACGGCCGGCCTTGTCTGCGTCCAGTACACGGAGCCGTCAAGGTCCTCGAAGATGTCTGGATCGATACCCTCGGCGCCCTCGATCCAGTACGGGCCGCGCCATGGCCCCTCAAGCGCATCGGCTTCGATGATGAAGTTGCCTTGGCTTGCACGGGCCTCCTCGATCGACTCTGGATCGACCCCAGCTGCGGCGGCCGCATCCAGATCGATGCGGGCGACCGTGCATGCGATCACGTACTTCCCGCGGATCATGCGCAATGTCGGCGCATACAATCCCCCGGAATCAAGCACGAAGGGGATCAGCAGCCGTTGCGCCATTGCCTCGTCGACGGCGTTCCCCGCAAGCTCCCAGTTCGCGATATCGTCCGAGACATGGATCGGCAGTCCCGGCACCAGTTCGAACGAGGAATTCACCAGGGCCACGCGCTCCCCGCGCTCGTCCCACATCCAGCTTGGGTCGGGGTACATGCCCCGCAGTACGGGATTGGTGATGTCCATGGTCGCAGTCGTTGCGGTCATCGTGGTCCTCCATATCGGTAGTGGTCGGTCATATCAGTACATTCGGTTCGGCAGTGCACCATGTGCCTCGCGTCTTGCGCAAGCAAAAGGGCGAACACACCGTCGTGCCGCCCGTATGGAAAAAGCCCATGGGCCTCCGGGAACCGCCGTGCTCCCCCGCGCGCGGTGTGTTTGATGGGAAGGATGCGCGCGGAGCGTATGGGTGCACGGTGTGGTCCGATGGCCCTGGGCCTGCATCGCGCCTGCAGAGGAAAGGAAAGAACAGGCGGCGATTCATTGGAAGGAAGGAAAGGAAGAATACTGGCGGCATATGCCATACGGCGGTGCACTGCATATGCCGCGCACCGCAGAGGTTGGATGGACGATCCGGCCGTCCATGCGGCAGACGGCCGGACCGTGTGACGTCAGGCGTTGGCCAGGGCGTCGATGATGTAGTTGTTGATGGTCGCCTTCACGTCCTCGAGGTGATCGGGGTGCGTGGATGCGATGATCTCGGACTGCGGCATGTCGATGGCGTAGTCGTTGAGCGATTCGAGGGTCGCGGTGCCGTCGTCGATCGACTTGCCGATGCCCGAATCGTAGGAGCCGTAACGGTTGGCCACGAGGTCCTCGATGTACTTGTCCTGATGCATCTTGTCTGCCACGAGCAGGCCGGCGGCGAACGAGTCCATGCCGGCGATGTGCGCGCGGAACAGGTCTTCGGCGCTGAACGAGGTGCGGCGCGGCTTGGCATCGAAGTTGAGGCCGCCGTGAGGGCCGATCTGGCCTTCGTCGAGCACTTCCCACATCACGGAGGTGGTCTCGTACAGGTTGGTCGGGAACTCGTCGAGATCCCAGCCAAGCAGCATGTCGCCCTGGTTGGCGTCGAGCGAACCGAGCACGCCGTTGTCACGCGCGACACGGATCTCGTGCTGGTAGGTGTGGCCGGCGAGGTTCGCGTGGTTGCCTTCGAGGTTGAGCTTGAAGACGTCGATCAGGTCATAGGCGCGCAGGAAGTTGCATGCCGTGGCCGCGTCGAAGTCATACTGGTGCGTCGTCGGTTCCTTGGCCTTCGGCTCGATGAGGAACTGGGCGTCCATGCCGATCTGCTTGGCGTAGTCGGCGCACATGTGGAAGAACTTCGCCATGTGCTCCTGCTCACGCTTCATGTCGGTGACCCACAGGTTCTCGTAGCCTTCGCGGCCGCCCCAGAACACGTAGTTCTCGGCGCCCAGGCGCTTGCCGATCTCGAGGGAGTGCTTGAGCTGCGCCGCGGCATAGGCGTAGACGTCGGCGAACGGCGAGGTGGAGGCGCCCGCCACGAAGCGCGGGTTGGTGAAGAGCGACGAGGTGTTCCACAGCAGCTTCACGCCGGTGGACTGCATGTTCTCTTCGATCTTGTCGACCACGCGGTCGAGGTTGGCGTTCGTCTCGCGCAGCGTATCGCCTTCCGGGGCGATGTCGCGGTCATGGAAGCAGAAGTACTCGGCGCCGAGCTTGGTGAAGAACTCGAACGCGTAGTCCACCTTGGCGAGCGCGTTGTCCATCGGGTCGGAGTACTTGCCGTCCCACGGGCGCTGGGCGGTGCCGTCACCGAAGGGGTCGGTGAGCGGCGCGTCGAAGGTGTGCCACCATGCGACACCGAAGCGCAGCCAGTCCTTCATCTTCTTGCCGGCGACGACTTTGTCGGCGTCATAATACTGGAAGCCGAGTCCCTCGACCGGGCCGTTGCCGCGGCCGACGTACTCGATCTTGTCGATATCCCACAGTCCCATGGATCACTCCTTTGTTGATCGTGCGTTGCGACGAACTATTGTTCATTCGTCTTACAAAGAGAGTGTAAACGAAGTCCAGGCGCTTTGTCAAATCGTCTAACTATAAAACCGAAGATGGCGTGTCGCCTTGCAATCATTGGGTTTTCACTGCGCCACGACGCGCCGGGCGCAGAAAACAATACCGGGGAAACGCATCAATCAACGCAGACGAGCAACATACTCCCGTGATACGGCGGCGAGCGCGCTGTCGTCGAGTTCGGGCGCATAGGAACCGTGCACGATGAACGGTTCCTCGAACTCCAGTCCCAGATACTGCGCGATGATGCGGTACGGCAACAGCAGTTCGCCCATCGTGGCGCGGTGCTTGCCGTCCGCCGCATAGGTGTCTTCCAGTCCGCCCGTGCTGACCGCGAGCATCATGCGCTTGCCGGCGATGCGCGCGTCCGGCCCATACGCCCAGCCCGAACTGAGCACCTCGTCCTCCCACTGCTTCATCAACGCGGGCGCGCTGTACCAGTAGAACGGGAACTGGAATACGAGGCGGTCCGCGCCGTTGGCCACCCGCTGTTCCTCCTCCACATTGATATGGAAATCCGGGTAGAGCGCGTACATGTCACGCACCACCAAGTCGAGCTCAGGCTCGTTCTGGGCACGCTCCATGAGCGCCGCATTGACGCGCGAGCGCGCGATGTTCGGATGGAACACCATCACCGATGTCTTCATGAATCACTCCTGTTCAGACTGGTGCGAGACGTGGATGGTCCGCACCACTACTGTTCACACTACCGCCTCGTCACCGCGCCATGTCCGGCCATGCTACGCGTATCGCTGAAACCGGTAAAAAACCGCGCTCAAGCACATGATGGCGCATCACGACTTTGTTACGATATGGCACCAATCGCCAATCACACGAGCGACTGATTGGCCTACCACAGGCAAAGGGGGTTCGATGAGCGGGCCAGACACCAACTCACCGCAGAGGTACCAACAGTTTCCACAACCGCAGACACCAGCGCAGGCAGTGCGGCGGCAGTCCGCGCGACCCGCTCAGGCGCCGGCCGTGGGCCCGATTCCCGCTGGCGGCTCCCGCCCCATGCCAGGCGGCGCACCGCCCTACCGCACACCAATGGGGCCGCCCAGCGTGAACAGCCCATTCCCTTCCAGCGCTCCGTCTGTTGCACGACGCTCCAACAGCCATGTGATGATTGGCGTCATCGCCAGCGCGGTGTTCCTGCTGCTCCTCATCTGCGTCGGCGTCGGGACGCTCATGTCCGAGGTGGGCCGTACAGCCATGTCCGTTGCGCAATCCTCCGCGAACTCGCAAACGCTGGACCCGGGAGGCTACGACCAAAGCGCGCTCGAGGACCTGCGCGCACGCGGGTACGACCCGGACAATTACCTCAATGACGACGGCACGGTGAACAACCAGAAGTCCTACCGGTTCGCCGATTCCGAAGGATACGCGAAATACAAGGAGCTTCTGGAAAGCAAAGTCAACAAATACACCAACAAGTCCCCGACGACGTGATTGCGCTGCTGCCCGAGTTGAGCCGCAAAGGCGCGGAGTACTATGTCGCATGGAACAATTACCTCCTCAACGCCAAAGACGACATGGAAGCCGCCGGGGAACACACCACGACCGATCCGGACGAGATCGAGACCTAATTACAATACGCAAATCGCCTCGCTCAACGAATTGGAGCAGAAGTTCCTCCATGGTCAGGACCTTGGCTTCCACTCCACACTCAGGGATGCCGAGGGCAATGTGCTCGACCTGTACACCGGAGCCTTCGACCTCAAATCCTCCCAGCCGGACATCCCCGCACTCACCGCGGACTGGGAGAAGAAAATCAAGGCGGTGCCGATCCAGATGGGGGCCGACGGTACCTACCTCGCGAGCGGCGAACAACTCATCGCCTCCGTGGGGCTGAACGTGACATACGACTACAGGTCCATCTACGACCATTGCACGATGACGCGCCTTTCCGAGGAAAGGACACTGGGCGCATTCTGCACCGCGACGCCGAACCTCATCTACATCAACCAGAATTCGAGTAACTGGGGCAACGATGTGACCACCACCCACTACCCCAACACCATCAAGCACGGGCTGGCGCACGCGATGATCCACCGCATATGCGGCGCCCTCCAGCCGGCGCTGCGCGTGGACTATGAGGCGCTCACCAGCAGCTACGCCGTCCTGTACTTCGACGCGGACCGCGGCATGTTGAACTCCAACGTGCAGAACGCCCCTTGGTACGAGATGACCGAAGCCTCCGACACCGCCGCGCAACTCGTGCACGACGGCCATTGCAGCATCTCGACGGATTGACGCGCCCTGCGGCACTATACGGACATGCGCGCCGACGCCATGTCTGTGTGTGGTGTAATAACCACACACAGACATCCACACCGCCCGCGCTTGGGCGGCCGACCGTTGAGGAGACAGACGACTCATGAGCGAACATGTTGACACCATCTGCGTGCAGGGCGGCTACCAGCCGGACAACGGCGAATCGCGCACACCGCCGATCATCCAGGCGACGACGTTCAAATACACGTCGAGCGAGCAGATGAGCCGACTCTTCGACCTTTCCGAGGCGGGGTATTTCTACACGCGCCTGCAGAACCCCACGAACGACACCGTGGCCGCCAAGATCTGCGAAATGGAAGGCGGCGCCGCTGCCATGCTCACCTCCTCCGGTCAGGCAGCCAACTTCTTCGCGCTGTTCAACATCTGCAACGAAGGCGACCACATCGTCGCCTCAAGCGCCATCTACGGCGGCACGTTCAACCTCATCAACGTGACGATGCGCAAGATGGGCATCACCTGCACCTTCGTGAGCCCCGACTGTTCGAGCGAGGAACTCGAAGCGGCGTTCCAGCCCAACACGAAGGCCGTGTTCGGCGAGTCGATCGCCAATCCCGCGCTCATCGTGCTCGACTTTGAGAAATTCGCCGACGCCGCGCACCGCCACGGCGTGCCGCTCATCGTCGACAACACCTTCCCCACGCCGATCAACTGCCGCCCGATCGAATTCGGCGTGGACATCGTGACGCACGCGACGACGAAATACATGGACGGCCACGGCTCATGCGTCGGCGGCGCGATCGTCGACTCTGGCAATTTCGATTGGCTGGCGCACGCCGAGAAATTCCCGGGACTGACGACCCCCGACGATTCGTACCACGGCGTGGTGTACGCGAAGGACTTCGGCAAGGCCGCGTTCATCACCAAGGCGACCGCGCAGCTCATGCGCGACTTCGGGTCCACCCCCGCGCCGATCAACTCATGGATCATGGGCATGCACTTGGAGTCCCTGGGCGTGCGCATGGAACGCCACTGCGCGAACGCGCTCGCCGTGGCCGAATTCCTGCAAGACGACCCGCGCATCTCGTGGGTCAATTTCCCGGGCCTGCCCGACGACCGGTACCATGCGCTCGCTGAGAAGTACATGCCCAGCGGCACATGCGGCGTGATCGCGTTCGGCGTGCCCGGCGGCCGTGAGAAGGTCTCGGCGTTCCTCGACCATCTCAAGATGATCTCGATCGCCACGCATGTGGCCGACGCGCGCAGCTGTGTGCTGTACCCGGCGGGCACGACGCACCGCCAGCTGACCGAGCAGCAGCTCGAGGAGGCCGGCGTCGGCATCGACCTGGTGCGCCTGAGCTGCGGCATCGAAAACGCCGAGGACATCATCGCGGACGTCAAGCAGGCACTCGACGCAGTGTTCCCCTCCAACGATTAGTCCCTATCCGGAAGATGGATGGCCTCTGTGATAATCCCCATCGCAAGGGCCATCCAGCTCCGCCCCTATCCGAATGGCCTCCATTCAGGCGGCTTGTATTCCTGGATATCCATGGCCTCATGATTGTTCGCCAGATTGTTGCGATGCAGGCAATCCACCCCCTCCGATGGATTTCGATATAGGTTCGGATTCGAATGCTGGCGCTGGTATACCTCGTTCACGTTCAGCATCTCCGATTTGCCACACGCCATGTCATCCTCACGCAGTTTTTCCTCCCGCGCTTCCTGCCCTTCAACGGATGCCATTGACCACTGTGCTTGGTAGAACTCACCGACCTTCATAACCGGCGGCGCAGCATACCCTTTGTCGACAATGCATTGACGGTAGCTCGCCCATGCCTGCTCGTAGTCGGCCCGGCTAACCCTTCCCCCGGCTGCCAGTGCTCGTTTCAGGATGGCCACCTGATGCTCACTCATGGGCGTACCGTCCATCTGCCCGTCAAGGTTCTTCTGATTCAGGTCCAGTAACAACTGCACATGGTCCGACATGGACGATGCAATGCGCTGTCCTTCCACGCCGTTGTCCGAATCCATCCCACTGGAGCACACCCAGCAAGCAGTCCGCAGGCAAGACAAACAACCATGCCTATTGCGCCTAACCGAGCAAGAAATACACGAGCCAATCCCACACCTTCCGTGCTCCGATAATCATCGTAAGTATTCCGAATCTGAAGCATATCCATGTTACCGCTGAGACATTGGCATAAACAACACCATCGGGCCACAGCGGCGCGCTGATTCGACTCGACGTCAGACTGCGCTTATGTCCGGGATACGTCTTTGAGTGCGATGGTGGACGCTGTAGACCTCTTTTGGAATAATGGGCGATGCATGTATGCCCGCTTCCATGTAGGAAGCAATCCAACAGAGAACGGAACCAACTTTGGCTGAGTTTATCTATCAGATGATCAACGCCCGCAAGGCCTACGGCGACCGTGTCATCCTCGACAACGTCACGCTGAGCTTCCTGCCGGGCGCGAAAATCGGTGTGGTCGGCCCCAACGGCATGGGCAAGTCCACACTGCTCAAAATCATGGCGGGGCTCGACACCGTCAGCAACGGCGAGGCGACGCTGACCCCGGGCTTCTCCGTCGGCATCCTGCAGCAGGAGCCGCCGCTCGATGAAGACAAGACCGTGGGCGAGAACATCAAGATGGCGTTCGGCGATGTGGCCGCCAAAGTCGCGCGTTTCAACGAGATCGGCGAGGAGATGGCGAATCCCGACGCCGACTTCGACGCACTGATGGACGAGATGGGCAAGCTGCAGACCGAAATCGACGCCGCCAACGGCTGGGACCTCGACTCGCAGCTCGAACAGGCGATGGACGCACTGCAGTGCCCCGACCCCGACACCCCGGTTTCCGTGTGCTCCGGTGGCGAGCGCCGCCGCGTGGCGCTGTGCAAACTGCTGCTTGAGGCCCCCGATCTGTTGCTGCTCGACGAGCCCACCAACCACTTGGACGCCGAGTCGATCCTGTGGCTCGAAAAGTTCCTGCACCAGTATCCCGGCGCTGTGATCGCCGTGACCCATGACCGCTACTTCATGGACAACGTGGCGGAGTGGATCTGCGAGGTGGACCGCGGCCAGCTCTACCCATACAAGGGCAACTACACCACGTACTTGGAGACGAAGGCGAAGCGTATGGAGATCCAGGGCGCCAAGGACGCCAAGCTCGCCAAGCGCCTCAAGAACGAACTCGACTGGGTGCGCTCTTCGCCGAAGGCCCGCCAGGCCAAGAACAAGGCACGTCTGGAACGCTACGACCAGATGGAGCAGGAGGCACGCAACTCCAAGAAGCTTGACTTCTCCGAAATCCAGATCCCGCCGGGGCCACGCCTTGGCTCGACGGTGCTCGAGGCCGAGCACATCCACAAGGCCTTCGGCGACCGCGTACTGATCGACGACCTGAGCTTCACGCTGCCGCGCAACGGCATCGTCGGTGTGATCGGCCCCAACGGCGTGGGCAAGTCCACGCTGTTCAAGACGATTGTGGGCCTCGAACCGCTCACAAGCGGCGACCTCAAGATCGGCGAAACGGTCAAGATCAGCTATGTGGACCAGAACCGCGCCGGGCTTGACCCCAACAAGAACCTGTGGGAGGCGGTCTCCGACGGCAACGACTTCATCGAGGTCGGCGGTGTGGAGGTGCCGACACGCGCCTATGTGGCGAGCTTCGGGTTCAAGGGCTCCGACCAGCAGAAGCTCACCGGTGTGCTTTCCGGTGGCGAGCGCAACCGCCTCAACCTGGCGCTGACGCTCAAGCAGGGTGGCAATCTGCTGCTGCTCGACGAACCGACGAACGATCTGGACGTGGAGACGCTCGAATCGCTCGAGAACGCACTGATCGAGTTCCCCGGCTGCGCTGTAGTGATCTCGCACGACCGTTGGTTCCTCGACCGCATCGCCACGCATATCCTCGCGTGGGAGGGCGATGACGAGAACCCGGCGCGCTGGTACTGGTTCGAAGGCAACTTCCAGTCGTATCAGGAGAACAAGATCGCGCGCTTGGGTGAGGACGCGGCGCGCCCGCACCGCCTGCACCGCAAGCTCACGCGCTGATCGCACACGGAAGACACGCCAACACCTTGATGTGGCGCACCACTGCACGGTGGTGCGCCACTCGCGTATTTCAGCTGAGCGTAACATTCCGCGCATCGTTCTTAACGCCAACACATTAGACTGCCAAGCAGCAACCCACACGACGGCTTTTTGTTTGGACTCGAAAGGACCTGCCCGCCATGACCACTGAGAACGGAACCCCGCTGCAACGCCTGATCAGCGTGCTGAGCCTTGGTTCGCCTTCCGTATACCGCGACCACACCTACATCAACGGCGAAAGCATGTACTTCCCCACCGGCCGTGTCTATGGCGGCCAAGTGATCGCGCAATCGCTGATCGCCGCGTCGAAGACGGTGAGCCCCGACCGCGAACCGCATTCGATCCACGGCTATTTCATCGCCCCCGGCGACATCCACCAGGACCTGCTGTTCGACGTGGAGACACTGCGCGATGGTCATTCGTTCTCGTCCCGCCGCGTCAATGTGACGCAATCGCAGGGGTCCATCCTCACCGCGATCGCGAGTTTCCAGACCAAGGGCCAGCAAGGCGTGGAATACGCCGACCCGATGCCTGCGGATGTGCCTGAACCCGAATCGCTCAAGAGCTCGAAGGAGCTGATGGAGCCGTTTGCCGACAAGTCGAGCTTCGCGAAATACTACGCTTACAACTCGCCGTTTGACATCCGTTACGTGTCGCAGCCGATCCTGCTCGGGCCCGACAAGTCCAGTCACGAGGGGGACAGCGGCAAGCAGCTTGTGTGGATGCGTGCCGATGGCTCCTGCGACGTTTCACAGACGATGCACCGCGCCATGCTGGCCTTGGGTTGCGACCAAATCATGCTCGAACCGATCCTGCGGCGCACAGGGCTAACGGTGATGACGCCGGGCATCTCGTTCGCGTCGATCGACCATTCGATGTGGTGGTACCGCGACCTGGATGTGACGCAATGGCACCTGTATGTGCAGGACACGCCGACAGCGGGCCATGGCCGCGGGCTTTCGACCGCTAAGGTCTACCGTCAGGACGGCACGCTCGTGGCCGCGATTGTGCAGGAGGCGATGGTGCGCGTGCCGGATCCCGAATCCAGCGACGACTGACATACACTCCCTATGTTCTCGTAACGGCGCCGACTATGCAATCCCCTGCTGTTGGCGCCGTTCTTTCATCTTGGGGTGCTCCGGCCCTTCGGTTGGCGGCAGTTGGCACAGGCCCTCACTCACGATGCCGATGATCATGTCGAACAGGCTCACCGCCGCCGCGAACGCGCATTGGATGGCGATCGAACGGTAGTACGTGGCGTCGAGATGCCCGAGCGTCATGAGGATCTCGCCGCCATACCATCCGAGCAGCAGCGCACCGGCGATCGCCAATGTCTTCGCGAAGACGAGCGTATAGACGGCCCGCTGCGGGTCGATGCGCTTCATGCCGACGCGTTTGCGCGGTTCGGTCGTGGCATAGAGGTGCACCTGCCATGCGCAATACAGCACGATGAGCGCGATGATGATCATGATGACCGGCACGGGCCATGGGGCCCCGGTCAGCGAGACCGTCAGGTGCGATTCGATGGTGGCGATGCCGATACCGGCGAGCAATCCCACAAAGATCGCCAATGCGTATTCCCACCAGCGTGTGCGTTGTGCGTTCATTATTCGCCTCCGATAATCCAATGGTCGGACTCCATGCCGACGAACGGGGCGTCGGGCGCCGAAGCCAGCAGGAACGCGAGCGGGTCGCCCTGCAGCGTGGCCTGCGGATCCATGTCCATCCAGGGGGCGAGCACGGCGGCGCGGTGCTGTGCGTCACCCGTGTCCAGCGCCGCGCGTTCCTCGTCGCCGATGCCGCCCATCTGCACAATGTGACAGGTGACGGCGCCCTCATGCGCGGCGTGCAGCGCGGTGAGCGCTCGCTCGAGTTGCGCGGCGCTCATCGTGGTCTGCAGCGCGACGACGGCGCTGCGGCCGGCGGTGCCATCGGCGTGGTTCACGGCGTAGAGCGGCGAAATGCCTTCGACTTGGTTGCCGGGTATGCCGTCGAGCGCCACAATCATCGTGCGGAACACGTCGGCGGCGTTTGGCACGCGGCTTTCGAGCGAGATGACCGCCGCATGGCTCGCGGTACATACGGGGAGCGTGGCGTCGTCGGTCGGCTGCACGTCGGCGTCGGTCATGTGCACGCTCCACTCCGCTGCGGCGTATGCAGGCGTCCCGCCCTCCCCCGCCACACGCAGTGTCACATGCACGTCCGCGCTTTCGGCGATCTGCGCCACGCGCACCGCCACCGCATGCGCGATATGCGCGGCGGGCTCGCCCGACTCCTGCTGTACGCATGCCTCAACGGCGCCGAGCAGCTCATCAATCGGGGTCGCACGCTGCGGTTGCGTGCAGCTTACGTCCACATGCACCGTCCGCTCCCCCGGCATCTGCGCCACGCGCGTATGCTCCACACGCACGCCGCGCAACGCCAGCGAATTCGTCTCCATATTCACACTTCCTGTATCCATGTATGTCTTGCCTGCCTTGGGTCCCGCTCCGTATTGTTCGACGGGCCCGGCCGCATGATGCGGCCGGGCCCGTCGAACAATACGGTTGCGGCTCTGCATGCCGCCTACTGCTGCGGCAGACCCGCCGACCGCTTCAATGAATCGGGGATCGGCACCGGCGGCTTGTCCGAATCGGGTCGGTTCGGATTGCTCAGCCAGACCTCGCGCTGCGGGGCCTTCTTGATGTTCGCGAAGAGCTCTTTGAGTTCCTTTTCGTTGAGCGTCTGCTTCACGAGCAACTGGCGCACCAGCTCGTCGAGGATCTCACGGTTGTCCATGATGATCTGCCACGCCTCGGTGTGCGCGGTCTCTACGAACTTCATGACCTGCTCGTCGATCATCTGGGCGGTGGCATCGGAATACTCGCGCGGACGCAGGCCGTCGAGGCCCTGCTCGTCGTCGCCGTCGATCCACTTGATCGCACCCAGCTGGTCGGTGAAGCCGAACTCGCCGACCATGCGGCGCGCGATCTTGGTGGCCTTCTCGATGTCGTTCGACGCACCGGTGGACGGGTCGTGGAACACGATCTCCTCGGCGGTGCGGCCGCCCATCGCGTAGGCCATCTGGTCAAGCAGCTCGTTGCGGGACTGCGAATACCGGTCTTCGGTCGGCATGACCGCCGTGTAGCCGAGCGCGCGGCCACGAGGCAGGATCGTGACCTTCGTCACCGGGTCGGTGTTGTTGAGGGCCGCGGCCACAAGCGCGTGGCCACCTTCGTGGTATGCGGTGTTGCGCAGCTCGTCGAGCGCCATGCCCTTCGAACGGCGGCGCGGACCGGACATCACGCGGTCGATCGCCTCGTCGATCGCACGGTTGTCGATGAGCTGGGCGCCAACGCGGGCACACAGCAACGCCGCTTCGTTGAGCACGTTTGCCAAATCGGCACCGGTGAAGCCCGGCGTGCGCACGGCGATCGCGTGCAGGTCGATGTCGGGCACGAACGGCTTGCCTTTCGCATGCACCTTGAGGATTTCCTCACGGCCTTCCAGATCGGGGGCCTCCACCGCCACCTGGCGGTCGAAGCGGCCCGGGCGCAGCAGCGCGGGGTCGAGCACGTCGGGGCGGTTCGTGGCGGCGATGATGATCAGGTTCGTGTCGTTGTTGAAGCCGTCCATCTCCACGAGCAGCTGGTTGAGCGTCTGCTCGCGCTCGTCGTGGCCACCGCCCATGCCGGAGCCACGCTTGCGGCCCACGGCGTCGATCTCGTCGATGAAGATGATCGCGGGGGCGTTCTTCTTCGCCTCGTCGAACAGGTCGCGCACACGCGATGCGCCGAGGCCGACGAACATTTCGACGAAGTCGGAGCCGGCCATCGAATAGAACGGCACACCCGCCTCGCCGGCGATGGCGCGCGCAAGCAGCGTCTTGCCGGTGCCTGGAGGGCCGTAGAGCAGTACGCCGCGCGGGATGCGTGCGCCGAGCGCCTTGTATTTCGAGGGATCCTGCAGGAAGTCCTTGATTTCCTCGACCTCCTGCACCGCGGCTTCCTCGCCGGCCACGTCGGAGAACTTCGTCTTGGGGATCTGGCCGTCGGACAGCTTGCCCGCGTTCTTCTTGCCGCCCATGCCGAGCATGCCGCTGCCACTGCCCATGCGGCTCATGAGGAACCAGAAGAGCGCGAGGATGATGATGAACGGCAGGATCGAGGTGAGCATGTAGGTCCACATGCTCGTCTCTTTCATCGAGGCGGTCCACCCGTTCTTCGGGTTCGCCTTCTCCACGGCCTTGACCACCTGCGCGCTTTGGGCGTACGTGTAGTAGAACTGCACGTTGGTGCCGTAGTTGCGTTCCTTGCCGGTCTCGGGGTCGGTCTTCTTGTAGTCGCTGTTCAGTTCAAGCTGTACTTGGCGCGTGTTGTCGACGATGTTGGCGAACTTCACGTCGGAGGCCTGGCTCGTGAGGATGTCCATGCCGTCTTTGGTGTCGATCGTCTGCGGGCCCCTGCCGCTGAGCATCTGGAACAGTAGCACGACGATGAGCACGATGATGATGCCCCACAGCCACGGCGAGCGCATCACGCCCTTGGGACCGCCGGGTCCGGTGCTCTGGTTGCGCCGGTTGTTCTGGTCGGGGTTGTTCCCGTTGCCGCGCGGGCTGAATGGGTTGCCCCCGTTGCCACGCGGCTGTTGTGGTCCTTGCGGAACGCTCATGCAAGCTCTCCTTCATACACTTCGGGTTTGAGGACTGCGATGGAATCCAGGTTCCGGTATTCCTCGTCAAAATCGAGTCCGAATCCCACTACAAACTCGTCGGGAATCACAAATCCCTTATACTTCACATCCAATTGCACCTGATGGCGAGCGGGTTTCTCCAGCAGCGCGAAAATCTCCACAGAAGCTGCACCTCGGCGCTTCAATTCGTTCACGAGCCACGACAGCGTGACGCCGGAATCGACGATGTCTTCGACGATGAGCACGTCGCGTCCACGCACGTCGGTCGACAGGTCCTGCCGCACGGTGACCTTGCCGCTCGTGGAGGTTCCGGAACCGTAGCTCGACAAGCTCATGAAGTCCATCTCGAGTGGGATGGACATGGCCTGCGAGAATGCGGTGAGGGTGTTCACCGCGCCTTTGAGCACGCAGACGAGCAGGGGCACCCGGCCCGCATAATCCTCACTTGCCTGTTGTGCCGCCTCACTGATCTTCTCCATAATCTGATCATGGCTCAGCAGCTCATGATCAATCTTGTCTTGAATGTCGACGATTCGCATGGGTTACATCTTCGCACACCCGAATGACGTGTTTCTTGCGGTTTGCTGTGTGTTTGCTGGGAAGTTGTACCGGTCCTTGGCCGTGCCATTGCGAGACGAGCGCCTCGACCGCATCCACATGCGCGGCACCGCTGCCGGGCGCGCAGATGGTGAGCACGCGCGCTATCACCCGGAAACGCAATGCCTGCGGTTGCGCGGCGAGACGCGTGGCATCGATGCGCGCCTCACACGGGTCGCCCCCCGGCTCAAGCTGCACACACTCGGTGAATACGCGGTCCGTGCATGCGTCGAGCCACTCCAGATCCCGCCGGGCGACGCGCGCGCCTTGCGCGAGGCGCTCCGTCATATCGCGCCCAGCGAATTCGTTGAGGAATGGCAGCAGTGTGTGCCGCACACGCGAACGGAGCGGGTAATCCGCAGGCAACGGCTCATCGGGTGCGAAGGCGTCACCGTTCGTCGGGTCGTCCCACCACTCAATTCCCAGATCCGTGCAGATCGCGGTCGTCTGCGCGCGTGAGACGGTGA
Source organism: Bifidobacterium pseudolongum subsp. pseudolongum DSM 20099 (assembly GCF_000771225.1). Taxonomy (GTDB): domain Bacteria; phylum Actinomycetota; class Actinomycetes; order Actinomycetales; family Bifidobacteriaceae; genus Bifidobacterium; species Bifidobacterium pseudolongum. The sequence goes on from NZ_JDTZ01000002.1 coordinate 295,714, forward strand.
GCAACGGGCGTACAAACCGCACACCGTGCACCGTCTGCTGTGCGGGCATGCCGGCGACGGCGTCGACGCCACCAGTGCGGATCAGTCCGATCAACACGCCTTCGGCCTGGTCGTCGCGCGTGTGACCGAGCAGCACAGCAGCCGTGTCGGTTTCGCGGGCCGCTGCGGCGAGCGCCTCATACCGCGCGTCGCGTGCCGCAGCTTCGGCCCCCTCACCGCCGACGCGCACGTGCACGGTCCTCACGAGCACTGGGGCGAGTCCTAGTCGCTCGCATTGTGCGGCTGCGCGCTGTGCCACGAGCGCGGAGCCGGGCTGCATGCCGTGGTCGACGATCGCCGCACCGCACCGCATGCCCCATGCCGAAGCCACGGTGTGTGTCACAGCGGCGAGCGCGAGCGAATCCCGGCCGCCGGAACACGCGACGAGCAGAAGCGGCGCGTGCGGGTCCGCGCGGTGCACGCCGTGGTGGGCGAAGCGGCTGTCCGCCATGCCGAACCCGGCGCTGGCGAGCTGTGCGCGCACGGCGCCGATCGCCTGTTTCATCGTTGCGGAATACGCCATGGGAACCTCACAGTGCGGCGAGCGCGGCGATGAACGTGTCGATCGCCTCGCGCGCCTTGCCGATGTCGGTGGGGTTGTTGACGATGACGGCGAACGCGAGCGCACCGCCGTCAATACGCGAGATGTTGCCGGCCATGGAGGTGACTTCGCCGAGCGACCCCGTTTTGACGCGCATCAGGCCGGCAGCATCGTCGTCGGCGAGGCGCCCGGCGGCAGTGCCGACGAGCCCGGGCACGGAGAGTCCTTCGGCGGCAGCCACTGCCCCACCGACGGTGAAGTTGCGCTGCTGTACATCCACGAGCGTCGTCACCGTGACGCGCGATCCGGGCGAGAGCCCCGAGCAATCGGCCATATGCAGCCCGTCGGTTGGCACGCCGAGTTCGCGCAGTTCGGCGGTGACCGCATCGATCGCACCCTGCGGCGAGTTCTGCGCGTGCGTGTGCAATGCGAGCAGACGGCCGAATTCCTCGGCGAGCGTGTTGTCTGAATGCTGCAGCATGAATCCCATGACCGCGCTCAGTGGCGCGGAGTGCACGGCGGCGAGCGCGGTGCGGTCAGTCGGCGCCTGCACGGCTTTTGGCGTTTTGTTGGTCACGGTGATGCCGTGCCCAGTGAGCAACGCGGCGAAGCGCGCCGCCACGTCTTGCGCGGTGGTCTGCGAAAGCTCCGGGTAGTCCGCGAAACGGTCGGGGTCCACGGTCGTGGCGCGCAGACGGCCGCCGTCGATCGCCATCGACGAGACAGGCGTGTAGTAGAGATTGCCGGGGTTGTTCTGCGCGATGTTCGGCGGCGTGCGGTCGGTGCCGAAGAGCGAATCGTCGTAGGCGAGCGTGACCGATGAGATGCCGCGCTGTTCGAGCGCGCGCGCAGTCTCGTTGGCGAGCGTGACCAGTCCGGCACGGCCGTTGACGTGGTGCGGGTCACTTTCACCGGCGCCGAGCAGCATGTCGCCGCCGCCTTTGAGGATCACCGTGTCGGCGCCGTTGGATTGTTGCACAAACAACGTCTGCGTGGTGAATGTGGCGCCCATGTCGAGTGCGGAGGCCGCGGCGAGCGCAGTCAGTGTTTTGAGTGTGGAAGCGGGTTCGCGCGGCGTCGACTCGCCATGTGCGGCCACTACGGTGCCGTTGGGGTCGGTCACGACGGCGGAGATGTCGCGTCCCACGCCCGGCGCGCGCCGCAACGCGTCGACGAGCGCGGTCGCGCGCTTGGCGTCCACGGTGCGCGTCAGGTCGGCGGCCGGTGTGATTGTGCCACCTTCGAGCACGGTGGCGCTTGCCCGCGCATCGGGCTCGGCGACGTCCTGCAACGTGAGCGGTCCGGGAATCACATCGGTCAGGTCGCCGGCCACGGCACCGGCGGCCAAGGTGAACGAGACGAGCGCGGCAAGAGCCACGGTGAGGGCCCGACGTGCGCGTGCGCGCTTCCACTGGTGCCGCTCATCGTCTGTCCACTGCTCCACGGCGCGGCCTTCCTTCCACACGTCCACCTGCCTGGCCTGGTCATGCGCCCAAGGCCTACTATTGCTGCAATGCCGCAAAGGAATCCAGTGTCTGGACCACTTTGAGCATACGGGTACGCAACAGCTTAGCGCCCAGCCATGTACCAAGGCACAGGAAGACTACGCCATTGGCGAGTGCCACGGGGATGATCCACAGGTAGGCGTCGCCGTGGCCGGTCGCGGCGAGGATGATTGCGACGATGGCCGTGGGCAGCATGCACGCGATCTCCGCGAGCATGTACAGCAACGGCAGGAACGCCTGCGCGGCGCCGCGGCCCTGCGGGTTGGTGAACGGCTTGGCCATCGACGGCACCGGGTAGAGGATCGAGCAGTTGAACAGCTCCGCGACGCCGAGCGACGCCACGGCCCAGCCCCAGCTGGCGGCGATGAACGTGAAGGCGGTCGCCAATCCGCTTGGGTTCGACCAGTCGCCCGTGATGATGAATGCGACTACGGAAAGCAGGGCGATGTACACCGTGTCGATGATCAGATAGACGCGTACACGCCCCGTGCGGTCGTCGATCGCGCGCGTGCCGGCGATGACCTCCATGACGAACCCCTGGCCGTCGTATGCCAGGCCGTTCGATTCGGTCAGTGACATGAACATGCCGCCCATGAGCACGCCCATCCACACGAACCACGAGCCGGTGTCCTTGCTTTCGAGCGCGAAGATCACCACGAAGAACAGCGGCATGATGAACATCATCGACTGTCGCGCGTCGCGGCGCAACAGGCTGCCCAGACGCGCGGAGACGGCGCCGGAGGGACTGTCGGGCATGCGCGAGAACAGACCGAGGCCCTTGGCCGCCTTGGCGCGCACCGCGTCGCTGCTGTGCGTGCGCTGCCAGTGCAGGCACCATTGCGAGATGAGGAAGCACACAGCGCACAACGCCAACGCGCACAGCACATGCAACAGCCAGAAGAGCCACTGGCCGTTGGCGGCGTCGAACGGCAGCATGAACGGCGCGCCCAACGGCAGCCAGCCGAACACGCGCGCAATGGGGGCGAGCGTGGCCGCGTCGAGCGAGACCTCGTTGATCATGAGGATGTTCGGCATCTGCGCCACCACCACGAACAACATGATGACCACGACGTAGAAGATGTTCTTGCCGGTCTGCGAATCGGTGATGATGTCCGCCACCGCCAGCAGCGCTTTCGACACGCACATCGCGGTGAGCACGATGAGCGGGGCGGCCACCAGCTGGCTGATTACGGCCGCAGCGCCAAGCCCGCGGTACGCCATCGCCCACAGCATGAAGCCCACAAGCGCTGTGATGGCGGGGATGCCGGTCAGGCCGGCGAGCAGCAGGCCGAGCTGCAGCGTGCGGTCGGGAATGCCGTACGGGGCGAACTTGTCCATGCTCATCGTGGAGTTCTCACCGATGAACATGGCCTGCATGAGCGCCACGAACAGGATGCCGGCGGTGCCTGCGAGCGGCATGACCGCCGGCAGATACTCCCACATGTCGTGCGCCATGCCATGCCCTACGGCGAAAGCGAGTATGCCTGTGCCGACCACGGTGCCAAGCGCGAGCAGATACGCCAGCACATAGGCCACGACCTGCCACGGCGACGTCTTGAGCGCGGCGTTCGTGAGGGTCCAACGCAGACGCACAAGCGTCCACGGCATGTTGGGGGCCGCCGTGCCGGCCGATCGCGTCACGGGCGCGCTCATCGGCGCACCTCCCCCGCCGGCGCCTGCGGTGAGGCAGCCGCGGAGGGCGGGGCCTGCCCGTCCGCGCCGCCGTCAAGCCATGCGATGTGCGCGGCGCCATGGCGGCCGCCCACAAGCTGCAGGAAGCGCTCCTCGAGGTCTTCTCCGGCGGCAACCTGCCCCACTGTGCCCGCAGCCACGACCTGGCCATGGTTGACCACGGCCACATGGGTGCACATGCGCTCCACGAGCGCCATCACATGCGAGGAGATGACCACCGTGCCGCCGGTGCGCACGTAATCGACGAGGATGTCCTTGATGTTCGCGCTCGACACGGGGTCGACCGATTCGAAGGGCTCGTCGAGCACGAGGATGCGCGGGCTGTGGATCATCGCGGTCGCCAGGCAGATCTTCTTGGTCATGCCGGCGGAATAGTCGCGCACCATGATGTTCGCGGCGGACGAGAGGTCGAATGCGGCGATCAGGTCCTTCGCGCGGGCCGCGGCCTCGGTGCGCGGCATGCCGCGCAGCATGCCGGCGTAGACAATCAGCTGCATGCCGGTGAGCGTGGGGAAAATCTGTTCGGGCTGCGGCATCAGGCCAATCAGGCGTTTGGCGGCATTCACGTCCTGCCACACATTGTGGCCCAGGATCATCGCCACGCCGCCGTCCGGCACAAGCAGGCCCGTGAGCATGTTGATCGTGGTGGTCTTGCCCGCGCCATTGGGACCGACCAGACCGTAGAACGATCCGGTGGGGATGTCGAGGGAAAGGCCGTTCACGGCGACTTTGTCGCCGAAGCGCTTGAACAGTCCCCGGATCGACACGGCCATGGCTGGGTCGGGTTGCATGGCCGGGGGCATGGCCATGGGGGCACCCCCAGTGGGAACTGTGGCATGTGTCGGAGTGCTCTGTGTTGGAGTGCTCATGGTGTCTCTTCCGGTCTGTCCGGTTGCAAGGTCATACGCCACCTTAGCAAAGGCCGGCAAAGGCGCGCCAATCCCTGTTCATGCGGCAGACAGAACCTCCGATACCGTCCGGTTACGCCGTCGTGGACCCGCCTTTGTGCTCGATGGGCTTCCATTCCGCCTTGGCGAACACCGCCTGGAACGAGATCGGCACATAGCTGAGCATGTAGATCGGGAAGCTCAGCACATAAGCGAACAGTTCCTTGTTGGTGGCGCCGATCTGCTTGCGTTCCACCACGATCGTGAGCGCCGCCAAAGCCATCATGAAGATGATCGAGTAGACAATGCCATTGACCCAGTTGAAGAGCGAACCGAGTTGGCTCTGCCATGTCACGAACCCGAACGCGGCGTAGATGATGCCCAATGCGATGCGGATCATCGTCAACACGGTGAACGGGCACAGCAGCAGTGTGAAGTCGATGGCCGCGAAATCGCGTTCCTTGATCGCACGGCGCACCAGGGCGGGGCCATAGTAGCGGAACACCTGTAGGAACCCCTTGCTCCAACGCAGGCGCTGACGCCAGCTCTGTGCGAAGGTGACCGGCTGCTCGTCGTAAAGGATCGCCGTGCCCACATACCCGATGCGGTCTCCGTGCAGCAGCGAGTCCATCGTGAACTCGAGGTCTTCGGTGAGCAGGTGGAACTTCCAGCCCTTGTTGCGGCGCATCACACTCTGCGAGAACATGAACCCCGTGCCACCCACATGGCAGCTGTTGCCGAGCCACATGCGCGAGGCGCTCAGGAAGCGCGATTCACGGATGAACCACAGCGCGGAACCCGACGAAACCCAGTTTTCGGAAAGGTTCACCGAATTGCGGTAGCTCGTGAGAATGCGGAAGCCGGCCTGGAAGCCCTTGTTCATCTCCTCGAAGTAATGCTCGTCGAGCCGGTTGTCGGCGTCGAACACGAAGAACGCGTCGTAGGCGTCGGCCGCACGCGATTCGATCATCGTGTTGAGCAAATAGGTGAGCGCGTAGCCTTTGCCGATCTGCGTCGTGTCGAACCGCTCGACGACATTGCCGCCCAGGTCACGCACCACTTGCGCGGTGGAGTCGGTGCAGTTGTCGGCCACGACCCAGACGTCGATGAGGTGGCTCGGGTAGGACTGCAGCTGGATGTCGCGGATCAGATTGCCAATCACCGCCTCCTCGTTGCGCGCCGAGATCAGCACGGCGTAGCGTTTGTCCATCGGGACTGCCGGGAAGACGACCGGTTTGGCGAACAGCGAGATCAGGATGCACAGGGCCTGGTAGCCCATGCCCACGCCTCCCACCACGATGAGCAGGATGTCAAGAATCGTCAATAACAGCATCAGTGCCAGCGGCTCCTCGGGTTGTCGGTGCCGCCCTCACCGGTATGCGGTGCGTCGGCCGGGGAATCGTCATGAGGTTGGGGGTGCGCGGCATCGGCCGTGCCGGACGCGTCCGTTGCATCAGGGGTATCGGAAGTGCCGGCTGCCGCGGCGTCGGTCTGCGATCGCAGCGCGTCCAGCCCGCCGCTGTGCGGCGTATGTGTGGAGTCGAACACGTTCTTGGGGATCGCCACGGTCGGCAGATCCTCCCCTGTGCGTGGCGTGGTGTCGTCTGGGTAATCGTAGACCTGGCGCTGCAGTTCCTTGATCTGGTCGTCGAAGGTCACATGGGCGCTCGTGCCCTTGGCCTGGCGTGGCATGTGGTCGCTCACCGGCTTGATTACATGTTCGTTGATCGCGTCCGCCGCTTCGACCATCTTCGACTTCTTCTTTGGCTCCGGATCGTTCATCAACGGCATGTCCACAAGCGGGTACCGCTTCATCGAGACCTTGAGCAGCACCTGGATGCTCGCGGTGATCGGCAACGCTAGGAATGCGCCCAATGCGCCGAAGAGAGAGCCGAACAACAGCACGGTGAGGAAGGCGATGCACGGGTTGAGGTCCATCGTGCGTTCGGAGATCTTCGGGGAAAGCAGCAGGTTCTCGATCTGCTGGTAGACGGTGATGAACACAACCACACCGAGGCCATAGGCCAGGCCGCGCTCGCCCCAAGCAAACATGACCGGCAGTGCGCCACCGATGTAGGTGCCGAGCGTCGGCACGAACTGCGAGACGATGCCGCAGAACAGCGCGAGCGGCAGCCAGTACGGCACTTTGATGACCATGAGGAACACCGCCGTGCATGCGGCGTTGATCGCGGCCAGGATCGAACGGGAGAACAGGAAGCCGGAGATCTGGCCCTGCACGACCGTCCATATCATCAGGAACCGGCGCTGCGAATGCGGCGCGATCCACTGGCACAGGCTGCGGCGCAGTTTGGGGCCGGCGATCGAGATGTAGAACGCCACCATGAGCGCCGTGGTGAAGTTGAGGATCTGCCCGAGCACGCCCACCGTGGTACTCATGGCCTGGCCGGCGAAGTCGGTGACCCACGAACCCTTCACATTCTTCATGATCTCACCGCCCAGATCGTTCATCTCTGGCAGTTTGAACTGTGTTTTCTCGGCGATGAGCGCGGCGAACTGGTTGTAGAGGTCGGGCAGTCCCTTGACCATCGAGATCAGCTGCTGCACGAACATGTTGCCGAACAGGCCAAGCAGCACGGCCACAATGATGATCAGACCGACGAGGCAGGTGACTGACGCCACGGCACGCTTCCACCCGTGCTTGATCAGGCGCACCACCAGTGGTTCGACCGCAAGGGCGAGGAACAGCGCGATGATGACGTCGAAGATGATGTAGGTGATCTTGCCCCACGAGGTGAAGGCGAACCATCCCAGATACACGGCGATCACGGCATAGAAAAGCGCCCGCCCATACCATTCGGGTGGTCTGCGCGGATCGCCCTTCGACGGGAACAGCGAATTGACGTCGAGTTTCTTCTGATTGTTCGCGCTCTGTTCGGTCATGCCCTCATTTAACCACAAACCGTCACTGGGAAAGCCGCCGCGGAGCCCGCCGGACGGCCTGGGGGCGGCGTTGCACGCGCACAGTGAACAATGCGCGCCAAGAGACCATATATATGTGCGTATGCCGTGTACGGGCGCACACATATTCTAGAGCCTATGTTGAATGTATCGATTATCATCCCCACGTGGAATGAACAGGACCGCATCACCGACTGCCTCGACAACGCGACCCGGCAGACGGTCATGCCGCATGAGGTCATCGTGGTAGACAACCGATCCACCGACAACACCGTGGCGATTGTGCAGCAGTACATGCAGGAACACCCCGAGGCGCCGATCCGCCTGCTCCATCAGGATGAGGAGCAGGGGCTCATTCCCACGCGCAACTACGGTCTGAACCATGCGACCGGCGATGTGCTGGGCCGTGTGGACGCGGACTGCATGCTCAAACCCGACTGGGTCGAGGTCGTGGCCGGCATTTTCACCGAGGACGCCGAGGCGATGGGCGCCACCGGCCCCGTAACGTATTATGACATGCCCGCGCGCCGGATGGCGTTGCGCGGCGATGATTCCGTACGCCGCCACACCTACCGCGCGGACGGCGGCCAAGTGCTGCTGTTCGGATCCAACATGGCGCTGCGCGCCTCCGCATGGAAACTCATCGCGGGTGAAGTATGCCTCGACAAGGAAGACGTGATGCATGAGGACATCGACGTCTCCCTGCACCTGTTGGGCCGCGGCCTCAAAACCGTGTATTCGGAACGCATGATCTGCGGCATCTCGGCGCGCCGCATGGACACGTCGTTCAAATCGTTCCGCAACTACATGAAGCGCTTCAAGAACACCTTCGAAGCACACCCGCAGCATTGGCGCAACCACAAGTCCGAGCGCACGCTGTATTTGATGTACCCGTGGTTGCACGCGCTGTTCCCCGTCTACCAGCAGTACCTGAAGGCGAAGGACATCAATCCGGCGGTGCGCATATGGTTCCGTGAGCAGGTGAATCTGGCCCGCCGTGAAGGCGACAATCTGGATGACCTACCGGGCATCGAGGAGTTCATCAGCGAAGTCCCCACCGACATCGACGGCATCAGCGAGGTCAACGAGGACATCCCGACCGACGCCGAGTCCGAAGCCCCACAACCGGAGCCCGTTTCCAAGATGTCCAACTGACGGGGATTTCCCGTGCCGGTGCCCGCGTGGTCAGCATGATTGCGCGGGCACCGTTGTATGCTCCCTCACACGATGATCATCGGCTCAGCGGTCTCCATGTCCGTTCCGGTGTGCGCGGCTGGCACCTCGAGGCACCAGCCATCATATCGGCAATTCGGGCAGACGAGCTTGCGCGAATACGGCGTATGCGCGGACCAGAACATCCGGGAGAACTTGGGCCGGAACACCGTATGGCAATTCAGGCACAGGTACGCCACCGAACGGAAGCAATACACCGATATCCCCACGCCCAACAGCACGATGGGCACCAGACCAATCACGAATGGGACCCAATTGCCGGTCATGATCCAGATGGCAAGCAGTGTGATCTCGAGGACATCCATGACGCCGCCGACTACCAGCATCGTGCCATGAATCCGCTTGAGTCCGGTTTTCCTACGCGTCACGAATGCCGCATCGGAGAACGCATGCAGGTCGGTGCGGTCGCAATCATCGACCCGCCCGAGGGTCTTGCGCAACGCATCGAGCGTGCGTAGACGTGACTGGTCCAGCTCGATCTGCTTGCTCAGCTGCATGCGCTGGGCGGCAATGAGCGAATCGATGTACGCGGAGGATTGGTCATCGGCTAGCAAATCAGCGATCTGGCTGATTGAGAACCCCAATCCGCGCAGGAACGTGATCACGGAAAGACGGCGCACGTCCTGCTCGTCGTACAGGCGCCGGCCGCCGCTGCTCATCTCGCTCGGCACGAGCACGCCGCGATTGTCGTAATACTGTACGGTGCGCACCGAGACGCCGCACCGTTTCGCCAATTCGCCGGTGGTGTATTGGGTGGAAGTGTATTCGGTTGTCGATTCGGTCATGGTGTTGCTCCATCCATGCTGTGTTGATTCGGGTTGACGAGCGGACGGAGGTGCCAATTCGACCACCCCACTGGCCCGCATGGCCCCGAATATGGCATATGACGCCGCGTCACGAGCAAAATCGACACACCGAAAAGCTAGGATGTTCTGCCGGCGGAAACAAAAAACCTCCCGCCTACATGAGGCGGGAGGCCGATGGTGGCTCCGAGCGGCATCGATCCGCTGACCTAACGATTTTCAGTCGTTCGCTCTACCAACTGAGCTACAGAGCCAGAACAATCCACATCAACAACTGTGAGTGGACTTCGCGACCACGACCGGACTTGAACCGGCGACCTCCGCCGTGACAGGGCGGCGCTCTAACCAACTGAGCTACGCGGCCTTGAACCACTGGAGAACGAATCTCCGTGACCAAAGCGACCACGACCGGACTTGAACCGGCGACCTCCGCCGTGACAGGGCGGCGCTCTAACCAACTGAGCTACGCGGCCGTTGCTTCCTAGTGAGAACCTCACCGGGACAACAGATGTATATAATACTCAAACGCCCCTTAAGCGCAACTCACGGCGTGTCGCCCACGCCGTGGCCGCACTCAGTGCGCCAGATCCACCTGATACGTGACGACCGACGCCGGCGAAACCTGGAACGGCAACGTTGCGGCATCGGGCGATTCGACACCTTCGCGGTATGCCGAATAATCGGAGTCATAGTCGGAATCGAAGTCGAGCATGTCGCATTCGTCTTCGTCGCAGACCTGGCAATCGCCGTTGTGGCAGACCGTGCACTTGCCGTTCTTGCACACCGTGCCGTTCACATTGATCCATTCGGGGTGGTCGGAGACCGCGTTGACCGCCCAGAACACCAGCCAGATGCTCAGCACGGACAGCACGGTCATCACCGCGCCAATCACAATGCCCGCAATGGCCATGCCCTTGCTCTTCTCGTGTGATTTGTTGATCTGCACAAGCGCGATGATCGAGATGATCAGGCCGGCCGGGGCGATGAGGAACGACAGGATGAAGCCTACGATGCACATGACGTTCCACTTGCGCTGCGGTTCCACCATGCCATACATGCCCTGCGGCGGCACCTGGCCGTACGGCGGCTGCGGCACCGCCGGGGGAATCTGCGTCTGCGTGTACTGCGGCGTCTGCTGTCCACCATACTGTGGCGCGCCGTACGTCTGGCCATATGGCTGTGCGCTCGGCTGACCGTACTGCGGTTCGGCGTAGGTCGGCACAGGCGTGGGTTCGGTGTTGTAGGGTTCCTGCGCGGAGCCCTGTGGGGACTCGTTCATCGGTTCTTGTCCATAAGGGTACTGTTCTGCCATAAATCCCACAGTGTAACAGTGCACTCTGGGTGGTTCCATACAATCGACCATACCGCGCATCACGCGCATCTCATATGCCGGAGCCAGAAAACGGCATGCGCGCACCACTGCTCGGCTGAGCGCTTTATTGCCGTAAGAGGATACCCGCCCCACGGCATGCAAAACCCCGTACGGTGGAACGTAGCGGTCCATCAACGAAAAGAGGCAACCATGGCAAGTGACGACGAGACCATCGACAGGCTCACCGACGAAGAGCTCGACGAACTGACGAGCCCTGATGACAATCTGGACGAAGCCGATGTGGAGGATTCCGAGCACAACGTGAACATCGCCGCGATCATCTGCGGCATCGCGGCCGGCATCCTGTTCATCGGCGCCGGCATCTGGCTCTACTGCTATCTGCGCGACAAGCACAACGAGTGCACGCTCTCGCGCCAGATCAAGCAGTTCAAGGGCGACGTGAAGCACATCACCAAGGAAGCTGACCCAAAGCGTCTGGCACGCAACGCCGAAGTGCGCCACGCGATGAACACCATCTCCGATTATGTGCACGACATCCCGGGACATGTCGAGGATGCCGCCTCGCGCGTGCGTGACGCGATCACCGACTGACCGGCACAGCCCAATCCATATGCGATCGCACAACCATTCGGGGTTTGTGAGGCTCACCGCTGTGATGCGGACAGCCGCACAAACCCCGAATGGTGCATGGTGAACCGGATGCGGGCAGCGTCATACACATCGGTGGCGCGCTCGCACGGCCGGCTCTGCTGGTCATAAGCCACACGGTTGATCCGCAGTGTCGGTGCGCCAGCCGGCACATGCAGGCGGCGCGCCGCCGCCTCGCAAGCCGGCGCATAGTCGAGCGTCTCATCCACGCGCTGCGGTCGGATCTTGTATTCCTGTTGGAACAGCCCGTAGAACGACATGCTCAGGTCACGGTTGAGGAACCCCGGGAACAGATATGCGGGCAGATGGTTCGTCTCCACAGAGAGCGGGGCATCGCCAAGCATGCGCAGGCGTGTGACCGCATACACCGTCGGCCGGTCCGCAGGCAGCCGCAGCAACCGCATGTCAGACGCCGATGCCGGCGCCACGACGGCGCTGAGCACAATGGACTGGAGCGCCCATCCCTGCCTCTTGGCGATCTGCGTGAGTGATTCCACAGTATTGAGATTGCGTTCCAACCGGCCGTCGGAGACGACGATGCCACCGGCACGGCCGATTTTGCGCACAATCTCGTGATTTGATTCGAGTTCGGCGAGCGCCACGCGCAGATTCGAACGCGAGACGCCAAGCAGTTCGGCGAGCGCGCGCTCGGTGCCGAGTTTTTCACCCGGCATGAGTTCGCGTTGCGCAATGATCTGCCGCACAACGCGCACGACGTCTTCGACGTTCGTGCGCGTGGCGGTGGTGGAGTTGGGTTGCTCCATATTACAGACCGAGTTCCTGCAGTGTGTCGGTGAAGGCACTCATGAACCAGTCCACGTCCTGCTCGCTGAACACGAGCGGCGGGCGCAGTTTGAGGATGTTGCCGAACCGGCCGCACACCGACGTGAGCACATGGTGCGCGCGCAATGTTTCGAGGATGTCGAGCGCGGCGGCCTGATCGGGGTCCTTGGTGCCCGGCTTGACGATTTCGCAGCCGATGTACAGGCCGGCCCCACGCACATCGCCGATGCACGGGTGGGCGGGCATGAGGTCGGTGACCGCCTGCTTGAACACCGCGCCCACGCGCTTGGCGTTGCCCATCGTGTCTTCGCTGCGCATCACGTCGAGCGTGGCCTGCGCTGCGGCCATGCACACGGGGTTGCCGCCGAAGGTGTTGAAGTACGGGATGGAGCCGGCGAATGGCTCGAGCACTTCCTGCCGTGCGGCCATGAGCGACGTGGGCAGGCCGTTGGCCATCGGCTTGCCGCTCGTGACCAGGTCGGGCACGATCCCCTGCCGTTCGAACCCCCAGAACGCATCGCCGGTGCGGGTGAACCCCGGCTGCACTTCGTCGGCGATCCATACGCCGCCCAGTCCGTGCACGGTGTCGATGACCGGCTGCAGATAGCCGACCGGATCGGGATAGACGCCATCCGACGAGAAGATCGAATCGGCGAGCAACGCCGCGAACCTGATGCCGTGGCGGTTCATGTCGGTCACGGCTTTTCGCACCTCGGCCGCCATCCAGCCACCGAATTCCTCCGCTGTGCAGGCGCTGGCCGGCTTGCCGTCGATGGACAGGCGGTATGTGTCGGGCGTCGGGATCATGCGCATGGTCAGTCCCAGATCCTGCGCGGCGCCGAGGGCCGGCGAGAGTTTGGAGGTGAGCGCGGAATTGCCGTGGTAGGCCTCGGCCGTCACGATCACACCCTCGCCACCGGTGTAGGTCTGCGCCACGCGCACGGCGAGATCGTTCGCTTCGGAGCCCGTGCATTGGAACATGATGCGGTTGAGTTCATCGGGCATCGTGGAGAGGATATCGTCGGCGTAGTTGAGGATGTTCTCGTGCAGGTAGCGCGTATGCGTGTTGAGCAGTGAGGCTTGGCGGTCAATCGCTTCCACCACGCGCGGGTGGGCGTGGCCGACGGAGGCGACGTTGTTGTAGACGTCCAGATACTCCGTGCCGTCGGCGTCCCACACATGCGCCCCCTCGCCTTTCACCAAGTGCACAGGCGTGCGGTAGAACAGGCGGTATGCGGGGCCGAGCACATCGCGTTCCTCGGTCAGGCGGCGTGTTTCGGGGTCGAGAGCCGCCGCCATCTCGGGGCGGAAGCTGTTGGTGTCCATGATGGTGGAGCGAGTTGCCATGACCATGTCTCCTTTATTGGTTCACAAGTGGTGTTGGTGGTGTGCGGCGTCAGTCGTGCGTCTTGTATGCCGCGGTGCCGCCGGAAGCCGCGAACTCCTCTTCGGGTGAGAGCACAAGGTGCTTGCGTCCATAGAGCGCGAAGAACACGGTGGCGGCCGCATAGATGCCCACCATCACATACACGGCGAGCCGGTAGTCGGGGTTGAGCAGCACGGCCACGAAGATCGCAAACGAGAGCAAACCGGCCACGACCGCACCCGGCACACCGAAGCGGCTGACGAATGGGCGCTTGATGTTCGGCATGTTGCGGCGAAGCAGCACGTACGAGACCATCTGCAGCAGGTACGCGAGCACCGCGCCCCACACGGCGATGTTGAGCACCACGGAACCGGCGCCTTCACCGCCGTACGCGATGATGAACAGGGCGGCGAATCCGATCACCGCGCCGACGACGAGTCCCCAGTACGGCGTCTTCTTCTTGCCGGTGAGCGAAAGGAACGCCGGGTAGTAGCCGGCGCGGCTCAGCGAATACAGGTTGCGGCCGTACGCGAACGTGATGCCCTGCACCGAGGCGAGCAGTCCGATGAGCGCGAACGCGGAGAGCACCGCCGCAAGATTGCTCGGCAGCACTGCGCGGAACCCGTCGAGCAACGGCTCATCGGAGCCGGAGAGCGCGGCGGCGCCCATGACCGAGGGGTTGAGGAAGACGACGACGAGCGCGCTGATGCCGAGGGTGAAGATGCACAGTCGCGACGACTTGGGGATGTTGCGTTCGGGGTCGCGCACCTCTTCGGCGGCGAGCGGCAGCTGTTCGATGCCCAGGAAGAGCCACATGGCGAACGGCATCGCGAAGAAGATGGCGCCTACGCCAAGGGGAAGGAACGCGTTGTTGCCGGCGGTGGGTGCGATGTCGAACAGCGAGGCGAAGTCGACCGAGCCGCTGAACACGGCGCTCACACCGAAGAACGCGACGATGGCGAGCGCGGCAATCGACACGACCTGCGCGAAGCGGAACGATGTTTCGGCGCCGACCCAGTTGAGGGTCACGAAGATGGCGTAGATGACGAGCCACCACACCCACTGGTACCCGGCGCCGGTGAGCGAGAAGCCGGTGAGGTCGGCGAGGATCGCGTCTGCGTAGGCGGACGAGAAGTAGACGATCGTGGCCGCGGTCATCACGTATTCCACGGTTTCCGCCAGCCCGGTGAAGAAGCCGCCCCACGGGCCCATCGCGGCTCGCGCAAACGAGTAGGCGCCGCCTGTGTGCGGCATGGCGGACGCCATTTCGCTGATCGAGTTGAGCATGAGCACGTACATGACGTAGACCACGATGGCGGCGATGAGGAAGCCGCCCCATCCGGCTTGGGCGATGCCGCCGTTCCATCCGGAGAAATCACCGGAGATGACGGCGGAGACGCCGATGGCCCACAGGCCGAAGGCCCCCGCGGTGCGCTTGAGCTGGCGCTTCTTGAAGTAATCCTTGTCGGTGGCCACATAGGTGACCGTTCCAAGGCCGGTTCCTGAAATACTGGACGATGACATGGTGATCGCCTGCCTCTCGATTGTCGGTATGCGTTACTGCATGGATTCCTACTGTGTTGATTGGGTTGTTGGTTGGGTTATGGGTTGGATTGGATGATGGATGGTGAGTCTTGGTTCCCGGTCACCGCAGCAGCCATTGGGCGTCCGCGAGGTAGTTGCGCGCGCATTGCACGGTGCCGGCGGCCTGTTCGGCGGCCAATCCTTCGGGCAGCGCGTCTTCGCGGTGGTTCGTGGTCCAGCCGAGCATCTGCAGGCGGCGGATCATCGAGAGCGCCGACATGACATGCAGTTCCTCGGAGGACATCGGCCCAGCCACGCTCACGTACCCGTCAAGCCAGGCTTTGGCGAGCTGCGGGGCGTAGGGCTTGTGTTCGACGAAGCTGAGCGACGAGGCGTAGTCGTAGAGGTACCAGCTGTAGCCGGCGTCGTCGAAGTCGATGACGGTCAGGTCGCCGTTGTCTGCGCGGATGATGTTGCTCGGGCGCAGGTCGGCGTGGATCAGACCCCATGTGTGGCTGTCGCGCGGGTAGGTGTTCATCACGGCGAGCGCGGCGTCGAGCGCGCGTTCGCACAGGTGGCGGTCGGCGTCGCTCAGGTCCGCGGTCTCCCAGCGGCCCCAGCGCGGGGACGCGCCCACCATATCGCTGATGCCCCAGTTGAACCGTTTGAAACCGAACGGGCGGTGCCAGTGGCGCGATTGTTCGTGGAACTTGGCCGACCATTCGCCGATGGTGCGGTAGTACCGCGAAGGGTCGTCGAGGTCTTCGAGCACGGCGCCTTCCACGAATTTCGTGGAGACGACCATCCAGCCCACGCCGTTCAGGTCGCGGATCTTCGTGACAAATGTGCCACGCACGGTGGGCACCGGGTCGATGAGACGCACGCCGTCGATTTCGTGCAGGGCGGCGAGCCATGCGATTTCGGATGCCACCGCTTCCGGGCCGCCCACATACCCGGGCTGCGAGACGCGCACGACGCCTTCGGGCCGGCCGTCGAGCAGCAGCACGAATGTCGCGTTTTCCGAGACGGTGATCAGATTGAGTTCGGCGCGCTCGGGTTCGATGCCCCACGCGCCGCACACCCCGCGAAACAACCAGTGCGGGGCCGGGGCGCCTTTCGTCAGGTCGCTGAACGTGCTCAGCGAGACCACGTCCACAGGATTGTCGAGCAGACTCACGATCGCTTGCATGATGACCTCGTTTCCTCGATGCCGCCGCCTCTGCCGTGCGGGTTATCTCGATTCTGCGCGTTGCGGCGTTTCCACTCGCCCACCCACGGTTACAAGGCCGTAAAGAAAACCGGCATGCAGATTAATGGCGTGTTACGCCCCATGTGCGCGGAACACCGCTATGCCGGCATGCGCTTGATGCCACATACAAAAACGGTGCCGCCGCTGCAGGTCTGCACCCACAGCGGCGGCACCACAATCACAGCGCCAACGCAATGCTTTACATCAGGCTGCGGTAGATCTCCAGGATCTCCTCCTGCGTGGCCTTGCGGGGGTTGCCCGGCGTGCACACGTCGGCGAACGCGTCCGCGGCAAGCGGCTCCAGGTCCTCTTCGGTGGCGCCCACTTCGCTGATCGTCGTCGGGTTGCCCAAATCCCGGGTGAGCTGGGCGACGGCCTGCACAGCCTCGTCGCGCACATGCTCAAGGTCGCCGGTGTAGGCGTCCTCGACACCGAACGCATCGGCGATGTCACGGTACTTCTCGCCCGAATAGTCCTTGTTGTACTCCATGACCGGCGCGAGCAGAATGCCGTTGGCCACGCCGTGCGCCACACCAAGGCGGCCGCCAAGCGGATGCGCCATGCCATGCACCAGACCCAGACCCACATTCGAGTACGACATGCCGGTGATGTAGGAGGCGTAGGCCATCTGTTCGCCGGCGTCCTTGTCGCCGTCCACGCTCTTCGCCAGATTCTGCGCGATCATGCGGATCGTCTGCATCGACAGCGCATCGGAAAGGCTCCAGGCCCCCGGCGTGATCACACTTTCGATGGCGTGCGTGAGGGCGTCGAGACCCGTGGCCACCTTGAGGCCACGCGGCATGCCGTCGGTCAGGTCCGGGTCCACGAACGCCACGACCGGGATGTCGTGCGGGTCGACGGCCACGAACTTGCGCTTGTTCTTCGTGTCGGTGATCACGTAGTTGATCGTGGTCTCCGAAGCGGTGCCGGCGGTCGTCGGCACGCCGAAGATCGGCACGCTCGGGTTCTTGGTGGCGGCCACGCCTTCAAGCGAGAGCACGTCGGAGAACTCAGGGTTCGCCACCACAATGCCAATGCCCTTGCATGTGTCTTGCGGGCTGCCGCCGCCGAGGCCGATGAGGAAGTCGGCGCCCGACTTCTTGAACTCCTCAACACCGTGCTGGATGTTCTCGACCGGTGGGTTCGGCTGCACATCGTCGAAGATCTCGTAGGGGATCTGCGCCTCGTCGAGCACATCGGTCACTTTCTTCACCGTGCCGTTCTCCACGAGCACGGGATCGGTGACAATGAACGCCTTCGTGAATCCGCGCGCCTTCGCCTCGGTCGGGATCTCCTTGATTGCACCCCTGCCAAAATACGCGGTCTGATTGAAAATCATGCGGTAGACCATGTCTGCACTCCTTTTGGGAACCGGGTCGTTGCTTCACTGGAACGACTGCTGCCCAGTCTAGCCAGCCCGGCACGCCGGCGTCCATGCGACACGCCGGCATGTGCTCAGCCCCGGTCAGTCACCGCTCACCTCGCCGTCCTCCAGTGCCTTCGCCTCGCGCGCCTCCTTGAATTTCTGCTGCATCGTGGGGTTCTTGTACGTCAGCTTGCGCACGGTGATGTCCTGCACCTTGTTGTTGGCGATCCGCAGGTTGTTCTCCGAGCCGATCAACGCCTGCTTGGTCTTCTGCAGGTGGTCGATCGACTTGTCGATTTCGTCAATCACCTTCTGGAATTTGCTGGAGGCCAGATTGAAATTGCGTTCGAACCCGTTCTTGAACTCGTTGAGCCTGTCTTCGAAATGCGTGATGTCGATGTTCTGCATGCGCATCTCCTCGAGCTGCAGCTTGTATTGCAGCGAGTTCAGCGCCGCGTTGCGCAGCAGCGTGATCATCTGGATGAAGAACTGCGGGCGGATCACATACATCTTCGGGTAGCGGTACGAGACGTCCACAATGCCTTGGTTGTACAGGTCGCTGTCCGCTTCGAGCATCGAGACGAGCACCGCGTATTCGCAGCCTTTTTCACGCCTGTCCTTGTCGAGCTCCTTGAAGAAGTCCTCGTTCTTGTGTTTGGTGGCGGTCGTCTCGTTCTCGTTCTTCATCTCGAACATGATCGAGATGACTTCGGTGCGCTCCTCCTCACCTTCCGGCCGGTCGTAGTCGCGGAAGATGAAGTCGCCTTTGCTGCCGGTGCGCGCGTCGTTGTCTTTCTCGAAATACGCGTTGGGAAAGGCGCCCATGCGCATCGAGTTGAACTCGTTCTGGCAGTGCTGCTCGAGCGACTCGCCCACCATCTTCGTGGACAGGCGCGCCTTGAAGTCCTTCATGCGCTCGATCTCGTCGTCGCGGTCGCGTAACTGCAGCTCGTAGCGTTCCTTGAGCGATTTGCTCTCCAAGTCCTTTTCGAGCCGCGCTTTCTCGAGTTCGCTCTTGAACGCGTCACGTTCCCTCTCGACTTTGCCGACCGCCTCGCTGATTTCCATCTTGCGCGTCACATCGGCTGACTCAATCCGCGCCTTGAGCTGTTGGATTTCGGCGTCCTTCTGCGCGGCCGTCTGCTGCACCTGCGTCTCCAGCCTCTCCTTGGCGAGCTCGGCGTCACGCTCACGGTCATGCCGCGCCTGCTCAAGCTGATGCTGCAGATCGGCGAGCTTGGACTGTGCATCCGCCACGGCCTCCTGCACCGCAAGATCCTGCGCGGTGCCGGCCGACTCAATCTGCGCCTTGAGACCCTGGATCTCGGCGTCTTTCTGCGCGGCCGTCTGCTGCACCTGCGTCTCCAGCCTCTCCTTGGCGAGCTCGGCGTCACGCTCACGGTCATGCCGCGCCTGCTCAAGCTGATGCTGCAGATCGGCGAGCTTGGACTGTGCATCCGCCACGGCCTCCTGCACCGCAAGATCCTGCGCGGTGCCGGCCGACTCAATCTGCGCCTTGAGACCCTGGATCTCGGCGTCCTTCTCATGCACCGTCTTCTGCAGTTCGCCCGCGGCCTTCGTCTCGGCGAGCTCGACCGCCTTGCGCTTGTCTTCTTCGATGAGCTTTTCGCGGTCCTTGAGTTCGCGCTCGAACTCCGCGTTGCGCACCTGCTGCACAATATCCGCATATCCCGCTTCGTCGATGGTGAACGCCTCCCCGCAATGCGGACATGTGATGTTGTGCTGCATGGTCCCCTCCTGTGTACACTTGGGCGCGCGGCTGGCTCCGTCCAGTATAGGGCGGCGCCGCGGGCCGATTCTAGAATGTGGCCTTCACGCGGTCCACTGCGTATTTCATGCCTTCGTCGAGCATGCCGTTCGTGGCATAGCTGCCGTGCGGTTCGGTGTCGCCACCCACTTGGCACGCGAAGTCACGCGCCGTGCAGAAGCTGACGGTGCGGTCGGCGATCTCACCGAAATCCACCGCTCCCCTTGCCCCGAGGATGCCGTCGACCGCGCGGTCGAAATCCCCGGAATTGTATGAGGCGGCGGCGCTGAACCGCGGGTCGCCATACAATTCCACCGCCACGATGTGCCCGCGCGCCACTGGGGAGAGCTCATACCTGTTGTCTTCGTTGAACCGCGTGTCCGGCGCGCTGAGCGCGTCCCCGACAACCATCGCGCCTTGCGAATACCCGAGGAGCACGGTGCGCATGGCCGGGCACTGCGCGCTCTGCGCGTTGAGCGCGGCGATGAGCCGGTTGACGCCGGCCGCCTCACTGCCTGATTCCCACGACGCCGGGTAGTCCAGATCGCTGACCTGCGCATGATCGCCGAGTTCGGCGGCGATGCGGCTTGCCAATGGGCTCATCAACGACTGACCCACCGGTTCCTCGGTGCCGCGCACCACGATGATGCGCGCCTGCTTCTGCGCATCACACCCCGATTCGCCCCATGCGCCGGGCGCGGCCGTGTCAGTGTGGCTCGGCCCGTTGAACAGCAGTTTCGCAGCAAGCGACTGCTCCTCTCCCTGCGTTTCGGCGGGCGCATCGCCCGAATCACCCGCCGCCGGGGACTGGGACGCTGCGGCTTCCTGGGCGTGGGGTTCATCGTCTTGTGCGGAAGCCGATCCACATGCCGCCAACGCCCCGGTCAGCAGGAACGCCACTACGGCGACGGCTGCCCTGACAGCCCAAGTGCGGTGTGTGCTCACGGTGTGCACTCCTTCTCTCTGCCGTTGCCTTGCCCATGCATTATAGATGCGATCCGCCGCACCACCGCCATCTGGACCGCAAATATGCGCAATGGTCTTGCAAATCCATGCCTTTCCGCGCAAACGCGCATCAGTAGCCCGTGTGGCCTTCGTGCTCGCGCAGTGTCGGCTCGACGTCGAGCGTCACGTCGCCGAACGCGCGCGGATTCGCGATGAACGCGCAGATGAGCGCCCACTGCCGCCGGGAGATGCCGATGCGGCCGTCCGGCCGCACCATGAGCACGGGTGCGACCGGCGCCGACGCACGCAGCTCGTCACACCGCGTGCGTGTGCATTCCTCATCGTCGATCCAGACGATCGGCTCGGGGTCGTCTCCGTCCGCTTCCACTTCCACTCGGCGTGCGACGGCGCGGTATTTGCCGTCGCGCAACCCGGTATAGGTGATCGGGTCGTACCATTGCACCGTGCCGATGATCTGCGCGTTCCAACCGAGCCGTTCATTGAGCAGCGCCGTGTACGGCTGCCATGTGGACAGCCACTGCAGCTCAATCGCGCCTGTGCATGCGAGCTCATGCAAGACGTCGGTGAGTTCGCTCGACCAGCGTATGCGGTAGGCAGCGCCACTGCCCACATGCACGGTCGCATCACCGTCCAACCGGAATGCGCATTCGGGCGAATAGAGGTCACTGGGCATGGATTCGACCTCAGGAAACGCATTGAGCACACCGTCGAAATCGGTGTAGACGATTGCACGCACCATGGCTCACATGCGTTCGTGCTCGAGTGATTCCGGGCTGGCATACGGGCGCATGCGCTCCACGCCGTCTTGGGCGAGGCGCAGCTCCTTGCCCAGGGCACGCGCGCCCAAGCGCACCACGCGCTCGGCGATGGTGGCGGCCATGGCGTAATGCATGAATGCGAAATCCCCTGCCTGTGCACTGTCCAGCCCATCCTGCACACGGCGCTCGTAGCTTTCGCCCAAGCGCAGCGCGATGATGGCGAATGACGCCAAATCGTCAAGATCATCCAAGTCGAAACGCTCTTGCGCAAGGTCGAACGCCAGATTGTAATAGTCCAAGGCGGCTTGCGCATCCGGCTCGTGGTCGGGCCCGCGGCCGTCGCGCAGCATATCGCCCATATAGCACGCGCAGTCAGCCAGGCCATGCTCGCAGCCGCGCCCGAACCACAGGAACGCCTGCGCGTCGGCGTCCGCAGCCTGCACATGGCGTTCGTAATACAGTATGCCGAGTACCTGCGCGGCTTCGAATATGCCGACTTGGTATGCTTTGATGAGCGTTTCCGCGGCTTGGGCGAAGCTCTGCGCACGTGTCTCCTCGTCGCTCATCATGGCGGCCTGTGAGCACAAATCGCGCGCATCGTCGAACAGGTCGAGCCCCGCACTCGAGGTGGATGCGACAAGCTGGTCGCCGTCCAAGTCGAGCGGCATACGCTCGCCGGACAGCGGGTCATCGCCGTATGCTCCGTTCGGGTCGGTCTCCACATCTTCCGGACCGCCCAGGATCACGTCGAGGAACTGCTCCTGCCCGCGCAGCGCGTCCATCCACTCCTCGGGGATGCCACCGGGCTTGCCCTCGTCCTCGAATCCGTAGACGATGGCGGCGAGCGCGCCGGCGACCGCCGCGGTCGTGTCGGTGTCGGAGCCCAGATTGACCGCCTCCAGCACACAATCGGCGTACGACTGCGTGGTGCACAGGCACCATAGCGCAGCTTCGAGCGTGTGCAGCACGAACCCGTCGGATTCGATCTCGTTCCGGCCCTTGCGCCACAGGCCGTCGAATCCGTTGTGGGCGAGCGCCTCGCGCACATCCACCATGTCGATCAGTTCGCGGGCGATGTGCACCAAGGTCACGCACGCGTCCATGCTGATCGGGTGCGCGTGCGTGACGGCGCTCGCCCGGCGGATGTCGCTGTCAGACAGGTCGAACAGCGCGCACGGCACGATGCGCATGAGCGAACCGTTGCCGTTGTCGCGCTCGCCGCTCATGCCGTGGCCGGCGCGCAAGGCGCGTTGGGTGGCGCCGCCGACGTCGAAGACCGTGCCGTCGGCGCTGTATTTGCCGTCGTCGAGCCACGCCAGGAAGCGCACGCGCATGTCGTCTTCGTTCACGGTGCCGTCGCACGAGAGCAGCGAGTCGAGTGTGGCGAGCATGAGCGCGGTGTCGTCGGAATACGTGCCGGCGGGCTGCCGGTGCGCGCCGCCGCCCACCATGCCGGTGCAGGTGAACGTGCCGCGCTCGCGGAACTCGTAGGGCACACCGAGCGCGTCTCCGACCGCCTCGCCGTAGATGATGGTCTGCATGAGGACCATGGTGGCCATGGCCGCGTGTTCGTCTTCGGGGGTGATGTCCGTGGTGCCCATGGTGCGGCGTCGCCTTTCCGTGCGTGTGCGTTCCATAAGCCATCTTAGTGTGCGGCGACCGAGCGTGCGAATTGTACGCAGTCAGGAATTATTGCGTACAATTCATACGCGACGGCACAGGCGGGATGCCTGTCCAGACGAGACGAAAGGGACGACGATGTCACAGCGCACAACCACTCCCCCGCCTGCGCCCGCACGCGACACCAAGATGGAACGCATGCTCATGATGGTCGGGTGGATCATTTTCGCCATCGCCACCGTGCTCGTGCTGGTGGTCCGCTGCACCGACCAATACGGCTTCGCTTCCGGCGCCGCGCTGTTGTTCGTCTATCCGCTCATGCTGCTCGCCGCCACGGCGACTGGCGCATCGGGCAGCGTGCATGCCTACTGGATCGGTGTCGCCGGCGTGGTTGTGGAGTTCCTGCTCATCGGCTCGATGACAATGCTGCTCTACCCGGGTGTGGATGCAGATGGCAGCCCGTGCGCGGTGCTCCCCGGCGGCTGGCAGTTGTGCGCGACGCCCGACTACAGCGCCATCGCATTGTACGGCGGCGCCGGACTGGTTGGTGCACTCATCGGGTATGGCATCGGATCCTTGTTGCGCCGTCATCTGCGCAAGGCAGACCCCGTCTGATTCCACCTCTTGCAACGTGCATGGGCGCGGACCATCCACTGACGATCCGCGCCCATGGTTGTTGTGGGTGGTTTATTCGACGTGCGCCTTGCGCTTCGCGACGATCAGCGCACCGCCGCCGGCCACGCCCATGAGTGCGAGCGCCGCGACAAGCGCGATCTGCGAACCGGTCGATGAGAGCGCACCGACCGCCGGGGCGTCAGCCGCCGTCGCTGGGGCGTCCGTGGTGCCGTCGGCTGGCACCGATGGCGCCTGCGCGTCGGCAGTGGTTCCGGCGTCTGGCGTATCCGCGGGGTCGGCCGGCGCCACAGGCCGCTCCGGCTCGATGGGCTCGGCCGGTGTCTGCGTGGCCTTCGTCAGTCCAGCGAGTGCCGTGTTCAACTCGGCCGCCGCCGCTTCGACGAGCGGCTGCTGTTCGGCACTGAACGTGGTGTTGTTCAGCAGCGAGCGCGCATCGAGCAGGGCGTCTTGCACCGGTTCGACCAATTCGGCCGTGTATTCGGCGGGTGATGCGAGCGCCGCCTGAGCCTTGGCGGCCGGCTCGTCAAGCGCACTGGTGTCGAGCGGCGAACCCGTGGCATACATCGCGGCATAGCCGGGTACCGTGCGCTGTGCAATCGCGTCGTACATCTGCGAGTACAGGCGCGGCTGGAAGTTCGTGATGCGGAATCCGGCGCGGCTCAGGTCCATCGTGCGGGTCTCGAGGTTGTCGGGGTCGAAGCCGCCTTGGCCGAAGTACCAGTCCTTCGTGACATCCGCGGTCGCGCCGTTGCCGGTGCCGCTCGTGTCGAGCGCCGAGCCGGTCGCGTAGTCGAACGACGTACCGTTCTTGCGGCCCCATGCGTTGATGATGAGGCTTGTGGAGCGGAACGAGTCACGGCCCACACCCGAGTAGTTGTAGCCGGCCACGTCTTTGCCCGAGCTCACCGTTTTGCCGGTGGAATCCACGGAGTAGATCGGCTTGCCGTCGGAGTCAATCGGATAGCCGTCCTGGCCCCACAGGTTCGCGGTCACCGCGGCCATGCCGTCACGGTCGGTGTAGCTGCCGATGCGTGTTTCGCGGTACCACGGATTGCCGCCCGTGGCTGTGGGGTGGATGAGCAGCTCGGCGCCGCTCGCCGCATAGTAGCGGCCGAGTTCCGGGTAGAAGTGACCGTCGCGGCAGATGTTGACACCGGCTTTGAGCGTGCTGCCGTCCTTGCCGGTCCACTCGGGCATCTCGAACATGACCGGGGTGTTGCCCGGCACCGACCAGACCATCTCCTCCATGCCGGCGCGGTGCATCTTCTGGTACGACTCGGTGTGGCCGTCCGGGAAGCAGATCGCGGCGGAGTTGTAGACCTTCTTGACGCCGTCTTCCACAATCGGGCCGCCATCCGGCATCTCGGCAAGGCCGAACACAATGTACATGCCGTACTCCTTGGCCAGTTGCGCCATGCGCTGCACGGATTCACCGCGCGTCGTGTCGCCATCCGCACCCTTGACCTTTTCGGCGAGCAATACCTGCATGTAATCGTCGCTCGCCGCGAGCACACGGTTCACCTCCGCGTTCACCGAATGGGCGTCGGCGTCGCCCCTCGGATCCGTGCTGTCGTAGCCGGTGAGCACCGTTTCGGGAAATACGAGCAGATCGACGCCATCGGCATGGGCTTGTTCGGCGTATTTGGCCATCATCTCGGTGTTCGCCGCCTTGTCGGCCCACACACCGCTCACATTGGCCACGGAGACCTTCGGGCCGTCCGCGGAGCCGAACGAATAGCTGAGCGATGCGCCGGCATCCTTGCGATCGGCGAGCTCGCCATACCACTTGGCGTAATAATCAGGATGGAAATCGTTGGCCACCTGCGTGGTGGACGGCGTGCTCAGGCGCAGGTCCTTCGCGTTCGTCAGCACGCCTTCGGAGCCGACGGCGATGCTTCCATCCGCGTTGAGTCCAGCCGCATAGTCGGCGCCGGAGAACGATCCGGTGAGGATCACACTGCCGCCGGGGAAATCGTAAGGCTGCTTGCCGTTCTCATCCGCATAGCCGTCCGGGCCCACAAGGTCGGCGCTCGCGATGACCAAGCCGTCCCGTGAGGCGATGGATTCGAGGCGGTTGCGGTAATACCATTCCCACCCCTTGCCGTCTTTGACGCCATCGCCGTCGATGTCGGTGTAGCTGCGCGACGTGGCGGTGGGGTTGACGAGCAGGCCGACGCCCTGCGCCGCATAGTACCGTTCGATCTCGGGGTTCGCATAGGTGTCGTAGCAGATGCTCAGACCCATCAGACCCCATTCGGTCTGCAGCACGACCGGCGTGGTGCCCGGTGTGGCCCACGCCCCTTCGACCGGCGCGATCTTCTGGTAGCTGCTGACTTTGCCTTCGGGCGAGATCGCGAAGGCGGAATTGTATGCGTGATCGGCGTCGCCCGGGATGCGTTCGGAGGTGCCATACACCACCCACATGCCGTATTCCTTGGCCTTGGCGGCGATCTCCTGCGTGATGGGGCTGGCGGTTGTCTCCGCCTGCGAGACCGCCATGCGGTATGACGGCGATTCGGGGTCGCTCGACGAGACATATCCGGTGAGCGCCATCTCCGGGAACACGATCATCCTGACGCCGTCGGCATGCGCCTGCGCCATGATGGCGAGCATATTCGCCTTGTTCGCCTGCTTGTCGCCCCACTTCGGTGCGAAATTCACCACGCTCAGCGCGCCTGCGGGAATCGTGCCGCGCGTCACCACGTTCTGCGCCATGGCCACGAGGCTACTTGAATAGGTGTCCGCGAATGCCGGGGTGGCGCCGAGTGCGCCAAAGGAGCAAACGAGTGCGGCTGCCGACGCGATGGCCGCGATGCGCCGGCCACGCTTGGATGGGGAGGATTCACTGTGCATGTGCATACGGAAAACTTCTTTCTACTCCGTGTCCACGTGGTCAAGGCCGGTGGGCACCGACCGTTGAGTGGAACCGCAGTTCACGCTAAGAAAGAAGCGTTTCGTCGCATGCAACGAATGGTCACCGACAGCTTAATGGCCGGTTACCGTAATATTTCCAAAGCAACATCTATCTCACAGCAAAGTTTTCTACGCGAAACACGCCAGACGTGTCGTCGAAAGACGACACCCTGTTCCACCCCCTCAAAGGCGGGCAAGGGCCTGCGCGATAGGGATGCGTTCCTGCTCCACGCGGGGGTATGGCAGTGCGCCTGTGCACAGCGCCCGGTAGAACGCATATTCCTCATCCGTCAGGCACAAGCCTTCTTTGGAATCACGCGGCGGAATCAGCGAACCATGCGCATCCAATGTGGTGCCGAATGGCTCATAGGCGTCGTAGGTCTCACGGTCCATGCACAGACTTGCGCATGCCACGCCGGTCGCACGCAGCCGGGCGAGAATCTCCAACCCATCGGCGTCCATATCTCCCCAATACACCATGCGCACGCCGTCACCCGCACACCATGGCAGCAATGTGCGCAGGCGTGTCACCGTAAAACCGGAACCAAACACCCCCATCGTGCACGGCATGGCCGGTATGGCTTGGTAGGTGTCTTTGTTTTCCACAACCAGCACGGTATCGATTGGTGTTTCGGGCGCGGACACCGGTGCAGTGGCAAGGCGTTCGGGCCACGCCGCGCATGCTTCGTCGAGGTAACGGTAGCGCAGTTCGCCTGGGCGTTCACGCAGCGGCAGTTCGCTCCAGCCGAGCAGTGTGCAGATCGCACGTCGGCGCCTCGACCGCGATGCTTTGAGCCATTTCGCGGAAAATCCCGGCAACGGCACCTCGCGGGCGGTCATACCCGCGATTAGATCGCGGTGCGTGGCGAACCACTGCGCGGCGCGCACGAACAGCTCGAAATCCACATCGGATTCGCCGCTCAGCATCTTCACGACCGCCATCGCCTGCGTCCCGTCCACGCCGAACCGTGCGCACACCATGCGCATCCGCGCAACCACCAGTTCACGCCGTGCGCGCACCTCACGCCCGGCGGCATGCAACGCCGTGGCCTCATCCGGCACGACCACGCGGGCGACGAGGTCGACGGGCGTGCCCACGCGCCGCGTCACGGTCTCGATCCGGCAGCCGTGGCGTTCGGCCCATGCGCGCATGGCGTTGTCCGCGTCGAATGTGGTGATGGGATCGGCTTCGAGCGCCCGCTGAGACCCCAAGCGCACGGGGAACGCATGGGGACAGTTCTCCTGCGTGCAGTACAGCCGCCTCTCCACGCGGCGCGTGATGGCGCCCGCGATGTCAGCTGGCGTCGTCATCGCCGGCCCCCAGCACCGCTGCGCGCAATTCGGTCAGCCCGTTTTCGGGGTCTTTGCGCGCCACCACGACTTTGGACGCCGAGGCCATGATCTCACCGGTCTTTGCCTCCGGCGCCGAGACGATCACCTGGAAACCCAATCCGGGCAGCACGCTCAGCGCACGGCGCGTGTACTGGCCGTCGGCCTTGATGAGCGCCTCGTCCAGGAACACGGTGGCATACGAGGGTTCGGTCGCATTGTCGTTCGCCAGCAGATACATCAGTGCGGCGCCGTACGCGAACGATGTGAGTTCCTGCAGGTAGCCGCCCGACCCGCCGCCGGTCGAGTTGATGCGTTCCACAGTGCCATCGGGGTCGGTGACCTCACCGAAGAACCGGGAGCGGCGGCGCGGATCGAGGTTCGCGTTGCCCCGCTTGTTGGCTGCGAACTCGTCGAAGCTCGCCTTGACGAGCTCCACAAATGGAGCGCATGCCGCGAACAGCTGCTTGCACTGTTCGATGTCTTTGCGCCCCTGCTGCTGGTAGGCATTGAGGTCCGCAAGCCGCGCGCGCAACGCGGCGAGGAACTGTGGGTCCGACTTGCTCACCTGCGGCTCGATCGAGAGCCGGCCGCACCGCGCACCAAACGGATAGCGTTCGAGCAGACGGTTGATCTTGCCGATCTGCTCGAGGATCTTCGACCGGTCGGCGTCCAACGCCGTGTTGAGCTGCATGAGGTCCTGGTGGATCTTCTCGAGGCTGTGGAAATACTCCTCGTCCGCGGACGCGCGGATTGTGCTCGCGTTGAGTTCGCGCAGATCGTGCTCGAACACCTGGAAGTTCTCCACGTCCGCGCTCACGCGGTCGTCGTTCGCCATGAACTGTTCGATGTACGCGGCCATGGCCGTCTCGCACTCGCTTTTGCGCGCCTCGCACACACCGCGCAGTTCCTCGAGCCGTGCGCGCACTGCTTTCTCGGCGTGCTTGCCGAGCGCGTGCAGTGTCGCGTTCACCGCTGTGCCGGCGGCTGCGCCGTGCCCGGGCGCACGCGAGCCGGCATCGAGCCCGAGCATGCGCGCCGCCCGCTCCTCGCCAGTGGTCCCCGTACCGAAATACCCATCGAAGGCCTGCTCTAGCAGCGCTGTGCATGCCTCATTGAGCGCCGGCGGCCGCTCGTCGCCGTGCGCCTCGAGCCACGCGCGCGCCGCCCTGCTCGCATGTTTCGCCCCCGCGAGCTCGTCCTCGGCGCGCGCGAGGCGTTTGCGCGCGCCGGCGAGCGCGTCTTTGCACTCCCGCTCACGCTTGTCGAGTTCGGCGAGTGCCGGGTCGGCGAGGATGCGTTCGATCTCCCCATGCAGCATCGCGATGTTCGTGTCGGCGGTCTGCACGTCGATGTCGTTCCAATCCACCGCCAACACCGCTTGCGCAAGGTCGCGCTGCGCCTCGAGCTCGGCTTTGCGCGCGCTGATGCGCTCGATCTCCCCGTTGGCGCGGTCCATCGTCCGTTCAAGCCGCTCAAGCTCATCGGCAAGTTCACGCAGGTACGCTTCGGTCACAAAACCGATGACCTGGCTGATGTTCTTGGTGCCATGGCTGCCGTGCGCGCCGTCTTTGATCTGGCCGTCCTCCTGCACCTGGCGTGTGCGCACGTCGCTGTCGTCGATATGCGTCACGCACCGTGCGTCCGACCGCGCATCCGCCACGCGCGCCCGCACCCAACCAGCGAACGGCGATTCCTCGTTGAACGTGAGTTTGCCAGACATCCAGCCTTCGCGCGGCTCGCCGTGGTAGTCCTGCTGCACATCCACGAACTGCCAGTTGCGGCGCGCCATCGATGCATGCGGAATTCGGCTGATCGCGCGTGCAAAACCGCGCTCATACTGCTTGTCCACGAGGATGACGGGCGCGAGCGACGCGTAGACGACGTTCATCGCCGTGCGCCACTGCTCCTCACCGCCCTGCACATCCATGAGCTCGGCCACATACGGCAGTTGCTCCGGTTCGAGACCGGCCGCGCGCGCCATCATCGTGCGCGCCTCCGCCATCTCCTTGGTGATGCGCGTGCGCGAGCGGCGTTTGCGCTCGATGTCCGCCTGCAGTTCCTCAACCTCTCGACGCATCGCGCTGTACCGCTCCTGCAATGGGTAACCAAGCGCGTCGAGCTCCTCGCGCCGTTCATCGTATGCGTCCCTGACTCCGACGGCCTCCTCGGCGAGCGCCTGCCATGCGTTCGCCGTCCTAGGCACCGTGCGCCCGGCCTTTGTGAACTGTGGCACGAGGCGTTCGATGCGCGCGGACATGCGCTCGCGTTCGCGCTCGGCGTCGCGCAGCTGTTCCTGCAACCGCTGCAGGCGGTCGCCGCCATGGCCGTTCTTCTGCTCGCGGATCGTCTCGAGTTCGGCGTCGAGCCGGTCTGTCTCGCGTTGCGCGGATGCGACCTTGGTCTGGTTTTCGGCCACCCCCTGTTCGTATGTGGGGGCGACGCGCGCGATGCATTCGTGCACGCGTGCGCCAAGCCACGCCTTACGCGCCTCGGCGCTGCCCGCGCGCTCGGGATCCACGGCGCGTAAGGTCTCCATGCGCTTGCGCTCATCCATGTAGCGGATGTGCTTGTCCGCCATGCGTTCGAGCAGGTCCACGCGGCGCAGATTGTGTTCGATCGCGGTGAAGTTCTCACTGAACTGCGTGTAATCGCCGATGAGCGCGCGGCCGCGATGGAGCGCGGATGGTTCGTCGAGCACGCCTTTGCGGAAGATGTCGTCGAGCTGGCTCGGCGCGTCGGACGCCTGCATGCGGTGCAGCAGGCGGCACGCGGATTCGGTGAGCCCGAACCGGTTCCACACGTCTTCGTGGAACAGGTTCGCCTGCCGGTAGACGGTTGCGGTGCGGTAGACGCGTTTGAACAGCGGCACCGAGAACACGTCGTCGCGGTAGTCGTCCATGAGCCGCGGGTCGATCGGGTCGCGACTCACGAGGAAGAACTTGTCGACGTCCTCGCTTCTGCCGCCGGCGGGCAGCGTCATGAACTTCGCGATCGACAGCGTGCCGCCGCCGGTCGTGTCTTCATACCGGTCCACGATGGCGCCCCACACCGCATACGGCTCGCCATCGTCGGTCATGCCGCGCAGGAACACCGGTTCGTCATGGCCGTTGTCGTTGCGGATGCCGCGCTGGCCGCGCAGGTACGAGTAATCGCTGCGGTCGGAACGGCCGGCGTTCGACGCTTTGTTGAAGGCGGCGCCCGTGGGGTACAGCAGCGAGACCTGCGCGTCGACGAGCGTGGATTTGCCGGATTCGCTTTGCCCGGTGAGCAGTGTGACCGTGCCGTCGAACATCGTGGAGGGGTTGAAGGTGTGGTAGCCGCCGTACGACCCCCAGTTGACGAGCTGGCGTTCCTGCAGCACCCAGTGCGGCGGGTTGAGTTCAATCTGCCCGTAGAGGTCTTCGGACATGCGCGCGTTCACCATAGCTCCTCCTGCTTTGCGGCTTGGGCATCGTTCTCGGGGGTGGTGCCGGGTTCGTCCTGGTCCGCCGGCGTGGGCTGGAGGTCGTCATTCGTGGCCATCCAGCTGCCGATGCGCTGTGTGTTGAGCACGACCGGCACCAGGATGGTGATGCGGTAGATGCCCTCCTCGCCTTCTACATCCACAAGGAACTGGTTGGTGCGCATCGCGTTGATGAGCGGCTCCACCTGCCGGTTCACCGACTCCTCGCTGTTCCGGCCGGCGAGTGGCCCGGCTCCGGTCGACATGAGTTGCACGATCTCCTCTTTCGAGACGACCCATTGGCTCGCGTCCATCCCCACGTTCTCGTATTCGAGCACTTTGCGGCGCAATGCGGTGAGCAGCACGGCTTCGCGCGCGCTCAGCGACGCGCGGTTCTTCAGCGAACGGATGCGCACCTGGCTGGGGGCGGCTGGCTCGGCGTACATCACCTCATAGAATGTGTCGATGACCGGCACGAGCATGTCGTTGTTCAGCGAACGCTTCACATGGCCGATATGGTCCATCGCCTGCCGGAACATCTCACCGGTTATCGCGCGGTTGCGCTTGAGCGCGATGGCCGCCTCGCGCGCGGGTTCGGGCATGTCGCCGTCATCGCCGTCGAACAGCGCGAACGGATTCGAGACATCCGCCACGCCCATTTCGTCGACGGACTGTTCGGCCACATGGCCCTCCTGGGCGGTGACCGATGCGGAGACGATACCCTGGTCGTCATTCGTCGGTTGTGTCATGCCGTGTCCTTTCCCGATGTGGTGCCGCGCCTTGCCCAGTGCGCGTTGACTCCTGCAGGAACTCGTCAAGCTCGTCTGGACTCACCAGCACATCACGCGTGACCCATGCTCGCTCGGCCCCGTCGGGCGCCACGCAATGCCAAGTACTTTCGCCTGATTCCGTTCCACCGAGATAGCTCAGGAACCCCACGATCTCGCTTTCCCTGCGCTCAGCCTTGGGCAGGTGGTTGAAACTGGCCGCCATGTCTACCGCGCCTTCACGCATGACCGGATGCTCCGCGATGAGGGCGACCATGTGGGCGATGCGGGGTCCGCCCACGGCGACGATGCCATGCAGGTCAAGCGCGGAGGCATCGGCGTCCGTATGCATCCGCAACGCGGGGGCCTTGGTTTTCACGGGTGTTTCACGGGCACGCGTGGCGAGCGTCGGCATCGTGGCGGTGGACAGCCCGATGCCATACCGCGTATGGTCCTTGGCCGTGGCACGCCCGGACAGTGTGGTGAACAGCGCGGCAAGCTGGCGTGACATGGTACGGAACTGCATGTCGGTGTGCTGGCGCACAAGCAGTTTGACGCTTTCATCGGTCAAACGGATCTGGTCACGCACCGCGTCGATGCCACTGTAGATATCGTCGAGTTCGCGCCCCACGACGGCCATGAGGTCGTCCGCCTTGTCATGCAGCCATGCGCTGCCGGCGATGTCGGCGAGCGCCCCGTCGAGCTGCGCACGCCTGTCGGTGGCGAACATGACCTGGAACGCGTCGTTGAACCGCCGCCCTTCGTCGCTCTGGTGGTAGGTGCGTTCGTATTCCTCGTGGTAGTAGGCGAGCATGTCGTCGCTGCCCATCGACCCGTTGTCCATCTGCCGGCGCAACGCGTCGCCGTTGTCGCGTTCGGCGATTACAAGTTCGCGCAGATCCACCGGTACGCCGCGCAAGGTGTTGTAGACGACGTTGATGATGTCGGAGACCTGTTCGGGGGTCGGGCGCTCCTGCACGCCATCGCGCTTCAATTGGGCGATCTGCGTGCGGCGCTCCTCGATTTCCCGCTCAAGCAGTTCGATGCGCTCATGCACGTTGACGGTGAGCTCCTTGCGCGCGTTCTCAATCTCCATGATGATTGAGTTGACCTGTGCACCGGAGAGCGACACGGTGCGCTGCTGCAACGCGGCGAGCGCCTCGATCGCGCGGTGCGCGCGCTGCGTCAGACGGCACATCCAGCGGTGTTGGCGCCGGTCGAGCGAATCGGCGATCCACGCATAGTCGCCTTCGTTTTCCGCTTTGAGCTCCTTGAGGATCCGCCGTGCGGCCTCGAGGTCCGTCTCGCCCTCGCGCACCCGGTAGGAGCCGTCTGCCACGAGTTCGCCCACACAGCGGGTCATCGCGGCAAGCAGGCGATCCTGTGGCACTTCCGCAGTGAGCGGATCGAAACACGCGCGCAGGATGGCGATGTAGATGTCGGAGTATTTGTGCAGCAGCATGCGCAACACACCGGTCTCGTAGACGGGCTGCAGCTCGGCGAGCTCCGTGCGCACATCTGCCATGCGAATCCTTTCCCGCGCAACGCCCCGCATAGGCACGGAGCCACCGCTTATTCTACCAAACCGGCGTTTACTAGCGCTCTTCGCTGGATGTGCGCTCCATGCCGTTGGCGGCGATCATCGCCTCTTTGCCGTACATGCGCAAACCGGATTCCACGGCGCGCGTGGCCAGCGCATACGCCGCGCGGTAGTGGCGGTAGGCGCGCTCGCGCACCGCATGGCACGCCGCATCGTCCGCCACACCCGCGCGCTGCAGGTCGGCGAGTTCCCATTCGGCCGCCTGCCCCATGCGCAGACGGATCATCGCGATGATGGGACGGTCGTGCGCGTCGCCGAGGTCCATCTGCTCCTTGCACAGTTCATAGGCACGCTCATAACAGTCTGCAGCGGCGTCGCGATCGGCTGGCCAGCCGCGGCCGTCACGGTGCATGTCTCCCAGGTAACAAGCGCTTTCCGCACTGCCGAGCTGTTCGCCACGCTCAAAACAGGCGGCTGCGGCAAAGTCCGGGTCCTGCGCGTGCACATGCTCATACAGATACATCACACCCAGGTTCGTTGCGCATTGCGCGTCGCCGAGCTCCACGCCCGAAGCGAACCAGCGCGCGGCCTCGCCGAACAGCGCCTCGCGGCGCCCCGGATCGGTCTGCAGCAGCGCGGCGCGACTGCGGTCGTCACCAAACTCGCAGGCGGATTGCGCGGTGAGTGCCTCCGGACCACCAAGCGCCGACCCTGCAAGCTCCGCATCCCAATCCTCCACGTCGAGCGGCGCCCCACACACCACGGCGGCGATGGTGCGCCAGCCGCGCAACGCATCGTCCCATTCGCCGGGGATGCCACGTCCGTCGCGCTCCTCACGCTCGTCCTCAAACCCGTACACAATGCCGGCGAGCGCGCCAGCCACGGCTGCGGTGGTATCAGCATCCCCGCCCAGATTGACGGCGGTGAGCACACAGTCGCGGTACGAGTCGGTTGTGGTCAGGCACCAGAACGCGGCGCGCAGCGTGTGCAGCACGTAGCCGCTCGATTCGATCTGGCCGCGCGGCACACGCCACACGCCGTCTTCACCGGCGATCGCCGCCGCGTCGCGCGTACCGGCGCCGCGAATCAATGCGCGCGCCGCCCGCACGTAGCGCACGCACGCGTCCATGCTCGTCTCATGCGCGTGGGTGACGGCGCTCATCGCGCGCACATCATCGTCCGACGCGCCGAAGAACGCGAGCGGGATGCTGCGCATCAGCGCGCCGTTGCCGTTGTCGCGCTCGCCGCCCAGACCGTGGTCGGTGTGCAGGGCCTGGTATGTGGTGCGCCCCACGTCGAACGCCGCGCCGTCGGCCGTGTATTTGCCGTCGAACAGCCAATCGCGGTAGCGTTCGCGCAGGTCGTCGGGATCCACCACGCCGTCGCAGTGCATCAGGGAATCCAGTGTGGCCAACGCCATGGAGGTGTCGTCGGAAAAGGTGCCTGCGGGGATGCCCCTCGCCGAATCACCGGTCATTGTGATGCAGGTGAACGTGTCTCGTGCGCGCCCTTCGTATGGCACGCCGAGCGCGTCTCCGATCGCCTCGCCGTACATGGCGCTTTGGAGGATCCGCAGCATTGTCTCGTCGTTGATGTCCATGATCGCCTCCATCTCTTCCATAGCCGTGGCGTGCGTCGGAACACGGCGCATGCCACGGCGGCATCCAATTGATGCCTGTGCTGTGCTGGGCGTTTGCGCGACGTGTGTCTAGAATACCGCCATGCCGGCCGTTGCGCCCGGCCCGTGTGCCATGCGCGCGCCGCGGTTTCAACGGGGGCGCGTGACGGCGTCGAGCATGAGCTCCACACTTTCGATGCGCCGCGCCACCTTGGCGGTGATGTGCGGTAGAAGCGCAATGACCGCGCGCGTCTTGTTCGTGCGCACACGGCAGAACGCGGCCACCGCTTCGCAATCGAGCGTGCCACCCGCGCGGGCCGTGCGCAACGGTTTCAGTTCGCCGGCACGGAATGCGCCGCTATGCTCAAGCGCCTGCAGTGTGCGTTCGGCGCCAAGCGCGCGCACATACTCGCCTTCCAGATCGGGCTGCGAGACCCACACATGTTCGGCGGCCAGCTGGTCGGCGCGCACATGGTATTGCCCGGCGATCTCCTGCACGGCGTCGGCGTCGATGAGCTGCGCGAGCGGCACCTGGAATCCACGCTCGCCGAACATGCGGCGCCACGCGGGCATATTACCGCAGCCGCCCGCCTCAAGCAGCACAATGCCGTAAGCGTCCAGATTGCGTTTCGTCACGTCCGCGCAATGCTCCACAAGCACGCGGTCGGTGATGCCCTCGACGACGATCACACGGTCGGCGGTCAATGGCTCGAGCCGGTCGCGCACCCACATGTGCAGCAGCAGTTTGTCGTCTTCGCTCAGAAAATCCCGCTGCGGCTGCACCACTTGTCCGCCGGAGTGCATCACCACGATCTGGTCGGGCTCGAACTCGCCGATGATGTCCGGCGAATGCGTGGCGATGATCTTCTGGCTGTCGCCGCGCGCAAGCAGGCGTGCGAGATTGCGCTGGCTCGTGGGGTGCAGGTGCGTTTCCGGCTCGTCCAATCCGATGATGCGCGTGCGGTCGTCGAGACCGTCGACGAGCGCGAGCGCATACACCGCACGCAGTCCGCCCGACTGGTCACCCAAGTCACGCTGTTCGCCGTTCTTGCGCAGTTGCAGGCGCAGGCCGTCGAGCGGCGCGGCACAGTCGCGGGCGGCGGGCACGAAGACGAGGTTGTTCTGCTGGTAGTCGCCCGGAAGCGCGGCGGTCAGTTGCGCGGCGATGCGCCGGCGCAGTTCGAGCAGTGGCTGCGAGTCTTCGAGCACGCGCGCATAGGCGCGGTCGACTTCGGCGAGCGCCCGGCGTTCCTGCTGCAGGTCCTGGGTGGCGAGCAGCTCGTCGATGAACGTTCCATGCGCGTCACCCAATGACTGGTCGTCGGCGATGTACGTCCAGCCGATTGCGTCGATCTGGGGTTGCAATAGGTCGGTTTCGTGCCATGCGCCGGCCGCATACCGGCGGATGACGAGCGATTCGCCGTCTGCTTCGACGCGCGCCTCGAGCCGCAAGGTCAGCGTGGATATGCCACCGGATTGGCGCACGGCGTCGCCGAAATGCGAATCATTGGCGCCGCATTCGAGTTGCGCTTCGACGACGAACGGGCGGGCGCGGTCACGCACGTCATCGGCGGTGATCGACGTATAGAGCGCGCCTTGGGTGGCGCCGAGCAGCAGGTCAAGGCAGCGCAGGATTGACGTCTTGCCCGAGTCGTTGGTGCCGACGAGCACGAGGTGCCGGCGCACTTCGATGTGCATGTCGGCCACACGGGTGTGGTTGCGGATCGCGACCGAGGTGAGTCTCATGGTGCGCTGGATGGGTGCTCGGCCACGTACTGCAGGAACTCGTTTGTCTTCGACCAGTATTTGATGCCCCAGTTCTCGAAGTTCCACTCGTCCATGTAGTCGTTGCATTCGAAGTCGATGTAGTGGATCAGGCCGTCTTGCACCACGAAGTTCGTGGGGAAATAGTCGATGTTGATGTTGTGCCGGGCCAGCTGATCGGCCATGAACCGTACCTGTTCGAGGTATTCGGGGCGCATTTCGTCCTGCAATACCAGCTCGTAGACGGTGGGGCCGTCCACGTATTCCTTGAGGATCCGCTCTTTGCTGATGTCCACATCGAACATCGTGGGCAGGCGCACTCCCAACTCACGCAACCGGCGGTAGTCGCGGATCTCGGATTGAATCTTGTCGCCGAACTGGTAATACGGGCAGGGTTCGTGATGAATCTGCTTGAGCACGTATTCGGTGTACGGCATGCTTTGGGAACGGACAAGGAAGGAATAACCCCCCTTGCCTTTGCCCAGCAGGCGAAGCACGTCAAAGGGCGTCCCATTGACCGTCAATTGTTTCATGTTGGCATCGTACCATGCCTTTTGCGCCCGGAAAGCAAAAGACCCACCATGTGGCGGGCCTGTGTTGGTACCCCCTGAGAGAGTCGAACTCTCGTTGTCAGATTGAAAGTCTGGTGTCCTAACCGTTAGACGAAGGGGGCCTGACAACTCGATTAATAATACACGAGACGTCAATGCACGCAAATCACGGCGTGTCGCATGCAATCACCGCGTGCGGTAGGTGAAATCGTGGATCACACGGCCGGCGTTGAGCCCCTTCTTCTCGAAGTTCGTCAGCACGCGCCCCTCGAAGCGTTCGGATTCGGTGAAGTCGGCGTGCGGCAGTCCAGCCGCATCCGCCGCATTGCCCTTGCCCACATGTTCGGTCGGCAGGCTCACCGTGAGCGTACCGGCGTTGGTGAAGTCGTCGCGGCCGTCCATCACCTCGTGCACATGGAGCGCATAATCCTCGATGTCGGTGGCGATGCGCCAGACGCCACCGTCCGCGAGCGCACGCCGCACGTCCGCGGCGAGCTCCGGCTGCACGATGCGGCGCTTGTGGTGCTTCATCTTAGGCCACGGGTCAGGGAAGAACGTCCACACTTCGCTCACCGCGCCAGACGCCACCGCCTTCATGAACTCAGGCGCGTTGACCTGTGCGACGCGCAGATTGCGCAGGCCGCGTTTGCCGGCGAGCAGCAGGGTGTGCGCCACACCTGGGTCATAGACCTCGAGCGCGAGGAAGTTGAGCCCGGGGTGCGCTTCGGCCGCGGCGGCCACGTTTTCGCCCTGACCACTGCCGATTTCGACGATAAGCGGGTTTGTGTTCCCCCACACGCGCCGCGCATACGCCGCGTCGAGTGTGAAGTCGGCACGCGGGTCGAGCGACCCCTCCCCCGCATTGATTTCACTGAGCAGGTAATCATGCGCATAGTTGTTCCACGCACGCTGCAGCCGGTCGTCGAGACGTGGCGAACGGCGGACGAACGAGAGCACCTTGCGTCCGTAGAGCGGTGGGCGCGCCGGTTCGCCCGCGGCTGAGGCCACGGCTGCATCTGGCATTGGGGTGTCTGCTGCTGTGCTGTTCTCGGCTGTCATAGTCTCCTTTATATCCGGCCCTCTACCCGTGGGTGTGGGCGGTGGCGTCTGTTGTTTTCCGCGCGGCGTATGTTAAGACACGACGCTGCGCACATCCGCGTGAAGCTGTAGTATACTGAAATTGTTACAAAAGGTAACATAAAACAGCAAAAGAGAACATACTCTCTGTTGCTTTGGTGGAAAGGACCAACATGACCGTTCTCGTAACAGGCGGCTGTGGCTACATTGGCGCCCATGTGGTGCATGCCTTGCACGAATCCGGCCAGGACGTGGTGGTTGTGGACGATCTGAGCTATGGCAAGCCCGATCGCATTGGAAACGCCCGTCTGTACGGTATGGACATCTCCGCTCCGGGGGCCGGGGAACGCCTTGCCGAAATCATGAAGGCGGAGAACGTCGACTCCGTCATCCACTTCGCCGCGCGCAAGCAGGTCGGCGAATCGGTCGAAAAGCCGCTGTGGTACTACCAGCAGAACATCAACGGCATGCTCAACGTGCTCGAAGGCATGCGTGAGGCCGGCGCGAAGAAGCTCGTCTTCTCGTCGAGCGCCGCCACCTACGGCGTGCCGCCGGTCGACGTGGTGCCCGAAGACGTGCAGCCGATGGTGCCGATCAACCCATACGGCCAGACCAAGCTGTTCGGCGAGTGGATGGCCCGCGCGTGCGAAGAGCCGTACGGCATCCGCTTCTGCGGCCTGCGCTACTTCAACGTGGCCGGCTGCGGCCCCGTGGAGCTCGAGGACCCGGCCATCCTGAACCTGATCCCCATGCTGTTCGACCGCCTCAAGCAGGGCAAGGCGCCGGCGATCTTCGGCG
Organism: Bifidobacterium pseudolongum subsp. pseudolongum DSM 20099; assembly: GCF_000771225.1. GTDB lineage: Bacteria > Actinomycetota > Actinomycetes > Actinomycetales > Bifidobacteriaceae > Bifidobacterium > Bifidobacterium pseudolongum. Next base: position 335,152 of record NZ_JDTZ01000002.1, read on the forward strand.
ACGACTACCCGACGCCCGACGGCACGTGCGTGCGCGACTACATCCACGTCTCCGACCTGGCGGACGCCCATCTGGCCGCGCTCAAGTACCTGGACCGCGACGAACGCAAGTACGACGTCTTCAACGTCGGCACAGGCGAAGGCACCTCGGTGCGCCAGATCGTGGACGAGGTCAAGAAGGTGACCGGCCTGCCGTTCACCGAGACCGTCATGCCGCGCCGCGCAGGCGACCCGCCGCACCTGATCGGCTCGCCGAAGCGCATCAATGAGGAGATGGGCTGGCACGCCAAGTACGACGTCGAAGACATCGTCGAGTCCGCGTGGAACGCGTGGCAGGCCAATCCGGACCACCACATCGACGTGGAGACCTGGAAGCAGACCGACTGATTCGCTCAATCAGCGCTCACCAACGGCGGGGGTTCGTGGAACACTCCACGAACCCCCGCCGTTTCCTTCCCCTTCAAACTCCCCATGGCTGCCGCGGACGCTACCCTACGACTCGATTGTTCAGACGAGCCGGCACCACGCCGTCGCCCTGCGGCAACAACGCGTTGGTGACGCATCCACCGTCGATCGACGCCAACGCCCGCTCAAGTGGCACGCTCAGGTGGCCGTTGGCCGCCATCCACTCCGTATACCCACGCACCATGCCCATATCAGCGGTGCCCCAGTCACCGTCGGCGTCGAGCCACGATGGGGCTACGGCGGCAAGTGACGCGGCGAGCACATCGGGGTCGATGTGGCACAGCGCCGGTTGCAGCGCTTCGACGGCGGCCTGCGGATCATCAATCGCCATACGGTACCCCTGCGCAGTGGCCGCGAGAAAATCACGCACCATCTGCGGATTGCGCTCAATCAGGTCATGGCGTGCGGAAACGTAATAGGAGTGGTGCGGCGCCACCTCAACGTCGTCGAACGGCAGCACGACGAGGTCGTTGAAATCACCTGATCCCTGATACGGCTCCCACCATGCCACATTGATGAACGCATCGCATTTGCCGCGTTCGACACTGCGGATATCGGGCTCCCACTGCCCTGGATCGATGGTGCTCAACGTAGAGAAGTCGCCGCCATCTTTCTCCACCGCCTGCTGCAGCTCCGTGTACAGCCGGGCGACGCCCATCGGAATGCACACGCGTTTGCCCTCCAGATCGCGGAATCGACGGATACCGCTGGCCTTGTTCGTGATGATGCCGCCGATCTGACATTGGTTCATCACCGCACACGACGTGAGCGACGATTCGCCCTGCTGGTGGAACAGCAGCTGGTTGAGCCGCACCAGGGCGATGTCCACTTCGCCGCGCTCCACCAGACAAGCTGGATCGCCACGGTAGAAGTCGCCGCTGATGAAGTCCACGTCCAGGCCACGCTCCGCATACAGGCCACGCGCGCGGGCCAGGTAGAATCCAGCGTGGTTCGTCCATGGATGGACATATTCGAGCCGAACTTTCAGCATGGTTCCCAATTCTCCTTCTTATCTTGGTTATCTTGTTCTTCCTTCGTTGCTCCGTTGCGCTACAGCGCGCGACGCACGTCGTCGAGGAACCGACACCCGTCCGGTGTGCCAAACCATGCGGCATGGGCGTTGAACGCGGTGTCATAGCACCAGTCGGCATCCTCATCCCGCATCGGTCCGTCCACGAAATAAGCAATCCAGTTGAGCGACGCCTCGGCCTGCGCGAGCGGTAGCATCCACGGCAACACATCGCGCTCGACGTCAGACAGCGGACGCAGGCGCTCATAGCCCTCGATGATGGCGCGGGCGACGTCAGAGCGGCAGGCGTCCGTCTGCCCATCCATGATCTGAACGAACTGGATGGCGTTGCGTTCGATGGCCTCGACCAGATCGAACAACGCCGTATTGCGGTCGGCCAGCCCAAAATCGATGACAGAGCTCGGCGCATGCCCCTTCCACAGCATGTTCGAGACGTGTGGGTCGCCATGCGTCCATGATTCCGGGAGTTCACCATAACGGGGCGCGACATGGCGCATATAGGCGCGGTATGGTTCCAGATCGCGACGCCAGTCGCGCCCTGTGCGCTCGAGATAGCGGCGCACGGACGGCCGGGCATCCAGCCAGCCATCGAATTCCTCATCGAAATCACCAGCGGCAAACAGACCGAAACGGTTCTGGTACGGATCGGGGCGTGCGGCACGGGGCTCGTCGAAACCGCGGGACGCCAGCGCGATGCGCGCCACCGTCTCACCCAACCCGCGTGCTTCATCGAGTGTGGCGGGTGGATCCCACGTCAGCGCATGGGCATAGCGGTCTTCCCCCGGCGCCTGCGCGCAGACTTCGTAGACGTATGAGCCCACCGTGAACGTACAACCATCGGCTCCGCGATGGCGCGCGGCATCGAACGGGAGGAACGGCATCACGTTCATCCCATGCCCCGCAAGCCACGCCACGTAGCGCTGGTATGGGTGGATTGTGCACGCATCGCGCACGGACGCATGGTACCGCTTGATGTACACGTTGCCACAATCGGTGGCCACCATTGCGCCTGCAGCGGTCGGCCGTGCGCTGCGAGAGATCATGGCAGACGCGCTCAGCGGCTCGGCAAGCGCCAAAAGCACCCTTCTCGCTTCGGGCAATGTGATATCGCGCCAGCGTTGCTGCACAATATCCAGCTGCGCATTATTCTCAGGGTTATCCATGGCACATGCTCCACATGAGATCGGCTTGCGCCAATCAGGCTTCCGGATCGGCAACGACCGGCGCCGCGGCCTTGACCGCAGCCCGTCCGCCCGCAAGACGCTCCAACGCGCCAGTACCGGCAAGCCCTCGATACAGCACCCACATGAGCACGCCGGCGACCACGGCCCCCGACAGCACATTGCACACGATGCCCACGGTGAGCACAAGTCCGCTTTTGCCCATTCCATACAGCATCCAGGAGGCCGTGAAACCGCCGAGGGCCGACAGTGCGCCGGACAGCGCGGTGATGGCCATGTTCCACACCCCGTAGGCACACAGCGCGAACGCGAGTTCGGCACCCAACCCCTGTAACAGGCCAGGCAGCACGGTTCCTGCACCACCCCACTGGCTTCCAAGCAGTGCTTCAAGCACGGACGCAACCATCTCCGCGAACAGCGCGGCACCAGGTTTACGCACAATGATCATCGCGAGAGGGCCGGCGATGTAGTAGAAGCCATTGAGCAAATCCGAAGCGCCCGGCACGATGTCGAGCACACTGCCGATAGGCGCATAGATGAACCCGATCGCCCAGAACACAATGCCCGAGGCGACCGCGATAACGGCGGTGACGGTGATGTCGGCCACAGACCAGCGGAAACGGTGGCGCGACAGCATAACTGATTGATTCATGGGTTCTCCCTGCTTGCTCGTTCGTCGGTCAAGCAGGGGTACCGATATCAAAACTTCGTTCGCCAGCATTATCTGGAAATCACGTTCAACGGTCAGGATTCACATCCTTCTCAGCTCGACTGAGCTCCCGTGCTTGATGGCGTCCATCCTATACGGGGCCCATGAACAAGCCGCCCCATCCCGGACCCCATTGTCCGGGATATGGACACCTATATGTGTTGGGCGGTGTTTGCATGCAAGCACCGCCCAACACGGCAAAACGACACTGGATCAACCGCGCGCCTCGAGCTGTTGCTCCACATAATCGGCGATGTATGGGGCGACCTCCTCGATCTGGTCGATCGCCGTTTCGAACTCGCGCGGGCCGCCGTACCACGGGTCGACGAGGTCGATCTCGCTTTCGCACCCCGGCTGCGGGTCGGGCAGATCGGGATCGAAGCTGCGGTACATATGCACCTCGCTGCGCTTGCTCAACGGCAGCATGTGCAGCAGCGCGTTCATATGCGAAGCGGTCATCGGCAGGAACAGGTCGGTGTCGGCAATCTCGTTGCGCGTGATGCGGTGGGCGAAATGCTTGGCTGGAATCGCGTAGCCGCGCTCCTTCAACACCTTCACCGCACGAGGGTCAATCGGATTGCCGTATTCCTCGTCGCTGACGCCGCTTGACTCCACGCGCACCGCGTCACCCAGCCCGCGCCGTTCGAACTCATGGCGCAGAATGATCTCCCCCATCGGCGAACGGCAGATGTTGCCGGTGCACACGGTCATCACGGTGTAGGGGTGAGACTCATGCTTCTTCAATGCTCTTCCACTTCCCTTCGGTATGCGGGGCGCTGCCCCGCGCATGTCTATTCCTGCGCGCCTTCATGCTGGTGGCTCAGCGTCACGTAACGGTAGCGCGCAATGCCTTCCGCCTTACCCGGCACACTCCAGTCGGTGCGTTCATCGACCTTCCACGCGCCTTTGTCTATCGCATCGCTCAAGTCCGGTGCATACGTGTCCGCATCCACATTCGCGTCGATCTGCGTGATGAACACCTTGGACGCCAATGGCAGCATCTGGTTGAACAGCTGCGCGCCGCCGATCACCCAAATCTCGCTGCGGTCGAGGCCGTCGTCCGGAATCGCCTCCTGGCGGGCCAGGTCGAGCGCCTCCTCCACGTCACAGGCCACGGTGGCCCCCGGCGCACGGAACAAACGGTCGTGCGAGATCACGATGTTGTCTCGGTTCGCGAGCGGGCGGAACTTCGGGTTCAGCGACTCCCATGTCTTGCGCCCCATGATCACCGGGTGCGAGACCGTGAGCTCCTTGAACCGCCGCAGGTCTTCGGGCAGATGCCATGGCATGCCACCATCGAAGCCGATCGCGCCCGGACGACCCTCTTTGTCGTTCGCTTGTGCCCAGATCAGATTGATGGAGAATGTCTTGGCGTAGTCGTCACCCCAGTCGTCTTCCAGCAGATTCTCAGGCCCGGCGATCCCGGGCTCGGGTTCGTGATAGCCGGTGCGGCTACTATCGTGCTCCATTTCATCTCTCCTTGAACGAGGTAATCGGGTCACAGTTTATGCAAAGCCGCAGACCGTGGCATTCGCGGAGACGGATGGCGTTTCAGACCGCGATCGGGGCCTTGATGGTGGGGTGGTATTGGTAGCCCATGATCTCGAAATCGCCATAGTCGTATTCGAAGAGCGAATCCGCCTTGCGGATCTTCATCGTCGGGTACGGGTAGGGCTCCCGCGAGAGCTGTTCGAGCACCTGGTCCACATGGTTGTCGTAGATATGGCAGTCGCCGCCGGTCCACACGAACTCGCCTGGTTCCAGGCCGGCCTGCTGCGCCATCATCATCGTGAGCAGCGAATACGAGGCGATGTTGAACGGCACGCCCAGGAACATGTCGCAGGACCGCTGGTACAGCTGGCAGCTGAGCTTGCCATTGGCCACATAGAACTGGAACAGCGCGTGGCATGGCGGCAGCGCCATCTGCTCGACCTCCGCGGGGTTCCAGGCAGTGACAACCATGCGGCGCGAATCCGGTTGCGTGCGGATCAGCTCGAGCACGTTCGAGATCTGATCGATCGTGCGGTTCGGGTCGCTGGGCGTGGGCGCGGGCCAGCTGCGCCACTGCACTCCGTAGACGGGGCCCAGGTCGCCGTTTTCGTCGGCCCACTCGTCCCAGATGTGCACGTTGTGCTCCTGCAGCCAGCGCACATTGCCCGACCCCTTCAGGAACCACAGCAGCTCGTATGCGATGCCCTTGAAGAACACGCGCTTGGTCGTCAGCAATGGGAACCCTTCGCTCAAGTCGAAGCGCATCTGCTGGCCGAACAACGAGATCGTACCGGTGCCGGTGCGGTCGGATTTGAGGTTGCCTTCCATGAGGATCTTGCGCAGCAGGTCCTCATACGGCATGGGGATGGTCGTCTTCGGGTGCGCCGGCACTTGGGCGCGGATGGATTCCAGATCTGCTTGAGTCAAAGGCATAACAGTCCATATTAAGGGCGCTTTTGGACGGCGTATCGCTCTGCGCGTGGGTGCGCCCCTAGCCAAGCGCAGACGCCTTGAGTACGATTGATAGGGGAATATCATCCAGACCAAGCACAAAGGAGCATGATCAATGGACAAACGACTGTGGGTCGAGCGCAACAAAGATGGTTCTTGGGACGCTTTCAGCGATGACGGCGCCCACCTCAAGTTCGGCAAGGGCAAGGGCCAGTTCACTCCCGGCGACCTGATGAAGATCGCCCTCGCGGCATGCGCGGCGCTCTCGAGCCGCATGGCTGTGGAGAACGCCGTGGGCGAAGGCAAGGGCGCCAAGATCATCGTGGACGGCACCTACGATGCGGACACCGACTCCTACATCAACTTCAACGAGCAGGTGGTCATCGATGCCTCGGACGCCAACCTGAGCGACGAAGAGGTGGAGAAGCTCAAGAAGCGCGCCAAGGCGCACATCGAAAAAGGATGCACCGTGATGCACACCTACGAGCAGGAGACGCCGGTGCGCATGGACATCGAAGTGCGCCGCTGAGCGCACTCCCCCTACGTAATCGAGGGGCCCGGGCTAATCGCCAATACGATGATTCGCCCGGGCCCCTCGATTAGATGCGCATAGGCGCATCGGTTGCGTCAGTCGTTGCGGCGGTCACGATAGGCGGCGGCCTGCGGATCGATGTTGCTCTCGATCTCACGCTCCACGTCTTCACCAGCGCGGTCGACCGGCACTTCCTTGACCAGTTCGTCGATCGACGCGGTCTGCACGTCCTGGTCCGGCTCGGCTGCGGCGCGTGAGGCCTCGGTTTCCACGAACTTGCGCGGCACCACATACACCGGTGAAACGGAATGCTGCAACAGCCCCTGGCTCGTGGAGTTGAACAGCAGGCCGGTGAAGCCGCCCCGGCCGCACGAGCCGACAACGACCATGTCATGGTCGCGGCTCGCGCGCGTCAGCGTCTCCACCGCATTGCCCGCCACAATCGTCTTGCGGATCTTCAGATCCGGGTACTTCGCGGTGATCGGGGCGAGACGCTCGTCGAGCGCCTCCTCGAATTGGTGGCGCACATCGGCGTCTTCGAGGTTCGTGTTCGACGGCACCACGGTGATCACGTCGAGTTCGGCGCCCCAGCTGTTGGTGAAGTCAGCGGCGAGCTGCAGCGCGCGGATGCCCCACTTCGTGTCGTCGGAGCCGACGGCCACGCGGGTGATCACGTTGTTGAGATGCATCAGGTTGCCCTCGTCATCGGTGTACGGCACGACCACGATCGGGCAGTATGCGTACGCCGGCAGGCTCGAGCTGGTGGTGCCCAGCAGGCGTTCGGCGAGGCCGCCCTTGCCGCGGTTGCCGATGACGATGAGGTTGTAGTTGCGTGACAGTTCCACGAACACCGACGAGGGGTCGCCGGTCACGATCAGCGTCTGCGCGTCCACGCCCTGCTCGTCCGCGATCGCCTTGGCCTTCGACAGGATCTCCTGAGCATCGGCGTGCGCCGCGTTGTCATCACCCATCGCGGTGTACGTGGCGTCGAACGAGACGGCGGCGTAGCTCGGCAGCGAATACGCGCAGACAATCTGCAGCGACAGCCCGACGTGCTTGGCGTAGTTCGCGGCCCACCATGTGGCCTTGTAGCTCGCATGCGAGCCGTCGACGCCAACCAGAATCGTCTTGTCGTTCACCATGAGGGACCTCCTTGCCCAACACAACGCATGTCTTCCAATCCCTACAATACCGCATGTGTTCTGGTTTCGCCATGGTGCGACGGCACTGCCGCCCACCAGACGGAAGGCGCCGTTCCATATGGTTCACGGGGCCCGCACACAGCCGCATACAAAAGCAGGGTGCAGACTCCGTGTGGAGCCTGCACCCTGAGAAAAGGTGAAAAGGCGGAGAGGACTACAGCACGCGGCGAATCGAATAGCCGCCATAGAAGACGGACGTATCCGTGATCTGCGTGCCTTGTGCCGGATTCAGTGCGTTGATGACCATGCCGTTGCCAATGTAGATGGCGGCGTGCATGCCGTTGGCGAGGATATCGCCGGGCTGCGCCTGCGCGAGGCTCGGCACGGCCACGCCGACGCCCGCCTGCGCGCCGGAGGTGCGGGGCAGGTTGATGCCGAACTGGGCGAACACATACTGGACGAAGCCAGAGCAATCCCAGCCAGCCGGCGTGGTGCCACCAGAGACATACGGGGCACCGATGAACTTCTGCGCGTACGCGGCGATCGATGCCCCGTTCTTGCTGGCGGGCACTTCCGGAGCGGCAGCGGCGGCCTGCGGGGCAGGAGCCGTTTCCTGCTGAATCGGTTCGCGTTCCTGGCTTCGGCTTGCGGCCTCAGCCTGTTCGCGTTCGAGGCGCGCAGCGGCCTCGGCGGCGGCTGTCGCCTCAGCGTCCTTGCGGGCCTGTTCTTCTTCTTGGGCTTTCTTCTCGGCGTCTTTCTCCGCTTGGGACTTGGTCTGAGGAACATCCATGCTTCCCAGCCCACCCCAGTTGGAGTCATCTTCGACGTCGGTGGAAGTGGCCTCCGCAAAGAAATCCGTCTTTGCGGTGTTCACCTTGGGGAATGAGCGGGTCGAGACGATATAGTCCGAACTCGACGCTGCATCATCTGCGACGGCTGCGGGCACACCCATGAACACCATGGGGATGGCAAGCGCTGCAGCGGCAGTAATCGATATAGAACGTTTCATCTTTTTCATCACCCTTTACAGTAGCACGCCCATGGTGCAATGGCCATGGCTCGCGGGTCTTGGGGCAAAGCGCGCCTGGCACGGTTCACGCTTATGGGAAAAACAGATCAGTAATGCACGAACGTGAAACCGGAGACCTTGTCTGCGGAGAACTCACGCTCGGAGATGACACCGGCGCCCTTCACATTGGATTCCGAAATCTTGATGGAGCCGTCGGGATTGATTGCCTCGACGATGGCCACATGGCCGTAGTAGCCGTCGGCACCTTCTTGGCCCGGAGCGAACACAAGCACGTCTCCCACAGCGCGCGGCGTGTTGTCAACCCAGTATCCAAGCGCCTGCGCGGATGCGCCCCAACTGCGCGCGTCACCGAAGAACGAGCCGGTGTTCAGGCCCAGCTGGTGACGGCGCTCATACGACCACCATGTGCACTGGCCCCACGGGTACTGGTTGCCCGTGTCGCCGGTGGGGTGGTTCGGGTTGAAGCCGTCGGGCAGATCCGCCTCGTCCTTGTCTACGCGTTCGGCGACCTTGTCATTGTTCGCCTTGGCCTTGGTGAGCGCGTTGACATCGTCGATGGCGTTGGAATCGCCGAGGTTCCAGCCGCCTTCGTTCGTCGTGGAGGTGGTCGTGGACGCCACAGCGCCCTGATCCGTCGTGCCTTGCAGGCCGTCGGTCAGCGCCTCACGAGTCTCGGAACGCGAAGCCGTGCCGTCATTGACGCGCGTGATGTTCATGGTCTGCGTGGTTTCGGCACCCACAGCGGGGAACATCGTCGTCGTGTCGTCCTGCGACTTCATGAAGGCCATCGATGTAGCCGCAGTGCCCACGAGCGCGGCAAGCGACGCCGAAGTGAGCACCGTGTTGCGGCGCTGCGCCGCCTTGGCCGATTCACGGATCGACCGGCGCGTCAGGGGCGCCACTTCATTGAGTTTCGCCGCTAAGTTCTCATCGATGCCGAGGGCCTCGGCGTTGCCGGCCGCCGCTTTCTCGGCATAGACAGCCTGAGAGGAATGGGATCCGTGATGGGTTGTGAACAGGTTGGTCAGTGACTTGGTGCCAGCCGCCTTATGGGCTTTGGGGGCAGCATGCCTCATACCTACAACACTCCTTGCGCACATTGAAGAAACAATCACGCGCAGGTGCCCCACGGTCCATGCCATGGGTGTCCCGCGCTCGTACTCGCTGTTTCAACAGAGTACATCAAGTCAAGACCAAGCAAAACCGCACACTTGCGCCATGCCTGCCTTGCAAAAGGCCTGCGATCTGCACTGTGGCACCGTTTTGCCACTGATTTGCACCCGATGATTCGCCCTGCAAAAAAATCACAAATCTTCACAAAATCGTAGTATTCGCATACCATGGCGCCAACCATTTCGCATTTCGCGTAACCGCCCACACTGCGGCTCCCTATCTGGAACCCGGCCGCTGTTGTTCCCCGACGCTGGCTACTCTTGGACACCATGGACACTATTACGATTCCGCAGTCAATGCTGCCTGAAGACGCCCGCTTCGGTTCCGGCCCCAGCAAGATCCGCACCGAGCAGGTCGAAGCCCTCGACCGTGCCGCGCGCACGCTCCTCGGCACGTCGCACCGCCAAGCCCCGGTCAAGGACCTTGTCGAATCCATCCGCACGGGCATCGCACAGTTCTTCTCGTTGCCCGACGGGTACGAGGTGGTGCTCGGCAACGGTGGCGCGAGCGCGTTCTGGGACGTGATGTGCGCGTCGCTTATCACGCGTCAGGCCGCCTGCGGCGTGTATGGGTCATTCAGCAAGAAGGTGGCGGCCTCGGTGGCGTCGGCGCCGTTCCTCGAGGACCCGATTGTCTTCGAAAGCGAACCCGGCACATATCGTGTGCCTGAGCGCACCGAATACGTCGACACGTATTGCTGGGCGCAGAACGAAACGTCGACCGGCGTGCAGGCGCCGGTCTACCGCATCGACGGCAGCCACGAACAGGGCGCGCTGATCGCGATCGACGCGACGAGTGCCGCTGGCGCGATCCCCGTGGACATCGCGCAGACCGACGTCTATTACTTCTCCCCGCAGAAGGCCTTCGGTTCCGAAGGCGGCCTGTGGATCGCGATCCTCTCCCCCGCCGCAATCCAACGCGCGGAGGGCATCAAGCGCAGCTGCGCACTCGAAGGCGCGCGCCGTTGGATTCCGCCGTTCCTTTCGTTGACCTCGGCGATCGACAATTCCTTGAAGAACCAGACGCTCAACACGCCGTCGATCAGTACGCTTGTGCTGCTTGGCGAGCAGGTGAAGTGGCTCAACGAAAACGGCGGAATGGCATGGTCCGCCGCCCGCTGCAAGCGTTCTTCCGACATCGTGTACGCTTGGGCCGAACGCAGCGCATACGCGCGCCCGTTCGTGACCGATGTGGACGCGCGATCGAGGTCGGTCGTCACGATCGATCTCGACGACTCGGTGCCGCAGGCATATGTGACGGCGGTGTTGCGCGACAACGGCATCGTCGACGTCAACGGCTACCGCAAGCTGGGCCGCAACCAGCTGCGCATCGGCGTATTCCCCTCGGTGGAGCCTTCCGATGTGGAGGCGCTGCTCGGGTGCATCGATTACGTGGTCGAACATATGTGACTCACGCGTTTCACCTCGTGATGGCCTCCATGCTCAGAACGGCGTGGAGGCCATCACATATTGGCCCTGCGGTGCGGCTTCGCCCGTCACCACCGGGTCGATGCTGGCCCATCCATCCGCCGCCGGCACGAATGCCGCCTCGCCCTGCCGCAGCACGCGGTCGTCATGGTCGGTGACGCAGCGTACGGCGCCCTGCGTGCACAATACCACGCGTGGACCCAGATGCGGCACCACCACTTTGCCGCCCATCTGCTGCACAAGCGCATCGTAGCGCACGGCGAGCCGGTTCATCACCGGCCACGGCTCGTGGGCCGCATCCACACGCCCATAGCAGAGCATGAATTCATTGACGGGCGGCTTGTAGAACACCACGTCGCGCATGAGCAGCGTACCCAACCGCGTGTCGGACGGGTCGATCGGGCTGGATATGCGGCAATCCAGGCACTGCAGCAGATTGTCGATGTCTTTGTGTTTGACAGTCATGCCGGCGCGCAGCACGTTGTCTGAATTGGTCATGATTTCCGCGCCGGTACCATATATATAGGCGTGCGGGCAGCCGGTGGGCAGGAACACCGATTCGCCCTCCTCGAGCCGCACCGGGTTCATCATCAGCAGCGCCAATACGCTCGGGTCGCCGGGGAACGCGCGCGTGGCACGCACCGCGTGATCGAAGGCCATGCGGTTGCGTTCCGCAGTGCAGCGTGCGCGCGCCTGCAGCAGGTCGCGTTCCAATTCCTGCGCGTTGAGCGGCGCCGCGGTGATCGCTGCATGGAATGCGCGGAACATGCGCCGGCGCGACTCCGGCCACACGCTCGCCGCGATCGGCATGCGCGCGTCGGCCTGCGCGAACTCGCCATCGCCGGCCGAACGCGAGAACGCGCGCACCATCGTCTGTGCGACGGGCGACTCGAGCAGGGTGAGATTGTGCAACGCGAACGACTTCGGCGCAAAACCGACCGACGCGTGAAATGGTTCGAGAGCCACAACCATTTCGCTTTTCGCGTTCATGTCGTGGAACGAGCGTTCCGGCGCATCCAATGCGATCGCCTCACGGTTTTCCATATTGAATCCCGCGCGCGCCTGGAAATCGACTGGGTGCACCTGCAGCGACAGCGGCACGCGCGCCGAGATCACTTTGAACAGGAACGGCAGCACCGGGCCGAATTCACTGGACCCGCGCGCGCCCACCATGTATTCGGGGCGCGCGGCGATCGCGTCGGTCAACGCGACCGGCGCGCCCCCAGGCTGTTCGATCAGCGACGGGGACTGCGGGTGCCCGCTGAACCACATTTCGGCAAGCGGCGAACGCCACTGCTCGCCCGTCAGATGGAACATGGATTGCAGGCGTTCGCCGGAACCCCACGCGTAGCGCTTGGGAACAGGGCGAATCGTGAACACGGGCAATCCTTTCGCACAAGCCGTCAATGGGGCAATGGACCTCCCCATTGTACGCGATGACCGGCGTTTGCCGCCCCTTCGCGTTAGGGTGGAGGGCATGAAAATTGCCCCGATCGTCGATCCCCATGCACGCCGCCCCTCCCCCAAACCCATGCAGGTGGACCTGCGCAAGGCGTTCATCCTGGGCACGGTGCTGTGGACGATTGCACTGATCGTCTGCATCTGCTTCTGGCAGTTCGGGCACAACCTGTGGTTCCGCACTTCCACGGTCATCTGCGCGTTCGGCGTGGTGATCGGCCTGCTCTTGCTCGTCTGGGAGTTCTTCGACCGCTCCGACTACCGCCGTTTGGGCAAATAAAGCTCAATCCGCCTGCGCGGGGTCAAGCGGCAACACGAGCGTGAACGTGCTGCCCTGTCCCGGCCGGCTCCACACATGCACACTGCCTTGATGCGTCAACGCTACATGCTTGACGATCGCCAACCCCAAGCCAACGCCTTCCGACGTGCGCTCATTCTGCTGCGCGCCACGGTAGAACCGCTCGAAGATGCGCTGCTGCTCGTCAAGGGGAATGCCCGTGCCGCGGTCGATCACCCGCACAACCGCATTCCGGCCATCGCGGTCCGGCTTCACATCCACGCTCACCACCGCGCCATCCGGCGAATACTCGAGCGCGTTCTCAATCAGCTTGTCGATCGCCGCGCGGATCTGCTCCGACTCGCCATGCACCACAAGCCCATCGCTGCCACTCACCGCGATCCGCTGGGCGTGCGCCTGCGCGAGCGGCTGCGCCACCTCGGCCGCCGCACGCGCCTCACTGAGCACATTGAGCCGGTTCTCGTCGGTCGGCGTGACCTGCTCCTGCGCTTTGATCAGCAACAGCAGATCCTTGACCATGTGGTCGATGTACGCGATCGTCCGGCGCACCTTGCGCGCGTCCTGCGCGATATGCTCGTCCTTGAGCCCCGCCTGCTCGAGCGAAGCGGCGAGCCGCTGCAGTTCGTCGCTCGGTTTGACGAGCTGTTCCGAGACATTCGCAATGAAATCGTCGCGCACTTGGGCGAAACGCACGCGCTCGCTGACATCATCGAGCAGCACAATCACAAAACGCTCGCTGATGCGGCCCACGGTGACGCGCAGCCAGTTCGGCCGGCTCACCGCGACCGGGGTGGCGTGTGCACCCGCCGGCGCGGCGTTGCCCCAGCCGTCGTCGTCCGCGTCTGCCATGTGCAGGAAACGCTGCGGGGTCATCGTGGTCAGTTCGAACGTGGTTTTGCCGCCCTGTGCACGCACGTCGCGCACCGCCTGCGCGATGCGCGGCTCCACAATGACATCGTCGTCGACAACGCCGAGCCGGTACGCGGCGGGATTCGCGCGCACCACTTCGTCGGATTCGTCGACGACGATCGGCGCTCCGGGCAGCATCGACAGCAGCACGGCCGTGGATTCCTCCAGATCGTCGGCATCCTCGTCGGCGTCATCGTCGGCGTCATGGTGTTTGCGCAGCCGCGCGAACCGTTCAGCGAAACGGTCGCGCAGCGATTCGCCCTGCGTGGCGGACTGCACGAGTGGCATGACCATGTCTGCGATGAGCAGGCCGACGCCGATCACGGCGCCCATGGCCAACAGCACGAACGCAACGGCGATGATGGTCGTGGTGGTGATGTGCGGCATACCGCCCATTGTGGCATAGATGAGCGATGTGCGCGGTGGCGATGCCCGCAAAACGCGCGCAAAGTGAACAACACGTGAACCGCATGCGATTGGCATGGCGGCGCGCTTCCTCTACACTGGGACGGGAATGCGCGGCATGGACCGCGAACCGCCACGCCCGATGGACCCAATGGAAGGGAATCAAATGCGCGTAATATTCAACGAAGGACTCAAAGCCGTAGCCGACGACCTTGACCACATGGCACGCAATGTGCGCGACGCCATTCACGGCGCGGGGCAGGCGCTGCTCAACACCGACCTCGACGCCGCGCAGACGGTGATCGACAACGACGCCGAAACCGATGCGCTTTCGACGAGCATCGTCGACCAGTGCGTGGAACTGCTCGCCCGCCAGAACCCGGTGGCCACCGATCTGCGCGTCGTGGTCTCCACCATGCGTCTGGCGATTACGTTCGAGCGCATGGGCGATCTGGCGCGCCACATCGCTGAATCCGCGCGCCGCACCTACCCCGATTCGCCGTTGCCGCAGGATATCGTGAGCACCTTTACGAAAATGCAGCAGTTCCTCGATGTGACCGCCGACCGCCTCGTCACGATGCTCGCCGACCGCGACACGAAGGTGGCCGACCAGATCATCCATGACGACGACGTGCTCGACGACCTGCACAAGAAGACGCTCGAGTTCGCCCAGTCCGAAGACTTCCCGGGCACGAACCAGCAGCTCATCAACGTGGTGCTGATCGGCCGCTTCATGGAGCGGCTTGGCGACCACGCCGTCTCCGCCGCGCGCCGTGTCGTGTTCATCGTCTCCGGCTTCGATCCGTCGAAGGAGCCGGACCGCGATGAGGGCACCGACATCGACTGACGGCCGCTATATCCAGATCTGCGACATGGCCCCGGCACCTGATGAGGTGCCGGGGCCATGTCGCGCTCAATACGCCGGTTCAACCAGCCTTTCAGGCATCCACGTCCACGACGAGCTTGCCCGTGACCTTATGGTCGGCCAGCGAACGCAGCCCTTCCACAAGATCGCCGAACGACAGCACACCGGTGATGAGCGGGTCGAGCTGGCCTTGCGAGACCATCGACAGGACGTCCGAGGCCATCGTGCCCAGGTCGCGCTGCTCCATCGGGTTGCCGGAGCCGTGCGCGCCACCGAGGTTGACAACGTCGATGCTCAGGGCACCGCCGAACATCTGGCCGCTTGACACCGGCGGCACGTCGACAATCGTGACGAGCTGCCCGTTGTAGGCGAGGCGCCCGAGGTCGCATTCGGCTTCCTCACCACTCACCGTGTCGACGATCAGGTCGGCGCCGCGGCCGTCGGTCAGTTCGCGCACGCGCTCATCGACGTCCTGCGTGCGGTAGTCAATCACGGCGTCAGGCCGCACATGCTCGCGCACATAGTCCACATTGCGCGTCGAGCATGTGGTAAACACGGTGATGCCGTGCATCTTCGCGAGCTGCACGGCGACGCCGCCAACCGCGCCGGACCCGCCGTGCACGAGCGCGGTGCGCACGAGGTTGAGGTTCGGTTTCCTGTTGATCGTCTGGTACGCGGTAAGCGCGCTGCACAGCATGCCCGCGGCCGTGGTGTACTCCACATCGTCGGGGATGAGCGCGAGCTCGTACGTCGGCGCGCTCACATATTCGGCGAAACAGCCGTCGAAGCGCAGGTCGCCATGTCCGGCGACACGCATGCCGACCTTCCACGTGTCTTCGACGCCTTCGCCGAGCTCCACGATTTCACCGGCCACGTCAAGGCCGAGGATGTGCGGATAGGTCCAGTTCGCGTTGCCGCCTTCGGCGAGTTTATAATCGACCGGGTTGAGCCCCGCGGCGTGCACTTGGATCAGCACATGGCCGGGCGCAGCCTGCGGGCGTGGCACATCGGCCAGTTCCATTGCGTCCAGGCCACGCGCCTCGGCGTTGGGAATCACATAGGCTTTCACTGGGCGACCTCCGGCGTGTCGAGCTGTTCTTCGGCCTCGGGCTTGTCGGTGCCCGCGGGCCGGGCGTCCACACTGGCCACGGCCGGTGTGACGGCAGCGGCCGCGGCTTCGGCCTGCTGGTCGGGGAACGCGGCGGCCTCGGCGTCCTTCGCATGCTGCATGAGACGCTGCTCATCGGCTTCGCTGAACGAGGCGTCGAACCGCATGCCCGGCTTCATGTCGGCCGGATGGTCCGGATCGTCAATGGCGCCGAAGGTCTTGAGCATCTCGTGGATGTAAGTGCCCTTCGTGCGGTTGAGCGCAATCGCGATCGCCTTGCGTTCGATGCCATTGCGGCCGAAGGTCGTGAGCGGTTCGCCGTCGCGCAGCTTGACGGCGGCGTTGAGCATGTCGCGCACATCGTATTCGCTGTTCCACACCTCGGGCACGCCACGGTCGACGTCGAAGAGCGTGTACACGGCCTCCATGCCGGTGCGCATCGAGTATTCGGTCGTGAAGATCGTGTCTCGCGGCTCTTCGGCGAACTGGCCGATGAACGCGAAGTTGACGGCGCCGTCCGGCACCACGTCCGGGCGGTCGCCGAGTTCGCGCGGCATGAAGAACGCGTCGACGTACGGCATCATGACCGGGATCGTATTGCAGTGCTTCGAGGCGAGCTCATGAATCTTGTCGGTCGGCACGCCCATGTGGTAGAGCCACTCCTCGCAGATCTCCTCACCGGTGCAATCCTGCATTTTCTTGCGGATGTAGTTGCCTGGGTTGTCCGGCAGCAGCGCGTCGATCCACACGCTGATCTGGTCGGCCGGCTGGTCGCGGAACTGCTGCTGGCGGTTGATCGTCCAGCTCATGAGCCAGTTCGAATCCTTGACGCTCACGATGCCGCCGGTCACGGTGTGACCGCCGAACGGCGAGCGTCCGGTGATCTTCTCGATGTACGGGATAATCTCGTCGTCGAGCGTTGTCGCGGTCGCGCTCATCCACTTCGTCAGGTTCGGATCGTAGATGAACTTCTGCGGGTGGCCGAAGCTCGGGTCGACGGCGGCGATGCGGTTCCAGGTGTCCCAGCCGCTGCCCTTCTTGAGCGCGGGGTTGAAGCCGGCCGGCGTGTTCTGGTTGCCTTTGGTCACTGATTCGACAAGGCCGCCGTTCGTGATGAACACGAAATCGTCCTCGCCCAGTTCGATCGTCTTCGTCTCGTTGTTCTTCAGGTCGGTGACGACGAGCGTCTTCGCGACCTTCTTGTTCGGCGTGCTGTACGGGTTGCGCGGGAAGGCGCCGTTCTCGGTCTGCGCGCGCAGGATCTCGTCCATCGCGACGTTCGTGAACTCGCGCTTCGGCCCCATCTCGGTCTCGCTGACGTCGAAGGTCACGTCGTCGACCGAAGTCTGCATGTGGAACTGCACGCCATGCGCCTTGAGGTAGTTCATGAGCGGCAGGATCATCGACTCGTACTGGTTGTAGCGCGTGAAGCGCAGCGCCGAGAAGTCCGGCAGACCGCCGATGTGATGGATGAAGCGGTGGATGTAACGGTGCATCTCGAGCGCCGACTGCCAGTTCTCGAACGCGAACATCGTGCGCCAGTACAGCCAGAAGTTCGAATCGAGCACTTCGTCGTCGAAGTAGTCGGTAATCTTCTTGTTCGCAAGCTCCTCCTCAGTCGCCAGATAGAGCTTGAGGATCTCCATGACGGCCTTGTCGGAGAGGCCGAACTTCTTGTCCGTGTGCGCGTCCTGTCCACGGCCCTTCGTGGCGCGGCACTTCGAATAGTTCGGGTCCTCCTTGTTGAGCCAGTAGTAGTAGTCGAGCATGGAGACGTTCTCGTCCTCGATGCTCGGCACATCACGGTAGACGTCCCACATGACCTCGAAATGGTTGTCCATCTCGCGGCCACCGCGCATCACATAGCCTTCGCCCTTGATGAACGCGCCGTCAAGAGCGCCGCCCGGCAGCACGTCCTTTTCGAACACATGGATGTTCTTGCCCGGCATCTGCGCGTCGCGCACCAGATAGAACGCGGCCGTGAGCGCCGCAAGCCCCGTGCCGATGATGTACGCGCTCTTGTTCTCGATGCCCTCCGGTTTGCGGGGGTGTGCGAAGGCCTCGAAATTGCCTGCCGAATAATACATGGCTCCTCCTCTTGCGCGGGTTCGTTCCCGCGAAGATCTGCTTGCGCCGTCTTTCGGCGCCCTAGGGCCCATTGTGTGCCCACATCTGTGTGGGCCGTGCGGGACTTCACTAAGAGCTTGGGTCTGCGGCTGGCATACAGGTTGGTGAAGTATAGGGATGGATGGCGGCAACGGCGAAAAGAGCCACATATAGGGTGTGGGGCGAGGCTTTGTTGAACGTTCTGTATCCATCCACGCAGAGCAGACCAATGAACCAAACTTCATTCAACTTTTTGCGACGATTGCCTCAGAATATCCAATAAAACAATCCTTCATCGAACATTTTGTCACCAATCCTCTCAGAATATCCAATGAAGCCCGACACATATGACAACAGTGGCCGCCACTATCACCGGGATAGTGGCGGCCACTGTTGTCATTCATTGAGCGTGCGCTCAGAGCAAGGCCGAACTCAGATCACTTCTGGCCCTGGGCGGCAACGGCGGCGGCACCGGCGGCGGCGGCCTCGGGATCGAGGTATTCTCCGCCCTTCTTGACCGGCTTGAAGTCGTCGTCAAGCTCGTACACGAGCGGCATGGCCGTCGGGATGTTGACCTTGGCGATCTCCTCTTCGGTCAGGCCGTCGAGCATCTTGACGATCGCGCGCAGCGAATTGCCGTGCGCGGCGATCAGCACGGTCTTGCCGGTCTTGAGTTCGGGGATGATGTCCGACTCCCAATACGGCTCGACGCGGGCCACGACATCGGCGAGGCACTCGGCTTCCGGCACCGGGTCGCCGGCGTAGCGTGGATCGTTGTTCTGCGCGTACTCGTCGTTCGGGTCGATCTCGGGCGGCGGGGTGCCGTAGGAGCGGCGCCACAGCATGAACTTCTCGTCGCCGTACTCTTCGCGGATCTGGGTCTTGTTCTTGCCCTGCAGCGCGCCGTAGTGACGCTCGTTGAGGCGCCAGTCGCGCTTGACCGGGATCCACAGGCGGTCGGCCTCGTCGAGGGCGATGTTCGCAGTGTTGATCGCGCGGCGCAGCAGCGAGGTGAAGACGATGTCCGGCAGGACACCCTTCTCCTTGAGCAGGCGGCCACCGTTCTTGGCCTCTTCCTCACCCTGCTCGGTCAGCGGGACGTCAACCCAGCCGGTGAACTGATTTGTCTTGTTCCATGCGCTCTGACCATGTCGGAGCAGTACCAATTTATAAGTCATGTTTGCCAGTGTACCGTTGCGCCCTGTCATTTTCGCCGCATACGGCGCGCGCACAGCTCACAGCGCCAGCACGAATCCGGTGAACGCGAGCGCGAGCCACAGCGCGAGCAGTGACAGCGACCACATGGCGCGCATATATTCGCCGTGCGCGACCTCAAAACACGTGAAATACCCGGTGAGCAGCATGCACACCATGCCGAGCACCGCGCAGAATCCCCAGCCCACCGTCAGATGCGCCAGTTCACCGCCGTGTACGCCCACGAACACACCGGCGGCGAGCACTGCGAGCATGACGATCGCGATGACCACGATGACGCACACGGTTGTGGCGCGCGCGCCGAGACGCACCGCCCATGTGCGCTTGCCCGATTGGGCGTCGGTGCGTATATCGCGCAGATTGTTCACCGACAGCACAGCGAGCGCCACGAGCCCGACGAGCACCGACCCGCACACGGCCGGCCAGGTGAGCGTGCCGACCATGGTTGCCATGGTGCCGAGCGCGGCGACCGGCCCGAAGAAGACGAACGCGGCGATCTCGCCCCATCCGCGGTAGCCGTAAGGGTGCGCGCCGCCCACGTAGAACCAGCCGGCGAGCACGCACACCACACCCATCGCAAGGAGCCACCAATACCCCGTGATCACCACGGCCGCGACACCGCACGCGCATGCGAGCGCCGCGCTCACCACGGCCGCCGTCAGTACGGCGCGTGGTGGCACACCGGATGCGACGAGCCGTGTGGGCGCGTGCAGTTCCTCGTAGTCGAGCGTCTCCTCGCGCTCGACTTCGCCCGATTCCGTGGCACACGTCACGTACTCCACGCGGTTGGCCACGGCTATGTCCACGCGGTGCGCGTCGGTGCCACGGATGCCATCGGAGTAGTCGTTCGCGAAGTTCGCGGCGATCTGCAGAAAGACCGCCACGCCGAGGCTCAGCAGCATGAGTGTGATCATGCGGGTGGTCGACGGGGCGCAGTCGGCGCCGCCCGCGATCCATGCGCATGCCGACAGGCCGTGCGCACGACCGCGCGCAACGCCCCATGCCGAGGCCGCGCCGATCCAGACGGGCGCCACGCCGAGCGCGAGCGTGCGCGGGCGTGCGCCGGAGATGAGTTGAGAGAGATTCATACCGCGCATTGTCTCACCGGCGCCACCCAACGCACGCGGTCAGTGCGCGCCGCTCCATGCCTCGGCGTAGTAGACGGCGCGCGGATTGATCTTGCCCAATCCCCCAGTCTCATTGCCTGATGAACTCCACGTAGGCATGGTGTCTCTAATCTCTTGCCGGCAGAGATATTTGAGATACATGGGCACACCAACCGTCCACTATCCCCCGTGGCGGTCATGCCCGGGATCTTTGACGGCCCCGTATTCTCGCTGTGAGTAACGAAAAGGGCAGGTGCGCAAGGGATGGTCAAACACGGCTCCATGACGGCAAGCGGGACGGAGGCAGCAAACCAGAATCCAGCAACAACCATGATTCCCACATGCCGGAAATTTCAACCACCACCCAAATAGCACCAGCTAGAAGCTTAAAATCAATACAAAATGACCTATATCTCGATACGTCGCCGTCCACAGCCATACAAAAGTGGCGCCGGCTCCCACAAGGAAGGCCGGGGCCACTTGCGCGCCATCATGGCGCCAGCGCACTAGCGTGTTTCACGCATTGGGTTGGTTTGGATTCGGCGCGGAAGGCGCAGGCGGCATGGTGGGCGCCTGCGCGGGCTGCGCAAACGGCTCATGCATCTGCGCTGGCGTCGGCGGAACAGGACCCGCCGGCGCCGGCGGGTTGGGCGTGCCGAACTGCCAGTCGCTCGTGTCGTTCGAAGACGGCTGCTGCGGTGCGGGCACGCCGAACTGCCAGCCGTTGTTCTGGAACGGGTCGGGGCCTGACGGAGCGGCCGGGGTGGCGCGCTTGTGCGCCTGCATCTGGTTGTAGTAGGCCACGATGGTACCGATGAGCATGACGATCACACCGATGATCGCAAGCCACATGCCCGGGCCGTACTGCACACGCAGGGCCTGCTGTCCCACGTAGCCTTCGACCAGACTGGAAAGCGCGGACCCCTGCTGCATCTGCTGGGCGCCAGCGGCGATCACGAAGATCACAAGCAAGGTGTCAAGGCCGGTCAGCACGAGTGCGGTGAACCGCTTCTCTAGGACCGCGCATGCGCCAATCGCCAGGAGCATGACGAGCATGTACCAACCGACGGCGCCCTGCTGGAACAGGCTGCTGGAGACCTTCTCGCCGAACATCGACACGCTCGCGAACGGAAGGAACAGGGCGATGATGGAGATCACCGCGCCGACGAGCGTCACGATCGCCGCGTAATCGATCTTTTTGTTGCCGATCTGGATATGCTGCGAGCCGAGCGATTCGGCCAGATTCGCGCCCTTGCGCGCGGCGGCGGCCGTCTGCTGCGGCGCATGCTGCTGCGGCGGCACATGCGGTGCCTGCGGCGCGGCCTGCTGTGCTGCCGGCTGGGCATACGGCGGCAAGGGCTGCTGCGGTGCGGCCTGCTGCGGCTGGGTGTACGCCGGCGCCGCGTATGGGGTTTCGTTGTGCTGGGGCTGGCCCGGCCCCTGGGTTTCGTTTGGATTCATGGTTCCAATCCTTTCTGGGTTGGTTGTGCGTAGATGCACAGGCGCCGCCGTCTGCGGTTGCCGACGGCGGCGCCTGAAGTCTCAGCCGTTGAGCGGCTTGACAAGCGGGAAGGTGATTGTTTCGCGGATCGTGGCCCCGGTCAGTGCGATGAGCAGGCGGTCGATGCCCATGCCCATGCCGCCGGCCGGTGGCATGCCGACACCGAGCGCTTCGAGGAAGTCCTCGTCAATGTCGCACGCCTCTTCGTCGCCGGCAAGCGCGTCCTTGGCCTGCGCCACGAAGCGTTCGCGCTGCACGATCGGGTCGTTGAGCTCGGAGTAGCCTGTGGCCAGTTCGAAGCCGCGCACGTAGAGGTCCCACTTCTCCACGACGCCCGGCTTGCTGCGGTGCGCCTTGACGAGCGGCGAGGTCTCCACCGGGAAGTCGCGCACGAAGGTCGGCTCATACAGCTTGTCTTCGTAGAAGTGCTCCCACAGGTGCTCGACGAGCTTGCCGTGGTTCTCCACATCGTCGCGTTCCACACCGAGTTTGTCGGCGATACGGCCAAGCTCTTCGACGGACGTGCCGGGGTGGTCGGGGCCGCCGTTCGGCACGATCTCCTGGCCGAGCGCTTCGGACAGCGAGTCGTACATGCTCATTGTCTTCCACTCGCCGCCCAGATCGTATTCCGTGCCGTCGAGCAGCGTGACGGTCGTCGAACCGAACACGTCTTTCGCGGTCTTCTGCACGAGCTCCTTGACGAGCGCAGCGATCGTGTCGTAATTGCCGTAGGCCTCATACGCCTCGACCATCGTGAATTCGGGCGCGTGCGTGCCGTCGACGCCCTCGTTGCGGAAATCGCGGTTGATTTCGAACACGCGGTCGATGCCACCCACGAGGCAGCGCTTGAGGAAGAGTTCGGGCGCGATACGCAGGTAGAGGTCGAGGTCGAACGCGTTCATGTGCGTGGTGAAGGGGCGTGCGGCCGCACCACCGTGCACGGTCTGCAGCATCGGCGTCTCCACCTCGAGGAAGTCGTGGTCGTCGAAGGTGCGGCGCAGCGACGAGACCGCCTTGGAGCGGTTGCGCACCATGTTGCGGATCTTCTCGTCGGCGATCATGCCGATGTACGGTTTGCGCGTGCGTGTGTCTTCGTTGAGTTCCTTGTGCAGGGTGGGCAATGGCTGCAGCGCTTTGGCGGCGATGGCCCATTCGTCGGCGAAGATCGACAGTTCGCCGGTCTTCGAGGCAATCACACGGCCCTTGAGGAACAGGTGGTCGCCAAGGTCCACGAGCTGCTTGAATTGCTTGAGCGAATCGGCGCCGAGCTGTTTCTTCGACAGCATGCCTTGGATCGTCGTGCCGTCGCCCGCGGCGATCTGCACGAAGCACAGGCCGCCGGCGTTGCGGATGAACAGCACACGGCCGGCCACACCCACCACGTCGTCGGTCTCCTGCCCTGCTTCGAGTGCGCCGTCGTATTTGGCGCGCACCGCTTCGATCGTGCTGGTCACGTCAAGCGTGACCGGATACGGGTTGAGGCCTTCCTTGAGCATCATCGCGCGCTTCGCCACACGCATCTGCACCTGTTCAGGGTGCGCCTGCGGGCCGAATTCCTTGTTCGACGGGTCCACGGCCTCGTCGAGCGTGGCGCCTTCCTGGATGCGCGCCGTGATCGCGGCGTCCTGGTCGAGCAGCAGTTGAGCGCGTTCCACGGTCGTCATGGTGGGCACGCCGTTGGCGTCCTCTTCCACGGTGATTTCTTCGGTTGCAATCGGTTCAGTCATAGCGCCCCAGTGTAACCACCAGCCACTACAGCTGATTCCTATGTATATGGCTCTGCCGCGCACAGCGCAAACGCATGGGCGCATCGGTGGAGCCATGCGCAACACGCCGAATTTGCGTATTTGCGATTTGTGCGTAAACTGTCATCTGTTGTCAAAAACGGGCTGTGGCGCAGCTTGGTAGCGCGCTTCGTTCGGGACGAAGAGGCCGCGAGTTCAAATCTCGCCAGCCCGACCCAAGGAAAAACCCCACCACATTGGTGGGGTTTTTCGCTTTTCCGCGTCAGACCGAACCGGTTCAGTCCTCCACGATCAGATACGACTTGATTGTCTTGCGCTGGTCCATCGCTTCATAGGCCTGTTGGATCTGCTCGAGGGTGAAGGTCTGTGTGAACACCTTGCCGGGGTTGATCTGCGCGTCGAGCACTGCACGCAACAGCACTTCCTTGTCGTACGTCGTCACGGAAGCCGGGCCTCCGGCCAAGCCGACGTTACGGTAGAACGTGCCTTCACCGCTGATCTGCTGGCCGTGCGGCAGGCCGACGCGGCCGATCAGCGCACCGGGACGCGCCACTGCGGCTGCTTCCTGGAACGAGGCGTCGGTGCCGACGCATTCGAGCACGGCGTCCGCTCCGCCATCGCTCAGCTCGAGGAGCTTCGCCACGCCTTCGTCGCCGCGTTCGGCCACGTTGTCGGTCGCGCCGAACTCCTGTGCGAGCGCACGGCGGTCATCGTGCCGGCTTGTGGAGATGATGTGCTTGGCGCCCATCATCTTCGCGGCGATGATGGCGCACTGCCCCACCGCGCCGTCGCCGAGCACGATCACCGTGTCGCCCGCCTGCACGTGTGCAGTGCGCGCCGCATGGTAGCCGGTTGCCATCACGTCGGAAAGCGTGAGCAGGCTCTTGAGCATGCCTTCGCTGTAGTCCCCGGGCTTGCCCGGGATCTTCACGAGCGCCCACTGCGCGTGCTGGAAGCGGATGTACTGGCCTTGCGCGCCCATCGAGAAGTTGTCCATATGCGCCATGCATGACCCGTCGTAGCCGGCACGGCATGCGCGGCATTCGCCGCAGCCGTGCGTGAACGGCGCAATCACGAAATCGCCTGGTTTGACCGAGGTGACGGCCTCCCCCACTTCCTCCACGATGCCGATGGCCTCGTGGCCCGGGTTCGTGGAATGGTCGTCGCTTGCGTTGATGCCGCGGAACGACCACAAATCCGATCCGCACACGCAGGTGCGCACCACGCGCACAATCGCATCGTCGGGCTGTTCGACGACCGGCTTCGGCACGTCCTCAATGGCCATGTTGCCCGCGGATTCGAACATCGCGCTTCGCATGGTTTCCGTCATATATGCTCCCATCTGTCTGCGCATATGCACTGTGCGCATATGCCGTCCCCACCATCGTAGGTCCGTGCCGGTGGGTGCGCGCAGAGCCAAGGGCGATGGTCACAACTCGTAGGCGTGCGCAATCGCCTGGTCGAGGTCGGCGATCAGGTCGTTCACATGCTCCAGGCCCACCGACAGGCGGATCAGATTGTCGCTCACACCGGCCGCCCCACGGAACTCCGCTGGCACTTCACGGTGCGTGATGCGCGCCGGATCGACGATGAGCGAACGCGCGTCGCCGATATTGGGCACATAGCTGAACACGCGCACGCCGTCGAGCACACGGCTGACCTGTTCGCGGCCTCCGTCGAGTTCGAAGGAGAGCACCGGCCCCACGCCTTGCGAGAACAGCCGACGCACGAGCCGTCCCTGTGCGCCGCCGTCTGCCGCGTCGCCAATCGCGAGCCCGGAGTAACGCACGCGGCGCACATGCGGCACACCACGTAGGTGCCGCGCGATCGCCTGCGCCGAGCGCGTCTGCTCGCGCACGCGCACCGCGAGCGTCTCGAGCCCGAGCAGTTGCAAGTATGCGTTGAACGGGCTTTCCACCGCGCCAAACGTGCGCACATATTTGATGCGCACGCGGCGGATGTAGGCGTCGGCGCCGAAGCGGCTCGCGAAGCTGTGCCATGCGCCTGCGCGCTCGTCGCTCACCACCAGTTCCGGCTGGGTGAATTGCGGGAAACGAGGGCTCCCCCAGTCGAAATTCCCCGCATCGATGATCACGCCGCCGAGTGTGTTGCCGTGTCCGCTGATGCCTTTGGTCGTGGAGTGCACCACCACGTCGGCGCCCCAACGGATTGGCTGGAACAGGTACGGCGTGGGAACGGTGTTGTCGATGATGAGCGGCACGCCGTGGCGGTGCGCGAGTTCGGCGAGCGACGCCACGTCGGTGACCTCGGTGGACGGGTTGGCCACCGATTCGGCGAAGATCGCGCGCGTGTCCGGGCCGATGAGCGCCTCCACCTCGGCCAGATCGTTGATATCGCGCACGAAATCGGTGTGCACGCCGAACTGGGGGAAAAAGCTCACCATCGCATCCACCGACGCGCCGTATAGCGTCTTCGGCGCGATGATGCGCCCGCCGCCTTCCGCCGCACACAGCAGCGCGAACGAGACGGCGGCCATGCCCGAGGCCACGGCCACGGCAGACCGCCCGCCTTCGAGCGCGGCGAGCCGGCGTTCCAGCACGTCGACGGTGGGGTTGGCCACGCGCGAATACGAAAAGCCGTCCTGCGTGCCGGCAGACAGCGCGTCGCCATGTTCGGCGCTTTCCATGTGGAACGCCGCGCTCAGGTAGATCGGCGGCACGGCCGCGTGCGCGTGGTCGGCCGCGGTGTAGACGCCGTGGATCGCGTTCGTCTCAACATGACACATCGGTCTCTCCTTGGTGTACGGGCGCTCAGATGGCGAGGATCGTGCGCAGGTCGTCGGTCGTGCGTCGGCGCGCGTGCTCCTGCGCCACGTCGAAGGCCTGGTCCAGGTCGTCGATCAGATCGCGCACGTCCTCAATGCCGATCGACAGGCGGATGAGCTCGTCAGTGATGCCCACCTTGAGCCGTTCGCTGCGCGGCAGCTCGAAATGCGTCATGCGCGCAGGCAGCTCGGCGAGGCTTTCCACCGCCCCCAGGCTGACGGCCAGCCGGAAGACGCGCAGGTGGTCGAGCACGTCCGCCGGGTCGATGCCGGGCGCCACCTCGAAGCTCAGCACGCCGCCACAGCCGCGCAATCCCTTCGCTGCCACAGGCTCGCCATGGATGCCCGGGTAGTGCACGTCGCGCACATACGGATGCGCGAGCAGGTGCTGCGCCACGGCGAGCGCGTTCTCCTGCTGGCGTTCGAGCCGCAGCGCGAGCGTCTGGATGCCACGGCGCACGGTGTCGCATTCGGCAGGCGCAAGCACGCCGCCGAGGCGGTTCTGCGCATAGTACACGCGTTCGCCGAGCGCATCGTCGCGTACCACGGCCAGCCCGGCGATCACGTCGGAATGCCCGGCCAGGTATTTGGTAGCGGAGTGGAGCACGATGTCGGCGCCCAGGTCGAGCGGCTGCTGCAGATATGGCGTGACGAAGGTGTTGTCGACGATTACGATCGCGCCGTACCGGTGTGCGATGCGCGCGATCGCGGCGATGTCGTTGACCTGCAGCAACGGATTGGTCAGCGTCTCCACGTACACGGCGCGCGCGGGCGGCGTCAGGTCGTCACCGCGCACGGCCTGTTCGAGCGCGGATTCGCTCTGCGTGTCCACTGGCGTGCGGAGTAGTCCCCAGCGCTGGAAGTGCTCGTTGAACAGTGAATACGTGCCGCCGTAGATGTTCGAGCCGACGACGATGCGGTCGTTGGGCGCGAAGATCGAGAGCACGGCGTGGATCGCGGCGAGTCCGGAGGCGAACGCAAAGCCGCGCGTGCCGTGTTCGAGCTGGGCGATCTGGCGCTCCAGGAACTCGCGGGTCGGGTTGCCGCTGCGCGCGTAATCCCAGCGGGGCATCGACTCGACCGTTTCGAAAGCGTATGTGGATGAATTGTAGATCGGCGGGTTCACCGCGCCGGTCGTGTTGTCGCCAACGGGAAGCCCGTGAACGAGTCGGGTGTTCAATTGCGTCATATGCACCTCCTTGGGATGTCGTGGTCGTCCGGCGGCGGATGCATTGCCCGCGGCCGTACGATCCACGAACCTACAGAGATGGATGGCTCGACACGCGCCCGTGGATATACGCGTTGGTTATGGGGTGCTCATGACGCGCGGCGCCGTGCGGATGCGCGTTTGCCGATGAGATGGCGAATCGATGGTGCCGGCGCCGGGTCGGGCATCCGGTAACGGTCGTACGAGATGAAGCAGCGCCGGTAGACGAGGCCGAGGATGATGGTGCCGGCGAGCAGTGTGAGCGACGCGAACGATGTGAGGATGACGAACTGGTATTTCGCCGCGTCCACGGGGTTGCCGCCGGCGATGATCTGCCCGGACATCATGCCGGGGATGGTCACGATGCCCGCCGACGCGAGATTGGCGATGGTGGGCAGCATGCCGAGCCGAATCGACGAGATGATCGACGGGCGCGCCGCCTCCCAGGCAGTGGCGCCGAGCGCGAGCAGCGTGCCGATCTCCTCGTAGCGCTCACGCATCGATTCGAAGAACCGCGACATCGCCAATGCGAGCGCGGACACCGTGTTGCCGAGCATCATGCCGGTGAGCGGCACCACGACCTGCGGCGCATACCATGGGTGCGGGCGCACGATCAGCTCGGCCACCACGGAGATCATGATGAGCATGGTGACGACGAGGCTGAGCAGCACAATGGGCACGAGTCCCTTCGGTACGCCTTTCGCGCGAGACATGGTGATCTGCACGGCGGCGACGAGCATCACGCCGATAAGCGCAATGACGAGCCAGACGTTGTGCTGGCGGATCACGTACTCCAGGATGATGCCCATGACCAGCAGCTGGATGAGGGCGCGCGCCATGGACCAGACGAGCGATTTCGCGACGTCAAGCTTCATCAGCACGGAGATGCCGGCGGCGGCCATGACCATGCATGCCGCGATGAGCAGACCGATGTTGTCAATGGTGAAATACGTATGTTGCGCCATCAGTTCCGTCCCTTCCCCTGCTCGCTCAACACGCCGTCCTTGAGCACCATGATGCGGTTCGCCCGCCCATCAGGCGCGCGGTGCCGGATGCGCACCACTCCGGC
Organism: Bifidobacterium pseudolongum subsp. pseudolongum DSM 20099; assembly: GCF_000771225.1. Taxonomy (GTDB): domain Bacteria; phylum Actinomycetota; class Actinomycetes; order Actinomycetales; family Bifidobacteriaceae; genus Bifidobacterium; species Bifidobacterium pseudolongum. The sequence continues at coordinate 364,059 of NZ_JDTZ01000002.1, forward strand.
GCCCTGCGAGGCGGCGCGTTTGAGCAGGTCGGCGACCTTGTCCGCATTGTCCTCATCGAGCCCCGCGTCGACCTCATCGGCGAGCAGCAGCTGTGGTTTGGTGAGAATCGTGCGCGCCAAGGCGATGCGTGCGGACTGGCCTCCGGACAGTTCGCGCGGGTCGCGCCCCAATTCGATGTCGGCGCACCCCATGTCGTCGAGCAGTTGGCGGATGTGCTCGTCTGTGAGCATGCCCGCCGGGTCCTGTTTTCGTTCGCCCTGACGGATTTTGAGTGTCCACGGCAGGCGGATTGCATCGGCCACCGTCTCTCCGATCAGTGTGGAGGTCTGCGGCAGGTACGACACGCGCACACGCCACTGTTGCGGTGTGAACGAGTCCGAATCCTTGCCGTCGAGTGTGAATATGCCGGTCGTGTGCGCGTTGAGGCGCGCGAAGGCGGTGAGCAGTGTAGATTTGCCGGCGCCCGACGGCCCGGTGATGTCGACGACCTCGCCGGCGTCCACATGGAAACTCAGATCGTGGAAGACGGTGTGGTCGCCGCCCTGCTGCGGCATGACGGCGGTGACATGGGTGGCTTCGAACAAGTGTGGCGCTGGGGGTGTGGGATTCGGGCTCATACCAGCCACTGTACAAACGGGCGGCGCGTGCCGCGCGGCACTTCGCCCGCGGCGAGGCATGGAAAAACGCCGCGTATACATTCGGTAGCAGGAAAAGCAGTGCATACGCGGCGCGCGAGTAAGAGTCAGAAGGAGTTATCGGTCGATACGCGCTCCTTTCGACTCGTGGATGGGGGAAGTCTGTTCACGGCGGCGCTTGCCGATGGCCGAGGCGATCGCCCAGACCACGGCGAGCACACACAGCAGGCCGCCGACGCCGGCGAAGAGGTATGCGGTGAAATGCTGCATGTTCGGGAAGAACACGAACGTGGCCGAGCTCATGGAGACGCCGACGGCGATCGTCAGCACGCCGCACAGCAGCACGACCACGCCGAGCACGATCGTGCCTGTGCTCGGTCCTTTCGGGCGCACGGGTTGCGGGGGTTGCGGCGCAGATTGGGGCGAGCTGTACAGCGGGACCGCGTTGGCGGGAGGCACTGTGCCGGTTGGGCCCTGAGGCGCTCCGGGCGCATCGGCCTCCTCGGCGGCAGCGCCCGCCTCCGGGGATTCTGGTTCGTCCGTGGGTGCGTCTGCGGACAGTTCGGTCGTCGCCTCGTCGAATTCGGCGAAACGTTCGCTCATCGGCATGTTCAGTTCGGTGATCTCGGCCGTCCCGATGACCTGGGTGTCGTCATCGCGTTCCGGCCACTGTGGGTTGGTGGTGTTCATGATCGTGTTCCGTTTCATCTGGTAGAGGTCAGCGTTGCGAGGCGTAGCGCACGGTGATGTTGCCACCGATCACCACGTTGGGTTGGATCACCAGTTCGGGCGTGACCGGCGCGGCGTCCGCCAGCACGGCGCATGGCCAGTAGTATCCATCCTTGACGAGCTGGCGCATCTGGCTGTTGGCTCCGGACTCGAATTCGACCTTGCCGTCGACGACACTCACGCCATCGCACAGTCGTGCCATGCGCTGCGATCGGAAGTTCTCGCTTGTCACGAAGACGTGCGCTGGCTCACGGTCGCCGTCACCGTCCGTCAGGTCATCGATGGATTCGTCGAGGTCGCCATCGTCCATGACCCGCACGTCGATGCTGGGGATGTGCACCCGCGTCGAGTTCTCGTCCACGGTCACGCGGATGTTGGACCAGTCCCCGTTGCCACCGAGCACGTCGAAGGGGTCTCCGCTCGTCATCGCCGAATACCGGTTGCCGAACGAGTCGACCGTGCCGTCATGCAGCGACGAATCGAATCCCCACGAACAGCCATCCGGGATTGTGATGACCACGCGGGCGTCCTCGACGGTCATCGGGATCGTGCCGACCGGGCACGTGGTCTCCTTGGTCTTGCCGTCGCGCAGTTCGATGGTGTGCTTGCCGTTCGTCTTCGCGTAGTCGCTCAGATCGATATCGAGCGTGCTGCGCGTCATGCCCTGGCCGCTCACGGCGATGCCCTTGGTGATCTCGTCCATGTCTTTCGCGGTCAACGAGGTGTCTACGCTGTCGGGTCCGATGCCGATCCGGGTGTAGTCGCGGCTCACCGCGTTTTTGTATTGGTCCATGACCGACCATGCGCCACCGACCGCCATGAAGCACGCGGCCAGGAACATGAGGGTCCACACAAAGGGGTGCAGGCCGCCGGTGCGCCGCCCACAACAGCCGAGGACCACGATGATCGCGCCCAGCACCGCCACGATGGCACCGACGTAGATGATCAGCGGCTGCACCTCGCCGATGAACGTGGTGCGGTCGTCGAGCACGATTGCCAGAATGCCGGCGGAGGCGAGGATGAGGCCGAAGAACAGCAGCACGACCATGGGGCCTGCGCCCTTGCGGCGTGCACGCCTCGGTTCACGCGGCGTGGCGGGCATCGGCACCGCGGCAGCGGCCGGCTGCGCGGTGTATGCAGGGGTCTGTTGGGCGGCCGGAGCCGCGCCCATCGGCATGGCGGACTGCGCATACGGCTGGGCCGCGGGCGGCACGGCGGCCGACGAGGCGGTCTGCGGGTATGCCTGCGACCACGCCTGCTGCTGCGGATTGGGGGCTGCCGCCATCGACTGCGGCGGTACCGGCCGCTGCGGCATGACCGGCTGCTGTGTAACCGGCTGTGCGGGTGCGCTCGGCTGTGGCATGGGGTGCACCGGTGCGCCACCGCTCGTGTAGGCGTTCGGCTGCGGAGGGTATGGCATGCCGGATGGCGCAGGTGGTGCGACCGGCGTGCGGAACCTGCGGCGGCCATTGTCGACAAGCAGGTAGAACACGAGCATCGCCAACAGCAACGGCATCACGTTGATGCCCCAGTGCAGACCGAAGCCGTAGTCCCAGTCGAAGCCTACCCCGAAGCCGAAGCCGCCGGCGATCACAATCGCCAGGATCACGCCCACGAACGCCCAATCCCATTGCCCCGCGATGATCTCCTCAAGCAGGATGCGGTGGTCGAGCTCGTCGGGCAGCAGCAGCCAGGCGATGCCGTACAGCAGACCGCCGAAGCCGCCGAAGAACACGGAGACGACCATGAGGACGCGCACGAGGGTGACGTTCCACCCCAGTTCGCGGGCGATGGCACCGCACACGCCGGCGATCACGCGGTCGTTGGTGCGTTCCACGCGGCTTTCGCGGATCCAGCGGAAGAACGAGGCTTCGGGCTTGGCCGTGGGCTGCGTGGGCTGGTGTGGCGAGGAAGAAGCGGGGGTCTGTGTGTATGCCGGACCACCTTGCCCCTGTGGCTCCGGATTGTGCTGTGGATTGCTCATGGCTCCATTACAGCAGGCCGCCAGCGTGAAACGCCTCGGGGAACACCCTGAATCACACCCTGAATCTGGGCGTGAGGCCCTGGCATTCTCCCTGAACCACGGCACAATGGAACCATGACTTCCGCACCTGCACCCCCTGCGAACGGCATGGCCGCAGCCCAGCCGCCAGCGCTGTTCCCCGCCAAACTGCCATTGCTGCGCCCCAAACACGGGCGTTGGATCGCCGGCGTGGCCCGTGGCATCGGCATGCATTTGGGCGTCCATGTGGCCTGGGTGCGACTGGCGTTCGCGCTCTCGTGCTTCGCGTACGGCGCAGGCGCAATCGCCTACGTGGCGCTGTGGGTGTTGGTACCACCGGGCGACCCGGTGGCCGAGGCCGCCCGCCGTGTGCGGCTCGCGCAATCCGCCGGCGCCGCGAATGCGCCGCTGTCGCGCGGTAATACGCCCTACGGAGCACCCCGAAGCCCCGAACCGGTGCCAGACAATCCTTATGATTACACAGGTCTGAACGAAGAGGCAGGCGGCCGTCCCGTCAGCATGGAGAGCATGCGCCAGGTGATCGACGAAGCCTCCAAACCCGCGCTGTTCGCGTGCGCAGGCGTTGTACTGATCGCGATCGCCCTGCTCATCAACCAACTGCAGACGGCCAATGGCCTGATGCTGCCGGTGTTGCTCGCCGCGGCCGGCGTGGGCCTCCCTTGGCTGCGCTTCAACGCGCGCACGGGGCAGACATGGACCACAGTGGTCGGCGTGTTGCTCGTCTTTGCCGCCTACGCGCTGCTCGTCACGCAGACCGCGATTGAAGACGGCTCCGTGCCGTTCCTCTACAGCCTGTGCGCCGGGTTCGCGTTGCTCGCAGGCGTATTGTGCGCGCTCGTGCCGCAGCTCGTCTCCCTGATGCGCACCTCGGGCCGCGAGCGCGCGCTCAAGGAACGTGAAGAGGAGCGCGCCGACATGGCGGCGCATCTGCATGACGGCGTATTGCAGACGCTCGCGCTGATCCAGCTGCATGCGGCCGAGCCGCAGCAGGTGTTCGCGCTCGCCCGTTCGCAGGAGCGCGAATTGCGCAGCTGGCTGTATCAGGAGCGCACCACGAGCGACCGTTCGGTCAAGGCGGGACTTGAGGAGATCGCCGCACAGGTCGAAGACACGCATGGCAAGCCGATCGACGTGGTGACGGTGGGCGACGCGCGGCCGAGCGCGCAGACCGACGCGCTGCTCGACGCGGCGGCGCAGGCGATGGTCAACGCCGTGACACACGGCGGCGAGCCGGTCTCGGTGTATTGCGAGGCCGGCGAACGCCAGGTGGAGGTGTTTGTGCGCGACCACGGCGAGGGGTTCGACGTCGACGCGATTCCCGAGGGCCGCCTGGGAATCCGTGAATCGATCATGGGGCGTGTTCGTAGGCGTGGCGGCACGGTGGAGATCGTGTCGCGCCCGCACTGGGGCACCGAGGTGCGCATGCACATGCCGATCGTGGCCGGCACATCCGCGCCACAGACGGCCGCGCCGGCCAAACCGTCCGCCGGAGCGGAGGACCATGGCGCGGCCGGCGGCGGCGCACTATGATGCTGCACGGGGACGCGCATGGCATGGACCAGGCGCAGCCCAACGGACCAATGGAGGACGCATGGAAGACACCACCCACACCCAGGCACGCATCGCGGTCGTCGATGACCACGAGATGTTCCGCGCGGGCGTGATCGCCACATTGCAACCGTATTTCGACATTGTTGGGCAGGCGGCGGATGTCGAATCGTCCATTGACATGATCGTGGCCACGCAGCCCGACGTGGTGCTGCTCGACGTGCATGTGCCGGGCGGCGCGGGCGGTGGCGGTGCGGAGATCCTGGCCAAATCGCACCCGCACGCCCCGCGCACCGCGTTCCTGGCGCTTTCGGTCTCCGATTCCGCGCAAGACGTGGGGGCGGTCATCCGCGCCGGCGCGCGCGGCTATGTGACGAAGACGATCACCGGGCACGACCTGATTCACTCAATCGAGCAGGTGAGCGAGGGGTATGCCGTGTTCTCGCCCAAACTCGCCGGCTTCGTGCTCTCCGCGTTCCAGGGCGCGCCGCCGGACGCGCCGGCCGCCGACGAGCCGGTGCACGACGAGGAGCTCGACCGGCTTTCGTCGCGCGAGCAGGAGGTGATGCGCCTCATCGCGCGCGGCTACACCTACAAAGAAGTGGCATCCGAGCTGTTCATCTCCATCAAGACCGTGGAGACGCACGTCAGTTCGGTCTTGCGCAAACTGCAGCTGTCGAACCGCAACGAACTGACGCTGTGGGCCTCCGACCGGCATATCGTCTGAACGTGCGCCAAGCGGTGCGGTATCGTGGACGCATGACCGCCACAACCACCACCGAAGATTCCACAACCCCGGACGCTTCCGATGCCTCCACGTTTGACGTCAACGAGTTTCTGAACCGCCTCGACGCCGTGTTCGCCAGCCACAGCGCCGCCACCAAAGCCGAGCCATTGCTGCTCGACGCCATGACCGACGCCGAAAACGCCGGCGACTTCGCCGGCCTGCTCACCGTGCTCAACGAGACGATGGGATTCTACCGGTCGCAAGGCCGCCACCAAGACAACCAGTGGATCATCCAGCGCGCGATCGAACTCGCCCTGCGACTGGGCCTCGAAGGCACCGAAGCGTGGACCACCACACTCATCAACGCCGCCACGTCACAGCGCGCCGCCGGCAACATGGAACAGGCCGAAGACCTCTACGAGCAGGCGCTCGCCTCCGCGCGCACCACCCTCGCGCCCACCGACCGCCGTCTCGCCGCCCTGCACAACAACTATTCGATGCTCCTGAGCGAAACCGACCGCCCCGCCAAGGCGCGCGCCGAACTCGAGGAGGCGCTGCACATCCTCGAATCGTCGAGCCCCGACCCCACGCACGACGTCGACATTGCCTCCACATGCACCAACCTCGCGCTGCTCACGCTGCAGAACGGCAGTGGCGGCGAGCAGGCGCTCAGCGAGGCGCGCACACTCGCGGACCGTGCGCTCGCGATCTACCGCGACGCGCACGCCGAACACAGCGCGCATTTCGCGTCCGCGCTCGCCGGCGCCGCGCAGGTGAGCTTCGCCGCCGGCGATGCCGTGGCCGCGGTCAGGGACTATGAGCGCGCGCTCGCGATCATCGCCGAATGCTACGGCGAGCATACCGAGTATTACGCGGTGACCGCGCAGAACCTGGCCGAGGCGCGTGCGGCGCTGGCTGCGCAGGGCACGCTGGATTCCACCAGAACACCCGAGGGGCCGCAGCCCTCGCCCGCACAGCTGTCCGCGCCGCACCGGCATGTGGAACCGGCCGCGCACCCCGCGCAGATGAGCGGCCTGCAGCTCGCGCGCGACTATTGGCTCGCCTACGTCAAACCGATGCTCGATGAGCGGTATGCCGAGTTCGCCCCGCGCATCGCGGTGGGCCTCGTCGGGCATGGGTCGGAATGCTACGGCTTCGACGACGCCCTTTCGCGCGACCACGACTTCGGGCCGCGCTTGTGCATGTGGCTCACCGCCAGCGACTATGCGCGCATCGGCGAGCAGCTGCAGGCGGATTACGAGTCCCTGCCCGCACAGTGCAACGGTTTCGCGCGCACCGCCGCCACGCCACGCGCGCAAGGTGCGGGGCGGCGCAGCGGCGTGTTCGAAATAGGCGAGTTCTTCACATCGATTACCGGCTACCCCATCGCGCCAGGCGAAAACGAGCCGCATCTGTGGATGATGCTCGACGAGGCTACGCTCGCCGCCGCCACGAACGGCCGCGTGTTCGCCGATGCGCTCGGCGCGTTCTCCAAAACACGCCAGTCGTTCAAACTCATGCCCGACGACGTGCGCCTGGCATTGATTTCCAAACGCCTCGGCATGATCGCGCAGGCGGGACAATACAATCTGCCGCGCATGCTGCAGCGGGGCGACGGCGCCGCCGCGTGGCTGTGCGTGAGCGAATTCGCCGACGCCGTCTCGTCGCTCGTCTTCCTCATCAATAATCCCGTGACGGTGGGCTATGCGCCGTACTACAAATGGCGGTTCGCGGCGCTGCGCGCGTTGAGCGCACGCGCCGGCATGCGGCTGACGGACGTGTGCGCGCAGCTCGAACAGGTGCTGCGCCTTGCCTCGGCGGCGTGTTTCGGTGGCGCAGGATTCGGCGAGGGCGGCGCGGGGGCGGCGCCGAATGTGCGCGAAGTGCAGCGGATTGTGGGCGATATCTGCGCACAGACCGTGCAGACCTTGCAGGACCTCGGCCTGACGACGAGCGACGAGGACTTCCTCGAATGGCAGCGCCCATACATCGAAGCGCACATCACAAGCGACGCCGCGTGTCTGCACAGTCTGTGACGGAGCGCCTACAATGGGGCGCATGAGTGCATCAATGAGCGGCGACGCCGACGCGCGGGAACGCCAGCGGCTCATCGCCGCGATCATCGACCTGGAATGGGGCCAGTTCCAGCGCACCACGAACCAAGGCGGACGCGCGGCATGCCAAGGCAACCGTCCGATGTTCGAACAGATGCGGTTGAGCCAGTTCGCCACGTGGCCCCACGACCTGCTCGTCAGTTACCGCACCGACCTCGCGGACGCCGAACGCGAGGGCCGCAATCTCGTGACCGAAAAATACGCGCGCATGATGGCGTCGACCGATCCGGAGACCTACGCCCGTGAGCTCGCACCGTATCTGCCCAGGATCAGCGGCGCGCGCACGGCGCAACAGGAGCGGATCATCGTACAGCAGGTGGCGTGGGCGCGCGCATTCATGCAACGCTGGCCCAAGCTCGGCGCGGCGATGCGCGTGCTGACCACCGCGCAAGACACGCCGGAGCAGACGTCGTTCGAGACCTACCTGCGCGGCGAACTGAGCACGTACAGCCCGCGTACGCTCGCACGGTATGGGCGTTTTGTGGACGATCTGGCGCGTGCGGGGCGCAACCTCACCGAAGAGACCGTCGGTGTGACGGTGCGGCTGGCGGGATTCCCCGGCCTCGACGACGCCGAACGCGCGCAGTGACGAAGCGTGGGGAGGAGTATACGCGCATAGCGTGCACGCCTGCCGCAGAAAGCATGAGGATGGGGCGGGCGGTTGGCGCGGCGCGCATTACAGTGGTGGGTTGTGCAGCATTTCTGGAAGCAATTCGTGTGGACTTTTGGCGCGTCGGTGGTATTGTGCGCCTTGCTCATGGGACTGAGCATATGGATGACGCCTCCATGGAAGGTGGAACCGCTCAACGAACACATTTCGGTGGCCTCATCGAACACGGCGATTGAAGCCAAGGGCATACGCGCCGAGACCGAAGGCACGTACCAGGTCAAGGAGACGCACCGCACGCTCACGGTGAGCGGCGGCAAACAGGTCGACGCGATTGTGCGCGAGCCCATCGACGCCCCGGGCAAACGGCCGGCCGTCGAATTCATCCACGGATCGGGAACCGGCGACTCCTCTACAAACAGCGACATCGCGCATGCGCTCGCCTCGGCCGGCATTGTAACGCTTGTGCAAAGCAAGCGGCTCGACAACTATTCGGCGCTGCACCGTGATTACGAGGCCTCCGCAACCGATTACCTGACCGGCATCGATACACTGCGGTCCCTGCCGAACGTGGACGCGAACAAAGTGGGCATCTACGCGGAATCGGAAGGCACGTGGATCACCGCGTTGATTACCAAGCGCGACCCCTCGATCGCGTTCACCGTGCTCGTCTCGGCACCTGTGTTCTCCGCACGCCAGCAGATGGCCGTCGGCGCCACCGAATACCTGCACATCATCGGCGCACCGGAAGGCGTGGAAGGCATTGTACCGAAGATGCTCAGCCTGAACCCGGGCATGCTTGGACTGGAATACGCGTCGTTCAATGCGGCCGATTACCGAAACACGCTCACCATGCCATTGCTCGTAGTGTATGGCACGCTCGACCGGTCGATGCCGGTCGAACAGGGCGCGCAACAACTGCTGCAGGACGCGAACAGCGTGGGCAACACCAACACGATGGTGCGCTACTACCCCACCAACCACCAGATCCGGCTTGGTTCGTCGCTGTCCAAGCCCGGACTTCCCCTGCCCGACCAGTACACGCACGACATCGAATCGTGGGTCAACGCGGTGGCCGCCGGCGCCGCAGCCAATGACTGGACCACGCCGAAAATCGCCGGAGCACAGCCGTTCCAGCAGTTCGCGGTGCCCACCGACATCCGCCCCGGCCTCATCACATCGTTCAACATGCTCGTGGCGATGTTCGTGTTCATCGTGCTGATGTGGCTCGTCACGGTTGTGCTGTGCATCGCGGCGCATCTGGGGCGCAAGAAGCGCGCGGCGGTGTCCACCGATGTCAACGGGCGCACGCTCATGCACCGCTTCACCAAACAGACACAGACACTCATCGTCGCGAACATCGTGCTCGCGCCGATCATCACCATCGGATTCCTCGCGTACTTCGCGTTCACCGCGGTCGCCGCGCTCAACCTGCGCGATTGCGCCACCGCACTCGCCGTGGGCTGGATCTGTCTGCGCATCGGCGCGGCGGTCTCCATCGTGCTGCTGTGCTGGCTGTGGGTGCGCATGTTCTTCTTCTACGGGCCGGGGCGCTTCGATGCCGATGATCCCGAGCCCGAGGCGCGCATGGCACGCGGTCATTGCGCGATCGTCGCATGCCTTTCGTTGTGCGTGCTTGTGGCGCTCGCGCTCGGTGTGTTCTTCAATCTCATCAGCTGAACGCTAGTCGAGCGTAAGTGCGCGGATCTGCGCCGCGCTCTCGAAACGCACGGCCTGCAGGCCCGCGGCGCGCGCGGCGAGCACATTGCACGCATTGTCATCCACGAACAACGTCTGCGCGGGATCGAGATGGAAACGGCCGATTGCGATGTCGTAGATGCGCGGATCCGGCTTGGCGACGCCCTCCTGCGCTGAAATGACCGTGCCGCCGAGCAGGTTGAGCCAAGGGTATTTGCCGTGCATCTCGCGCACGCCGCGCACGGTGAAATTGGTCAGTCCCCACAGGCGCACGCCGCGCGCGTGCAAGTCGCGCATGAGCGTGGGCATGCCGTCGATCATGTCGTAGAACCCGAGCCGTTGGAACTCGAAATACAGGCGCATGATCCACGCCACGGCCGGCCCGTGTTCACGCTCGTAGTCGGCGATGATGCGTTCCTCGCCCCACCCTTGGTCGGCGAGATCGTCGTAATACGCCACGCCATGCGGATCGGCCGGATCGAAGAACATGTCGACGACGCCCGGCGGATACAATCCTTTGATGGTGCGGCGGGCACGCCAGTCGACGAGCACCCCGCAATAGTCGAAGATGACGTCGGTGACGTGCGGGATGGCGGGCGTGGTGATTGCGGTGTGTTCCATGGCCTTCATCGTACGGCTGTGTGCAAACCGCCTGCATCGTTCCTTCCGATCCAATCGGCTGCAATCCATGTACAGTCGTATGGGTCAGCTACACCCCGCCCAGATGTCCACCGCCCGGTCGGATGTCCTGTACAGCTGTTTGTGGTCGCATACTAGATACAACGTGCCTTTTGAGGTGAGACAGACATCCATCCATGGCTACCCACCACGCATCGACAGCCATTCAAGGGCAGCAAGACAGCTGTATATGGCTGCACCCTAGACACGGGCTGCCGTTTGAAGCGCGGTGAACGGCGTCACATATCTATGGGCTAGACACCGACAGCCATTTGCAACAGCTGTATGCCGGCTTACGGATGCCTCTGTTGCACACGAGCAAAAGAAAAACCCGCTGGATTGCTCCAGCGGGCCTCTTATCCATGGCGGCCATGCGGCTATAGGGTGATAATCGCACTCATCGATATGCACTTCACATCATATGTTGGATATTCAGCGTTATCTACCGGCTGTCTACCTCTGTTCGGGCACGATGCCCTGCGCCTCGCCATCCGTCTCAGCCATCAGCCTGTCCAAGGCGGCAAACGTCGACTCCCATTGGTCGCGCATCGTATGGTTCCTCCTTCCACCATCTCGTCTTCGCAAAGCATCCACATATCGTAACGGCCCTCGCGAATTTGGTTCGCTGTGAGCGATGCCCCCACAGGGTATGCCCATGAGTTTCTGTACCACCGGGCGTGCTAGCCCTCTGCAACTGTCTGGAATCCCTTGCAGGCAGCGATATTTGAGACATATAGACAAGCCAGAATCCAGCAACAACCATAATGCCTATATGCCCAATCCACGTTGATTCCTATGTGCATGAAAAAAGGGTTTTGAACCGAAGTCCAAAACCCTGTAGGCGGATAGGGCGAGATTCGAACTCGCGGATGGTTGCCCATCAACGGTTTTCAAGACCGTCTCCTTAGACCGCTCGGACACCTATCCAGTATGCGTGACGCACGGTGTTCCAGTGTAGCACGGCATGCGGTCCATGTCCCACCAGGCACCGGCGCCACACACAATCCAATGATCAAGCCTCCCACTTGGTGGGTTCGATGACCTCTTTGCCACCCATGTACGGGCGCATGGCCCGCGGGATCACAATCGAGCCGTCCTTCTGCTGGTGGTTCTCCATGATCGCCACAAGCCAACGCGTGGTGGCCAGCGTGCCGTTGAGCGTGGCGACCGGCTCGGTGCCGTTCTCCACACGCTCGCGGATGTTGAGGCGGCGCGCCTGGTACTGCGTGCAGTTCGAAGTGGACGTCAGCTCGCGGTAACGGCCCTGCGTAGGCACCCATGCCTCGCAGTCGAACTTGCGCGCCGCGGACGATCCAAGGTCACCGGCGGCCGTGTCGATCACACGGTACGGCACCTCGACCTTGCCGAGCATCTCCTCTTCCATCGCCAGCAGGTGCTTGTGCTGCTCATAGGAGTCCTCGGGCCTGCAGTAGACGAACATCTCCACTTTGTCGAATTGATGCACGCGGATGATGCCGCTCGTATCCTTGCCTGCGGCGCCTGCCTCGCGGCGGTAGCACGAGCTCCAGCCGCAATAGCGCAGCGGACCGTTGCTCAGATCGAGGATCTCGTCTTCGTGCATGCCGGCGAGCGCCACCTCCGACGTGCCCACGAGATAATCCTCATCGGGCTCGCGCAGACGGTAGATCTCATCGGCGTGCGAGTTGAGGAATCCGGTGCCGCGCATCACTTCGGGGCGCACGAGCGTCGGCGTGATTGCGAGCACGAAGTCGTGCTCCTGCGCCTGGTCCACGGCCATCGTGAGCATGGCGATCTGCAGGCGCGCGATGTCGCCGCGCAGGAAGTAGAAGCGCGATCCGCTCACCTTTACGCCGCGCTTCATGTCGATGCCCGCGACCTCTTCGCCGAGCGTCAAATGGTCCTTCGGCTCAAAACCCTCGGCTGCGAAATCACGGATCGTGCCGACTTCCTTGACCACCACATAGTCATCTTCGCCACCTTCGGGGGCCTCCGGCTCCACGATGTTCGACAGTTTCCACATGGCGGTGGTGTATTCCTCGTTCGCACTGTCCGCGTCCGCCTTATACGCCGAGACCTGTTCGGAAAGCTCCTTCGTCTTGGCGATGAGCGCGGCCTTCTCGTCGGCCGGGGCCTTGGCGACTTGCTTGCCGATCTCCTTCTGCTGGGCGCGTGCCTCTTCAAACTTCTTGAGCGACGAGCGGCGCACTTCGTCGGAGCGCAGCACCTCATCCACCAGTTCCACGGACTCGCCGCGCTTGCGCTGCGATTCCTTGACGACTTCGGGATGTTCGCGAATGAATTGAATATCAAGCATGGGCACCAGAGTAATGCGCTTAGCAGACAGAACACCGCCTGTTTTTCCGCCGCTTTTCCACGCGCGCACACCGCACGGCCATGCACATCCCACCCTGCGCACACCATGGGTTGCTAAGATTGTGCTTTGATCGATTGAGCGGGCGCGCCGGCGCAGCGAGAGAGCAAGGACACGAAGCCATGAACCAACAGACAATCATACTGCTCACTGTCATGCTCGTGCTCATCGCCGCAATCATCGCGCTCATCGCGTTCCTGCGCATGCGCATGCACCGCCGGCGCGTGGCATTGCTGCAACAGCGCCGCGACGACCAGGTGCATTACGCGTTCATCATCAACCCGTCCAAACCCGCCGCCGCACAGACACGCCGGCAGATCGAGGCATACTGCAAGGCGAAAGGGCTGACCGAAGTCGTGTTCATCGAGACGATGCTCGACAAAGACGGTCGCGTCTGCGCGCGCGAGGCGCTCGACGGTGGCGCCGACGTGGTGATCGCCGTGGGCGGCGACGGCACCGTGCGCACGGTGGCGAGCGCGCTCGCCGGCACCGAGCACGCGATGGGCATTGTGCCGATCGGCACCGGCAATCTCTTCGCGCGCAACATGGGCATTCCGCTCGACGACATTGAGGCCGCGCTGACGATCGCCGTCTCGCACGGGTCGCGGCGTGTGGACCTGGGCCGTGTCAATCTGCTCGACGACCCGAACGAGGACCATGGGCACGCGTTCCTGATCATTGCGGGCATTGGGTTCGACGCCGTGATGATTGACGACACCGACCCCAACCTTAAGCGCAACTTCAGCTGGCTTGCCTACTTCCTTTCCGGGGCGAAGCACCTGTTCGCCCCCAAATACCGTGCCGACGTGCGCATCGAAGCCGCCGACCACACGGTGCACACCGACCGCGGGCTCGAACTGCGCACATTCATGGCGGGCAATTGCGGTGAGATCCCCGTGTTTTCGCTCATGCCCGACGCATCGTTCAACGACGGCCTGCTCGACTTCGAAGTGATCGACACGACCGGCGGTTTGCTTGGCTGGGCGAATCTGTTCGGCGACGTGGTGCACCAGACGATCACGAAGAAAGCGAAGCAGAGCCCGCTGTCCATGCATTCGAAACTCGAGCAGATGCAGGGCTACAGCGCCGAGGTGCGCCTCGACCGGCCCGTGCTCGCGCAGGTCGACGGCGACATGCTGCCGAGCACACAGCATCTGCGGTTCTCGGTGGAGCGTGAGGCGTTGATCGTGCGCGTGCCGTTGCCCGACCCGGAGCAGCTGAGCGCGACCGCGCAGCTGCCTGCTGTGCGTGCCTGAATCAGCCGGCCATCCGCCCCATGACAAGAGCGGCCGCCACGATTGTGGCGGCCGCTCTATTGGTTGAGCTCAGTCTTGCTCAGCGCACTCAGTGCTCGATGTCGATGACGACATCGCCCGGCTGTACGTCCTGATCCACATGGGGCGTGACGCGGGTGAGCGCGGCGGTGTTGAGCACGGTCATGAGTGTGGTGGTGCTGTAGCCGGCGGCCGTGACCTTGCTGAAGTCCACGTCCACGAGCTTGTCGCCCACGTTCACACGCTGGCCCTGCTTGACGGCGACGGTGAAGCCGTCGCCGTTCATCTTGACGGTGTCGATGCCGACATGCACCAGCACCTCGATGCCGTCATCGGTCTTGATGCCGAACGCATGGCCGGTCTCGGCCACCGTGCTGAGCACACCGGCGAGCGGCGCGTACACGGCGTTGCCGGTGGGCTGGATGCCCACACCTTCGCCAAGCGCGCGCGATGCGAACACCGCGTCCCCGCAATCGTCGAGCGAGATCACGTGGCCGGCGAGCGGCGAATAGACGTGGTCGGTCGGCTGGGCCGGGGCATCCGCACGGACCGCGGCGGCGCCGGCGGCCGATGTCTTGTCGGCGGGCAGCAGATTGTCGTCCTCATGCGTTTCGGCGTGCTCCACCGCAGCGCGGTTCGCCGGGGTCTCGGTGGCCTCGTCGGCCTGCACGGCCTGCACACGGGCGAGCACCTCGGCCTTTTCCTCAGGTGTGCGGTAATCGAACGTGACGACCATGAACATCGAGACGAAGAACGCGATCGCAATGGAGATGCCGTAGACCCACATCTGGTTGAAGACCGGGATCGTGAGCAGCGACGTGAACGCGAATGCGGTCGTCGTCACACCGTGCACGACTTCGCCGTTCTCCAGCGTGGCCGGGAAGAGCCAGCCAAGCACGGCGATGGAGATGCCGCCGGCGGCGCAGCCCACGAGCATGCGGCTGTACATCTTCTTGAAGCGCAGGTGGATGCCGTAGAGCGAAGGCTCGGAGACACCACCGAGCAGACCTGCGGCGAGCGCGCCGATCGAGGTCTGGCGCATTTCGGTGTCGCGGTCACGCAGCGCCAGGATCAGCACACCGGCGGTGGCGCCGAAGCAGGCGAAGTTCCACGTGCCCATCGGGCCTTGGATGAAGTCGTAGCCCATCGTGTCGATGTTGATGAGCATGAGGGCGTTGAGAGGCCAGTGCAGGCCGAGCGGCACCAGGAACGGGTAGATCATCGGGATCAGCAGCGCGAAGATGAACGGCGCATGCGAGTTGAGCCATGCGAGGCCCACGCCGAGCCAGTTGCCGACCCATACGCCAAGCGGGCCGACGAGGAACGCGGTGAGTGCGCCGACGATGACCATGCACAGGAACGGCACGAACACGAGCTGCACCGAATCCGGGATGATCTTCTTGAGCCCGTGGTAGACGAGCGCGAGCACGGCGGCCATCAGCAGTGGCACGAACACGTTGCCGCTGTAGTCACTGAGCTGCATCGGCATGCCGAAGACGGTGGTGGTGCACTGCTGGGTGCCGACGACGCTCTGCGAGCAGTGGGTCTCGGCCCATGTGGTGTCCATGAGGCTCATGAACGACGGCGTCATGAGGGCGGCCATGATCGCGCCGCCGAGCCACGGGTCAACGTTGAGCTTCTTGGACGCGTTGTAGGCGATCATGATCGGCAGGAAGTAGAACACGCCCTTGTACAGCGCCTGCACAAAGACCCATGTCGGCGACTGCGTCTCGCTCTGGATCCAACCGCATGCGATGCACACGTTGATGATCGCGATGATGAGCGATGCGCCGAGCAGCACGCCCAGGATCGGACGGAATGAATCGGACAGGTACTCGAAGAACGAGTCGAGCCATGCCACCTTGCCGCGGGCCTTGGAGCGGGCGGCCGCCTTGACGTCGGCGTTCGACATGCCCTCCGTGGAACCGCCGGCGGCCTTGGCCGGGGCGCCGGATGCCACACGCTGCATCTCGGGCAGGTTCATGATGTCGTTGTAGACATTGGCGACACCGCCGCCGATGACCACCTGGTAGCGGTCGCCGCTCTGCGGGACCGCGCCCAGCACACCTTTCATGTGCTGGAGCTCGTTCTGGTTGACCTTTCCTGCATCAACCAGTTCGAAACGAAGGCGAGTGGCGCAGTGCGTCAGGCTTTTGACGTTATCTGGGCCACCGATCGCAGAGATGATCTGCGAAGGTAACGAGTCAGCCATCGTTCATCCTTTCCTCTTGTGATTGTGGTCGCCAACGAAGCCCCATTGCCGCGTGGCGGACGATCCGAGATGGCACAGTACGCCTCAGTGCCGTAATGGAGAATCGGACCGGACGTCCCAGCAACCAGCCTCGTGGAATCGTTTCCAGTGTACTCGCTTCGGCTTTCACGCCTTCCGCCAAAAGCCAAGCCGTATGCGGCATCATGTGCTCATTTTGATTATTTTGTTGATTTTTGTGAACCCTGAGGCCAATGCAATCGATTTCATCTCTTCGCCATCGGCTAAACTTTGATACTGCCGCCTGTCGTGTCTCCGCACGGTAGGCTGGAGCAGTCCATCGTTACAGATTGATTGAAGGTTGTATGGTTGCACAGAACGCGGGTATGCCCGCCACTCCAGCAGATCTTATTGACGTCGATGAAGTCATCGGCAAGTACTACGACGTGGTGCCGGACCCGTCCGTGCCCGAGCAGCGCGTCATCTTCGGCACTTCGGGCCACCGCGGCTCGTCGCTGAAGACCTCGTTCAACGAGGCGCACATCGTGGCGATCACGCAGGCCATCGCGGAATACCGCAAGGCCGCCGGCGTCACCGGCCCGCTTTACATCGGCCGCGACACCCACGCACTGAGCCTGCCGGCATGGAAGACCGCGATCGAGGTGCTCGTGGCGAACGGCGTGCGCGTGCGCGTCGATTCCCGCGACGACTACACCCCCACCCCCGTCGTCTCCCAGGCGATCCTGACGCACAACCGCGCGGCGGACGGCACCCAGCGCTTCGAAGGCGCCGATCTGGCCGACGGCATCGTCGTAACGCCTTCGCACAACCCACCCACCGATGGCGGTTTCAAGTACGATCCGGTCACCGGCGGCCCGGCGCCGTCCGAGGTGACGAACGCGATCGCCAACCGTGCGAACGAACTGCTCGGCGATTTCAAGAGTGTCAAGCGCGTACCGTTCGAGCAGGCCATCAAGTCCGACCTCGTGGAGCGCTTCGACTTCCGCGAGCACTATGTGGACGACCTCAAGAACGTCATCGACTTCGACGTGATCCGCAACTCCGGCGTGCGTCTGGGCATCGACCCGCTCGGCGGCGCCTCGGTGAACTACTGGCCGCTCATCAACGAGAAGTACGGCCTGAACATCGGCGTCATCCGCCCCGAAGTCGACCCGACGTGGCGTTTCATGACGATCGACCATGACGGCAAGATCCGCATGGACCCCTCGTCGCAGTATGCGATGAAGGGCCTCGTGGACGAGCTCAACGCCGGCGCATGGGACAAGTACGACCTGGTGGGCGGCACCGACCCGGATGCCGACCGCCACGGCATCGTCTGCCCGAACTGGGGCGTGATGAACCCGAACCACTACCTGGCCGTGTGCGTCGAATACCTGTTCGGCGGCAACCGCCCCGACTGGCCGGCAGGTGCAGGCGTGGGCAAGACGCTCGTCTCCTCCTCGCTCATCGACCGCGTGGCCGCGGCGATTGACGCGCACGTCGTCGAGGTGCCGGTCGGCTTCAAGTGGTTCGTCGACCCGCTGTTCACCGGTGAGGTCGCGTTCGGTGGCGAGGAAAGCTCCGGCATGAGCTTCCTGCGCTTCAACGGCCGCGTGTGGACGACCGACAAGGACGGCCTGATCCCCGACCTGCTCGCCGCCGAGATCACCGGCAAGACCGGCAAGAACCCGGCGCAGCTGCACCAGGAGCAGGTGGAGCGCTTCGGTGAAAGCTGGTACAGCCGCATCGACACGCCCACCACCCTTGAGCAGAAGCAGAAGTTCGCGAACCTCAACGCCGACGATGTGACCGCCACCACGCTCGGCGGCGAAGATATCACCGCGATCCTGACCAAGGCGCCGGGCAACGATGCGCCGATCGGCGGCATCAAGGTCGTGACCGAGGACAACTGGTTCGCGGCCCGCCCGTCCGGCACCGAGAACATCTACAAGGTCTACGCCGAGTCGTTCGTCTCCCCCGAGACGCTCGACTCCGTGCTTGACGAAGCCACGCAGGTCGTGGACAACGCCCTCGGCGAGTGACGCGTCCGGCATAATCCACATCTGCAGGCACCGCCCGCAAGAGCCCGGTTTTCCCACCGGCAGCTTCTTGCGGGCGGTGCTTTTTGCGCCACGGGCAGTGCCTGCACGTACAGTGGAACATATGACGATCACTGTTTCCACTGACGGATCCGCCCTCGGCAATCCCAACGGGCCGATGGGCTGGGCATGGGCCGACCACTCGAGCCAAGGCGAGCACGCGCATACGGGCGATTGCGACGCCGGCGGCGCGACGAACGGCACGAACCAGATCGGCGAACTGTGCGCGGTGCTGATGGCGTTGCGCGCGCACCCCGGCAGCGAGCCGCTCATCATCGAAACCGACTCGCAGTACGCGATCAACTGCTCCACCAAGTGGGTGCACGGGTGGAAGAAGAACGGCTGGAAGAACTCGAAGAAAGAGCCGGTGAAGAACGCGGACGTGATCAAGGCGATCGATGCGGAACTGCGCGCGCGCGAAGGCTCGGTGCGCTTCCAGTGGGTCAAGGGGCATGCGGGCAACGCCGGCAACGAGAAAGTCGACGAGCTCGCGCGCACGTACGCCGAGGACTGCAGGTCGGGCGTGCGCGACGGCTACCTGCCGCGCGAAGGCTGGCAGTCGCTGCTCGATTCGCCGTACGCGCGCGGCACCGACGTGCCGATGGACGCGCAACTGCTGCTCGACGGCGAGCTCGACCGCGCCAAGTACGTGGCCGGCCGGTGCATGGGAGGCGCTCCGGAAGAGTCGGCCGAGGGCGCGGAGAACATCGTGCCTGCCGCTGCGGAACCGCATGATACGGACGTGCGCGCATCCGGGCCCGGCGAAGCCGCGCACGCGAAATCCGCTTCCGGTGAACCCGCACACAATACCGCACCTGTACGCGACACCGCGCCCACACAGACCGCGGTGGCCGCGCAACCGGCGCTGCGGCACAGCGGACTGCACGTGGGCGGCGCGGTGCGCTTCACTCCCCCACCCGAATCGAGCCCGCATTTCGACGGCCGCCCGCGGCGTGTGCGCGGCTATATCGAGGTCGACGGTCTCGTCGATGGCGACGGCACGTTGACGCTCGACGACGCACCGTTCCTCGTCTACCAGTCGTAGCAACCGGACCGGCATCCAGCGGCATCACCCGGCTTCATTCGACTTTGTGAGCCCATTCGCGCAGAGATGCTCCATGAACGCGTGCTTCATTCGACATTCCGAGACAATTGCCTCAGCATGTCGAATGAAGCGCGCGTTCATCTGCCCTTTCGTCAAGAACGGTCTCAACACATCCAATGAAACAGAACGACTGGTGTGCGCGGGGATTCATCCGTGTATGGAACCGCCCGTGAAACACGGAGGGCGGCGCGTTCTGTTGACTCGGTTAGTATGGGAGGCAGTGCGCGGGGCGGTTCCGCGCCATGATTCGCATAAAGGAGCGTTATGGAGAAGGCACAGCAGGATGCGATGAAGAAGGAAGCCGGCATCGAAGCCGCGAAGCTCATCACCGACGGCATGATCGCGGGTCTGGGCACCGGTTCGACCGTGCGGTTCCTCGTGGACGAGCTCGGCCGCCGCGTGCAGGAGGAGGGCCTCGACTTCACCGGCGTGACCACTTCCCGCCGCACGCAGGAGCAGGCCGAAGGCTACGGCATCAAGATCGTGAACATCGACGACGTGGACCACATCGACCTCACGATTGACGGCGCCGACGAAGTGGATGCCAACTTCAACGGCATCAAGGGCGGCGGCGCGGCCCTCCTGTGGGAGAAGATCGTGGCCGTCAATTCCAACAAGATCGTGTGGATTGTGGACGAGTCCAAGGTCGTGGACGTCATCGGCAAATTCCCGCTGCCGGTCGAAGTGATCCCGTTCGGCTGGTCGCACGTGTTCAAGCGTCTCGACGAGCGCGGCTACAAGCCGGTGCTCCGCCTCGACGCCGAAGGCGAACCGGTGCGCACCGACGAGAACAACTACGTGATCGACCTGCATCTGGAGCGCATCGACGACCCGCAGGCGCTGGCCCAGGACCTCATCAACATCGTGGGCGTTGTGGAGCACGGCCTGTTCCTCAACATGGTCAACGAAGTGATCGTGGGCAGCCCGGACGGCCCGCGCGTGCTGACCAACCCGAACAAGTGACCCGGTTCAGGCACTGAACGCCGCCAACGCAGGAGGCCCCCAAATCATTGGGGGCCTCCTGCCATATACGCTTACATCAGCTGGTAAAGACTACTTGCGCTGGTGGCGAGTCTTACGCAGCAGTTTGCGGTGCTTCTTCTTGCTCATCCGCTTGCGGCGCTTCTTGATGACCGAGCCCATCTCAAGCCTCCGTTCCATATACTCGAAAAGTTTGCAACTTGACACACTCTACACGGCTGAGCCGACTTTGCGCTTCGACTGCGCCCGACTAGACCGGGAACAGCTTGTAGACCGTCTCCACGCTTGCCTGCGGCCCGGTGGCGCGGAACACCACGGTGTCATTGCGCCACAACGCTGTGGCATTGCCGTCCGAGCCCTTGCCGGCCACCACCACATAACTGCCGGTGTTCTGCCCCGAGACCTTGATGTTGCCCGCGGCCAGCTGCTTGCCGTCCAGTGCCTTGGCGAGTTTCGCGTACTGTGTTTCGGCCTCTTCGGCGTCTGCCCACTGCCCCATCATCACGCGCACGTCTTTGGACTGGTCGCCGTTGCCGTACGTGACCGCATATGCTTCGACCGGCGCCGCCGACCGCCATTCATCGCTCGATTCAACCGCGCCACGCACATAATTCGACACATGCTCCGGCAGGATCTTGACGAGTTCGGACGCGTCGGTCGGCAATGGCTGCGCCGCGATCGTCGGCGTGGCCGAAGCGACCGCCGCGGGCACTTCGACCGGCTCGGGCGGCGTGCGCACCGCCCAGCCGGGCCACCCGAACGCGCTGACGAGCGCAAGCACCACAATGATCGCGGCGGCGCACACGACCGCACGCGCCCTACGCGCGGTCCCCGACGTCTGCGGTGCCGGCTGCGCCGTGGTCTTCGCCGTGGGCCGTGCAGCCGTGCGCCGTGCAGGGGTTCCCGAAGTCTTTGCCATAGCCATCATCTTGGCACAGCCGCCTGACGCCTCTTGCGCATGACGCGGGCAGGCGCTACGTTTCGAATATGGCAAAGAGCAATGTGAGCTACGTGTGCACCGAATGCGGCTGGACCGGGTCGAAGTGGTACGGCCGCTGCCCCGAATGCGGCCAATGGGGCACGATTGAGGAGTTCCGTGAGGCAAAGCCGAATCCGGCCACCACGCGCACGGCCGCTCCGGGCCGCACCGCGCGTACCACGGCGAGCGCCGTCGTTTCGAGCGCCGCGCAGCCAATCACGCAGATCGGCACGGCGTCGGTGACACGCATCCCCACCGGCTTCGGCGAATTTGACCGTGTGCTCGGCGGCGGTATTGTGCCCGGATCGGTCGTGTTGATCGCCGGCGAGCCGGGCATCGGCAAATCGACGCTGCTGCTCGAGACGGCGGGCAACGTCGCCAAGGCGAGCAGTGGCGCCGCGCAGCGCAATACCGCGCTCTATATTTCCGGTGAGGAGTCGCAGGCGCAGGTGCGGTTGCGCGCCTCGCGCATCGGCGCGGTCGAAGAGAATCTGCTGCTCGCCTCCACGACCGATCTGGCGACCGCGCTCGGCCTGATCGAGCAGCACAAGCCGGCGCTGGCGATTGTCGATTCGGCGCAGACGATCGTCTCGCAGGACGTGGATGGCATTTCCGGTGGCTCCACACAGGTGCGCGAGGTGGCGAGCGCGCTCATCGACACGGCCAAATCGCTCGACGTGCCGGTGCTGCTTGTGGGCCATGTGACCAAGGACGGATCGATTGCCGGCCCACGCACGCTTGAGCATCTGGTGGATGTGGTGTGCCAGTTCGAAGGCGATGCGCAGACCGCGTTGCGCATGTTGCGCGCGGTGAAGAACCGCTTCGGCCCCACCGACGAAGTGGGCTGTTTCGACATGAGTGGCATCGGCATCGAGGAGGTGACCGACCCGGCGGGCCTGTTCCTCTCGGCCACCGACGCGCCTGTCGAAGGCACGTGCGTCACGTTCACACTCGACGGCCACCGTTCGCTGCCGGTCGAAGTACAGGCGCTTGTGACCAAATCGGTGTTGCCCACGCCGCGCCGCGCCGCCAACGGTGTGGATACGAACCGCATCGCGATGCTCGTGGCTGTGCTGTACCGGCATGGGGGCCTTGCGCTGCTGACGAACGACCTGTACATCTCCACGATCGCCGGCGGTGTGGCCAAGGAGCCGGCGTGCGATCTGGCGATCTGCGCGGCATTGGCGAGTGCCGCGACGCATGTGCCAATCGCCAAGACCACGTGCGCGATCGGCGAGATCTCGCTCACCGGCCAGGTGCGCCCGGTGCCGCGGCTGGAATACCGCTTGCGCGAGGCGGCCCGTTTGGGGTTCACCACGGCCATTGTGCCGCCGTTGCGCACACCGGTGCACGTCGACGGTTTGGCGGTCGTACAGGTGCAGTCGCTCAAAGACGCGCTTGAGGCGATGCGACTCACGAAGCGCGCGAAGTGAGCTCCTTCGCCTCTTCGGCGTTGCGCTTGAGTTCGGCCACCAGGTCATCCGCGGAATCGAATTTGATCTGCGGGCGCAGGAATCCCACGAATTCGCAGCGCACACGGTGCCCATACAGCTCGAGCCAGTCGTCGGTGAGCGCGTAGGCTTCGAGCACGCGCTCGTCATGCCCGCTCTGTTCGTTGAACGTGGGTTTGCGTCCAATCGAGATCGCCGCCGGCCAACGGTACGGCGAGTATTCGGCGAGCCGGTGTTCCACACCGCCCGACGTGTACTGTTGCGAGACCGGTTCGGCGTCGGCTTCGGGCGCTTCGCTGTACGCGCGCTGTGACTCGTCGTAGTCGTCCGCCGGTCCCAGATCGATGAGCCAGCCGGCGTACACGCCGTCGACGGGCAGATAGCCGTCGATTGGCGTCTCCACGTTCGCTGTGGGGAATCCGATTGTGCGGCCGCGTTCCTCGCCGTGCACCACGGTGCCTTCCACGCCGTGCGTGTACCCGAGCACGTCATTGGCCGCCATGACGCGCCCCTGCCCCAGCAGCCACCGCACGTTCGTGGAGCTCAGTACGCGCACTTTCTTCGAATTCAACCGCTTCGTCAACGCGCGCTGTTCGGTTTTGCTCAGGCCCTCAAGCGGGTCGGCCGGCTCACCGCGGCCTTCGGGCATGCGCGGCGCGGCCTGCTGCGGCACGAACACATGGCCTCCGTGGTCGGGCACCACCACGAGTTCGAATACGCCGGTGCCTTCGGCGAGCCGGCCGATCGATTCCACCGTGCCTTCCAGATTGGCGCCCATGCGTGCGTCCTCGCCCAACACGAGCGTGCGCATGCCCAGTTTGCCCACAAGCTGGCCCAGGAAGAAGCGGAACGACTTCGCCGCGAACTCCAGGTCGTAGCGCACGATGAGCACATAATCCACGTGCAGCGCGTTCATCATGCGCAGGCGCTCGTCCACGCCGGTGATCTTCTGCGTGTCCTGCACGTCGGACCGCGGCTCCATGCCGCCGTTCTTCGCGGCGTACGCGTGCACGAACGCGGGGCGCGGGTCGAACATGATCACCACCGAGAAACACCGCTCACGTTGCGCGATGCGCACGGTCTCCTCGATCACCGCCTGGTGCCCGCGGTGCACACCGTCGAACACGCCCACCGTGACGACCGATTTCTTCGACGCGCTCAGTGTGGGCCATGCCACGGTGCCAGTGATGTCCGGCTGCAAACGAATGATGTTCAATTCATCTCACCTCTGTGTATGCCAATTGCTCAAGGTTGTCAGTGTGCGCTGGCCGGCGCGGGAACACGGTCAGCGGCTGCAGTTCGCGCGCGTTGGCGCGTTCCACGATCGCCACCACGTCGCACGTTTCCGGTACGACGGCAGCGCATGGCACTCCGGGTTCCACATGCGCCGGGCATGCGATGCGGCGGCCGAAGCGCAGGGCGCGCGCCTCGCCTTCGCCCACGTCCACGATGGGCAGCGCGCCGCGCACCGCGTCGAACATCGGCAGTGCATGGCTGAGCAGCGCGGGGCCCGTTTCGTCGAACACCGCACGGTTGCGCGTCACCTGTTCGCCTTCGCGGTTCGTGTACGTGCGCGATTCCACATGCGCATGCACCACGCGCGGGTCGTCGGCACGGAATGCGCCGACCGCTTCGCGCCGCAGCCGCGTCAGATGTGCGCCGCAGCCGAACAGTTCACCCAGATCGCGCGCCAACGCGCGGATATAGGTGCCGGCGGAACACTCCACCTCCACGTCCATGTCAAGCACCGGCGTGCCGTCTGCCGCCGTTGCGGCGCGCGTGCCAAGCACGTCGAAGCGGCTGACCGTCACCGTGCGCGCCTTGAGTTCCACTTCGGCGCCTGCACGCGCCAGATCGTAGGCGCGCCGGCCGTTGATTTTGATCGCCGAATACGCGTTCGGCACCTGTTCGATGCGCCCGGTGAACGATTGCGCCACGGCCTCGCGCACGGCGTCAAGGTCCGGCAGCGGCCCGGCAATGGCACCGGGAACGACCTCGCCGTCGGCGTCGTCGGTTGTGGTGCGCTGCCCAAAGCGCACGGTGGCGCTGTATGTTTTCGTGTGTTCCACAATGATGTTGAGCAGGCGCGTCGCATTGCCGAAGCCTACCACGAGCACGCCGGTGGCCATCGGGTCGAGCGTGCCGGCGTGGCCCACCTTGCGCATGTGCAACGCGCCGCGCGCGGCGGCCACAAGGTCGTGGCTCGTTACACCCTGCGGTTTGTCGATGATCAGCAGGCCGGATTCCCCGGCTGTTGTACCGGCCATGCGGGTCAGTCCTGCACGCGGTCGACCGTGGACTGCGGGTCGGACCCGGCGGGGTCCACCGGGTCGTCGTCGCTGCCATCGGCCGAGTCCTCGTCGTCGTCGAAGTCCTCGAGCTCCTCCACGGTCACCACGTCGCCGCCGTACTCGTTGTACTCGTCTTTGTCTTCGTGCTCCCGGTCCTCAAGCTCGTCTTCGGACTCGTCGTCATGCTTGTAGGGGTCGGCATCGCCCGCGTATTGCGCGTTCGCGCGCATGCGGGCGAGCTCCTCATCGCGGCGCCGTGCGGCCACGATGATGTCGTCGATCTCGTGCGCCTCGCCCGGCACCTCGTCGAAGATGAACTGCAGCTGCGGGGTCAGGCGCAGGCCGGCCTTGGCGCCGACCATCGTGCGCAGGCGCCCGCGCGCCTGGTTGAGTGCGGTCTGTGCGCGCTTGCGCTCGCCCTCGTCGTTGCCTGTGCGCGAGATCGTGGTCCAATACACTTTGGCGAGCTGCAGGTCGTTCGTCACCTTCACGTCGGTGATTGTGACGTTCTTGAGCCGCTTGTCGTGCAGCGTGGATTCCATGTTCGAAGCGATGACGCGTTGGATCAGCGCCGCGATGCGCGCGGCGCGAGGATTCGTTCCCTGCATGATGTTCCTTTTCGTATGGTCGTGTGTTCCAGTCTGGTACTGCTCACTAAGCGTAGTCGAAAACCTGCGGCGCGGGTGTCAGCCTGTTGCAAAACCGGGCGCGCGCAAAAAGGCGGGGCGGATCAGGAATGATCCGCCCCGCCTTTTTGCGCGTTCACCGCGCGCGGCGGTTACTTGCGTTCGATCTCGCGCATCTCGAAGGTCTCGATGATGTCGCCGATCTCGATGTCGTTGAACGTGCCCAGGTTGATGCCCGCCTCGTAGCCTTCCGAGACCGACTTGACGTCGTCCTTGAAACGGCGCAGCGAGCTGATCTCCAGGTCGTTGACCGTGGCCACGCCGTCGCGCAGAATGCGCGCCTTGGTGCCGCGCTTGACTTCGCCGTCGAGCACCATGACGCCGGCGATGTTGCCGAACTTGGACGAGCGGAAGATCTCGCGGATTTCGGAGTGCGAGGTGGTGACCTCTTCGAATTCCGGCTTGAGCATGCCCTTGAGCGAGGCCTCGATGTCTTCGATCGCCTTGTAGATGACCGAGTAGTACTTGATCTCCACGCCTTCGCGCTCCGCCAGATCGGCGACCTGACGGTTCGGACGCACGTTGAAGCCGATGATCACGGCCTTGTCCACGGAGGCGAGGTTCACGTCGTTCTGCGTGATCGCGCCGACGCCGCGGTGGATGACCTGGATGCCGACCTCGTCGGAGACCTCGATCTTCATGAGCGAATCCTCGAGCGCTTCCACAGAACCGGACGAATCGCCCTTGATCACGATGTTGAGCATGTCGATCTCGGACTTCGCGAACTGTTCCTTGAGGCTCTCGAGCGAAACGACCTTGCGGCGCTTCGCCAGCTGGGCGGCGCGCTCGGTGGCCTGCCGCTTCTCGGCGATCTGGCGTGCGGTGCGGTCGTCCGGCGCCACCAGGAACAGGTCGCCTGCGGTCGGCACCGAGGTCAGGCCAAGCACCTGCACCGGGGTCGACGGCAGCGCCGCTTCCATGTTCTTGCCGTTCTCGTCGAGCATCGCGCGCACACGGCCGTACGACGTGCCCGCCACAATCGAATCGCCGATGTGCAGGGTGCCGGACTGGACGAGCACGCTCGCCACGGCGCCGCGGCCCTTGTCGAGGCGCGCCTCAATCGTGGCGCCACGGGCGTCCATGTCGGGGTTCGCGCGCAGGTCGAGCTCCGCGTCGGCCGTGAGCAGCACCGCTTCGAGCAGCTTGTCGACGTTCGTGCCGTACTTCGCCGAGATGTCGACGAACATCGTGTTGCCACCGTACTCCTCGGGCACAAGGCCGAATTCGGTGAGCTGGCCGCGCACCTTGTCGGGGTTCGCACCCTCGACGTCGATCTTGTTCACGGCCACCACGATCGGCACACGTGCGGACTGCGCGTGGTTGATCGCCTCGACGGTCTGTGGCATCACGCCGTCGTCGGCCGCCACGATCAGGATCGCGATGTCGGTCAGCTCGGCGCCGCGGGCACGCATGGCGGTGAACGCCTCGTGGCCCGGGGTGTCGAGGAACGTGATCTTGCGCTCTTCGCCATCCATGTCCACAGTCACCTGGTAGGCGCCGATGCGCTGCGTGATGCCGCCGGCCTCGCGTGCGATGACGTTCGTCTGGCGGATTGTGTCGAGCAGTCGGGTCTTGCCGTGGTCCACGTGGCCCATCACGGTCACGACCGGCGGACGCGGCTTGAGGTCCTCGTCCTCCTGCAGTTCCTCGGACTCAAGGTCGATGTCGAACTGCTGGAGCAGCTCCTTGTCTTCCTCTTCCGCGGACACGACCTTGATGTTCCAGCCGATCTCGTCGCCCAGGATCTGGAACGTCGCCTCATCGAGCGACTGCGTGGCCGTGGCCATCTCGCCCAAGTGGAACAGCACGGTCACGAGGGCCGCCGGATTGACGTTGATCTTCTCGGCAAGGTCCGCGAGCGACGAGCCCTGGCGCAGTTTGATCGTCTGGCCATTGCCCTTGGGGATGCGCACGCCACCGATGACGGGTGCTTTCATCTCCTCGTATTCATGGCGCTTCGCCAAGCGGTTCTTACGTGCCTTCGAGGACTTGCCGCCCTGACGGCCGAACGCGCCGGCCGCGCCACCGCGGCCGCGGCCGCCGCCACGCGACGGGCCGTTGCTCGGACCGTTGTTGTTCTGGAAGTTGCCGCCACCGCCAAAGCGGTTGCCACCGGGGCGCCCGTTGTTGCCACCGCCCTGATTCTGGCGGTGCTGGCCCCACTGGCCCGGACGTGCTCCTGTGCCCGGACCGGGGCGTCCGTTGCGGGCGCCGCCACGAGCACCGGGACGGCCGCCACGACGACTGTCGTTCACGGTCGGGCGTGCCATCGGGTGCGGGCGCGGAATGTCACCCGGCGTGGGGGTATGCATGCCCTGCTTGCGGCTGAACGGGTTGTTGCCCGGACGTGGCGCATGCTGCTGCGGTGCGCCCGGCTTGGCGCCGCCGCCCTGCTGGCCGTTGCCCTGGCCGCCGCGGGGCGTGCGGGGGCCAGGCGTCGGCGCGTTGGGACGTGCGTTCGAACGCTCGTTGCGGTTCGTGCTCTGCTGGCCAGGGCGCGGGCCGCCGTTCGCGCGCGGCGAAGCGGAACGCTGGCCGCCACGTGGCGCCTCGGACTGGGCGTTGTGGCGAGGGCCGGGACGCTGGCCCGGCTTGGCCGTTGTGGGGCGTGCGCCGGACGGCTTGGGGGCCGCTGGTTTGGCCGAAGTCTCTGATGCGGGAGTTGCGGGGGCCACAGGCTTCTTGGGCTGCGGCTTGGCTGCGTGGGTGTTGTTCTTGGCGGCGGGTGCTGCCGCGGAGTCGGCGTTCGCCTTGGGGAACGCTTCCTTGAGTCGGCGGGCGACCGGGGTCTCCACTGTCGAAGACGCCGATTTGACGAATTCGCCCATGTCCTTGAGCTTTTCAAGGACGGTCTTGCTGTCTACGCCAAGTTCCTTGGCGAGTTCATATACGCGTGCTTTCGGCACTCAATTTCTCCTATTTCCCAGCCGCGCGTACATACCAGCGCAGCTGCTTATCTTTTCACGGCGAGCATGCTGTATCTCATCGTGTGACCATGGTTGTTCTACCTCGCTCTGTTTTTCGGGCATTCCAAGAGCGCCCGACGTACAGATTTCGTGTTCAGCATACTCCCGCCGGTGGATACACGGCGGGAGTATTGCGGCGCGAGAAATATGCCTAGTTCCCGCTGTTTTCGCCGCTCTGCGCAGCTTCCTGCTGCGCCTTGAGCGCGGCCTGTTTCTTTGCGAACGTCTCTTCGGATTCGATGCCGATCTTCCAACCGGTCAGCTTGGCCGCCAGACGCGCGTTCTGCCCTTCCTTGCCGATGGCGAGCGAGAGCTGGTCATCGTGGATGAACGCGATCGCGGTCTGGTTCTTCTCGCTGATCACCTGCACGCCCGAGACGACGGCCGGCGAGAGCGCGGCCGCGACGAACGTGGCTGGGTCGTTCGACCAATCGACGATGTCGATCTTCTCCGGGCCCAGGTTCTCCATCACCGCGCGCACACGCGAACCACCAGGTCCGATCAGCGCGCCCTTCGGATTGACGCCCGGCGTGTTGGCGCGCACGGCGATCTTGGTGCGGGCGCCGGCCTCGCGCGCGATCGCCATAATCGAAACGGCGCCCGAAACGAGTTCCGGCACCTCGCGTTCGAACAGGCGGCGCACCAGTTCCGGGTGCGAGCGCGACACGATGATCTCCGGGCCCTTGAGGCCGCGCGAGACGTTCACCACGTACACGCGGATGCGCTCACCATGGCGGTAACGCTCCCCCGGCACCTGTTCGCGCCGCGGCAGGATCGCCTCCACGTCGCCCACGGCCACGTGCACGTTCGCGGTGTCCTTCGCGTCCTGCTGCACCACGCCAGTGATCAGCTTGCCGCGCTGGCCCGAGAACGCGCCGAAGATCTTGTCGTCCTCGGCCTTGCGGAACAGCTGCTGGATCACCTGGCGCGCGGTCGCCGCGGCCAGACGCCCGAAGTCGTTCGGGGTGTCGTCATACTCCTCGCCGAGCTTTGGCGCGGGGTGCGGATCGTCTTCAGTGGGCTCCTGCGGGATCTCGTCCTGCGCCCAGATGGTGAATGTGCCGGCACGCGGGTCCAGTTCGACGCGCGCGTGCTTCGCTGCATGAGGTGTTTTCAGATACGCGAGACGCAATGCTTCAGACAG
Source organism: Bifidobacterium pseudolongum subsp. pseudolongum DSM 20099 (assembly GCF_000771225.1). GTDB lineage: Bacteria > Actinomycetota > Actinomycetes > Actinomycetales > Bifidobacteriaceae > Bifidobacterium > Bifidobacterium pseudolongum. Next base: position 394,357 of record NZ_JDTZ01000002.1, read on the forward strand.
CGCCTCGTCCACGGTTGCGGTATCGATTTCCTGCTCGCGAGCGAGCTGGTAAATGCCGTTCAGGTCCAGTTCCATGATGTAGACCTCCTATTTTGAGTTATATACACGAGCGCTCTGCCCCTGTGGTCACAGTCCATAACTACTGTAGTGATTCATGCCGACACGCCCATATCTGTTGTATGCACACCGCGCCCACCATTCGCGACTCGCGGCCGCTCTGAGCTGTCTGCTTGCGGTGTGCATGCTCGCCGGCTGCGCCGCGCCGCGGCTTGCGGGGCGCGCGGAGTCGGAGCAGCGGCTCAGCCCGTGCGAATCCGCGGTCGAGGCGGCTTCGGCTGGCACCGAGCGCGCCACGAGCGCGGACTCGCCGATCACGATGCGGTATGTGGCGGCGAAGCAGGCGCAGCACGACTGGCTCGACGTGGCGGTGCAGTGCCCGCTGCGCTTTGCCGAAGGCACGATGCGCAGCGCGCAGATGCAGTACCGCACGCAACAGCTCGCGCGTATGCTGGGAGCGAACAGCCAACCACTGACCGTCACGCGGCTCGATAGTGTGGCCAGCGTGTCGGTCGGCGGCGATGCACTGGCACAGGCCGCGCTCGCCGACGACCGCGCGGGATTCGCCACCGAAGTGCTTGCGGGGCGGTTCGTGAGCGGTGTGGCGCGCGACGCGCGGACCACACCGCTCGCCGAAGACGGCACACTGCTCGCGATGAGCGAGAACCACAAGCAAGCGGCCTCGCAGATGATGCAGTTGTCCAACGGCGCGCGCGACCTGCGGCAGAAGCTGTACGGCACCGACGAGCTGCTCGCGCACAGCGCCAACGTGACCGACCCGGTGAACGGATTGCGCGCCAACACCGTGGCCGTTGTGGAGATGTCATGCGCGCGTGAGGAGATGCAGGCGATCGCGCAGTCCACGCGCACGATGGAGCTGCCGGATGACGCGAACGCCGTGCAGCAGGCACAGCAGGGGCTGTTGCAGCTTTCGCTGCTCGCCGCCACGCACGCCTATACCGCGTTCGATCTGGGGTATCCGAGCAGTGACTATGCGGTGTTCGCCGCGGATGATGATGAGTGATGAGCGGCTGGCTTGGGTGTGGTTACAACACGCGACATGCCCATGGATTTGACGTGGGTGCAGCTTGTGGCATAATGAATAAGTTGCTTGATTGCAGCAAAGGATGAGTGTCCGAGCGGTCTAAGGAGCACGCCTCGAAAGCGTGTGAGGGCAACCCCCTCCGCGAGTTCGAATCTCGCCTCATCCGCCCCTAGGGTTTTTGGTTCGTGCCAAAAACCCTTTTTGTTTTCCGGACTCCCCTGCCGTTCATCGGCCTATATGACCGGTTTATCTGGCATCGCACGTGTGATATTGGTCAATACAGGGCGGAGCATGTGCCACGGCTCAATCACCACACATCCACATACACACATGTGGATATGTGGAATGATTCACCCGCCCGTCCACAATCCACCGGGAATGTGCACAGGCGCCACAAGCCATCCACCGGCTCATACGGCAGGCTGATCAGGAAGCGTCCGGCGTGCACGTATTTTCTCGGCGCGCGAAGCGAGTTCACCCTCTGCCGGGTACTCTATGTGCTCGAGCGTGAGGCCTTCCGGCGCGATCGGTCCGGTCGAGCCTTCGCGCAATGGCGTGGCAATCTTATCGGCAAACCAGCCGACGGTGCGCTTGCCGAGTCCCACCTGTACACAGCCGTTGACGAGCGAACGCACCATGTTGCGCGCGAACGCGTCGGCCACGATCGTAAAACAGAGCAGTCCGGATTCCATCGCCGGCGTACGGTAGCGCTCCCCGCGCGGGTCAGCGATGAGCGGGCGCGTGGGCACACGGCTCCAATACGCGGTTTTGACGTCGCGGATTGTGGTGCCACCGGGATTGGCAATGGCGAACGAGCCGAAATCGTGCAGTCCGATCGTGCACGCGGCGGCCTCGTTCATCGCGGATTCGTCGAGCCGCTGGTCAGTGAGCCACACATAGCTCTGCTGGCGCGGGTCCCATGCGCTGGGGTCGTCGCAGATGCGGTAGACGTACGTGCGCTCGAGCGCGGAGAAGCGCGCGTCAAAGCCTGCCGGCGCGACGGAGACGCGGTGGATCGCGATATCGCCGGGCATCATGCGCTGCAGCCGCAATTCGAGCGCCCGTACCGGCTCGGTGCGCATGTGGCCGACACAGCGCGCGAGCTGCGCCTCGGTCACGTCGACATGGCACACCTGATGCGCGGCGTGCACGCCCGCATCGGTACGGCCGGCCACCACAAGATGAGGCAGTGGCGTGCGCCCGTCCGCTTGCGCGGCACCGTCCGGCCGCATGCCGCATAGCACGCGCTCCAACGCGGCTTCGACTTCCCCCTGCACCGTGCGTTTGCCAGGCTGAGCGGCCCAGCCGTTGAATGAGAACCCGTCGTAACCCAGATCTATACGCAGACGAACCATGGTGCACGAGTCTAGCAACGGCGCGCTACTGCGGCGCACGGCGGAGAAACGAACAGGGCTGGAACCCTTGCGGATTCCAGCCCTGCGCAGTCTGTGGTCAGACTCACTCAGCCTGTTCGGCTTCGTTGGCTTCAGCCTCGACCGGAGCCTGGTCTGCGGCAACCTTGGTGGCTGCCTCTGCTTCCTTGACGACGGCCTTCTTGGGGCTCACCGGCTCGGTGACGAGCTCGATGATCGCCGCAGGCGCCGAATCGCCCTTGCGCGGAGCGATCTTGACGATGCGGGTGTAGCCGCCTTCGCGCTGCTCCATCTGCTCTGCGATCTGCGTGAACAGCTTGTGCACCACGGACTTGTTGCGAATCACGCGCATCACGCGGCGGCGGGAGTGCAGGTCACCGCGCTTGGCGAAGGTGATCAGGCGCTCGGCCAGCGGGCGAAGGCGCTTGGCCTTCGGCAGCGTAGTGGTGATGCGGCCGTGCATGAACAGGCTCGTGGCCATATTCGCGAGCATCAGGCGCTCATGTGCCGGGCTGGAAGCCAGACGTGGGCCTTTCTTAGGTGTTGGCATTGGTTTCTCCTTGATTGCCCCGCCGGCTCAGGTGGGCATGAGCCCGAACATCCGAGACCGTCGAAGCGGTTGTGTCGAAGGTGGTTTACTCGTCTTCTGGCGAGAAGAACGTGCCGCCTTCGAGATTGGTGGCGTCGAAGCCGAGCGGCGAGGCCTTGAGCGCAAGCCCGAGGGACTGCAGCTTCTCTTTGACCTCATCGATGGACTTCATGCCGAAATTACGGATGTCGAGCAGATCCTGCTCCGTGTGGTTGACCAGCTCGCCGACCGTGTGGATGCCCTCGCGCTTGAGGCAGTTGTAGCTGCGCTGCGTGAGGTTGAGGTCCTCGATCGGAACGGACATCTCCGGATCGGCCTCTTCGACAACTGGTGCCGGGCCGACTTCGACGCCCTCTGCCTGGGTGTTGAGCTCGCGGCACAGGCCGAAGAGCTCGACAAGCGTCGATCCTGCGGACGCCATGGCATCACGCGGGGAGATGGCGGGCTTGGTCTCCACGTCCAGGATGAGCCGATCGAAGTCGGTGCGCTGTTCCACGCGCGTGGCTTCGACCTTGTAGCTCACCTTGAGCACTGGGGAATAGATGGAATCGACCGGGATGCGGCCGATTTCATCGCCATCCTGCTTGTTCATCTGGGCAGGCACATAACCGCGGCCGCGCTCAACGGTGAACTCGATCTCGAGTTCGCCGTCATCGGCGAGCGTTGCGATATGCATCTGCGGGTTGGCGATGGTCACGCCGGCCGGCGGGGTGATGTCCCCCGCGGTGGCCTCACCCTTGCCGCTCTTGCGCAGATACATGACAACCGGCTCATCGTATTCGCTGGTGAGCACGATGCCCTTGATGTTCAGCAGAATTTCAGTGACGTCTTCTTCCACACCCGGCAGAGTGGTGAACTCATGCAGGGCGCCGGAGATACGCACCGAAGTCACAGCCGCTCCCGGAATCGAGCTCAGGAGGGTGCGGCGCAGCGAATTGCCAAGCGTATAGCCGAACCCAGGTTCGAGAGGCTCGATGATGAAACGGGAACGCTGAGGGTTCAGGGATTCCTCGGTAAGTGTCGGACGCTGTGCGATAAGCACTGTGGTTATCCTTTCAGCTTCGGCCGGTGGTGCACTCACCGGTCTCAAGCGGCTTTGGATGGATGGGATTGTCTAGTGCTCAGACGCGACGACGCTTCGGGGGACGAACGCCGTTGAACGCTTGTGGGGTCACATCGGTGATGGAACCGACTTCGAGGCCCGCGGACTGCAGGGAACGGATGGCGGTCTCACGGCCGGAACCCGGGCCCTTGACGAAGACGTCAACCTTCTTGACGCCGTGTTCCATGGCCTTGCGGGCCGCGGATTCAGCTGCCATGCCTGCAGCGTACGGCGTGGACTTGCGGGAGCCCTTGAAACCGACGTCGCCACCGGAAGCCCAGGACACGACTGCGCCCGAAGGATCGGTGATCGAAATGATGGTGTTGTTAAACGTTGACTTGATGTGCGCCTGACCGACCGGGATCGACTTGCGATCGCGGCGACGAGTCTTGCGCGCGGCCTGCTTTTGAGCTGCCATTGACCCTCGTTTCCTTGTAACGAACTCTTGTTTGTTGCTGCGGCGATGGTGGTCGCCGTGGCCGCAGCTGAGGACTCACCTATTACTTGGTGGCCTTCTTCTTTCCAGCGACCGTACGCTTCGGTCCCTTGCGGGTACGCGCGTTGGTCTTGGTGCGCTGTCCGCGCACTGGGAGTCCCTTACGGTGACGCATGCCCTGGTAGCAGTTGATCTGAATCTTACGACGGATGTCCGCGTCGATCTCACGACGCAGGTCGCCCTCGATCTTGTAGTTGGACTCGAGGTAATCACGCAGCGTGATGAGCTGCTCATCCGTCAGGTCCTTGACGCGGGTGTCCGGGTTGATGCCGGTGGCTTCAAGGGTTTCCTTCGCACGAGTGCGGCCTACACCGAAGATGTAGGTGAGCGCGATCTCGATGCGCTTGTCATTGGGGATGTCGACTCCGGCAAGACGTGCCATTGCGATTCCTTCTGTTTCACACAGGTCTTGCACCGAGTCTCCCGGTTTCCCGGCCCGGGCCTGTGTTCCCGGGGTTCAGCCCCATGCGGGGTTGTGACTTAGTGCCTGGATTGTTGTGCCGCTGGTATCTGCTCAGCCCTGACGCTGCTTGTGACGCGGGTTGGTGCAAATCACCATGACGCGGCCGTGGCGACGGATCACGCGGCAGTTTTCGCAGATCCTCTTCACACTTGGGCTAACCTTCATGGTTGTTCCTTACTTTGGTTGTACCTTACTTGTATCGGTACGTAATACGACCACGGTTGAGATCGTACGGGCTCATCTCGAGCACCACGCGGTCCTGCGGCAAGATACGGATGTAGTTCTTGCGCATTTTGCCGGAAATGGTGGCAAGCACGATATGCTTGTTCTCAAGTTCGACTCGGAACATTGCGTTTGGCAATGCCTCGACTACTCGTCCTTCGACTTCAATCACACCGTCTTTTGCCATAGGTTCTGGTTCCGTTCCTCGGTTGTATTACTGCTGTGTCCGAAGACACACCAAATTGCAAGAATACACGAAATCACTGCCAAACAAAACTCGGCGTGTCGTAATACGCACCCGCCACGCATAACCGCTCCGCGCGCACCCCTATTCCTTATGTGTTGGGCCGGCGCGCCCTGTGGGATCGCGCCGGCCCAACAATGAGGAAAGGCTGCCGTCGCGCAGGTCAGCGCGCCTGCACGTTGGCGTCGAGCTTGGCGATGATCGCGTTGCTGATCTCGTCGATCTCTCCCACGCCGTTCACGCTGATGAGCAGTCCGCGCTGCTTGTAGATGTCCAGCAGCGGGGCGGTCTCCTTCTCATAGGTCTCCAGACGCTTGGCGATCACTTCCGGCGTGTCGTCGGAGCGGCCCTGCTCCTTGGCGCGCTTCTCCATGCGCTCGAGCAGCACGTCGCGGCTCGCTTCGAGCGCCACCACGGCGTCGAGATGCTGACCGAGCTCTTCGAGCATCGCGTCGAGCGCCTCGACCTGCGAAGCGTTGCGCGGGTAGCCATCGAGGATCCAGCCGTTGGCGGCGTCGTCCTGCGCAAGGCGGTCCTTGACGATGGAGTTCGTCAGCTCGTCGGGCACGAGTTCGCCCTTGTCGGTGTACGAGAGCGCCTCAAGGCCGAGCGGGGTCTTGTTCTTGATGTTGAAGCGGAAGATGTCGCCGGTCGAGATGGCCGGAATGTCGTAGTGCGTGCTCAGCAGAGCAGCCTGCGTACCCTTGCCCACACCTTGGGGGCCCATGATCAGCAGTCGCATGAATCGTCCTTTCATACTTGGTCAATACCGGCGCGGATGCCCGGTGCTGGGTGAATATGCATACGTGGCCGGTGGTTTGCACCACCGGCCACGGTATACTCACTTGCCTTCGATATGGCTCGTGTTGTCGAACAGGAAGCCAGCGTACTGGTACTGCTCGGTTTGAGCCTTCGCCTGGCGCAGCGTGTCGAGGCCGACGCCGGCGATGATCAGGATGGTGGTGCCACCGAACGGCAGATTCGCGTTCAGGTTGAGCGCCATGATGAGCACAGTCGGCAGCAGCGCCACAAAGAGCAGGTAGACCGCGCCGACGGTGTTCAAGCGGTTGATGACGTACTTCAGGTAGCGGGCAGTGGCGTTGCCGGCGCGGATGCCGGGAATGAAACCGCCATACTGCTTCATGTTGTCCGCCGTCTCATCGGTGTTGAACGTGATCTCGGTGTAGAAGAACGTGAAGAACACGATCATGAGGGCGTACAGGCAGATGTACCACACGGAGGTGGTATTGGCCAGATTCGTGTTGATCCACTGCACCCAGCCGGATTCGGCATTGCCGAACTGCGAGATCAGCGTGGGGATCGCCAGGATCGACGAGGCGAAAATCGGCGGGATGACGCCGCTCATATTGATCTTGAGTGGCAGATAGGTGGAGGATCCGCCGTACATCTTGCGGCCGATCATGCGGCGCGTGTACTGCACCGGGATACGGCGCTGGGAGAGTTCCACATAGTTGACGAAGATCATGATCGCAAGCAGCACGCCGGTGACGATGCCGAACTTGGCCCAGTTGCCGTCGGTGCCGTTGGTGCCCCAGCCGATGTTCCATAGCTGCGGCAGGAAGCCGGAGCAGATGGAGAGGAAGATGAGGATTGACATGCCCTGGCCAATGCCCTTTTCGGTGATGAGCTCGGCCATCCACATGATCAGGCCGGTGCCGCCGGTCATGACGAGGACCATGACGATCAGGGTCCACACGTCGTCGTTCGGGATGATGCCCGAGCACTGGTAGTTGAACAGCGCGCCCGACTTGGCGGTCACGACGATCGTGGACGACTGCAGTAAGGCCAGGCCGATGGTCAGGTAACGCGTGTACTGGGTGAGCTTCGCCTCGCCAGACTGGCCTTCCTTGTGCAGGGCCTCGAAGCGCGGAATCACCACACGCAGCAGCTGGATCACGATGGATGCGGTGATGTACGGCATCACACCGAGTGCGAAGATCGACAGCTGCAGCATGGCGCCACCGGAGAACAGGTTCACCAGACCGATGAAGTTCTCGGAGTTGCCGCTCATCTGTGTCACGCAGTTGTTGACGACGGTTTCGTCGACGCCTGGCGCCGGAATGTACGAGCCGATTCGGTAAATGATGATCATGCCAAGGACGAAGAGGATTTTGTTCCTCAGTTCCTTGGTCCGAAAGGCCTGGATAAGTGTCCTCACCTTGGGTTCCCTCCCATAATTAACTGATTCGCATGCATTACACGGATAACAAACACACTCTAACCGTTGAGTTTAGCCCATCGTATCTACCATGCGCACCGTTGCATGGAAATCTATAGAATTTCCGCACATTCTCCGCGAGTCATCACAGAGGTGTGAGTCGATCGATGCGGAACTATAAAAAAAAAGACCCCCTCCACACTGCATGGCGGAGGGGGTCTGGTTGGGCCGACGGCGGCTTGGGGTCAAGCTGCCGGTGTTCCGGCCCTCACTGCATATCAGTCTTCGCTGATGGAGCCGCCGGCCGCTTCGATCTTCGTCTTGGCGGACGCCGAAGCCTTCACACCCTTGAGGGTGAACGCAACGGTGGTCTCGCCTTCGCCGAGGACCTTGACCGGGCGGTTGGCGCGCACAGCGCCCTTGGCCACCAGATCAGCGACCGAGATTTCGCCGCCCTGCGGGAACAGCTCGGCGAGGGTCGCGATGTTGACGACCTGGTATTCCTTCTTGAAGGGGCTACGGAAGCCACGGAGCTTCGGAAGGCGCATGTACAGCGGGAGCTGACCGCCTTCGAAGCCCGGGCGGACCTGGTAGCGCTTCTTGGTGCCCTTGTCGCCGCGGCCCGAGGTCTTGCCCTTGGAACCTTCACCACGGCCAACGCGGGTGCGGGCCTTCTTGGCGCCAGGTGCCGGGCGGAGATCATGCATCTGCAGGATCGTGGTCTCTTCTTCTGCCATGATCACTCAGCCTCCTCGACCTTGACCAGATGACGCACGACATTGATCATGCCGCGGGTCGTTGAATTGTCTTCACGCTCAACCGTCTGGCCGATCTTGCGAAGGCCAAGCGACTGCGCGGTAGCGCGCTGCTTCTGATTGGTACGGCACATGCCGTGCACAAGCGTAATCTTCAGATTAGCCATCACTCACCATCCTTTGCGGCGGCCTTGGCCTGAGCCTCTTCGCGAGCCTTGCGGGCCTCGGCGATTCCTGCGGCGCGTGCGCGCAGCAGGGCGTCCGGGGTGACTTCCTGGACGGAGAGGCCACGGCGAGCCGCGATCTCCTCAGGGTCCTCGAGCTGCTTGAGCGCATCGACGGTGGCGCGAACCACGTTGACGGCGGTCGCGGAGCCCATCGACTTGGTCAGGACGTCGGTAATGCCAGCGCATTCCATGACGGCGCGGACCGCACCGCCGGCGATGACGCCGGTGCCGGGAGCGGCCGGGCGCAGCAGGACGGTGCCTGCGTGGTCGTGGCCGATGACCGGGTGGGTCACGGTGCCGCGGATGCGCGGAACGTTGAACAGGTGCTTCTTGGCGTCCAGCTGGCCCTTGGCGATTGCCGCCGGGACCTCACGGGACTTGCCATAGCCCACGCCGACGGTGCCGTTGCCGTCACCGACCACGACGAGAGCCGCGAAGCTGAACGTACGGCCGCCCTTGTGGGTCTTGGACACGCGGTTGATGGTCACCACACGGTCGAGCATCTCATCGCCGCGGTTTTCCTCACGACGGTTGCGACGCTCGCCACGGCGGCCTTCGCCACGCTGGCCACGACGGTTGTTCTTGCGGTCCTCGTTGTTGGACTCGGCGGTAGCCTGAGTGTTCTGAGTCTCTTCAGCCACTTGGGTTTCCTTTTCGTTGTCGCTCACAGTGCAAGACCTCCCTCGCGGGCGCCATCAGCAACAGCTGCGACGCGACCATGGTACTGGTTGCCGCCACGATCGAAGACAACGGCGGTGATGCCCGCTTCCTGAGCCTTCTTGGCGATCAGGAGGCCGACCTGCTTGGCCGCTTCGGTCTTGGTGCCCTGGAAGTCAGCGAAATCGCTCATCAGCGTGGATTCGCTCACCAAGGTCTTGCCGACGGTGTCGTCGACGATCTGGGCAACCATATGACGGTTGGAACGGGTGACCACCAGGCGCGGGAGCTCGGCGGTGCCGTTGATGCGCTTACGGATACGAGCGTGGCGACGCTTCAGCGCAACCTTCTTGCCTTTACCGAAAATCTTAACGCTCATATCACTTACCAGCCTTTCCAGCCTTGCGGCGGATCTGCTCATCCGTGTACTTGATGCCCTTGCCCTTGTAGGGTTCTGGAGCGCGGAGCTTGCGGATGTTCGCGGCAGCCTGGCCAACGGCCTGCTTGTCGGTGCCCTTGACGATTACCTGATTCGGGTTCGGCAGTTCGAACTCGATGCCTTCCGGCGGTTCCACAGTGATCGTGTGGGAGTAACCAAGCGAGAACTCGATGCCCTTGCCCTTCATCTGGGCGCGGTAACCAGTGCCCACGATGTCAAGGCTCTTGGTATAGCCTTCGTGCACGCCCTTGACCATGGAAGCCATGATCGAGCGGGCCAGGCCGTGCTTCGCGCGCGTCGGACGCAGGTCGTCGTTGGCGCTCACGATGAGCTCGTTGCCTTCGACCTTGGCGGTGATGCCTTCAGGGATGGTGTAGGAATCAGTGCCCTTCGGTCCCTTGACCGAGAACTCCTGACCATTGATTGTGACTTCGACGCCCGCCGGAATGGTGATCGGGAGCTTACCAATATGCGATGCCATGTTCAGCTCTCCTTTCTCACCAAACGTAGGCGACGATTTCGCCACCGATGCCTCGGTCGAGGCATTCCTTCTGGGTCATCAGTCCCGAGCTGGTCGAGATGATGGCGATACCGAGGCCGCCAAGCGGCATCGGAAGCGCGTCGGACTTCGCGTAACGGCGAAGGCCGGGCTTCGAGATGCGCTTGATGCCCTGAATGGAACGCTCGCCGTTCGGGCCGTACTTGAGGGTGACCTCAAGGGTCTGGCCGACGCGGGCTTCCTTGGCGGTGTAGTCGGCAATGTAGCCTTCGCGCTTCAGGATCTCAGCGATGTTCTTCTTGAATTTGGAGTACGGCATATCCACGGTCTCGTGCTTTGCCGCGCTCGCATTACGCAGACGCGTAAGCATATCTGCGATTGGATCTGTCATTGTCATTTGGGCTAACGCCCTTTCTCGCCGTGGTTTCCGCCGCCCTGTGGAACCTGGTTCCACATGAGCCGCGGACCTTCAGCGTCGATATTTACCAACTGGACTTCGTAACGCCTGGCAGCTCGCCGCGGTGCGCCTTCTCGCGAAGGCAGATACGGCACAGACCGAACTTGCGGTACACGGAATGAGGACGGCCGCAGACCATGCAACGGGTGTATGCGCGCACCTTGAACTTCGGCTTGCGCAGCGCCTTGACCTTAAGACACGTTTTTGCCATTTCAGTTCTCCTTGAATGGGAATCCGAGGGCCTTGAGCAGAGCATAGGCCTCATCGTCATCCTTGGTGCTGGTCACAACGGTGATGTCCATACCGCGCTGGTGATCGATCGAATCCGGATCGATCTCGTGGAACATGGACTGTTCGGTCAGACCGAAGTTGTAGTTGCCCTGACCGTCGAACTGGTGGCCGTTGATGCCGCGGAAATCGCGGATACGCGGCAGCGCCAGCGTGAGAAGACGATCGAGGAACTCCCACATGCGGTCGCCACGCAGGGTGACGTACGCGCCGATGGCCTGGCCTTCACGCAGATGGAACTGCGCGACGGACTTCTTCGCCTTGGTAATCTTCGGCTTCTGGCCGGTGATTGCGGTCAGATCGCGCACAGCGCCCTCGATGAGCTTCGAGTCGCGGGCCGCAGCGCCGACGCCCATGGACACGACAACCTTCTCGATGCGGGGGATCTGCATCGGGTTGTCGTGCTTGAATTCCTTCTCGAGTTCAGGGACGATGACGTCCTTGTACTCCTGCTTCAGGCGCGGAGTCTGAGGTGCTTCGACGACGAGCTCTTCGCTCACGATTTCTTCGCTCATGCCAGCTCCTTTCCAGACTTCTTGGCCACGCGCACGCGCACGGTCTTCACCTTGCCGTCGCGGGCCTCTTCCTTGATCACAACGCCAACGCGAGTCGGCTGCTTGGTCTCCGGGTCGATCAGCATCACGTTGGAGCGATGGATCGGCGCCTCGACGGAGACGATGCCGGACTGCTGGCCCTGCTGCGTTGCACGCACGTGCTTCTTGACCATCTGCACGCCCTCGACGATCAGCCGATCGTCCTTGAGCACGCGCTTGACGGTGCCTTCCTTACCGCGATCCTTGCCGCGAATGACCTTGACTAGGTCGCCGCTTTTGATCTTGGCTACCATCTCAGATCACCTCCGGGGCGAGGGACACGATACGCATGAAGCGCTTGTCACGCAGTTCACGACCAACCGGTCCGAAGATACGAGTGCCCTTCGGTTCGCGGCCGGAGCCGAGAATAACCGCAGCGTTCTCGTCGAACTTGATGTAGGAGCCGTCTGCACGACGGCGTTCCTTGACTGTACGGACGACGACTGCCTTGACGACGTCGCCTTTCTTGACCGACCCGTTAGGGATTGCGTCCTTAACGGAGGCGACGATCACGTCGCCAATGCCGGCATAGCGTCGCTTCGATCCGCCGAGCACTCGGATGCAGAGGAGTTCCTTGGCACCCGTGTTGTCGGCGACATGAAGCCGCGTTTCCTGCTGAATCATTGATTCTCCTTAGCCGAGCCGGTTCTCCCTGATCACCCGGTACGTCCCGCGGACGGGGACGTACCGGGTGAGCCAGCGAGCCTTGCCGAACTTAATTACTTAGCGCGCTCGATGATGGTATCGAGACGCCAACGCTTGGTCTTGCTCAGTGGACGAGTCTCCATGATACTCACGAGGTCGCCAACGTGAGCGTCATTGTGTTCGTCATGAGCCTTGACCGTGCGGGTTGAACGAACGACCTTGCCATACAGCGGGTGGGTCGTACGAAGTTCGAGTTCCACGGAAATGGTCTTGTCCATCTTATCGGACACGACATAACCGCGACGAACCTTGCGGGAGTTACGCTCTTGCGCCATTACTTCTCCTCAGCTTTCGTTTCGGTTGCCGCCGGAGCCTGGCTGATGCCGAGCTCGCGTTCACGCAGAACAGTGTACATCCTGGCGATGTCACGCTTGACAGCCTTGAGGCGGGCCGTGTTGTCAAGCTGACCGGTCGCATGCTGGAAGCGCAGGTTGAACAGCTCTTCCTTGGACTTCTTGAGGAAACCTTCGATCTCTTCGTTGGTCTTCTCGTTGAGGTTCTGGATGGTGTATTCAGTAGATCCGACTGCCATCAGATGTCACCGCCTTCACGTGCAATAACACGGCACTTCATAGGGAGTTTGTCGATTGCGCGGCGCAGTGCCTCACGAGCGACATCCTCAGACACGCCACCGATTTCGAACATCACGCGGCCCGGATGCACATTGGCGATCCAGAATTCCGGGGTGCCCTTACCGGAACCCATTCGGGCGCCGAGGGGGTGCTTGGTCAGCGGGCGATCCGGGAAGATCGTGATCCACACCTTGCCGCCACGCTTGATGTAGCGCGTCATGGCAATACGGGCGGCCTCGATCTGACGGTTGGTCACATATGCCGGAGCCATGGCCTGGATGGCGAAATCACCGAAGTTGATCTCGTTGCCGCCCTTGGACATGCCGTGGCGGTCCGGACGGTGCTGCTTACGATATTTTGTCCTCTTTGGGATAAGCATCTTCAGCTCACTCCTTAGTTTCCGAAGACGGTGCAGCGGTGGCGTCGGAAGCGACCTCGGCCTCGATCGGCTGGTCGGCACCGGTCTTCACCTGGTTCTGCTGGTTGCCGCGCTGAGCACCGCGCTGGCCACGGCGCGGACGGCGATCGCCGCGGCGGCCACCACGGTTGTTGCCCTGCTGCGCCTGAAGCTCTTCGAACTCGCGCTCGGTCATGTCGCCCTTGTAGATCCACACCTTGACACCGATGCGACCGTAGGTGGTCTTGGCCTCGAAGAAACCGTAATCGATGAGAGCGCGGAGGGTCTGCAGCGGGACGCGGCCTTCGCGATAGAACTCGGAGCGGCTCATCTCGGCGCCGCCGAGACGGCCGGAGAGCTTGATGCGGATACCCTTGGCGCCAGCGCGCATGGCATCCTGCTGAGCCTTACGCATCGCGCGGCGGAAGGTCACGCGGTTCGTAAGCTGCTCGGCGATGCCCTGGGCGACGAGCTGGGCGTCGATCGCCGGGTTCTTGACTTCGAAGATGTTGAGCTGGACCTGCTTGCCGGTGAGCTTCTCGAGCTTCGCGCGAACGCGCTCGGCTTCGGCGCCACGGCGGCCGATCACGATGCCCGGGCGGGCGGTGTGGATGTCCACACGCACGCGGTCACGGGTACGCTCAATGATGATGCGGGACACGCCTGCGCGCTCGAGATCCTTCGTCATCTCCTTGCGGATGGCGTCGTCTTCAAGCACGAAATCGCGGTAGCGTTCGCCGGCCTTGTTGGAATCGGAGAACCACTTCGAACGATGGTCCTCAGTAATGCCCAGGCGATAGCCAAAGGGATTAATCTTCTGACCCATCTTTAGCGGGCTCCTTCCTTGGTGGCGACAACGACCGTGATGTGGCTCGTACGCTTGTTGATACGAGCGGCACGGCCCTGTGCACGAGCACGGAAACGCTTGAGCGTCACGCCCTCATCCACATAGGTCTCCTTGATGTACAGGTCGTTCTCGCGGAACGGCTCGCCGGCCTTGTCGGCCTTGACGCGCTCGTTGGCGATGGCGCTCTCCAGGACCTTGAGCACGGGCAGTGCAGCGGCCTGAGGGGCGAACTTGAGGATGGTGATTGCATCGGTCGCCTTCTTGCCTCGGATGAGGTCGACCATGCGGCGAGCCTTGCGCGGCGTCACGCGGACGTGACGTGCGATTGCTTTAGCTTCCATGTGTCTTTACTCTCCTACTATTAACGGCGCGACTTCTTGTCGTCCTTCACGTGGCCCTTGAAGGTACGCGTGGGGGCGAACTCACCGAGCTTGTGACCGACCATGGCTTCGGTGACGAACACCGGCACATGCTTGCGGCCATCGTGGACTGCGAAGGTGTGTCCGATGAAATCAGGGGTGATCATCGAACGGCGCGACCACGTCTTGATGACGTTGTGCGTACCCTTCTCGTTCTGCTCGTCGACTTTCTTCTGCAGGTGGGCGTCGACGAAGGGGCCCTTCTTGATGCTACGAGTCATCTACTCGACACTCCCTTACTTGCGGTTCTTGCCATTAGGACGGCGGCGAACAATCATCTTGTTCGAAGCCTTCTTCGGACGGCGAGTACGAACCTCGCCCTTGCCCCACGGGGAGACCGGCGGCTTGCCACCGCGGGTACGACCGCCGTGCGGGTGGTCGACCGGGTTCATGGATTCACCACGGGTGATCGGGCGCTTGCCGAGCCAGCGTGCACGACCGGCCTTGCCGAGCGAGATGTTGGCGTGGTCGGAGTTGCCGACCTCACCGACCGTTGCACGGCAGCGGGCGTCCACGTTGCGGATTTCGCCAGACGGCATACGCAGCTGGGCGTAGGCGCCGTCCTTGGCAACGAGCTGCACGGCCGCACCAGCGGAGCGGGCGATCTTCGCGCCGCCGAGCGGGCGGAGTTCGATCGCGTGCACCACGGTACCGGTCGGGATGTTGCGCAGCGGCAGGTTGTTGCCCGGCTTGATGTCGGCCTTCGGGCCGGTCTCAATCAGGTCGCCCTGCTTGATGCCTTCCGGGGCGATGATGTAGCGCTTCTCACCGTCTGCGTAGTTGAGCAGGGCGATGCGGGCGGAACGGTTCGGATCGTATTCGATCTCGGCGACGCGCGCCGGCACGCCGTCCTTGTCCCAACGACGGAAGTCGATGAGACGGTACTGGCGCTTATGGCCACCGCCGCGATGGCGGGAGGTCATACGGCCGTAAGAGTTGCGGCCGCCAGTCTTGCTTTTCTTGCGTACGAGCGACTTCTCAGGCGTGGAGCGCGTGAGATCGGAGAAATCCGACACGGACGCGTTGCGGCGGCCCGGAGTCGTCGGCTTATAAACGCGGATAGCCATAATCTAGTTCTTCCTTTAACTTTTCTCGGCTAACCTTCAGTTACCGAAGATGTCGATCGACTGGCCCTCAGCCACGGTCACGATTGCGCGCTTCTCGTTGGCGCGGCGGCCGTAACCGGTGCGGGTGCGCGTGCGCTTGCCTGCACGGTTGAGGGTGTTGACGTTCGTCACCTTGACCTTGAAGATCTCCTCGATTGCCTGCTTGATCTGCACCTTGTTCGCGTTCGGGGCCACCACGAAGGTGTACTGGCCCATATCGGACAGGGCGTAGCTCTTCTCGGAGACAACGGGCTTGAGGATGATGTCATGAGCTGGCTTGTGAACTGCGACCATGAAAATCAGGCCTCCTTTTCTGCCGGCTTCTTCGCCTCGAGGAACGCTTCGTAGCCTTCCTTCGAGAACACCACGTACTGCGCGGTAACCACGTCGTAGGTGTTGAGCTGATCGGCGAAGATCGGGTGAACAGTCGGAATGTTGCGGACCGAGAGCCATTCGTTGATGTTGTCGCGGGACAGCACAACGGTGGTGAAGTTGTCGGCCACGATCGGGTTCAGAGCGGCGAGGGCGGCCTTGGTCGAAGGTTCGGTGATGCCGAAGTCGACCACTGCCACGCGACCGTTGTTCACGCGATCGGAGAGCACATACTTGAGTGCCGCGGCCTTCATCTTCTTGGGGGTGCGCTGGCTGTAGTCACGCGGGACCGGGCCGTGCACAACGCCGCCATGGTACCACTGCGGAGCGCGGATCGAGCCCTGACGAGCGCGACCGGTGCCCTTCTGCTTCCACGGCTTGCGGCCGCCGCCGGAGACCTTGGCGCGGTTCTTGACCGCGTGGGTGCCCTGACGAGCTGCGGCGAGCTGGGCCACAACCACCTGATGGATCATCGGCACGTGGGCCTGCACTTCTTCAGCGGAGAAGCCGAAGAAATCAGCCGGCGCTTCGATGGAGCCAGCAGCCTGGCCCTTGTTGTCGGTGACGTTCAGAGTAACGTTTGCCATGATTTATCAGGCTCCCTTCACTGCAGAACGGACGAGCACAATACCGCCCTTGGGGCCGGGGATGGCTCCCTTGATGGCGATGACGCCGTTCTCAACGTCGGAGGAAACGACGGTGAGGTTCAGCACGGTGTTGGTGGCGTGGCCCATGCGGCCAGCCATGCGCTTGCCCTTGAGGATACGGCTCGGAGTCGCGCATGCGCCGACCGAACCGGGACGGCGTTCGTTCTTGTGAGAACCGTGGGTACGGCGGTAGGACCTGAAGCCCCAGCGCTTGATGGTGCCAGCGAAGCCCTTGCCCTTGGTGGTGCCGGTCACGTCGACCTGGGTGCCTTCGGGGAACAGCTCAGCGGTCAGTTCCTGGCCCGGCTGGAAATCCTCAACGTTCTCGGTGCGCACTTCGGCGAGGTGACGGCGCGGGGTCACGCCGGCCTTGGCGAAGTGGCCCTGCATCGGCTTGGTGACCTTACGCGGGTCCACCTGGCCGTAGCCGAGCTGCACGGCCTTGTAGCCGTCGGTTTCCTCGTTCTTCACAGCGGTGACCACGTTGGTGGACACGTCGACGAGGGTGACGGGGACGAAGAAGCCGTTTTCATCCCACACCTGCGACATGCCGAGCTTCTTGCCGAGCAAAGCGGTGCGATTCGTGTTCTGTGACATAGCGGTCTCCTCCTCCCTTACAGCTTGATCTCGATGTTGACATCTGCGGGCAGATCAATATGCATCAGGGAGTCCACAGCCTTGGGGGTGGGATCCACAATGTCGATGAGACGCTTGTGCGTGCGCATCTCGAAATGCTCGCGAGAATCCTTGTACTTGTGAGGAGAGCGGATAACGCAGTATACGTTCTTCTCAGTCGGGAGCGGAACCGGGCCAACCACAGTTGCGCCCGCGTTCGTCACCGTTTCGACGATCTTCTTCGCCGATTGGTCGATGACCTCATGGTCATAGGACTTAAGCCTGATGCGGATTTTCTGTCCCGCCATTGCCTTCCGCCCTTTCTAGCGATTCGTTGACTTGTAACTTAACCTGCTAATGGGCACCGGCACAGAACGCCGCGAAAGGCACAGGCCTCCCGGCTTTCCACATCAGTGCGCGGCCATGCGGCGTGCCACTTGCGTGACCTGCCGTGCCGCGCTCGCTTTTTTGATTCCAATATGCGAGCCCTTTTCAGGCAACTGTTATATTTAAGCACTCCCCCGGTACAGCTGAACTTCGGGCGTGTCGCCGTGCCGATCGGCCCTCTACGCGCGTGCCTCTGCCACCGCTTTCGGCACGCATGCTTCAGCCAACTTGCGTTCGAGCCGCTCCGCGTGAAGCACATCATCGAACGTGAACCGCACGATCACGCTCACTCCCGCCCGACGCAGACCGTCCTCGCGCTGCTTTTCCTCGTTGACCACAATCTGCATGGAATGGCCGTTGGTCATGCCCGGATTGGTGTATTTCTCCATGCCGTCAAGTTCCGCGACAATGATAGCCCCATCGGCGAGCCGCCAACAATAGTCAACACGGTATGTGCGCCCGGTGAGCGGATCGACGAACACCACCTGCTGCTGTGGCTTGGCGAATCCAAGACGCATGGTCATCACCGCCCTGGCGTAGGATTCGCCGCCGTTCTCGCTGCGCTGATCAGCATGCGGCAACAGGTGGAACACGGCGGCGCAATCGGTGTGCTGCCGGTTGCACTCCGCATACAGCTCCTGTTTTGTCAGACCCTTGCGGATCGCGGAGTCCAATACCGCCACCGCGCCGCATGGATCCATCACACACGCACAGTCTATGACGGTGCGGGCCAGCCCGGTCACCTTGATGCCATCAACGCAGTGGGGCTGTATGCCATAGGCGCGAATCCGCTGCAGCTGATCGCAGTCGGATGTGCTCGCCGCACACGGCCCGATGACGTACACCATGTGCCGCATAGCGACCCAAGGCGCCTCCAATCCATGCACGCATGCCGCGCGCTCGCCGGCAAACACCCATTCCGGATGCTTGTGCGCCAGTGAGCGTACGAGGTGGCACACGCGTTCCGTGGGCGTCAGCCCATTCCAGTACTCGGGTCTCATATACATGCCCGGATATACGCGTATGAGATCACCGGCCCTGTACCGCCGCGAAAGCATCCGTGCCTGCCGTGGGCTTTCCGCTGCGATGCATCTGCGCCCTTGTTGGGCCTGGCTGTGCATTCGGAGCAACTCGTGGTTCGTTCTCATACGCAGACCGTAAACATCCCCGCCCTCCCCGGGCAACCTATCCGGGTCCCTGTGGTCGGACGCCCCGTATCCACATTTTCCCCGACCGTCTGCCAGATACGCATACTACGTACCCCATGGCCTTACGTCCGGAAAATCGTATCCCCACTGTGATTTCAGACAGTTACTCACCCCTCGCGACCGAAAAAACGTTGTTCCGCCGATAAATCGGATAGTTACAACCTCTAACTGTCCGAAAACACGAAAGCACAAAGATATTTCGGACGCTACATGACGGTGGTAGCTGGGAGGTTGGTAAATCCGGGTGGCATGTGGGATTGTGCGTGCCTGAGGCCAGATAGGTAGGGGGTTACACATATTCATATATAAGGTCTGGCGGTTCACGCGAAAATTACCTACCCTTGGGCAGCATGACCAAAGCAGACAGCATGAGCCCCCGCACGCCGCCTACGCCAAAACCGGTTTCCGCACCCAAGACGGCCACACGTACCGCACCGCGGTTCAGGTCACGCCGTGACTGGCTCTCCAATGAGCCGGGCGCATGGGCGATCGTCCTGATGCCCACCCTGTCCGCGCTGTTCGCCTGCGGCCCCACAGTCACCACATGCTGGTTGGCCGTGGCATGGGCCTGTTGCTACTGCGTGCAATTCAGCGCCGCGCGTTGGTTCAAATCGCGCTTCCGCACACGCTACGTGTGCCCCACACTCACCTATCTTGGCGCGCTCGGGGCCATCGGCATGCCGTTCGTGGTGCTGCACCCCGGTGTACTGCGTTGGGCGCCATTGTATATTGCACTCGCAGCCGGATCGATGCTCGGCGCATGGATGCGTCGTGAGCATTCGCTGTGGGCCAATGCGTGCGCTGTGCTGGCGTCGAGCGCAATGCCACTCGTCATGCAACCGTACGGCGCACACGTCACCCCCGCCATGCAGCTCAATGGTGACACGCTGCCGTCGGTGCACAGCTGGTTCCCCGAGGGCACATTCGCACAGCCTGCGCTCATGCTGAGCCTCGCCTATACCGCCATGCTCGGCGGTTCCGTGTTGTTCGTCAAAACGATGATCCGGGAACGCGGCAAATGGACCTACCTCACCGCCTCATGGATCTGGCATGCCGTCATCTGCACGGCCGGATTCGCCGCGAGCCCTTGGCTTGGCGCGGCGGGCGCGCTGCTATTGGCGCGCGCTGTGGCCATGCCGCTCGTCGCCCGCGTGCGACGCATGCCCGCCAAGACGACTGGAATCACCGAGTCCATAGCGAGCCTGCTGTGCTTTGTGCTGATCATCTGTGCCGTTATCTGACGTATGCGGCATGACCGATATACAAGTGGGCCCCGGAATGATTCCGGGGCCCCATACGTCACAGGCGCTTATGAGCTATGGCTCAGACGCGCTGCGACGCCTCTTCGGTGGCGGCGAGGCCTTCGCGCTCCACGCGCATCTTGTGGCCTTCCTCCATCGAGACGCCGTAGTAGGCGGCGATCGCGATGTCCATCATGTCCTGGATCTGCGGGATGCGCGGATTCGCCGGCGCACACTGGTCTTCGTATGCGCGCATGCCGATCTGCTCGAGGATGGACCAGAAGTAATCCTCGTCCACACCGCAATCCTGGAAGCTCTTGTTCATGCCGAGCTTGTTGTCGCGGTAATCCTCAACGGCGGCGGCCAGGTTCTCCACGCCTTCGGCCGGGGTCTTGCCCGGGTTGAGGCCGAGGTTCTTGGCGAGCTCCTGGTAGCGCTCCGGCGCGATGTACTTGCTGTACTTCGGCCATGAGGTGGGCTCCTGCGGCACCTGGCCGTTGTAGCGGATCACGTACGGCAGCAGGATCGAGTTGGTGCGGCCGTGCGCAATGTGGCACAGGGCGCCGATCGTGTGCGCCATCGCGTGGCACATGCCCAGGAACGCGGAGCCGAATGCCATGCCGGCCATGGTGGCGGCGTTGTGCATCTTCTCCTGTGCCTTGATCTTGGCCGGGCCAGGCTCGCTGTTCACGGACTCCGCGAGGTTGTCCCAGATCAGTTTGGCCGCATGCAGCGCCATGCCGTCGGTGAAGTCGTTCGCATACACCGAGACATAGGCTTCCATCGAGTGGGTCAGGGCGTCGAAGCCGGCGTCGGACGCCAAGCGTCGCGGCTGCGTGCGGGCGAGCACTGGGTCGACAATCGCGACCGAAGGCGTGAGCGCGTAATCGGTGATCGGGTACTTGTAGCCGGTCTTGTGGTCGGTGATCACGGCGAACGGCGTGACCTCGGAGCCGGTACCCGACGAGGTCGGGATGCACACGAGCTTGGCCTTCTTGCCGAGCGGCGGGATCTTGAACGCGCGCTTGCGGATGTCGAAGAACTTCTCGCGCACGTCGGAGAACGAGATTTCCGGGTGCTCGTAGAGCAGCCACATGATCTTCGCGGCGTCCATCGGCGAACCGCCGCCGACGGCGATGATCGTGTCGGGCTCGAACTCGTCGCGCATCATGGCGGCGCCGCGCTCAACGGTCTCGACGCTCGGCTCGGGCTCGACGTAGTCGACGATGCGGAAGGTGACGCGGTTGGAACGCGCACGCAGCTGGTCGATGACCTTGTCGACGATGCCGAGCTGTTCCATGACCTTGTCACACACGATCACGGCGCGTTCGATGCCGTACATGTCACGCAGGTACTTGATGGCGTTCGGCTCGAAGTAGGTCTTTGCCGGGATCTTGAACCACTGCATGTTGTTGTTCCTCCGAGCGATGCGCTTGATGTTGAGCAGGTTGATCGCCTGGACGTTGCCAGACACCGAGTTGCCGCCGTACGAGCCGCAGCCTAGGGTGAGCGACGGGGCGATCGAGTTGTAGATGTCACCAATGCCGCCCAGCGAGCTCGGCTGGTTCCAGATGATGCGGCATGCGTGCATGCGCAGGCCGTATTCACGCACCAGGTCGTCGTTGTTGGTGTGGATGGCTGCGGTGTGGCCCGCGCCATGCTTGAGCATCTCTTCGCACATCTCGAAGCCCTGCTCCTGGTCGTTGAACTTGAGCACGGCGTGCACCGGCGCGAGCTTCTCCATGGTCAGCGGCTCGTTCTCACCCACCTCGGCGCATTCCGCGGCCAGGATTGTGGCGTCTTCGGGAATCTCGAAGCCGGCTTCGTGCGCGATGTACTGCGGGGACTTGCCCGGCACGACGGCGTTGAGCTTCGGGGTCTGGCCCGAGTACGCGGTGCAGCCGAACATGTACTGCTCGAGCTTGGCCTTCTCTTCGTCGTTGACGAAGTAGGCCTTGCGGCGCTTGAGCTCCTTGACGAGCGGCGCGTAGATGTCCTTATGCGCGATGATCGCCTGCTCGGTGGCGCAGATCATGCCGTAATCGAAGTGCTTCGACAGGATGAGGTCGTTGGCCACACGCTGCACGTCCACATTGGCGTCCACGTAGGCCGGCGCATTGCCCGCGCCCACACCGAGGGCCGGCTTGCCGGACGAGTAGGCCGCCTTGACCATGCCCGGGCCACCGGTCGCGAGGATCGTGGCGACGCCCGGGTGCTTCATCAGCGCGCCGGTCGCCTCGATCGACGGGTGCTCGATCCACTGGATGCAGTCCGCCGGAGCGCCTGCCTCAACGGCGGCGTCACGCACGATGCGTGCCGCTTCCGCGGAGCACTTCTGCGCGAACGGGTGGAAGCCGAAGATGATGGGGCAACGGGTCTTCAGCGAGATGAGCGACTTGAAGATCGCCGTAGAAGTGGGGTTGGTGACGGGCGTGACGCCGGCGACCACACCGACCGGCTCGGCGACTTCGTCGATGCCGAGCACGTCGTCTTCGCGGATGATGCCGACGGTCTTCTGACCGGCCATGTAATTGGTCACATGCTCGCACGCGAAGATGTTCTTGGTGGCCTTGTCTTCCACAAGGCCACGGCCGGTCTCATCCACGGCCATCTTGGCGAGCACCAGATGCTTGTTCAACGCGGCGACCGAAGCCTTGGCCACGATGCGGTCCACGGTCTCCTGATCGAGCTTCTCGAATTCCTCCAATGCCTTGCGGGCCTTGACCACAAGGGCATCCACCTCGGCTGCGGCCGCGGCCTCTTTGTCCACAACAGGGGCTGCTTCGGGTGCGTTCTGGGCAGGGGCCTTCTTCGCCTGAGCATCGTCCTTGCGTGCTTCTGCCATGCGATCCTCCTCGAATCCATGTTCGTCGCGTACGGGTACGCAGTTGTACTTCTGCACTTCATCACGCGCGCCCCGCGTTCCACAGGGCCACATATCGCGTGAGGCACATCACAATCTACAGTAAAAATCCGCGCCTGTCAGCCCCTGCTGGTGTCGCCGCATAATGTGCATTTCTGTGCGTTTTTCGAGTAGTTTGTTAGCCTTTATGACAGTTTTACTGTTGTCAGTCGTCCATTTGAAACATTTTGTGTATTTTCATACCAACACGCACACCATTAGAGCGGAGCTACTGCGACAACTTTTAGAAAACATCATTACAAAAGTTTCAAATCCTACCAAAGTTTTGAAAACCGATTTTGTAAAAGCGCGCGTATCCGATACGCTCGATACCATGACGAGCCCACAGTCGAGCCCACCGCCGAACCCCACCATGACTTCACTGCCGAACAGCCGCACAAGCCCACCGCCGAACCCCACCCAACTGCGCGTGCTACGCCAGCTCTACACGCACTCGCCGCTGACCAAACAAGACATCGCCGTCCAGCTCGGCCTGAGCCTGCCCACAGTGACAAGCGCCCTGCGCGCACTCGAACACAACGGCACCGTGGTGCGCACCACCCCGCGCGCCTCAACCGGTGGCCGCCGCCCCGCCACCTACAGCTTCAACATGCGCCGGCATGTGGCGCTCGGCGTCACCATCCGCTCCACGGAAATCGTCTGCATAGCCGTCGATCTCTCCGGCGCGATCGTGGACCAGCGGCACACCACGATCGCCGCACGCGCCGAAGCCATCTTCTACCAGCGCGCCGCGCATATCATCGAAGACTTCGCACACGCCCTTTCCGCCAACGGACTGACTCCCCTCGGCACCGGCCTGACCGTGCCGGCGCACATCAATGCCGCCAACAGCCTCGACTACGAACGCATCGGCGCAAACATCGCTCCGTCCGTCACGTTCACCGAGCGGTACTGCGCCTACGCGCTCGCCGAACATTGGGCGCGCCCGCACCTGCACGACGCCGTCTGCCTGTTCCTTGGCAACCACATCGGCAGCTCGGTGATCGTGAACGGCACGCCGCACACCGGCGCGATCGAGCACATGCAGCTCGTGCCGGGCGGCCCGCAGTGCGAATGCGGTTCCACCGGCTGCCTGAACGTCTACTGCGCGTCGAACCGACTTGCCGAAGAGGGCGAAAGCCTGCCAGGCTTCTTCGGCGTGCTCGAGCAGGGCGAGATCCACCACCGCGAGCGCATGCGCGCATGGCTGGAATCGCTCGGCCACGCCATTGCGAACGTGCACACGGTGTTCGACGCGGACGTGGTCTTGTGTGGGCCGATCGCAGGCTATCTCGACGACGCGGAGATCGCGCAGCTGCAGCAGATAAGCGCCGCGCGGCCCACTGCCGCCCGTCGTATACCGAACTACAGCGGCTCGCCGCGCATCATTCGCGGTCTGTGCGACAAATACCAGGACGCGACCGGCGCGGCGCTCGCCGTGGTGCAGGCGCACCTGACGGCGCTCGGCTGCGTCTGAGCAGCAGAACGTACCGTATTGCCGAATAATACAGGCTTTGTCTGCCCGGGTCCGCCCTTTTACAATGGTGGGCATGCAGTTACCTCAGTTACATCGTTACGCCACGCGCCCGGGCCTGTTTTTCACCGAAGACGGCGGCGCCGACGTGGTGGCGCGCTCAGAGACCGCGGAACAGCTTTGGTTCTCTGTATTGGAGTCGCTCGACGCACCGAGCGCGTTTTACAACGACGCCGTGCGGATCCACGATGACGTCGACAGTGTGTCGTTCATCCAGGCGATGCAGCAGCACAGGATCTGCATGCGCATGGTGCGGGAATTGCGTATGCGCGAGACCCTGTTCCGTATGGACGGGCCGAATTACGGCCTGTGGTATCTGCACCTGCCGAAGGCGTGGAACGGCATGCATTACGGCTACCGTGCGCAAGGTGCATGGGACCCGAAACATGGGCTGCGGTTCAACCCGTACAAGTTCCTCATCGACCCCTATGCGAAGGGTGTGGAGGGCAGGATGTGCCTCGACCCTGCCGCGTTTGCGTACGAGTGCGAGATCGACGACGAAGGCCATGTGAAAGGCTCGGCGTGGGGCGCGATGAACCGGCTGGATTCGTTGGGCAAAGTGCCGATGTCGATTGCAATCGACGACCGAGATGAGACGAAGCACGACGCCGACCCCTCGCACCCGCATGTGCCGTGGAGCAAGACGGTAATCTATGAACTGCATGTGAAGGGGTTCACCGCGAACGCGCCTTGGCTGCCCGAGGAACTGCGCGGCACGTACGCGGGCCTTGCGCACCCGGCCACGCTGTCGTATTTGCAGGGTCTGGGCGTCACCTCGATCGAACTGCTGCCGATCATGGCCAAGCAGCCCGAGGTGTTTTTGCAGGAGCACGACCGCCCGAATTACTGGGGGTATTCGACGCTCAGCTTCTTCGCGCCCGAGCCATCATATGCCACGCAAACCGCGCAAAAGCTGGGCGCGGACGCCGTGCGCGACGAGGTGATCATGATGGTGCGCGCGTTGCACGAGGCCGGCTTCGAAGTGATCATGGACGTGGTGTTCAACCACACGTGCGAAGGCGGCAACGCCGGCCCGAGCGTGTGTTGGCGTGGGCTTGACAACCTGTCGTTCTACCGCCGCCAGCAGCAGAACGCCGGCGAATTGGAAGACACGACCGGCTGCGGCAATACGCTCGACTTCACATACACGCACAACATCATGTTCGCCGTGGACGCGTTGAGCTACTGGGCCAAGCGCATCGGCATCGACGGCTTCCGCTTCGATCTGGCGGTGAGCTTGGCGCGGCTCAACGGCGCCTTCACGCCCTACCACCCGTTCCTGTACGCGTTGCGTTCCGATTCGATGCTCGGCAATTTGAAGCTCATCATGGAACCGTGGGACTTGGGTAACCAAGGATGGCGCACCGGCCAGTTCCTTTCACCGTTCGCAGAGTGGAACGATCGCTTCCGCGACACCGCCCGCCGCTTCTGGGTGACCGAAGTGGACCATGGAGACAACGAGGGCGTGGGCATGCAAGAGATGGCCACGCGCCTGTGCGGTTCGGCGGACCTGTTCGCCACCGACCCGGGGCGCGGCGCCACGTCGTCGATCAACTTCATCACCGCGCACGACGGCTTCACGCTCGCCGATCTGACCCAATACGCACACAAGCACAACGAGGCGAACGGCGAGCACAACAACGACGGCGCGAACATCAACTATTGCGCGAATTTCGGGGTGGAAGGGCCCACCGACGACCGCAGGGTGCAGATGATCCGCGAACGGACGCGCATGACCATGCTCGGCACACTGCTGCTTTCGCTCGGCACGCCGATGATGCTTGCGGGCGACGAGTTCAACAATTCGCAGTACGGCAACAACAACGCCTACTGCCAAGACAACGACATCACCTGGCTCGACTGGGAGTGGCTCGTCTCGGACGAGAAGACGCCGGAGTTCCACCGCATGGAGGCGATCTCGAAACTCATCGCGATCCGCAAGTCGCTCGACATCTACCATCACGAGGACTTCTTCACGCGGCTGAGCCAGCTGGGGCTGCTCAAGCCGTCGAGCCGCGTGCAGTGGTTGCTGCCCGACGGCACCACTCCGATGGAGCGCGACTGGTTCGACACGTCGATCCGCTCGTTCACGATGCGCCTGCTGTCCAGCGACGAGCTCGACGTGGCGATTGTGGTCAACGGCGACGGCAAGCCGCGCCAGTTCCACATGCCGCCTGACGCGCGTTGGCATCTGCTGTGGAGTTCGGCGGAGACGACGTGCGAGCGGCCGCAGCAGGGGGCGGCGACCGAACATTTCACGCCCGAACCCGAGCTTTCGTTTTGGGCGTCGCTGTTGCCGAAGGAGTACGACCACCTGCACAGCAACATCTACGCTCAGTCCCGCGCGGACAAGCCTGCACATACACCGCGGCACGCGGCACCGGCCATAGCGCCGGCGCCGTCCGCCGTTGAATCGACCACGGCACAACAGATCAATGCCGACGCCGGTTTTGTGGATTCGTGGATCATGCCGCCGTTGCCGCGCGTGCACAATGCGATTGTGGCGCATGTAGCGAAGTCCGCCACGCCGTTCACGCCGGTGCGCGCGCACGACGAGATGCTGCTGCTTGAGGAACCGGCGCCGCACGCGACCGGCGATGCGACTGAAGCGCACATCTGGACCTTCCCCGCGCTGAGCATCAGCATTCTCATGCAGGACGCGAAAGACGGACCGCTGCAGTAGCCGAGCCTGACGCCCGTGATATGAGCGCAACTAACAGGAAAGGCTCCCCATCGTGATGATGGGGAGCCTTTCGTAACGCTGTTGATTCGAAATCAACGCTTCGAGAACTGCGGCGCACGGCGAGCCTTGTGCAGACCGGCCTTCTTGCGCTCCACGACGCGGGCATCGCGGGTCAGGAAGCCAGCCTTCTTCAGGGTCGCGCGGTTGGCATCGCGGTCGATCGCGTTCAGCGCGCGGGCAACGCCCAGGCGGATTGCGCCGGCCTGGCCGGTGGTGCCGCCACCGTCGACGAGCACGACGACGTCGAACTTGCCTTCGAGCTTGAGCAGCACGATCGGCGAGTTGACTTCACGCTGCTGGAGCTTCGACGGGAAGTACTCCTCGAGCGTACGGCCGTTGATCGTCCACTTGCCGGTACCCGGGATCAGGCGCACACGGGCGACGGCTTCCTTACGACGGCCGGTGCCGTAGCCCGGAGCGATCGTGGAGGTGCCGGTGCCTGCACCGGAGTTGGTCTCGGTGGTGAAAGCGGCGGTGTTCTCAGCCTCGGTTTCCTGAACCGGGGAGTTGTTGGTGTTCTCAGCCATGGTATCTATCTCCTAACGGTTCACTTTGCCTGCTGCGAGACCTGTTCGATCTCGAAGACCTGCGGCTGCTGGGCGGTGTGCGGGTGCTCCGCACCTGCGAAGACGCGCAGGCGGGTCAGCTGGACCTTGGCGAGCTTGTTCTTCGGCAGCATGCCCTTGACTGCGTGCATGATGATGCGCTCAGGCTTGTTCTTGAGCAGCTCGGCGTAGCTGTCGCGACGCAGACCGCCGGGACGGCCGGAGTGGGAGTAGAGCTCCTTGTCCATCTTGTCACCAGTCAGTGCAATCTTATCGGCATTGATGATGATCACGTAGTTGCCGGAGTCGGCGTGAGGAGCGAAGGTCGGCTTGTTCTTGCCGCGCAGCAGGTTGGCTGCGGCAACGGAGAGGCGGCCGAGCACAACGTCGGTGGCGTCAATGATGTACCAGTCATGAGTCAGGTCAGCTGGTTTCGGTGTGAAAGTTTTCACGATATACCTTTTCCACTATTGTGTTCCGGATCTTCACCCAGATGGCGTGGTCAGCGCACATCCGCGTTCCGATCTCATTACCGTGGGCTCCCTGAAAGTCCTTATGGCGAGTGGGAAAGCGCTTTGAAGGACCCCGTAGGGAAACACAACAATCTACTAGTATATCGACTGGCTTGACAACGGGAGCGTGCGTAACACGCCGTGCGTCATGATGATGTGATGAAGGGCTTTGCGGCAGGCTGTAGCGGAAAAATCGAGATCCTGAGTGATCATAGAAGGCAAAGTGCATATAGGATGCATTGAAGAGGTCACCATGAAGATTGACGCAAATAGCCAAGCGCTGTCGAAGATTCTGACGATGGAAAGCCGAGAGTTCTACCACATTCCAACCTACCAGCGTTCGTATTCATGGAAAAACGAGTAGATCGACCAGTTGTTCTCCGACATCAATGATGAATCCGCAGGATACTACGTGGGGAACATTCTCGTCACGAAACACGAATCACAAGATGAGCCGAGTTCCACGGTGTACGAGGTCATTGATGGGCAGCAGCGCTTGACAACACTGTCGTTGTTCCTGCTGGCCATCTGGCAGATCACCTCCTCGCTCAAAGGAACATTGCCTTCGGGATTGGAAGACGATTACGTCTCGCAGATGTACAGCGACATCGGACGACGTCTGATGATCAACCGCGATCCTGCGTCGCCCCGAATGCAGCTACTTGAAGACGATGCAAAGATCTATCAGGAGCTCATCCGGGCAGTGTGCGAGAAGGATGAGCCACAGGTCAAGAAGAACCGCATATTCGTACGCCGCTACAATCACATCGTCGAGCTTTTCGAGGATTGGCGCAGCGACATCGGGGCATTGTACGCGTTCTACGACAAGCTCATCAACGTTCTGGTCCTGCAAATCGAGGCGGCCAGCATCGGTGACGCGTTCAGCATCTTCTCGTCTCTGAACTCCAAGGGATTACCACTAACACTCGTGGATCTGCTGAAAAGTGAGTTCCTTGGCATGGGCGAAGGCACCGACAATCAGCAACAGTCAAAGTTGCAACGGCAGTGGGAGATGCTCGACCAGACATTCACCATTGATGGCAATGGTAGCGATGTGGACACAAAGGCCTTCACACAGTTCTTCCTCAACAATTACGATGCGTTCGAAAGCACGATCAAGAGCTCCGTCACCAAGGGCAAGGCGCTCAACCTGTATCAGGATGTCATCAAGAAAAAGACCCGTCTGGCTCGCTTGGGTAATGCGGATACCTATCTTAATGAAATCATCAAGCGAGCCAGAATATACGTCAACATCATCGGGCTTTCGCATCTCCGCATCAACGATCCTCTATTGGAAGATCCCACCATTCAGCAACTGCTCACGAACCTCCAGCAATTGGAATCTACTCAGGCATACCCGCTGCTGCTCTTCCTGTTCGTCGATGCAGAACGATTGGGATTGGACGTTATGAAGATGCGCACCATCCTCCGCACTTTCGTTTCGTTCTACGTGCGACGCAATATCACCGAAGTACCCAAATCTTCGAATATCCGCGCCATGCTCATTAATCTGATCCGCGAAATCAGTGCAGACAACCTGCGCGGTGACATCATTGTCAACCGCATCGTGCATGAGCTGAAGGCGAAGGGCAAGAACAATGAGGACTTTGGCAAAGAGATACTGCAACGTCCCCTGTATGACCAGACACCGAAAACGACGCGATTCGTGCTCATTGATCTGGAACATGCTCTTGAAGAAGTCAATAACGCGTCGCTTTCCACGAAGGAACGGCCAATCGATCTCAATAATGTGCTTGAAAACGGCAAACCCCGCTGGTCAATCGAACATATCTTGCCGCAAGGTTCACTCCCTGACTATTGGCAGCAGATGATTGCACCGGAGCATCCGGAAGAAGCCGAAGACCTTCAGAAGGAATACACGCACCGCATCGGCAATCTAACGCTCACCGCCTACAACGAGAACATGCACCAGAAGCCATTCGCGGACCCCGAGCATCCGGCGACCCAGGAAGACACGCATTACAATCTGTCGAAACGCGACTACAAAGACAACGGCGAGTACGTGGGTATGCGCAGCCAGCTGCAGATCAATACCAGCATTCCGCGGCCCGGCGAGCGCATCGAAGACAAAATATCGTGGACGATCGACGACATCAAGCGGCGTTCCGAATGGTTCCGCGACGAGATGCTGAAACGCTACCAGTTCCCTGACATCGACTGAACCATGTAGCGTCTCATTCCATGTGCCCTTGCATGCGATGCAAGGGCACATGTGTTTGTATTCATGGATCCCAGCACTCTCCCAGCACGATCCCGATCCGATCGCGGAGTGCTTGCCTAGACTTGTTGGGGCATCAACAACCAATGGAGAAGCATGGACGGCAGACTTGATGAGCGCATGTTTGGGGCGATCATTCGCTCCATGCTGGATATTGCGCGCAACAGCGAAAACCACACGTGGTTCCTTGAAAAAGAAGACTTCACATCGGGCGAGTTCACCGCCAACGATTGGCAGCGCTTTCTCGGTGACGTGGCATGGATGGCCTCCCAGCACCCTGCATTGCACATCGAGTCGGTCATCGAGGTGCCGGCGCCCGATTGGCGGGATGCCGATGATTATGCGGCCGCCTTCTACGGCAATTTTCTACATCTTTTCGATGAAAAGCCAAATGAGCTGTCAGACATCGAAGCATCACCTTACACACCTTGGTGGTCGCAAAAGCACCGGCATGCACCATTTTTCCTGACTCTGCCCTTCCCACTGACGCTCATCTGCATTCGCAAGCGTCCTTGATGGCTGGCTGTGACTACCCATCGATCACTTACAGCCATATTTCCGCACTGCAATGGATTCCTCTGGCTATGTACCAGCTACCTACAACCATCTGAGCCCTCTCCCACGGCTGTACGTAGCTACCCATCAGGGGCACTAGCCGTTGGGCGCACTAGCTGTCTCAAATCCCATAGTGGAACAGATATTTGAGACAGATAGGCATGATAACTGTCTGAAATCCCGTGGCAGAAAAGGTATTTGAGACAACTAGGCCTGAATACTTGTCCGAAACCCCTTGTGGCAGCCATACCAGCACATAACGGCCATATACTCAGATCCGCAACGAAAGGCCCGACGCGTGTGCGCCGGGCCTTGCATAATCGAGGAATACCGCGGAAATCAGCTGTTCATGATCTTTGTGATGCGCTGCAGCAGGTCACCCTGGAACAGGTCTTCGAGCATCACGGCATCGCCGTTCGCGTCGGCGAGCGGGATGCGCCAGTTCGGGTACTCGTTGTCGGTGCCCGGCTGGTTCTGCGCGCGCTTCTCGCCAACGGCGTCCACAATCGACGCAGCGAGCAGCTTGCACGGCGAGCCCTTGAGGCCGCGGTACAGCGCTTCGATGATCTCGGTCTCGTGCGCGACTTCGTCTTCGAGCAGCGAAGCATCCAGATATCCCTGATCCACAAGCATCTGCAGCATCGCGTTGTGCTCGGCGCGGGCGCTCGCCTCGAACGCCTCCGAGCCCTCTTCGAGCAGGCCAAGGCGTTCGCGGATCTTCACATGCTCGTACTCGAGGTAGCCGGCCGCCGGCGGAAGGTCGTGCGTGTTGACGGACGCGAGCGCATACGGGCGCCAGTGCTTCGGCGGGGTGAACACGCCGTCCATCTGCTCGAACCATTCCACGGCGCAGCCGAGGATGCCGTGGTCGGAAAGCGACTTCTGCACGTAATCCGGCACAACACCCAGATCCTCACCGACCACGATGCCGCCGACGCGGCTCGCTTCGATCGCGAGGATGCCGAGCATCACGTTGTGGTCGTAGTACACGTAGGTGCCGTCGACCGCTGTATGGCCTTCCGGGATCCACCACAGGCGGAACAGGCCCAGGATGTGGTCGATGCGCACGGCGCCGGCGCAGTCGAACATGCCGCGCACCATCTCGCGATACGACAAGTAGCCGGTGTTCTTGAGCGCGAGCGGGCTGAGCGGGGGCTGGCTCCAGTTCTGACCCTGCTGGTTGAACATGTCCGGCGGTGCGCCCACGGTGGCGCCCTTGGCGAAGCGCTCCGGGTTCCACCACACTTCGGAACCGAGCGGGTGCACACCCACGGCCATGTCGGACATGATGCCAATCTTCATGCCGACGGTGCGGGCCGCTTCCTGCGCCAAGTGCAACTGCTGGGTGGCGGTCCATTCGAGCCAACGGTAGAACTCGAGCTCATCGGCGTGCTTCTCGCGCAGGTCGATGACCTCCGGGGATTCCTTCGTCATCGTGCGAATCCAGTTGTCCGGCTTGTCTTCCGGCGCGCCCCACAGCTCATAGCACAGGCACCATGTGGCGTAGGCCTCGAGGTCTTCGCCGCAGCGCGCCTTGTACTCGTCGAACTCGCGCTGGCGTTCCTGGCCCAGTCCGGCGTCGAAGATCGTGCGCAGGGCCGGCTTCTTCTCGAGCCACATCGCGTCACGGTCGATGAGCTGCGGGTCGTTGTTGAACATCTCCACATTGGCGTGCTCGGCCTTGATCTTGGCCTTGGCCTCGCCATCGAGCATGTTGTATTCCGGAATGTCCTCCGGACGGATGTACGTGAAGTTCACGAAGCGGCGCGACACCGGCAGGTACGGCGACGGCGTCAACGGCACCACGGGCTCGGCCGCGTGCAGCGGGTTCACGAGCAGGAAATCGGCGTCGGTGTAGCGCTTGCCGTCGGTGAGCAGCGTGCGCAGGTCGGAATAGTCGCCCACGCCCCACGAGTCGGCCGAACGGATTGAGTACAGCTGGGCCATCCAACCCCACAGCGACCCGTCCTTCATCGGGTCGAGCATCTCGATGCGCTCCGGCGCGCTGATCAGCGTGGCGTTCTCGGTGTGGTCGCCGCTTTCCACGTGCAGCGTGTGGTAGCCCACCGGCAGGTCCGCCGGCAGCACCAGGTCGGATTCGGCGACGAACTTGCCGTCGATCTCACGCACCTTGGCTTCGGGCATCGGGTTGAGCTGCAGCTCGCCCTCGAAGGGCTCGCCGTTCTCCAGGATCAGCGTGATCTGCGCGGGTTCGGTGATACCCGTGCGCAGCGTCACATGCGTCTCCTTGCCCACCGTGTGCAGCACGGTCGGGTCCACAAGACGCAGGTTCTGCTCATGGGTGATGGTGGTGATCGCCTGCTCGATCGCCTCCGGGGTGGTTGCGTCGATTCCAAGGGCCCCGAGGATCGCAATGAGCGTTTCATCGGAAATCTCGTGGAAGTCTCGCGACAATCCAGTGTAACTAGTTGCAACGCCCATCATGGACGCCAGACGCATGAGCGGGCGTGCGAGGCGTTCGGGGCTTTCTTCCATGTGCTCTGCCATAAGACCTTAGTGTAAGGCACTCCACCCCAGCAAAACACCCATACCTTGCGTTTTCAACACACTTTTGTCACGAAATCCGGCAATCGCGCGTCATTCACCCGCCGCAAGACGCCGTTGGGCCGCGTGCACCACCTCGGCACTCGCGTCTTCGCTCAGCCTGCGCACAGTCTCTTCCGAAGCGTTGGGATTGAGCGCCGCCGACCGCCGCACCATCGACGACAGCACGGCCGGGGCGTCCGGTTCGAGATCGGCGCCAAGGCGCGAAAGGAAATCGAGCGTCTGTGCGTCCACCTGGGGATTCTGCGCGCCTTCCATGCGCATCTTCCACGAGGTCTGCTTGTTGCGCAGCGCCTCGTCGCGCACGCTGGCGTCACTGTCTTTCGTGAGGCGCCCCACGAGCCAGTTCTTCGCATCGGTGTTCGCCGCCACTGCACGACGCACGTCCACCGCCTCGTCCACGGACAGTTTGACGAGCACGTTCGGGAACGGCATCGTCTGCGCCAAAAACACGCGGTCTTCGACCGGCGTGTGCTGATTGCCCGCCACAGCTTCGAGCAGTGCGGTGGCGCGCGAGAACGCCGCCTGGTCGGCGCGGTCCGGCAGCGGCCGACGCGCGAACTCGTGCAGCTCCGCCTCGTCTGTGGAATGCCGCAGACGCTCGTACGTCTCGGTGAGCGTGGTGTGTTCGGCCTGCGTGTTCTGCTCGCTGCTCATGCCTGACCTTTCGCTTGTTCGCGGGATTGGCGCACGTTGCGCCGCGCACTGTGCGTTGCCATCTTACTCGTGCACCGGGCCCACTCCGGCACCGGGCTCATTCCGGCACCGGGCTCATTCCGGCACCGGGCGCGCGACCTGCCCGAGCGGCTCGGGCACCACGCCCGCATTGAACGCCTCGCGCACGCGGTTTTCGAATGTCTCGCAGTTGGACTGCGGAATCGTCGCGACAATCTCCACGCGGTCGGTGAACTGCGCGTCGGTCTGCTCGCCCTCGCAATGCGCGAGCAACTGCTGGAACTGCCCCAGCTGCGCGTAGTCGAGCCGCACACGGAACTGCCGGCACGGCACAATGCGCGCCAGTCGCGCGGCTTTGACGGCGATGGACGCGCCGGTGGAATACGCGCGCGTCAAGCCGCCCGAACCGAGCAGGATACCGCCGAAATACCGCGTGACCGCCACGACGCAGTCGGTCAGGTCGTTCGCGCGCAGCACATCGAGGATCGGTTTGCCCGCAGTGCCCGACGGCTCGCCATCGTCGCTCATGCGTTCCATCACGCGGCCGGAATCGTCGGTCACGATCGCCGCATACGCCACATGGCGCGCCTTCGGGTGCGCCTCGCGAATCGATTCGACGAACGTGAGCGCATCGGCGAGCGCGTCGACATGGCATGCGTCGCTGATGAACTCGGATTTCTTCTCTACGAACGAATCATGCGCTGGGGCGTCTGCGGTGTTGAGGATTGTGCGCATGGCCTACTTCCCCGCGTTCCATGCCACACCGGGCGTGACGGCGTTGTAGTCGCCGCCCGTGAAGTACGAGGCGATCGATTCGACGCACTGCCGCGTGAGATTGCGGTTCGCGCCGTCCGAACGCCATGCCACATGCGGTGTGAGCACCAGGTTGGGCATGGAACGCAGCGGGCTGTCCGCGGGCAGCGGCTCGGTGTCGAAGACGTCGAGGCCGGCCGGGATGTCACCACGGGCGAGGCGCCGTTCGAGCGCACCGGGTGCGATCACTTCGGCGCGGGCGGTGTTGATGAAGATCGTGCCGGGGCGCATTGCATCGAGGTGTTCAGAGGTAATCATGCCGCGCGTCTCGTCGGTGAGTGGCATGTGCACGCTCACCACGTCGGCACCGGCGAACAGCTCGGTCAGTGTGGGCACCGGCGCCACGTGGTGCGTCTCGAAGCGCGCAGGGTCGCCGCGGCCGGAATCCCACGCCGTCACATGCATGCCGAAACCGTTCGCGATGCGCGCCACCGTGCCGCCGATGCCGCCAAGGCCGACAATCGCGAGCGTGCGCCCGTTGAGGTCGAGCCCGGGAGCGCCGTCCCAGCTGCCTGCGCGCAGTTGCCGGTCGAGCGCACCGACGCGGCGCGTGATTTCGAGCATGAGCGCGAAGGCGAATTCTGCCACGGCGGCGTCGCCATAGTGACGCACGTTGCACACGCGCACGCCGAGTTGGGCGGCGAGGTCGAGGTTCACATAGCTCGCCACGCCCGTGCCGCCGAACGCGAGCACGCGCACGTGGCTGGCGAGGCCGGTGAGCATGGCGTCGCTGATGTGCACATTGATGACGATGACCGCCTGCGCGCCGGCGCAGCGCTCCACGAATTCGTGCGCGTCGAAGGTGTGGTCAGTGTGCATGCGAACGCGCGCGATGCCGTCAAGCAGGGGGAGCGATTCACGCAGCGGCTCGACCATGTCGTCGAAGACGCTGGGGATCACCACGAGCGGCAGATCGGTGCGGTCTCGTTGGGTTTCGATGAGGGTCATGGTTCCACTGTAGCGAGCTCCTGATACGGAGCAAGTGTGGGAGATTGTGTGCAGGCGTGGCGCGCGGGGCGGTGATGCGAGCCTGGTATACGGGTGTGTTGTGTGGATATTGTCGGGATGTGGCCCGCGCGGTTGCCGGCATGCGGGCAGATGGGTAGACTTGGTGCCGAGGCAGCGGACAAAGGCGTACCGCGGCCTTACATACTTACGCCTCGTGCCTATCCTTCGATTTCGGGGCGTTCGTATGTTTGTGGTTTGGTTGGTTTGCCCTGTTTGCCCCGATCCCCCGCGGTACGGCGCGTACCCAGCTATGCGCCCACCAGGGCCAATGCGGCATCCACCCAAGCTGTATGGCCCTTCCCACCTGTGCATCCCTGACGAAAGTCATATTCTGCGCCGCTGAGCATGACAACCCTCTGTAATTGTCCGAAAAAACGGTGCAACAACGATTTTTAAGACAGATACACCCTGCAACTGTCCGAAAAAACGGTGTAGCAACGATTTTTGCGACAGATAGGACCGTTAACCCTGCTGAAAGGCGTGCACTCATCTCACCTCTATGAAGAGTGCATATGGGCAGCGGGCACTTATTTGTGGAAATTGGCCACACTACTCGGTTGGCCTTGCGACGGTAGGCGCCTCGGCATGAAAAAAGGGTTTTGCGAACACGCGCAAAACCCTAGTTGCGGAGTCAGAGGGATTCGAACCCTCGAGCCGCTAACGCGACTAACACCTTAGCAGGGTGCCCCTTTCGGCCGCTCAGGCATGGCTCCACGCTGCTCAAAGAGCAACAGCAATTGAGTATAGCAGCCTTCACCGACCAATACAACACGCGTGTCACGCACCTATATAGCAGTACGCACCACGTGCCACATACCACGCCTCGCACTACCCACCATGCCACCACTTCACTACCTCACCACCCCGCTATCCTGTCTCGCCACCACCGCCACACACCACCACACCCCAGCTTCCATTCGAACAAATGTTCAGGTACCATGACACCTATGAGCAACGCACCACGGAACGCTGCCGCGAATCGTGACTGGGGGCACGACGAACGCGGCTGCACGATGCTGCACATCGACATGGACGCGTTCTTCGCCTCACTCGAAATCGCGCGTCACCCCGAAATCGCCGGCAAACCGGTCATCATCGGCACCGGTCCGCGCGCGGTCGTCTCCGCCGCGAACTACGAGGCGCGCAAATACGGCATCAATTCGGCCATGGCGGCCGCCCGCGCGCGCCAACTGTGCCCCAATGGCGTGTTCCTACCGGTGGACGGCGCCTACTACCGCCAAGTCTCACACCAGATCTTCACCGAGATCTTCAGCCAGGTCACCGACATGATCGAACAGGTCTCGGTGGACGAATGCTACATGGACGTCTCCGGCGCACTATTGCGCTGGGATTCCCCCACGCGCATCGGCGCATGGTTGCGCGAACAAGTGGCCGCGCGATTCCACATCACCTGCTCGGTGGGCGTGGCATGCAACAAACTCGTGGCGAAAATGGCGTCCACGAACGCCAAACCGAACGGCATGCTGCTCATCCCCGCAAGCCAACACGCCGCCTTTGTACAGATGATGCCACTGCGCGCCATTCCGGGCATCGGCCCTGCGCTCGAACGCCGTCTGCACACGTGGGGCGTCGAATCCGTGCGGCAGCTCGCCGCGCTCACACCCGCCGACCTCGAGCGCATCACCGGCTCACGCGCCCAGGCCGTGCACTTGTACAACACGGCGCGCGGCGTGGACGAGCGGCCGGTCGTGCCGGTCTCACCGGAGAAATCCATCGGGTCGGAACACACCTTTGCGCACGACGTGACAAGCGCACGCGAAACACTCAGCCTGCTGCACCACTGCTGCGACATCGTGGCGAGCAGTCTGCGCACACGCGGACTGATGGCGCGCACCGTGACGGTGAAACTGCGCTTCCCCGACCTGCGGTACATGACGCGTTCGCTGACGATCGAACAGCCCACCGACACGGCGAGCGCCCTCTACCCCGTGTGCGAGCAGCTGTTGCGCGGCATGATGGGCGTGGCGCCGGGTGCCGCGTTCACGCGTTTGGCGTCGCCGATCCGTCTGGCGGGTATGTCGGTGAGTGGCCTGAGCGAGCGCGAGCGCACGGTGATCCAGCCGACGCTCGACGACCTGCTCGAAGAGCAGGCATCACCCGAGCGCACCACCGCCGCACAGCGCATGCGTGGCGCCGAGCAGGCGCTCGACGCCGTGCGCGGCAAATTCGGCAAGGACAGCGCGCGGCTGGGGTTATAGCACGGCACGCAGGCGTTCGGCCGCACGCATGATCTGCGCGTCGCTCGCGGTGGCGGAAAAACGCAGGTATTGCGGCGCGCCGTAGAATTCGCCCGGGCTGGGCACAATGCCCAAGTCCGCGAGGCGGCCCATGTCCTGCCAGCAGTCGGCGCCAAGCGCGCGCACCCAGATGTAGAGCGCGCCTTGGGGCATATGCGCGTCGTAGCCGTAGGCGCGCAAGGCCTCGACGAGCGTGTTGAGGCGGCTGTAATACCGGTTATGCTGCTCGCGCGCGGCGGCCATGTCGCGCAGGCCGGCCGCCATCGCCGCCTGCACGGGGCCGGGCACAATCAGACCGATCTGTTTGCGCATCTCGGTCATGGCGCGCACCAGGCTGTGGTCGCCGGCGATGCATGCGGTACGGTAGCCGGCCATGTTCGACTGTTTGCTCAGCGAATACAGCACAAGCACGCCGTAGGCGTCACCGCCGCAGACGTCCGCACGCAGGGCGCACGGTGACGATTCGATGGAGGCTTCACGGTTTTCAGGCGCGTCGTTGGCTTCGTTCCAGGCCATGAGCGCATAGCATTCGTCGGAGAGCACGACGGCGCCGATCTCGCGCGCCGCCTCGACAATGCGGCGCATGCCTGCGGCGTCGATGACCTGCCCGGTGGGGTTGCAAGGCGAGTTGACCCAGACGGCTTTCACGCCGTCGAGATGCGCCCACGAATCGACGTCGGCCACATCGGCCACCTTCTGCACGCGGGCGCCGGCGATCTGCGTGCCGATTTCGTAGGTGGGGTACGATGCCGCGGGCTGCACCACCACGTCGCCTTCGCCCATATGCAGCAACGACGCCATGAGGGCCACAGCTTCCTTGGAGCCGACGGTCGGCACCACGTCGGCGCCAATGGCCTCGAGCTCCACATCGCGGCATGTGCGGAACCATTCGTACAGGGCGGCGCGCAGGTCGGGGGTGCCTGCTGTGGCCGGGTACCCGTAGGCGTTGGTGCTGTTGGCGGCCTCGGCGAGCGCACTGCGCACGGATTGCGGCACGGGGTCGGCCGGAGACCCGATCGACAGGTCAACCATGCCGCCGGGGTGGTTGCGTGCGGCGTTCTTGTATTGCGCCACGCGCGACCAGTCATACGGCGAGGAGTAGCTGTGGAATCCCATTCACGCTCCTTTGTTCAAAGATTTGAGCCGCGCTTGCGGTGTTGCGCAGGTGCGGTGCGGTTGTGCTGCTGACGATTATGGTTCCCGTCATTGACCGATGCGGCAGGCTCGCAAGACCCAAGCCGCCCCGAAAACCATGGTGCTGGATTGTATTTCGGCTGAGGAGGAGCATTTTCCGGCCAAGGGGCAAGTATCAAACAAGTATTCATGGCGCCATCTCAAGGTTGATAGTGGGGTGCCGCAAGAAAAATGCTCCTCCCCAGCCAAGATACGTGCTCGCTACAGCCCAGAATGGCGCAATCCGTTGAATTGCCAGCCCCGACAAGAGCCTGATCGGAGGCCTGATGGGTGAAAAAGGGCATATGCCACGCAGATATCATCCCCTGTTGCCGTACGCCATTGAACCGGCATGATACAAGTTCGCCCCTGCCTCCCACACAGGGAAGCAGGGGCGAACTTTGCGATGTGCGTCGGATGCGCTCACGCGACGTTCTGCGGGGGCAGCTCGGCCACGCGCTCGGGGTCCTTGCCGATCGGACCGGCCGCCTGGGCGCCACCCAAGTCGCCGACTTCGGCGAAGAAGTTCACGGCGGCGTCTTTGTACCACTCCCACTCCGGGGGCAGGTCGTCTTCATAGAAGATCGCCTCGGTGGGGCAGACCGGTTCGCATGCACCGCAGTCCACGCACTCGTTCGGGTTGATGTAGAGCGAACGGAGCCCTTCGTAAATGCAGTCGACGGGGCATTCGTCTACGCATGCCTTGTCTTTGACATCCACGCAGGGTTGCGCAATCACATAGGCCATGGTGTCCTCCTTGCAAAATCGTCTACCAGACTACCGCCGATTGGCGTCCGGCGCCAGCGCGCCACGGCTCAGTCCCGGCGTGTCTTTGTTTCGCCCAGCTGTTTGAGGCGTTCCTCCTTGTCGAACCGCTCGAGCTCGGCGTCGAGTTCGCCGGTCCCCAGGCGCGCATGGTTGTAGCTGTAGGCGAAGTACACAATGAATCCCAGCACAAGCCACACGAGGAAGCGGATCCAGGTGAGCACGGTCAGGTTGAGCATGAGCCACAGGTTCGCCGCGGCCACGATGAGCGGCACCCACGGGTTGCCAGGGATCTTGAAGGTGCGCGGCAGGTCCGGGCGCTTCTTGCGCATGATCGGGATCGCGAGCGCCACAAGCGTGAACGCCGAAAGCGTGCCGATATTGACCATATCGGAGAGCACGCTGATGTCGAAACACGCGGCCACGAGCGCCACTACCACACCCACCACAATCTGCAATGTGGCCGGCGTGCCGTGGGCGCCCGTCTTCGACATGGCGCGCGGCAGCAGGCCGTCGCGGCTCATGGCGAACACGACGCGTGTGAGGCCAAGCAGCAGCACCATGACCACGGTGGCCAGGCCGAGCACAATCGCGAAGCTGATGATCTTGGCTGCCCAGTCGGCGCCCACGAGTTCGAACGCGGTGGCGAGCGAGGGGCTATCCACGCTCGCGAGCTGCTTGTAGGAGACCATGCCGGTGGTCACGACGGCCACGAGCACGTACATGACGATCACGAGGAGCATGCCCACGCCAATGCCGAGCGGCACGTTGCGCTTGGGGTTCTTGGTCTCTTCCGAAGCGGTGGCCACCACGTCGAACCCGATGAACGCGAAGAAGACGAGCGCCGCGCCCGAGATGACGCCGCTCCAGCCGTAGATCGTGGGTTTCATGTGCGTCATCCACTGCCACAGCGGCTGCGTCATGCTGCCGCCGAGCTCGCCGTGCTGCACGTGGTTCGCCGGTTCGCTCGGCGGCACGAACGGCGTGTAGTTCGCCGACTTGATGTAGAAGAACCCGACGACCACGACGAAGAGCACGATGCCGATCTTGAGGATCGTCATGGCGCCGTCCACGCGCGCGCCGATCTTGGTGCCGAACACGAGCAGTACGGTGAAGAACCCGACGATGATGATCGGCGCGATGTCGATGTGGAAGGCGCCGAAGCTGAGGTTCGTGTTCCAGCCAAGGCCCATGAGCCGCATGAAGTCGTTGAGGTACACGCCCCAGTATTTCGAGATGACCGATCCGGCCATGAGCATTTCGAGGATGAGGTCCCATCCGATGATCCACGCCATGATCTCGCCGATGGTGGCGTAGGTGAAGGTGTAGGCGGATCCGGCGACCGGCATGATCGACGCGAATTCCGCGTAGCACATGACGGCCGCGCCGCACACCACGCCAGCGATGATGAAGCTGACGATGACGGCGGGGCCCGCGTGGAAGGCGGCCGCTTCGGCGCCGACCGAGAAGATGCCGGCGCCCACTGCCACGGCCACCCCCATGACGGCCAGATCCCACCAGCCTAGATTGCGTTTGAGTGCGTGACCTGTTTCATTGGTTTCCGCGATGGTCTGTTCCACGGATTTGGTTCTGAATATCTGCACGTTTGTGCCTTTTCCCTGCTTGACAATGCATGTTCGTTATCTTCCACCGGCGTTGTTCAAGCTTTTGGCATACCTATGAAAAAGGCGGCGCCGGATATGTTGCATATCTTACGGCGCCGCCGGAATCCTGTTCACTTTCAGCTGGAAACCATCATGTGCGCGATTGGTGTCAGGTCAGTCGATCTGTGTGCCGACGAGCACGGGTTCGGGGATGAGCGTCACATCGTACTGCCGCTGCACACCTTCGCGAATGGTGTCGGCGAGCTTGACGATGTCGGCGCATGTGGCTCCGCCACGGTTCGTGATGCTAAGCGTGTGCAGGTCGGACAGTGCGGCCGGGGCGTCGTCACTGACGCGGTAGCCCTTGTGGAAGCCGGCGTGGTCGATGAGCCATGCGGCGGAGAGTTTGACGCCGGTGGATCCGTCGGGCAATGTGGCCGGGTATTTCGGCGCGTCGTCCGGCAGACGGTCGGAGATCGACTGGCTGACGATCGGGTTCATGAAGAAACTGCCGCAGCTGTGGCGGTTCACGTCTTCGTTCTGGCCGGTCACCGCCATCATCTGCTCGTCCACCACGTCCGCCGGCGTGTCATGCGTGTTGATGAACCGCTGTTGCGCCTCGATCGCGCGCTCGATCTGGTCTTCGCGTTTGCACGCCTGCATGACGGGCAGACGGTAGCGTGTGGCGTCCTCGAGCATCCCCTTGCCGGCGCGCACGCCGAGCACGGCGCTGCGGATCTTGCCGATCGGCATGCGGTCGCCCAGATTCACCTGGAGCGCGGACGCGAGCTGCGCATAGTTGACGGTGCCTTCCTCGGTGTGCGTGAGCGCGAACGTCACCGAAAGCACGATGTAGCGCGGCGAGGGGTAGAATTCGTCGTTCGGCACGCCGGGCGCCTTGTACATGCTGGTCTTGAGCAGGCTCGAGCGATACCCGAACTGCATCTCCACATTGGTCAGCGTCTTGGTCTGCTTGTCTTCGCGGTCCCACACTTCCACGGATTCCACCGAAGTGGCGACCTCCTGGCCGTACGCGCCGATGTTCTGCACAACGCTCGCGCCCACCGTGCCCGGAATGCCGGAAAGCCCCTCGATACCTTCGAGCCCGCGATCGACGCAGAAGTCCACCAGATCGTCCCAGTTGCAGCCCGCTTCGGCGGTCACGTGCACGGTGCGGTCGTCGCTTTCCACCGGGGCCGCCTCGTCGGGCACAGTGATCAGGCGACGCGCGTCGCGCAGCACGAGACCATGGAAGTCGGCGTCAGAGGCGAGCAGATTGGATCCGCCACCGATCACGCACACGGGAATACCATGGGAGTCGGCGTGTTCCACCTCTTCGATGACGCTGACGCGGGTTGTGGGTTCTACGAAATGATCGATATTGCCACCAACTGCAATAGTGGTGAGTTCAGCAAATGTTGTCATATTGCCCACAGTAACAAAAAACCCGACCGTGTGGTCGGGTTCTGAAATAAGCTTAGTGAGCTCAGCGAGTCTCGCGGTGAAGGGTCTGCTTGCCGCAACGCGGGCAGAACTTCTTCAGTTCGAGACGATCCGGAGTGTTACGACGGTTCTTGGTCGTAATGTAGTTACGCTCTTTGCACTCGGTGCATGCCAGCGTGATGCCCGGACGAATGTCGGCGCTCTTGCTTGCCATTGGATTCACCTCTTGTGTTAGTTCGTTGGCCGGTCCCCCGACCTTAGTAGCGAGAAAGAGACTCGAACTCTTGACCTTACGATTATGAGTCGTACGCTCTAGCCAGCTGAGCTATCCCGCCAGAGAGCCTCGAGTGAGAATCGGACTCACGACCTCTTCCTTACCAAGGAAGTGCTCTACCACTGAGCTATCGAGGCGTGGCGGATAGTGGATTCGAACCACTGAAGCACGAAGCGACTGATTTACAGTCAGTTCCCTTTGACCGCTTGGGAAATCCGCCATCGTTTTCGGTTGATACCTCAACCGGCAACTTGGCTAGTATGCCACGAACCGCTAACTTTTGGCAAGTGTCGGCGTGTCGCACCCTGCCAAGCACCTGAAAACCCTGATATTGCAACAAAAAGGTGGGGCGCACCGGTCTGTTCCGGCACGCCCCACCTGCCACGACAATACGGTCACGTGAGCCTGATCAGGCAAGCACCGCCAGCACGTCGCGCGCGGCGACGATCAGGTAGTCCTCACCCTGGTAGTGCACCTCGGTGCCGCCGTACTTGGAGTACAGGATCTTATCGCCAACCTGCACGTCCATCGGGATGCGCTCACCCTTCTCGTCGCGGCGGCCCGGGCCGACGGCCAGGACTTCGCCCTGCTGCGGCTTCTCCTTGGCGTTGTCCGGGATGTACAGACCGGATGCGGTCTGGGTCTCGGCCTCCGCCTGCTTCACGATGATCTTGTCTTCCAGTGGCTTCAATGGGAACGACACAGCGAACCTCTTTCCATTCGGTAATCGAATCATGCCCGCTCGGGAACGGTGCCGCAAGCGGCTGACGAAACACCTGCCTCACTGTTCCTTTGCGCTAGTTGCCTATCCTAGCGCGGTTTCTAGCACTCTGCCAACTTGAGTGCTAACGCTTTGAGAGAAAACCCAGTGATGGCAACAAAAAACC
Organism: Bifidobacterium pseudolongum subsp. pseudolongum DSM 20099; assembly: GCF_000771225.1. Taxonomy (GTDB): domain Bacteria; phylum Actinomycetota; class Actinomycetes; order Actinomycetales; family Bifidobacteriaceae; genus Bifidobacterium; species Bifidobacterium pseudolongum. The sequence goes on from NZ_JDTZ01000002.1 coordinate 439,053, forward strand.
AGCCGTTTCCGGCTGGTTTTCGACGTGTTGCGGCAGGTCACCCATTGCGGCGCGCCAGGATCGTCTCCAAGCTCGACCCGAGCGAGTCGGACGTCTCGTCCGGCGCCTCCACCGTGGCCGCGGCCTCGGTCGCGTGGAACGCGACCGAATCGTTCACGGCAGCGCGGTTCGGCTGGGCGGCGGCAGGCGCATCGCCGGCACCCTGCCGCTCGGCTTTCGCGGCCGGTTCCTCCGTTTCGCTCGCAGCGGCCGTTTCCGCGGCATCGGGTTCAACGTCACGCGGCGTGGCCTTCGCCACCTGCCGCGTGGACTTGATCTCGAGGCTCAGCGCGTCGTCTTGCTCAATCTCCACGCCATTGCGCGGCGAGCCGAGCGAGAACGAGATGAGATCCTGATTGACCGCCATGTCGAACGCGTCGACGGCGGAAGCCGGCGAGACGCGCGACAGTTCGTTCGTTTCGTCAAGTGGATACGCCGTGTCATGGTCGCGCACCACGAGCTGTGCGTGCATCCGGTGATCCTCAGACACCACTGCGGGCTGTTCAGCGGATTTCGCCGCGGCCTGCTGCGCTGCCTGCGCCTTGGACTGCGCTGCCTGCTCTGCCTGACGGCGTGCGAGCGCTTCCTGCTGCTCGATGCGTCCCTGATGCAGCGCACGGCGAATCTCGCGCTGTTCAAGCACGTCGGTACGCGCGTCTTCCGCGCGAGGCGCGGCATGCGCGGCCGCTTGAGCCGCCGCCTGCTGCGCACGCTGTTTGGCGGCGCGCTTGGCCGCGGCCGCCGTCTTGCGGTTGCGCTCACGCTCCTTGGCCGCCATCTTGGCCTCCCACGCGCGCGCCTGCTTCGACGCGCGCACACCGAGCGCGCACACCACGGCGCACAACGCGGCCGGGATCAGCGCATACAGTGGGCTGAAATGCAGTGCGATGGCCAGCGCGAACACCACGATCGCGGCGGCGAGCAGTCCCCCGGCGAGCCAGCGGCGGCGGCGCGCGGCGGCGCGACGAAGCCCGCGCACTTGCGCAATATAGGCACGGTTCTTCTCGCGTTCCGTCTGTGTCGCTGGCATTATCGCCCCTTTCGCCTGCGGTGTGTGCACATCGGAGAATCGGGTGCCGCTCTCCTCACTCACCAAGTGTAGCGAAGAAGAATACCGGTCCGACCGATGTTTGACCACCTGTTTCATGCCGTTGACAGTCCGTTTGGGCAACCACACCGCCATGATGATGCCGATAATCACCAAAACAACTATTGTGCTTAGTGATTCGTACTCCATAATCTTCAAGAATAAATGAATTTAGGACAACTTGTGCGGCTTTTCGCTGGGCGTGTCGAACAGCAGGCGGTGCACGAACCCTTGCGGCGCGTCTTCTGCGAGCAGGCTGTATGATTCATGGTCGCGCCAGATGCCATTGATATACATGTACCGTTTCTTCACACCTTCGTACCGCGCGCCCACTTTGCGCACCACCGCGCGCGACCGCTCGTTCTCGGGCACCAGGTCGATTTCCATGCGGTGCAGGCGTGGGCCGGTGGGCATCTGCAGCGCCCAGTCGCACACCATGGCCACGGCGAGCGGCGTCAGGCCGCGCCCGGCATACCGTTCGTCGATCCAATAACCGATGATGCCGGTGCGCATCGCGCCGCGGAATATGGCCCCGAGTGAAATCTGCCCGATGATCGCGCCGTCGAGCACCATGACGAACACGATCGCGTCGCCATTGCGTTCGTCGCGGCGCTGCATCGCGATCCACTGCGGGAAGGTGACGGGACGGTGGCGCATCGGGTCGTTCGATTCCCACGGCTCAAGCCAGTCGGTGTTGCGCATGCGCACGTCGTCCCACTCCTGCTCGTCGCGCACGGTCATCGTGCGCAGCACAAGCGGCGGCGCCCCGGCCGGCGCATGGAGCTCGAGCGGGGTCCTCAGGCTGTTTTCGGTGGGGCGGTGCAACGCCGCACGCAATGATTCCAATACAGACACGGTTCCCATTCTCGCACGGCGCACCCGCACGCGCGGGGCGGCGGCACGGATTTGCGCGCAAGGCATGTGGTAGAACGGCATCATGGCACACGACGGGCAGGCGCGCGACGACACCGACGAGACGACGCGCGCGATCATGGAACACAAGCAGGCGGCGCGCAAGCAGGCCTATGCGCGGCGACGCGCACATGCGCAGTCACGCGCGCAGGCCGGCGAACAATGCGCCGCCCTGCTCGGCGCGTCGACGCTGCTCGACGGCGTGCACACCGCCGCCTGTTACGTGTCGATGGGCACCGAGATCAGCACGATGCCGCTGCTCGCGCTGTTCGCGCGGCGCGGCGTGCGCACGATGGTGCCACGGCTCGGCAGCGGCACACAGATCGGGTGGACAGCGGTGGATGCCAGCGAGCTGCGCACACTGACGCACGCGGAGAAGCCGGCGCACGGCACGCTGCGCCCCGACGAGCCGAGCGGGCCGGTACTCGGGGCCAGCGCGCTCGGCGCATGCGACCTGATCGTATTGCCGGCGTTGCGCGTCGACCGGTGCGGCGCACGGCTCGGCCGCGGCGGCGGGTGGTACGACCGCGCGCTCGCATGGCGGCGGTCGGGCGTGCCGCTTGTGGCCGTATGCTGGCCGTGGGAATTCACGAGAGAACCGGTGCCGGCGCTCGCGCACGACGTGCCGGTGAGCGCGGTGCTCACTCCGGAGCGGCTCGAGGTGCTGTAAGCGGCGCAACCGGCCAGTGGAGGCGGGCTGCGCGCGGGGCGGAATATCGGCTAGGGCAGGCCGGTATTAGGATATGACCAGTTGCATTGTCCAACGCGAACAGCGAAACGCATAGGAAAGCAGAGGAAGCAGCATGCCTGTCTACCATTACCGTTGCAAAGAGTGCGGATATGACTTCACCGAGCACCAGTCGTTTGACGATGCGCCAATCACAACATGCCCCAAGTGCGGGCATGAGACGGTGCACAAGGTGTATTCGGCCGTGCCGATCACGTTCAAAGGCAGCGGGTTCTACCGCACCGACAAAGGGGCGTCGAAGTAAGGCTGCGGCAGTCCGCCCATGAGGCGCGTCCACAGGCATGTGGATAACCGCATCAGTATCCACAATCGTGGGTCCTGCGGGGCCGATTATCCACATGCGACACGCCAACCGGGCCGTCCGACCACACCATCCGCCCGCATATGGCCCCCATATGCGCACAAGGTCATCATGGAGCACATGGTGACCTTGTTTCATATGCACGCGCGGGGCAAGCGCGAACAGAACGGTGCGCGGTTGTGGTTCGCGCGCACACCGCACGGGCGGCTCATGCAGCGGCGCGCACGCCGTCTGCTTGCCGCGGTGTGCACGGCGCTCGGCGTGCTCTGCGCGCTCGAATGTGTGCTGTCCGCCGTCGCCACGCAACCGGTCGTCGTGGCGGAGCGCGGCATCGCGCGCGGCACGATCATCACCGCGGCGGATGTGCGGCTGGAGCAACTGCCGAACCATACCGCGCTGCACGGCGCATTGCATGCCACGGGTGACGCCGTGGATGCGCTCGCCCAAGTGGATGTGAGTGCAGGTGATGTGCTGCTGCCGTCGATGGTGGGCGTGCGGCCTGTGGTATCCGAAGGGCATACGGTGATCGATGTGCGCCTTGGCGACCAACAGGAGCCCTTCCCCACCGGCACAAGCATCCAACTGGCGTCCGTGGTGGGGTGCGACAATCCGGATACCGCATTGTGCACGCTGAGCGCACAGGCGGTGGTGATGGCGGCGGCGCATCTCGATGAGGCGACCGGCATGCACGTCACGCCGGTCGCGATGCCAGCGGACGACGCGGTGCGCGTGCTCGCCGCACAGAACGAGGGGCCGATCATCGCCGTGCGGGGAAGGTCGCAGCCATGAACGCGCCCAAGCGTGCCCGTGCAGTGGCGCAGTGGCTGAAGCGCGTGTTTGCCTCGCCTATGCGCGCTCCTGAAACACGCCCCAATGCGGCGGCAGCTCGCCGAGAATGCGACGGTCGTCGTCGGCCGCCTGTTGTTCACGTGTGCGCACATCGCTTGGCTCGAGTTTCACGCCGTCCGCGTCAAAGCGTTCGGTGCCCTGCATCACCACGCGCTTGTGGCGGCGTGGTGTACGGCGCTCGGCGCTGTATGGGCGTGCGGTCCCTTTCTGCGGCTCTTCGCTTGTCATTTGTTCTCCTGATAGAGTTCGCCCAAGCGTGCCACCACGCGGTCGACCTCTTTCTCCGGGTTGACGAACGCGGCCACGCTCCAGATGGTCATGACAGACCAGCCGAGGGCTCCCATCTCCTGCTGCAGGATGCGGTGGCGTTCGCGCGTGGACTGGATGCCCATGAACTGCGCGTCGTCAGTGAACACGGCAAGCATGTACGGCTTGTCTTTCGCACCCACGACCATCGGCAGGCGCATGCCGTTGTCAAGGCCGTAATCCACGGCCACATTGAGCCCGCGCTCGCGGATGCGGTTGGCCAGGTCATCGATCAACACATTGGATGCGTCCGGATGGGGCTGCGGCTCGATCGGCTGTTCGTTGCCCAGACGCTGCGCCCACTGCAGCACGGTCTTGAGCATCTTGGAGCCCGCGTGGTGCAACCGGTCGTCTTCCAGATCGTCGGCGCCGAACGCACTCACGATGTCGATGTGGTGGTCGGCGAGCGCGAGCGCATCGAGCAGCATGCCGCGGCCGCCGTCGCTTTCCAAGGCGCCGAACTGCTGGAGCAGGCGCCCGTGCGACGTTTTCGCGTAACTCATCGAGATGATGACGTCGGTGGCATGGGCACCGGTCACGTCGGTGATGTCCACAATGCGCACATGGCGCAGGAACCGGCCCATGAACTCGTTCTTCGTGGCGAGCGACTTGAGCTCGGCGCCAAGGCGCGTGCGGAACGTCTCGGTCATGCACACGACTGTCAGGATGTAGCTGCCGGGCACAATGGTGAAGGTCTGGGCGCGGCGCGTGATCATCGCCACGATCTCGTCGATCTCCTGCTGGCTGCTTTCCACGAGTCCGCTTGCCATGACCGGCACGCCGGTGGCTTCGATCTGGTGGTAGAGCACATGGCCTTGCACGTTTTCGCGTACCACGTCGTTCGTCACCTCGCCGTAGCCCTGTTCGACGAGGAACATATTCACGCGCGGGTCTCGGCGCGTGGGGTGCGGTTGCACGGTGATGTCGGGCAGCAATTGCACCAGATCGTCGATGCTGCCGCTCGTGATCGTCTGGCGGTGCGCGAGCACGACCACTTGGCGTGCGCGGCACAGGATGCTCAACAACAGCACGGGTGGCAGATGCGCAGCGGCGTCGATGATCACCACGTCGGCGATCGGCGTGGGCTTCGTCACCGAGGCGAGAGTGGCTGGTGTGGCCATGAGCACCGGTTTCGCCGCGGCCAGGATCTCAGCGTGGTCGTGGTGGATGCGGCTGAGCGAGGCCGCGTTGGGGCCTGCGAGCACGGTGTGCAGCATGTTCGCCTCTTGCGTGCGGGCGAACAGCAGATCACACAGGCGGCGCATCGATTCCTGCATGATCATGGGGCCCACCGAGCGCACATGCTCGGTGTCCACCTGGATGAAGCGGTCGGAGGCGCTTTGCAATGCCGAACCGTCTTGGTTCGAGATGATCGCCGAGGAATGCACAATGTCGTCGAACACGGTGGTCCACCATGCGAGCCGCAGTTCGTCGCGCACCGCATCCACCGGTACGTGGCGGTTGTACAGGTCAGCGATGAGCTCGCCGAAGCCGGCGGCGTCGAGTTCACGCTCGAGGCTGCAGCGTTCGGGCAGCGTGTCGAGCGCCTTGCGGTCGTCGAACAGCGCTTTGAGGCGCTCTTCGACCACGTTGAAGTCAGCGGTCTGCAGGTCGGCGCCTTCGGGCGTGGTGGCGAGCACGGTGTCGAGCGCCGTCATGTTGCTCAGCAGGGCCTCTTGCGTGGCCACGATGTCATCGAGCTTCGGCGGCAGCACGGGCCAGCCGCCGTGCGGCACGAACAGGCGCCACTGCTTGGCCTGCTTTTCCACCACCACGAGCGCGTCATGCAGGTCTTCGACATGCGCGCCGACACGCAGCATGCTCTTCGCCTCTTTGATCTGGCGGCGGCGGTCCCAGAAGCCCATGGACTGTCCGTCGGATTTGCGCTCGGCCTTGGGTGTGGTGGCTTCGATCATCGCGTCGATGTCACGTTCGAAGATCTCGGGCTGGAACACATCGAGCACACGGCGCAGGTTCTTGAGCACCGTGACCTGCTTGATCCATTCCTGCGCGGTTGTGGGAATCGAGAAGCCACATGTCTTCACGGTCGACTCCACTTGCTCGCGCGTGGCGGGCAGCAGGTTGCGCAGCATGTCCACAACACGCTGGTAGGCGTCGATCGCCTCATCTTCCGTATACAGCGAAGCCTTGTACCATGCGGTGTCGTCGGGGCCAATCGTGTATTCGCCCAGTTCACCGGCGCGTTCGAGCTTGCTCGCCCAATCGTCGAGCGACGTGCCGATGGAGCGCGCCACCTCTTTGTCCAAACGCACATGGGTGGCCGGGTGTGTGGGCAGTTCGGAGATGTTGGCCAGGTTCTGGATGGTCTGGTAGGCAGATACGTTCCACGTCTTGTTCACACCGTGCAGGTCGCCGAGGTAGCGGGTGAGGCGCGAACGCACACCCACAAGCTCATCGGCCAGCTGGTCGAACCGCGAGGTGGCCACACCCTGCTGGTAGCCCACCGCGCTGATCAGCTGGTGGTCGATCGCGGCATTGGCGTTCTGGTCGGCCACGTCGAGCAACTGGCCGCCCAGCTCGTTCGCGCGCATCACATTGATGAACCGGCGCTTCTGGTCGGGCACACAGGGCACATACAGCACCGAGCGGCCGGCCATGATGCACCGCGAGGCGATTGCCGCAGCCTGTTCCGCCGTGTCGGTGTCTTGCGTGCCATCCACGAACACGCTGTGGCCCGCGGCCGCCATGTTGGCAGCATACCGGACGGTGTTGTCGACATCGCCCACCTCGAATTCCGAATGTGGGTCGCCGTCGAAGGGGCTGTATGGGGGCATCTGCTGATTCGCCAAGTGGTCGCGTGCCTCCGGGAATCCGGCGAGTGCATCAAGCATCGCGTTGCCGCTGGGGCCTTTGGCCAAATGGTCGATGATCATCTGGCTTTCCACGAGGATCTGCGTGGAGGGATCCATGAAGCAGCCCAGGATGATCTGCCGTTCGATCGAGAAGTCGGGGAACACATGCTGCGCCATCTGCGTGATCGCGGCGAACACGGCGGCAGTCTCCGGCGTGCCGCTCTTGTAGTTCGAGCCGTCGAAGAGCTGGCGTTCGTCCAGATGCACGCCATGTTCACGCATCACGGCCAGGAACTGCGCATTGAGGCGCACATGGCCGGTGAAGCTGATTGTGGTGTGGTGTTCCACCGGGGTGCCGTCACGTACCACTTCCACCGGGTAGAGCAGCACAGGCATGCTGTTGCCCTTCCACGTGGCCACGCCCACGACGAGCGAGAGCTCGGCCACACCACTGAAGCGTTTCTTGGCGTTCTGGTCGTCAAGCACGCGTTCTGCGCGGCGGGCGGCGGCGCGCAGCATACCGCTGTCGCGGAACAGCGAATGCAGTGGCGCGCTGCCATTGCCGAAGAGTTGCGCGATCCCAGAGGGGTGCGCGTGTGTCAGATCGAGCTTGGCAGAAAGCTGGCTCACGTCCTCCAGTGGGGACGGCACCAGGTTCGCCTTGAATTCGTCGCGCCACGCGCGCAAGGTGTTGAGGGCCTGCGGCGTTTGCGCCGTGTTATCTGTCATCGGGTTGACTCACTTCCCCATCGCTTTGCGGTAGTCTTCGTAACCGGGATTGGTGCTGAGCGCCTTGTCCACATCGGCGTTGCCCTGCGCGGCGAGCCAAGCATACAGGTCGTCGTACAACGCCGGGTTCATGGCAAGGAACGGCAGCAGTTCGGCATGGCGCGCCATTTCGAACTGTTCGGCGAAATCGTCGCTGCGGCGTGCCTGGTCGGAGTTGTAGCCGCCGGCCTCCACGAGTTCCTCGCGCTGGTTGAACTCGCCCTTGGCCACACGTTCGAACACCGAGCCGGGTTCGAAGGCCGGGGTGAATGCCTGCGTCTGCTCAGGCTGGTCCACTTCGCCGGTCTGCGCGGTGGGCTTGAAGCGCGCATCGACGTCGGCGGCCGCGGGTGTGGGCTGGGCCTGCACCGTCTGGAGCGGCTGCGCGGTCTGAGCGGATTGCACAGGCTGCACGGTCTGCACTGGCTGCTCGGCCTGCACAGACTGCTCTACAGCAGTCGTATTCGGCGTAGGCTGCTGTTCGTTGGATTGCTGATTGACGGCCACGGACGACTGCATATCCACCGCGACCGGTTCGTCACGGTGCTCGGCGTGCAACGATGTGGTGAGCACCTCAAAATCAAGGGCCGTGCTCTGCTCGGCGAACCGGCGCTGCTCCTGCCCCTGCTGTTCCTGGGGGCGCTGCACCATTGGCTGCGTGTCATGCTCCACTGCTGGCGCCGCAGCTTGGGCGGCCGGCTGCGGTTCCTGAGCGGGCGCGGGCTGTGCGGCGGTCTGCTGGTTGGCTGGCTCCTGCTGGACGGCAGGTTGCGCAATAGCAGGCTGTTGTGCGACAGGCTGCTGCGGGGTCATCTGCAGCGGCATGATGTCAGGCAGGCGCGGTTTGCCCAATTCATCCACGGAGATCAGACGGTCGGCCGGGCGTCCACCGGCGTGGCGCGGGCCGTCGTGCATGCGTGGCACGAATTCCTCTTTCTTCACAGCGGGCTCGTCGATCTTGCCCGCAGCCACATCGTGCGCATCGGCGAACAGGTCACGGGGAGCCGCGTCAGGCGCGTCCTCTTCGACCGCGTCGTTCGTGGTCACCGGGTTGATTGGCTGAGCGAACGGCACGAAGGTCTGCTGCTCGGCCTCGCGCAACTCATGCGCGCGCGTGCGCACACTGTTGGAATCAAAGATGTTGGTGGGCTCGCCGGCGCGCAGATTGAGGATGTCGTCCACCGAAAGCTCCGATGCTTCCGGTTCGGACGCCACGTTGTCGAGCGCGTAGTCGAACAGGTTCGCCACGGCCGGATCGTCGCTGTGTGTGGTGCTGTCATCGATGAAGCGCACAAAATCCACCGGCACATCGCCGAACTGCAGACGCACGGTGTCGTCGGTCAGTGCGAAGTCGGAGCCGGATGGCAGTCTCACCAGATCGTTGCCCGGACGCACCAGATATGTGCCGTTCGTGGAGTTCATGTCGCGCAGAATCGCGTTGCCATCGCTTTTCACCGAGAATTCGGCATGGCGTTTGGACATCGATCGGGTGTCGTCGAGAATCTCGACGCGCGTGGTGCCGTCATCGCTCAAGGGGCGCAACGGTTTGCGACCTATCTCCACGGTCTGCCCTGCCTCGACGCTGGTCAAATCCGAACCATCCACGCGGATCATCCATTTCGTCGTTGCTCGTTGATCACCGCTCACCGTGGGACCTTCCTTTCATCGAGTGGGCACGCGCTGCACCATTGTACGCAGCACGCCCAATCAAGCACTGCGGCAGCCAATCGCTCTTACTCCCGCCAGTCTATCGCAATACACGGTGTTTCACCGGGGTGCACGGCGGGTGTTCACGCCAGACTGACCGGAAAGAAAAACCCCGCAGGGCTTGTGCCCCACGGGGTCAGACGTCATGTCGTCAGTGATATGCGGCTTAGGCCGCGCACATCACTTGAGCTCGACGGTGGCGCCAGCTTCTTCGAGCTGAGCCTTGGCCTTCTCGGCGTCTTCCTTCTTGGCGTGCTCGAGAACCGGCTTCGGAGCGCCGTCCACGAGGGCCTTGGCCTCGGCGAGGCCGAGGTTGGTGATGCCACGCACAGCCTTGATGACCTGGATCTTCTTGTCGCCAACGGCGGAGAGGATGACGTCGAACTCATCCTTCTCTTCCTCGGCCGGAGCAGCGCCCGGAGCGGCGGCAGCGGCGACGGCGACCGGAGCGGAGGCCTCAACGTCGAACTTCTCTTCGAAGGCCTTGACGAACTCGGAGAGCTCGACGAGGGTCATTTCACCGAAAGCTTCGAGCAGCTCATCCTGGGTGAACTTAGCCATTATGGCTTCCTTTCAATCGTGGCGCGCGGCGGGTTGTTTCTGTTCCGCACACCTGAAATTTTTCTTTGTTTTCCGGTTTATTCCGACCGATTGCACTGCGGTGAACCGCAGGGCGATCAGGCAGCCTTCTCCTGCTTTTCGCGCAAGGCGTCGACCGTACGGACGGCCTTCGTCGGCAGCGCGTTGAACAGGCGTGCAGCCTTGGCCATGGTGCCCTTGAGGGCGCCGGCCAGTTCGGCAAGCAGTTCCGGACGAGACTTGAGGTCTGCGAGCTGCTTGGCACCCTCGGCGTCGTACACGGTTCCGTCTGCGAAACCGCCCTTGACGATGAGGGCCTTGTTGGTCTTGGCGAAGTCACGCAGAATCTTCGCAGCGTCGATGAAGTCACCCTTCACGAAGACGACGGCGGAAGGACCGGTGAGCATCTCATCGAGACCCTCAATGCCGGCTTCCTTAGCGGCGATGCGGAACAGCGTGTTCTTAGCCACAGTGTAGGAAGTATCGCGGCCTAGCTTTTCGCGCAGATCGGAAATCTGCGGAACGGTAAGCCCGCGGTACTCGGTCAGGTAGACCGCGTCAGCGTTACGGAATGCTTCCGTAAGCTCGGCGACCACCACTTCCTTTTCGGGCCTCTTCATGGCGTTCCTTCCTAAGTCGGCCGTTGACTGTGAGGCGGGGCGCCAAACCCGGGCAACAAAAAAGCCCTGCACACAGGCAGAGCGGCAAACGTCCTTGAAATCATCAAGGATCCTTGTTTCTCAACCTGCGCTGGCTTGGCGAACCAAACTTCGTAGGATCACGGGTGACCCTCAACCAACGGTCTGTGGTTTACAAGAGTTTGAATTTACCGTGCCCCGCCGACGTACGGCACTTCGGGCGTGTCGCACAGGTAAGCCCTGAAGTCAATCCGGCGGTTTCCCCGCCGCGGGCCGCCCCCAAAGCCCTACAATCAAAGAAACGATTGTGCGCATTTCGCGCATATTGAGAATCATTCTCAGTAATATGCTATACTCGAACATCAGAGACACAAGCGCCAAAACAGTGAAGGAACACCTATGAGCACATGGATTCGCCGGACATTCGCCGCGTTCACCGCCATCGTATTCGCAGCCAGTGTGGCGGCATGCTCCGGCCAGGGCGAAGCCTCGCCCTCCGCGTCAAACACAGCAAACAAAGACGGCGTGATCACCGTGATCGCCGCCTCGAACCAGTGGGGCTCGCTCGCGAAGGAACTGGGAGGATCGTATGTGGACGTCACCTCGATCCTCAACAACACGAGCACCGACGCGCATGACTACGAGCCGACGTCGAACGACATCTCGAAATTCCAGCACGCGCAGGTCGCGATCGTCAACGGCGCGGGCTACGACGAATGGGCGGTCAAAGCGGCCGAGCAATCCAAGGCGATCGTGATCGACGCGGCGGACGAAGGCGGCAAGAAGACCGGAGACAACCCGCATGTGTGGTTCTCGTCCGACGTGCGAGTGAAGACGGCCGACGCGATCACCGCCGCGTACGAGAAGATCATGCCCGAGCACAAGACGCAGTTCCAGGAGCTCAACGAGAAATGGCAGGCCACCGAAGACAAGCTCGAGGAACAGCTCGCCACCGTGGCGCAGGCCGACGACGCGATGCCGTACGCAGCCATCGAATCGGTGGGAGAATACCTGGCCGACGACATGGGGCTCAAGGATGTGACGCCGAAGGGCTACAAGCAGGCCGCCGCGAACGAAAGCGAACCGACGCCTTCGGACATCAAGCAGTTCACCGACCTGCTCAAGAAGGGCGACGCAAAGATGCTCATCATCAACTCGCAGGAGCCGAGCGACATGACCGACCAGCTTGTCTCAGCCGCGGACTCCGGCAATGTGCCCGTGGTCGACATGACCGAGCAGATGCCGTCGAACTACAAGGGTCTGCACGAGTGGATCACCGAGATCATTGACCAGATGCAAGCCACGCAGAAGAAGTGAGCACCTGATCCATCCTCATCCCCTAGACTGCCCGTAGCCCCAGCTGCGGGCAGTATTGTTATGTCGCATGCCCTCCTCCTCGCTGCGGGTAGTACCTTCTTCGTTACAGGTAGTGCTTCGTTTACTACGGGCAGTGTACCTACTCGTGCTTAGTTCCTACAATCGTTCGAAAATGGCGGTTTTTGAGTGAGGCTTAGTCAAAAAAAGCACTGCCCGTAACGAAGAAGGTACTACCGTAGCAAACGAAGCACTACCCGTAGCAAGAAGGAGAAAAGAAAGAAGAAGGTGAAGAGGGAAAGAAAGAAAAGGAGAGGGAAGAAAAGAAGGTGCAAGAACAATAAGGAGTGCAGGAAGGAAAAATGCAACAACAAAAGGGTGTTGCGCATGGAGCACCCATGCGCAACACCCTTGGTCGGACTTGCGCTCTCCCGGCGAACCGTTCGGGTAGGTTCACGCAGAACCTGTCAGCCGGACTCGAATATCCCTCGTCGGGAGCCGCATCCTGGCTACTGCAGGATGGCCATGCACACGAAGTCGAGGATGAACAGCGCGGAGACGATCCAGACAATCGGATGCACCTCGCTCGCCTTCTTGCGGCACACCTTGACGATGCAGTAGGTGATGAAGCCGGCGGCGATGCCATAGCTGATCGAGTAGGCGAACGCCATGAACACCGAGGCGAAGAACGCCGGGATCGCTTCGCTGATGTCGTCCCAACGGACTTCCTTGAGCGAGGCTGCCATCATGCAGCCGACGATGACGAGCACGCCCGCCGTCGCGGCGCTCGGCACAGCGGAGACAATCGGGGCGAAGAAAATCGACAGCGCGAAGAAACACGAGACGAACACCGAGGTGAGGCCGGTGCGGCCGCCCGCCGCGATGCCCGCGGATGATTCGACGTATGTCGTGGTGTTCGATGTGCCGCAGATCGCGCCGATCGACGTGGCCACGGAGTCGGCGAAGAGCGCCTTGTCCATCTTGGTCTTGAAGCCGGAGCCGTTCTCGGCCGATTCCTCGTCGGCCTTCGAGAAGATGCCGGTGCGGCGGCCGGTGCCGATGAACGTGCCGAGCGTGTCGAACACATCGGACATCGAGAACGCGAAGATCGTGACGAGCACGAGCGGCAGACGGCCCGGGTTCGAGAAGAGCGAACCGAAGCCTTCGCCGGTGAACAGCGCGCCGAAGGTCTGCGGCAGCTGGCCGAAGGCCTCGCCGATCGAAATGGACTGGTTCATGGTGGTCAGGCCCATGGGGATGCCGATGACCGTGGTGATGGCGATGGCGAGCAGCATGCCGCCCTTGACCTTGAGGATCGTGAAGACGATGACGAGCAGCAGTCCAATGAGGAACAGCCACAGGGTCGGGTTGTTGAACGTGGCCAGACCCGGCGTGGCACCCGTGGCCAACCCCTTGCCTGCCGACTCGGCGTCCTTGGTGGAGAACGTGATGAGGTCCACATTGAGCAGGCCCACGTATGCCACGAACAGGCCGATGCCGCCGCCAATCGCGTGCTGCAGCGCGTCGGGGATGGCGCGGATGATCATCTGGCGCACCTTGGTGACCGTGATGAGGATGTTGATCAGACCGCACAGGAACACCATGCACAGCGTCTCCTGCCACGTGAATCCGAGGCCGAAGCAGACGGTGTAGGTGAAGAACGCGTTGAGGCCCATGCCCGGGGCGAGCGCATACGGCACGTTCGCGAAAAGGCCCATGATGAGCGTGCCGACGATGGACGCGATGATGGTGGCGAGGAAGACGCCACCCCACGGCATGCCGGTCTGCGATAGAATCTGCGGATTGACGATGATGATGTAGGACATCGCGAAGAACGTGGTGAGGCCGGCCATGAATTCGGTCGACACGGACGTCCCGTTCTCTTTCAGATGGAAAAACTTCTCCATGGAAAACCTGTTTTTCTTCTCGTGAAACCTTCGTTATTGATGCCCGCCGGTACGGCGGAACAGCACGACGCTACCATGCGAATGTGTTCTGGATGTTGCAGGCCAACCGTCGTACCCTCCACATACTACGCCATGAGCGAACCAAAAGGCCCCTGTGCGGCATGCATCCGCACAGGAGCCTCACCCGCTGTCAGCCGAAATGGCCGGAGACGTAGCGTTCCGCCTCCTCGTTCTGCGGGTTGTTGAACATGGTGGTGGTGTCCGCGAAATATTCGAGATGCCCCGGCTGCCCCACCGCCTTGAGGTTGAAGAACGCCGTGTAGTCGGCAATGCGCGCCGCCTGCTGCATGTTGTGCGTGACGATCACGATCGTATAGTCCTGCTTGAGCTCGTTGATGAGGTCCTCCACGGCGAGCGTCGAAATCGGGTCGAGCGCGGAGCACGGCTCGTCCATCAGCAGCACCTGCGGATGCACGGCCACGGCGCGCGCGATGCACAGGCGCTGCTGCTGGCCGCCCGAAAGGCCGATGCCCGGGTTGTCGAGGCGGTCCTTGACCTCGTTCCACAGGTTGGCGCCACGCAGCGCCCACTCGACGAGGTCGTCGGCGTCGGACTTGGAGATGCTGCGGTTGTTGAGCGTGACGCCCGCGAGCACGTTCTGCCGGATAGACATGGTGGGGAACGGGTTCGGACGCTGGAAGACCATGCCCACGTCGCGGCGCACGGCCACCGGGTCGACGTCTTTCGCGTACAGGTTCTGCCCTTCGAGCAGCACTTCGCCGGTGCAGTACGCGCCCGGCGTGATCTCGTGCATGCGGTCGAGTGTGCGCAGCACGGTCGATTTGCCGCAGCCGGACGGCCCGATGAACGCGGTGACCTTGTTCGCTTCGATGTTGAGGTTGACGTCTTCGACTGCGAGGAACGACCCGTAGTAGATGTTGAGATGGTTGACGTCGATATGCTGTCCCATTGGAAATCCTTCTGTTGCGTGGGGTCTGTGGCTACTTCTTCTTGGCGGAGAACACGCGCGCCACGATTCTGCCGATGAGGTTGAGGATGAGCACGAGCAGGATGAGCACGAGCGCCGCCGACCATGCGCGTTCCATGGGGATCGTGGTCACGCAGCCGGTGGCGGCGTCTGCGGCGCAATTGGCGCGATACTTCGAATACTCCTGGTACACGTAGACGGGCAGCGTGGTCATCTCACCCGAGAAGAGGTTCATGTTCGTCGAGACGATGTAGCCTGCTGTCATGAGCAGCGGCGCCGTCTCGCCGATCACACGCGCGATCGCGAGGATCGAGCCGGAGACGATGCCGGGCAGAGCGGTGCGCAGCACAATCTTCGTGATCGTGCGCTGTTTCGTCACGCCGAGGGCGAGCGACGCCTCACGCAGGTCGTTCGGCACGATCTTGAGCATCTCCTCGGTGGTTTTGACCACAGTGGGGATCATGAGCAGGCTCAACGCGACCGATCCTTCGAAGCCGTTGATCGTGCCCGGGCCCACCACGAGCGCGAACATCGAGTAGGCGAACAGGCCGGCCACGATCGAGGGGATGCCGCTCATCACATCCACAAGCAGGTGGATCGTGGTGGCGAGCCGCGACTTGCCCGCGTATTCGATGAGGTACACCGCGCACATCACACCCACCGGAATCGAGATGAGCATGGCGCCGAAGGTGATTTCGAGCGTGCCGATGATGGCGTGCAGGATGCCGCCATAGCCGCCCGACGGCGTGGGGTTGCCGCCGATCACATTGGTCATGTTGTGCGAAAGGAAATCCCAGTTGAGGCGCGCCGCACCGCGCACGATCGTGGTCCACAGCAGCGAGATGAGCGGGATCAACGCCACGATGAACGCGAGCACGATCAGTACGCGCATCACGATGTCTTTGCGTTTGCGTGCGGCGATGTACGAACGGGTGGGCTTGAATTTGTCGAAATCAATGGTTGGCTGGCTCATCATTTGCCCGCTTTCTCAGTAATGCGACGCGCCAGAAGGTTCACGAGGAACGTCAGCACGAATAGCACCAGACCGGTGCCGATCAGCACCGAGACGCCGATGGAATCGGCCTCGGGGTATTGCGCGGCGATGTTGGCCGCGATCGTCTGGTCCTGCGAGGCCTGCAGCAGTTTGAACGAATACTTGAGCCCCGGCGAGAGGATCATCAGCACGGCCATCGTCTCGCCGAGCGCACGGCCCAAACCGAGCATGGACGCGGAGACGATGCCGGATTTGCCGAAGGGCAGCACGGCGAGCTTGATCATCTCCCATTTGGTGGCGCCGAGGCCGAGCGCCGCCTCTTCGAGCAGCTTGGGGGTCTGCTGGAAGATGTCGCGCGCCATCGACGTGATGATCGGCAGGATCATGATTGCGAGCACGAGCGCCACAGTGGCCACGGTGCGCGGCGGGTTGGAGGCCGGCCCGGCGAACAGCGGGATCCAGCCGAGGTACTGCGCCACCCAATTCCAGAACGGGTAGATCGACGGCACGAGCACGAGCCCGCCCCACAGGCCGTAGATGACCGACGGGATGGCTGCGAGCAGGTCGACGATGTAGCTGAGCACGGCGGCCAGGCGGCGCGGCGCGTAATGCGAGATGAACAGCGCGATACCGATCGAGACGAAGAACGCGATGACGAGCGCGAGCGCCGCCACGAGCACGGTGCCGAACAGCAGCGGCCCGACATAGCCCCAGAAACTGTGGGCCTTGCCGCCGGTGAACTTGCTGATCGTCTCGCTGTTGGCGGCCTGGTCGCCGCCGATGAGCGGCCACGCCTGCACGAGCAGGAACATGGCGACCGCGGCGAGCACGACGAGGATCAGTATGCCGCACGCGACGGCGATGCCTTTGAACACCTTGTCCGCCTGCTTGCCCGCGACGGGCGCGGTGAGCGTGGATTCGCCCAGCCCTGGGGACGGCTGTGATGTGGTTGTGGTCATGGCTGGCCTCACTTTGCGTTGATGGCGTCGACCGACTGCCGCACGGTCTTCGCCACGTTATCGGGCAACGGCGCCGAACCGGTGGCGCTCATCGCGTCTTGCTGCCCCTTGTCGCTGACCACGTACCCCAACCATGATTTGGCGAAGCGCGCGGTGTTGGCGTCGGAGTACACCGGGCATGCGATGTCGTAGGAGACGAGCACGATCGGGTACGCCCCCTCTGCCGTGGTCGTGTGGTCGATGTCGAGCACCACGCGGTGCTCGCCTTTGGCCTCGCTGCTGAGCGAGGCGTTCGCCACGGCCTTCGAGGCCGCTTCCGCCGAGATGTCGGTGTAGCCGTCGCCCACCTTGATCGAGATGGTGCCGAGGCCGCCGGCCTGCGAATAGTCCGAATAGCCGATCGTGCCGTCGGCCTGGTCGATCGTGCTGATCACGCCCGACGTGCCTTTGGCGCCCTGCCCCACGTCGTTGGGCCAGTTCTCGGAAAGTTTGTGG
The DNA here is from genome assembly GCF_000771225.1 of Bifidobacterium pseudolongum subsp. pseudolongum DSM 20099. Taxonomy (GTDB): domain Bacteria; phylum Actinomycetota; class Actinomycetes; order Actinomycetales; family Bifidobacteriaceae; genus Bifidobacterium; species Bifidobacterium pseudolongum. The sequence continues at coordinate 456,457 of NZ_JDTZ01000002.1, forward strand.
GGCCAGTCGCCCGGCGCGGCCGCCTTGAGGTATTCGACGAAGTTGAGGGTGGTGCCGGATTTGTCGGAACGGTGCACCACGGTGATCGGCGTGGCCGGCAGGTCGAGGTCGGGGTTCTGCTTGGCGATCGCCGTGTCGTTCCACATGGTGATCTTGCCGTTGAAGACCTTGGCCACGGTGGCCGCGTCCATGTTCACATGCTTGCCGGCGTCGGAGACACCGCGCAGGCGGAACACGATCGCGAGCGGCGAGATGTAGACCGGCACGTCGAACGCGGTCTGCCCCGCGCACACCTTCTTGGACTGTTCCACCTGTTCGTCGTCGAGCGGTTTGTCCGACCCGGCCCACACGGTGGCGCCGGTGAGGAACGTGGTGACGCCCGCGCCCGAACCGGAGGGGTTGTATGAGATCTTCGCGTTGGGATTGCTCTTCTGGTAGCCGGCGATCCACGCTTCCACAGCGGTCTGCTGCGATGAGGCCCCCGCGCCCGCGAAGCTGCCCGAGATCGACGAGGCGTTGGCTTGCGGTGTCTGGGAGGGATCGACGTTGTCCCCGCATGCGGCGAGCGCGCACGTCAGTGACAACGCGCTCAGTGCCGCGATGCAGCGGCGCGGTGTCTGCGTTCGCATCATCAGTCTTCCCTTTCGTTCATGATGATTCGGCCGGGGCTCCGTACCGCCCGACGCGCGCCGCGCACGGGCGGGCATGGCTGCCCCACCGTTTTCACAGTCTATAGGGTGCGCGCGGGCCATGTGCGCGGTTAGGTGAACGGAAGTTGAATTTTCACACGCGCGCCGGATCGTCGATTTTGTAGCCCAAGCCGCGCAATGTGGTGAGTATGCGGGGTTTGGACGGATCGGGCTCGATTTTCGCGCGGATGCGTTTGATGTGCACGTCGAGCGTCTTCGTGTCACCGGTGTAGTCGGCGCCCCACACGTGGTCGATGATCTGCTGGCGCATCATCACACGCCCCTGGTTGCGCACGAGCAGTTCGAGCACCTCAAACTCCTTGCGTGGGAAGAACACAGGGCGGTCGTGCACATACACCTCATGCGAGGCGAGCAGCATGCGCACAGGCCCGCACACGAGTGGCACCTCGCGCGGCGGCTCAGCGGGCGGCGCGTCTGGCGCCGCGGCCCGCCGGCGCACGACCGCGTGCATGCGGGCGAGCAGCGCTCGGAACGAATACGGTTTGGTCACATAATCGTCGGCGCCGAGCTCAAGGCCGAGCACAACGTCGCTCTCCTCGCCTTTCGCGGTGAGCATGATGATGGGCACGGCGCTGCGCTCGCGCATGCGCCGGCACAACGTGACGCCGTCGACGCCCGGCAGCATCACGTCGAGCAGCACAAAACCGAAACCGCCGGCCTGCCACATCTCCCACGCCTGCTCGCCGGTGGCGGCCGCCTCCACCTCGTAGCCTTCGCGCATGAGCTGGTAGACGAGCGGCGCGCGGTACGAGACCTCGTCCTCCACGACAAGCACTTTCATTGCGAATCCTCCCCTGTCGTATCCGCGCGTGGCACGCGCACGGTGAACGTCGACCCCTGCCCCTCATGCGACCACACGCACAGCGCGCCGCCGCACGCCTGCACGTACCGTTGCGCGATCGACAGGCCAAGCCCCGTACCGCCCGTTTCGCGCGAGCGCGCCGGGTCGACGCGGTAGAACCGTTCGAACACACGCTCAATCTGGTCCGCCGGAATGCCGATGCCATGGTCGACGACGCGCACGAGCACCTCGCCGGCATCCGCCGATATGTCGACGACGACCGTGCTGCCTTCGGGCGAATAGTTCACCGCGTTCTCGATGAGGTTCTTGACGGCGGTGACGAATCCGGCGCGGGGCCCCCGCACACATGGCGCGCCGGACGCCACGCGCTCGCGCACATGCAGGCTGACGGCGCGCGCCTGCGCCACGGCCTCTGTGCGTTCCGCCGCTTCACGCACGGCCGGCGTCACCGCGAACACGCTTGTCTCGGTGTCGCGCCGCTCGGAACGGCCCAGTTCGATGAGATTGTGCACCAGGGCGGTGAGCCGTTGCGATTCCACGAGGATGCGCTCGGCGAAATACGAGACGGATTGCGGGTCGTCGGGGGCGTCGCGGATCGTCTCGGCGAGCAAGGTGATTGCACCAATTGGTGTTTTGAGCTCATGCGAGACATTGCCCACGAAATCGCGCGCCATCGACTGCCAGCGTTCGTCCGCGCCGGCGTCGGCCACGAGCACGGCGCAGCGGTCGGAGTCCAACTGCCCCACGGCCACGCGCCAATGGCCGTGGTCCGCGCCGTGCGGCGAGTCGATGTCGCGCGTGCGCGGCTGGCCGTCGGCGAGCACGAGGTTCACCACGTCGCGGATCTGCGGCACGGCGAGCGCCCCATGCTCCACGATGCCCGCTTGCACGGCCCGTTCGTCGGCGAAAGACACACCTTGGCGCGCCTCGACGATGACGAGCGCCTCATCCAGCAGTGGGGCGAGGCGTTGCGCGCCGTCACCGGTGCGCGCACGCCCGGCCGTACCCGCGCGCGCGGCTCCGCGCCGGCCGCGGCGGTAGGCTACGAGCGAGCACAGCGCGCATGCGAGCACGCCGGCCGCGACTGCGAAGACCCACTCCACGGCTACATGCGCCGCAGCATTGTGACGGCGATGTTCGCGGCGGTGTTGGCGTATTCGGAGATGTCGAAATCGCGGAACTCCTCGTAATCGGTGTCGGCGTTGTCGCTCATCGCGCGGATCACGAGCGCCGGCACGTCGTTGCGCGCCGCCACGTGCACGACGGCCGCGCCTTCCATCTCCACGGCGTCGGCGTGCGTGAGGCTGATCACGCGCTCGGTCTGTTCGGGCGAGTCGACGAAGTAGTTGCCCGACGCGATGATGCCGGTGATGTGGTTGATGCCCATCTCGCTCAACACGTCTTCGGCGAGCGCGACGAGGCGCGGGTCGGAGTGGAACTCCTCGGTGCAGGGCTTCCACTGGCCCACGAGGCGCATGTCGGTGTCGAGGTAGCGCAGCGTGCCGCCGAGCACGATGTCGTTGATGTGCAGTTCGGGGTTGAGGTTGCCGGCGATGCCGGAGAAGATCACGGCGTCGGGTTCGGCGCAGTCGATGAGGTATTGCGTGGTGGCGGCCGCGTTCACGAGGCCCATGCCGCCGACGGCGATGACGACGTGCAGCGGTTCGCCGGCGTCCGTGGTGAGTTCGCCATGGAGCACGGCGAGGCTCGCGCGGTGCTCTTCGCGCACGTTCGTGCACACGTCGGCGATGTGCGCGGCCTCTTCTTCCAAGGCGGTGATGATGGCGATGCTACGGGGCATGGTTCCTCGATTCGTTGATGGGTGTCAGTTCCAGCGGCGGGTGCGCACGGCTTCGGCGAGCTCGTGCAGCAGTTGTTCGGTGACGGGCCAGCTGAGGCATTTGTCGGTGATCGACTTGCCGTAGACGAGCTGGTTGAGCGGCGCGGCCGGCTGGTTGCCCCCTTCGAGAAAGCTTTCCATCATGATGCCGGTGATGCCGGGTTCGCCTTGGGCCACGCGCCCGGCGATCTCACGCACGACATGCGCCTGGCGCACGTCGTCCTTGCCGGAGTTGCCGTGCGAGCAGTCGATGATCAGGCCGTGCGCGGCGGCCGAATCGGCGGGCATCTGCGCGCGGATCGCGTCCATGGATTGCGCCACCGACCCGGCGTCGTAGTTGGGGCCTGTGCTCGACCCGCGCAGCACGACATGGCAGTCCGGGTTGCCGATCGTCTCGACGGCGCATGCGCGGCCCATGTGGTCGATGCCGAAGAAGGTGTGTGGTTGGGCGGCGGCGAAGCAGCCGTTGACCGCGGCCTTGACCGAGCCATCAGTGGCGTTCTTGAAGCCGATTGGCATCGACAGCCCGCTCGCGAGCTGCCGGTGCACCTGGCTTTCGGTGTTGCGCGCGCCGATTGCGCCCCAGCTCACCGCGTCGGCGATGTACTGCGGGCTCGTGGGCTCCAGGAACTCGGTGGCCACCGCCAGCCCGGCTCCGAGCACGTCGAGCAGTGTTTTGCGGGCGAGCAACAGTCCCTTTTGGATGTTGTGGCTGCCGTCGATGTCCGGGTCGTTGATCAGGCCTTTCCAACCCACCGTCGAGCGCGGTTTTTCGAAGTAGACGCGCATCACGATGAGCAGCTCGTTCTCCAGTTCGCGCCGCACACGCTCGAGCCGGTGCGCGTAGTCAAGTGCGGCTGCCGGGTCGTGCACCGAACATGGGCCGACGAGCACAAGCAGACGGTCGTCCTGCCCATACAGGCACGCGCGAATCTCGTCGCGCGACGAGGCGACGATATGGCGTGCGCGTGCATCGAGCGGCAGTTCCGACAGCACTTGCGCGGGTGTGGGCAGCGGGTCGAGCTCCATCACGCGGCGGTTGATGATGCGGTCGATGCCCACTTCGTCTTCCCAACGCGGCAGGTCGTGCATGTCGGTGAGCGGATTGCCGCCTTCGGCCACGATCCGGTGCACGGCGTGCAGCTGCTCGGGCGTATAGGTCAGCGGCTTGCCTTGCGCGATGGCGCGTGCGTGGTCCTCGAACTGCGGCGTGTGCGGGTCGTGTGCCATGGGCCGTGCTCCTCCTTCGCTGATTGCTGCCTCTACGATAACACCGTGCGGCGGCGCGACCGGCCCGCGCACTAGCTGTGCGGACACAGCGCGCCATACAGCTGCTGTTCGTACGCCTGTGTGCCCAATTCGTTGGGGTGTGTGCCGTCGTCGTATAGATACTCGGGGTGGGCGGTGGCGAGCGCGGACCAGTCGATGATCCCCACATTGGGGTGGGCCGCGGCGACCTCCTGGAACGTGGCGTTCGACGCGGCGGTCCACTCGACCGGCGCGAGTGCCGTGACGAAATACAGCGGCCGACCCGCGGCGAGCTGCACCACATGCTCGGCTTGGTCGCGCGTGGCGGCGCCGTTCGTGCCGAGCGCGAAGACGATGACCTGCGGGTCTTCGCCGCCGGCCAGGAACTGGGCGAGCAGGTCCTCGCCGGTGGCGAACTGCCGGCTCACCGCGCCGTCGATATGCGCCTGCGGGAAGTGCTGTTGCAGGGTCTGTGCCACGGCCGCCGTGACCGAATCGCCGATCATCAACATGCGCGCGCCGCACTGCTGCGCGGCTGCATCGCACCGCCAGCGCGAGGGGTCGAGGTTGTTCGGCACTATGAGCGCGCTCACCTGCGGTTGCGCGGTATCCTGGGGGCGCGGCTGCGCGGGGTTGGATTGCGTGGGCGACGGCGCGGGCTTGGCCAGCTGTTTGCGGGCCTCTTCGGCCGTCAGCGCGAGTTCGGGGCGCAGCTGCACGGCGCGCGCATGGGCGATCGCATGCCAGTTGAACGGCAGCATGAGCACCAGCACGGCGAGCGCGCCGGCGACGATGCCCACCACGGCGCCCGGGCGCAGGCGTGAGGTGAGGGTGGCGAAGCGCGTGCCGGCTGTGCCAAGCGCGCGCACGGCGGTGTTGCCTGAGGCCGCGAGACGGCGGCCGAGACGCTCGCCGGCAGTCTCGCGCGCGGGATCGGCATCGTGTTCGGTGCGCGTGAGCCACGGCAGCCACGGTGTGCCGCGCATCGCTTCGATGAGCTGGAAGAAGACTTCGCCCACAGCCACGATCAGCGCGAACTGGCCGAGGTGCCCCCACCATGGCAACGGCGTGGTGCGCGTGGCCGGGTTGAGCGCAATGAGCAGCGGGTAGTGCACCAAGTAGAGCGAGAACGAGCGCGAGCCGATGTAGCTGCACAGTTTGGCGCCCATCGCGCGCATGAACACACCGGCGTGCATGCCGGCCCAGATCATGGCGGCGGCGAGCAGCGCGAACAGCAGATAGCCGCCGCGGTAGAGCCACGCCGACTGCGGGTCGACGGTGACGAAGCAGACGCAGAACACCACGAGCAGCGCGAAGCCGAGCGCATTGACGAGCTGTTTGCCGGTGACGCGCAGCGCGCGCCCGTGCACATGCACGGTGTGGCTGAAGAACTGCCAGCGCGGCGGGTCGTGCGCGAACTCGTCGTCCTGCCGCCCCGCGTACCGGTGCAGCAGCACGGCGAGCGCGGCGCCCACGAGCAGTTCGGCGGCACGCGTGTCCAGCCCGTAGTAGATGCGCGACGTGTCTTGCCCGGGCGTGTACAACAGCAGCATCTCGAGCGACGATGCGAGCGCAAGCGCGCCGATGAGCGCGGCGCGCGCCACGCGCGAGCGGCACAGTTGGAAGATCAGCACGAACAGCAGCGGCCAGAGCACATAGAACTGCATGATGAGGCTCGTGAACCACAGGTGCGTCAGTGGCGAGGGCAGACCGGCCGCCTGGAAGTACGAGAGTTTGCGGAAGATGAACGACCAGTTGCTGTAGAACAGCGCGCTCGGCAGCGCGTCGCCGCGCACTTTGGGCAGCAGTGACGGCGCCATGCAGTACACGAGGATCGCCGTGCCCGCGATCGTGGCGAGCACGCTCGGCCAGAGGCGGCGCACACGCCCGCGCAGGAAGTGGGGGTACGAGAAGCGCAAGCGTTCAAACAGGTTGACCATGCTGCGCGTGAGCAGGAACCCGCTGACCACAAAGAACAGCGTGACTCCCAGGAACCCGCCCGGCAGCAGCGAGGGGCGCGTGTGGTAGCCGATCACGCCGATGATCGCGAGCGCACGCATGCCGTCAAGGACGGCGATGTGGCGGCTCGCGGTCGTCGGCACACCGCTCACCACGATTCGCGGCATGATGCCCCCTCAATACTGGTATGGATTGTGCGGTTGCGTCACTCGGCGGCGGTGCGGCGGGCGGCCACGGCGTCGGCGAGCGCGCGCAGCACCTCTTCGGTGCGGTCCCACGGCACGCAGGCGTCGGTGACCGACTGCCCGTAGACGAGTTGGTCGAGCGGGGCCGGGGCCTGATGGCCGGCCACGAGGAAGCTTTCCATCATGATGCCCAGAATGCCGCGTTCGCCAGCGGCCACACGCGAGGCGATGTCTTCGACCACCTGCGCTTCGACCACTTCGTCTTTGCCGCAGTTGCCGTGCGCGGCGTCGATGATGAGGCCGTGGTCGCTGGGGCCGGACGCCTTCGAGGCCTTGAGGTCGTCAAGGGCACGCGCCACCGAGACAGGGTCGTAGTTGGGACCGGCGCTCGAACCGCGCAGCACGAGGTGGCAGTCCGGGTTGCCTTTCGTCTCGGCCGAGATCACCTGGCCGTCCAGATTGATGGAGAGGAAGTGGTGTTCGTTGGCGGCGGAGAAGCAGGAGTCGGCGGCCGGTTTGATCGAGCCGTCGGTGGCGTTCTTGAAGCCGATCGGCATGCTCATGCCGCTCGCGAGCTCGCGGTGCACCTGGCTTTCGGTGTTGCGCGCGCCGATCGCACCCCAGCTGACCAAGTCGCACAGGTACTGCGGGGTGATCGGGTCGAGCCATTCGGTCGCGGTGGGCAGGCCGAGCGAGAGCACGTCGGTGAGCACCTTGCGCGCGAGCCACATGCCTTTGCGGATGTCGAAGCGGCCGTTGAGGTCGGGGTCGTTGATCAGGCCTTTCCAGCCGATCGTGGTGCGCGGTTTTTCGAAGTAGACGCGCATGACGATGAGCAGGCGGTCACCCAGCTCGCGGTTGAGTGCGGCGAGGCGCGTGGCATACTCGTGCGCGGCCTTCGGGTCGTGGATCGAACAGGGGCCGACGATTGCGAGCAGGCGGTCGTCACGACCGTGGAGCACGTCGCGGATCTGGCTGCGCGAATCGAGCACGAGGTCGCGCATCGCGTCGGTGAGCGGCAGTTCCTTGATGAAATAGCGTGGCGCCGGAATCGGGTCGAGTTGGCGTATGTTCACGTCCACGGTCTCGGGAACCACCGCACGCTCGTCGAGCAGTGCGTCCTGCGAACTGTCAGGCCCACGCAGTGCTGTCATTGTTTCTCTCCTCTTGCTCTGTGCGCCGCGGCGCGACCCGCGCGCGCGGCGAAACCGGATACCCAGTGTAAGGCAACCCAGTTGACTTGACCACCGGCGTTCCAGAATCCCACGCGCGGGGATCGGCTTAGGCGAGGGCACCCATCGGGTCCCATGCCGGCAGCATCGTGGCGGCCTCGTCGAGCGCCTTGCGGTACTCCTCAGGCAGCATGGCCTTCGGCACTGCCACCTCGAACACGTACTGGTCGAACCAGTCGTCGGCCATCGTGAAGTAGCCCTTGTCGGCGATCTTCGTGCCCCACGAGTTCTCGACGCGCCAACGGCGGGTCGTCGTGCCGTCGTCGTCCACGTCCACGCCCACGAACGCCATCGCGTGGTTCATCGCAGAGTCGGCGAAGCGCACGCGCTGCTCCTTGTCCATGTCGAAGTCCACATCGTAGACCTCGCCGTATTCGAACAGGTCGGTGGCCCATGCGCCGTCCTGGCGGTCCATCATCGGGTGGCAGTCGGCGCCGAACCACACGGGGATGCCCTGTTCCACGAGGATGTCACGCACACAGTCCTTCATGAACTCGATCGGCACGTTGAGGTATTCGGTCGGGTCGCCGCCCGCCACGTTGCCCAAGTGCTCAATGCCGATCTTCGTGCCCTTCGCATGCTCCTTGCGCGGATCGTCGACGAGGCACACGTAGCTTTCCAGGTCGGCGCCGCCCACGTACTTGTTCCAGAACTCGACCGGCGTGATCTCGCCGTCGCGGTGGAACACGCCGTCGGCGTCGGTCCACTCCCAGTGGAACGACTTCGGCGGCTCGCCCAAGTGGATCGTGAGCATGCGGTGGCCGTCCTCGACCGTGCGCGCGATGATCTCGTCGATCTCATCCGGGTTGGCCTGCATGTGCGCGACGGCGGTGTGCAGCAGGCGGCGCAGCTGTGTGTTCATCTCCGAGGTGTTCTTCGACGATTCGGTCTCCGGATAGAGGCTCTTGGGCACGGCGCCGTACTTCTTGTACACGTTCATGGCCATCGTCCACTGGCCGCCATCGCCCATCACGTCGTGCAGCATGTGCTGGAACAGGCGCGAATCGACCGGTTCGCCCGCGCGGACCAGACCGGCCATGTCCTGCATGAAGTAGTTGATGCGCTCGAGCTTGTCGAAGTACATCGCGTAGTTCTGCGAGAATTCGAATTCCTTGAGGTTCATGGCCTTCTTGGCCACGAAACGGGCCACATTGAGCGAGCTGAAGAGCCAGCAGCGGCCGGAACGGTCCTGATGTGTGGCTTCGCCGTTGTCCACCACGGTCGAGAACCGGCGCTGCAGCAGGCGTGCGCGGTCGTAGTTGCGCGCCACGTTGTTGATGCCCGCGGCGGTGACGGCGTTCATGGCCATGCGGTTGGCCTTGTTGGCGTCGAAGTCGTGGCGCAGGGTGTCGAGTCGGTTGGCGGACAGGGGTTCGAGCTGAGGCAAAATGGGGTTCCTTTCCATGCATATGGGTGGTGAATCAATACCAATGCACAAGGGTACTCCCCGACGCGCGTGTGCGCCCGTGGCTCAGCTGGCACCGGCATCGTTCTTCCGCTACGGGGAGTGCATTCTCTGCTACGGGTAGTGCCCTACCGGCTCACATCTCCCCTGCAATCCGCCATTTTCCAACAATCAGACACGGGAATTGCTCCGAGGAAGCACTACCCATAGCAAAAGGTCCGGCCCCATGGCGGCGCATGGGACCGGACCTGGTGGGCAGTGCGGTCACTGATCGTGTGACAACTGGGTGTCGTCGTTGATCGTGCCGTCTTCGTCGTCCACGACCTGATTGTCGCGCTGGTCGAACACGGGGGCGCCTTCGGAGACCATCGAACGGTCGTTCTCCTGGGCCACGGCGATCACTTCGGTTTCGGCGGCCTGGTCATGGCCGTCATCCTGCGCGTCGGCGTCCTGCTCGGCAGTGCCCTGCTCAGCGGCGGCGGGCGCGTCGAGCGGCGGCACGGTCGGCGTGGCCGCGGGCTGGGCCGGCTCCTCCGTGCTTTCGATCAGCACGTCGTCGTCCTGGTCGCCATCCGCTTTGTTGTCGCTTTCCACAAACGCGTTGACGACCGACATCGAATCGGTGGAGTGCTGGTTGTCCACGCCGAATCCGAAGCCGGCGAACGCATTGGCGAACATCGAACGCAGTTCGGAGACGCGCTGCGTGATGTCCGCCTCGCGGCTCTGCAGCTCGCCGATGCGCTTATGCAGTCCATCGAGCTCGGTCTGCGCGGCCTTGCGGCGCTCCTCGATCTGCGCGGCGGCCTCGCGGCTCGCCTTGTCGACGATTTCAGCGGCCGTCTCGTCGGCCTCCTTACGTTTGTCCGCGGCGTACGTGTCGGCGTCTTCGCGGATCTGCTTGGCTTCGGCAATCTGCGCCTCAGCCTCTTCCTTGGCCTGCGCGCGGCGCTCCTCCAAGTGGCCGAGCAGTTCGGAAACCTTCTGTGTGGCCTCGTCCTGCTGGGCGGCGATGTCGGCGCGGATCTGCTCCACCTCCGCGTTCACCTGGCTCATCGTCTTCGTGCGGTTCACTTCGGCGGAATCGGTGATCTCCTGCGCCTGCGCCTTCGCTGCGTCGGTGATCTCACCGGCCTTGCGCTGCGCTTCGGTCATGAGCTTGGACACCTGTTCGCGCACGTCGGCGAGCTTCTTGTTGGCGTCGGCGAGCGCCGCCTCGATCTGGTCGTTCGTCTCGCTTTTGAGACGCGTGATCTCCTCGTTCGCGCTCTTGCGCTGCTGCGCGATCGTGGCCGTGGCCTCGGCGCGCTGCTCGGACAGTTCACGCTCCTGCGTGGCGCGCTCGGATGCGAGGCGCTTGTTGTGTTCTTCGCGCGAGTTCGTGAGCTCAAGGTCGAGCGTCTGGCGCTGCTCCTTGACCGTCTTCGCGGTGGATGCGCGCAGCTGCGCGGCTTCCTGCTGGGCGCTCGTGATGATCGTCTGCGCTTCGTTCTGCGCGTTCTTGAGCAGCGTATCCGCCTTGGCCTGCGCGTCGTCGACGAGGTGCTGAGCGTCGAGCTTGGCGTTGTTGATCAGCGTCTGCGACTGGGACTGCGCTTCGACGCGCGCGGACGCGGCGTCTTTCTTGGCGCGCTCGAGCAGCTCCGTGCTTGTCTGCTCGGCCGACGCGAGCATCTGCTGCGCGTTGGCGCCGAGCGAGGCGAAGGTGTTGTCGGTGCTCGCCTTGCGGTTCTTCTCTTCCTGCAACTGGGCCTGCAGCTGCAGCACGTTGTCGTCTCCGGCCTTGACCTGCTCGCGCAGCCGGTCGATTGTGGTCTGCGCCGCAAGCATCGCTTCGTCCACGCGTTCTTTGTCGTACCCTCGCAGCACGACCGGGAACCGCTCCACCATAGTCGTTTCCTTTCGTTGGCAATTCCCCCACACACGACTGGTGCATGAGTGCGTCTTCTCTGCACTTTAGCGTACGCCACGAACTCGCATTGAGCATAACCGTGCGTGCGCCGGCGCGCGTCACGGAACCAGGATGTCGGGGCCCATCGGCCGCTTGTAGTAGCGCGCCGCCTCACGCACCACGTCACGCCCGGCGGTGATCTGCTGGGCGAGCGGCAGGCCGTGCTGCGGGTGCGGCTGTTCGTTGACGGGCGGCAGGTTGACGAACCCGCACATCGTCGGCCGCTGTTGGCGCGCGGCCCATGCCTGCAGGTGGTAGAACAGCGCGTTGCACACGAATGTTCCGGCGTCCGAACTGAGGGACGCCGGGATGTCGTCGGCGGCGAACGCGTTGAGGATCGCGCGCAACGGCAGGCCGGTCCAGTAGGCGGCCGGGCCATCGGCGTCGATCACGCGGTGGCCGGGGATCACGTTGTCGGCGTCGGGGCGCGTGGTGTCTTTGAGGTTGATCGCGCAGCGTTCGAGCAGGATGCCGCGCGCGGCCTGCTTGAGGCCAGTGGCGATCACGATGTGCGGATGCACCCGTTCGAGCGTCTCGTTGAGCATCGGCCACGCCTTGCGGAAGCTGACCGGCATGTGCACGGCGTGGATGCGCACGTCCACGCCGTGCAGCGGGTCCTCGAAATCGTTGGGGTCGACGGCGATGCCCTCTTCGGCGAGCGTGTCGGGCACGATGAGCGCGGGATTGACCGCGATGCCCTCGTATGGATCGAACCCGGAAATGACAACAGATAGTTCTTGCATGGGCATCACTCGGCCAGACGACCGGCGATGAGCCGCGCAAACGGCATGTCGTCCTGCGTCGTCACCTTCATGTTGAGCGGCGAACCGCCGACGATCGCAACCGGCTCGTTGGGCAGATAGTCCACCACCACACGGGTGTCGTCGGTCGGGCGGAAGTCCGGGTCGTCGGCAGCCAGACCGTAGGCGGTGCGGATCGTGTCGAAGCGGAACGCTTGCGGGGTCTGCGCGCGGAACGCATGGCGGCGCTCAGGCACCTGCGCCACGGTCTCGCGGTCGCCCAGGTCCTGCGTGAGCAGGATCGTGTCGGTCGACGGGCAGGCCACGGTGGCGGCCTTGAACTCGTCGAGCGCGTCGATGCAGCCGTCGATCTGCTGTTGCGAGACAAAAGGGCGCACCGAATCGTGGATCAGCACCTTCGCGTCGGTGGGCACACCATGGTCGGCGAGCATGCGCAGCGCGGCCTCGGTGCTGTCGGAGCGTTCGGTGCCGCCGTCAATCACGGCCTGCACCTTGGTATAGCCGGCCGTGGTGATGAGCCGTTCGATCGCCGGGTGCACCTGCGCGTTGGCAACGACGAGGATGTCGGTCACACGCGGGTTGCGTTCGAACGCGGCGATGCTCCAGCCCACGATCGGCGTGCCGGCAAGCGAGACGAGTTGTTTGGGATTGGCCGGGTCGAACCGCAGGCCCGAGCCTGCGGCGAGCACCACGGCCACGACCGGAGTGGTCTGTGCGGTAGTCATTGTGGTTCCTTAGATGTGGATGGGATGGGGTCACTGGCGCACGATCAGCGCGAGCATGCGCCCTTCATGGGCCTTGTGCGCGAGCTGGGCGCGGCGGTGCGAGAACCACAGCGGGTTTTCGAGCGTGCACATGCTGTGGCGGATGTGCTTGATGCGTTCGTCGAGCTGCGGGGCGCCCTCGTTGTCCTCACGGCACAGCTGCTCGAGTTCGGCGTCCTGCGCGAGGTACTGTGTGGCGGCGTTGACGCGCGGCTGCGACGAATAGATGTGGCTCGCGCTCACACCGGCCTGGTCGAGCGCCATCAGTGCGGCCTTGTTGATGTCGATGCCCGGGCCGCCGAAGCGCGTGAGCGTGAAGGTGCCGGGGAACTTCGCGTCGAACTCGTCGGCGATCGCGTCGCCGGTCTCGTAGCAGTCGCCGCAGATCGCGGGGCCGAGCGTGGCGAGGATGCGCGCGGGGTCGGCGCCCTTGGACTTCATCATCTCCACGGTGGAGCCGATGACGCCTTCCATGAGACCCTTACTGCCACAGTGCGCGGCGGCGATCACGCCGGCAACCGGGTCGGCGAGCAGCACGGGCAGGCAGTCCGCGGCGAATACGCCGAGCGCGATGCCCGTCTGCGTGCTGACCTGCGCGTCGCCTTCGATGATCTGCACGGCGCCATCCACCGCCTCCACATCATCCACGGGTGCGGCTTCCTGCGTGCCCGAAGCGTCGAAACCGAACGAACGGTTGGGCTCGAAGTGTTCGTCGATGTCGATGGCATTCCCCGAATGCACCTGGTTGATCAGTGAGAGCTTGGCGTGCAGTTCGTTCGCGAGCGCGTCGCGGTTCGCGCGCACATGGTCCGGCACGTCGCCGGACTTGCCGCCCAGGTTGAAATGCGCCCATTCGTCGGTGCTCGCGCCGCCGAGGCGCGTGGTGTAGACCACGGTGATGTTCGGCGCGAGCACAATCGGGATTGTCACCGGGATCGGGTTGCCTTCGCTGTCGGTCGGTTCGATCGCGGAGCTGTCGAGGATCGCATCGTCGTACCGCGCATCGTTCGCCGCGGCCTCGTCCTGCTGCCGCACGGTCTTCTTGCCGAGCGACTGGACCGCCTCAAGCAGATCCTGCATGTTGATCTGCACTGGCTTGTGGTCTCCCGCGCCGGTGGGCTGGTTGTTCTGCTGTGGTTCGGCGGGCTGCGCCGATGGTTCTTGTGCACTCATACCGCCCACTGTAGCCGCTCCGCTGGCGCGCGCATGTTCGCTGACCGTAGATTCGCGTCAACGGTCATTCTGCTTTGAGCGTGGGGCGCTTCGTGCGCGAGCGCAGCGCCGCGTTGACGGGAACCTCGACCGGCATCGGCAGCGAGAACACGTGCGCGGGGTGGTTAATCAGTTCGACCGGCTCGCCTTCGGCATCGCGCAGCCCTTCAGACGGCACGATGTATTGCAGCGGCGCCTCTCCCGGCAACAGGATCTCGACGAGCTGCCCCGGTTCGATCTTGTTGCGGCTCATGATTGTGAGCCTTCCACCGTCTTCGGGCGTCCATTCGAGCGCCTCACCCACCACGAGCCAGTCGCGGAAATACGCGCTGCGGTCGGTGTTCTGCGTGACCTTCTGTTCGGGGTAGTAGAAACCGGTGCTGTAGTCGCGGTGCGCCACCTTGCCCGGCTCCTCGCGCAGCCAGTCGGGCAGTTCGACGGGCGGCGCCGGATGCACGGCGGCGTGCTTCCAACCGGCGTCTTCGGCGTATTCGGTCTGGCGTTCCAAGCCGGTGCGGCGCGCCTGGCGGTTCGACAGCTCGCCTTCGTCGACCGCGCTGTCCCAGTTCGGCATGCCGGCGAACGCCTCGTCGGCGTGCAGCATGATCGAATCGGGTTCGGCGGCGTCTTGCGCGCCCTCCTCGCCCGCACGGATGACGCGGTCGCGGAACGGCTTGAGCTCGTTACCATCGGCGTCTTCGAAGCCGCGCTGCACCATGTATGCGTTCACGGCGCTCTTATATGCGTTCGTCATCGCCGCCACATAATACGCGCTCTTGGAGCGGCCTTCGATCTTGAGGCTCGTGGCGCCCGAGTCGATCAGGTCGTCGAGGTGCTCCATCATGTTCATGTCCTGCGAATTGAACAGGTAGGTGCCTTGCGCGGTCTCCTCGATCGGGAACACTTGCCCGGGGCGTTTCTCCTCGACGAGTGAATACTTCCAGCGGCACGGCTGCGCACATTCGCCATGGTTGCCGTCGCGGCCGGTCAGGTAGTTGGAGATGAGGCAACGGCCGGAGAACGCCATGCACATCGAGCCGTGCACGAAGGTCTCGATGTCCAGGTCGTCGGGAATGTTGGCGCGGATGTCGCGCACGGCCTGCAGGTCCATTTCGCGCGCGAGCACGACGCGGCGCGCGCCCAGTTCGTAGAGCGCGTTGGCGGCGGCGTAGTTCGTGACGCCGGCCTGCGTGGAGACGTGCAGTTCCAGTTCGGGCGCGATGCGGCGCGCCATCATCAGCACGCCGATGTCGGTGACGATCAGCGCGTCCACGCCCGTGCCGCGCAGCTGCTCGATGTAGCGTTCGATCGCGGTGATCTCGTTGTTGCGCGGCAGGATGTTGAGGGTCACGTAGACGCGCGCGCCGCGCTCATGCGCATAGCGCGCGCCTTGCGTGAAGTCGTCGATGCTCAGGTTGCGCGGCGCCGAGCGCATGCCAAAGGCCTTGCCGCCGCAGTAGACGGCGTCAGCGCCGTAGTCCACGGCGGTCATGAGGCCGCGCAGATTGCCGGCCGGTGCCAGTACTTCGGGTTTGGAACGACGTTTGATCACAGGCGTATTCACGAGGGACCAGTGTACAGGCAGGGGTCAGCCCAGTGAGGCGAGCTCCTCCGGAGTGAGTTCCAGATCGCCCGCCTTGAGGCTGTCGAGGATCGTGGCCGGGCGGTGCGCGCCGGGGATCACGAACACATGGTCGCCCTTCGCGAGCTCCCAGGCGAGCACGACCTGCTGGTAGCTCACGCCACGCTTGTCGGCGATTGTACGGAACGGATCGAACTTCGACTCGTCCTTCGGCTTGCGGAAACCGCCGAGCGGGCTCCAGCACACGAAGCCGATGCCGATGCGCGCGGCATGTTCGAGCGTGTCTGCGGTTTCGGTGTAGATCGGCGAGAACTGGTTCTGCACGGCGATCAGTTTTTCGCCGAGGATCTCCTGCGCGATGTCCATCTGTTCGATCGACGCGTTGGAAACGCCGGCCTCACGGGCCACGCCCTCGTCGACGAGCTGCTTGATCGCCTCGATGGACTCGCCATAGGGGATGCGCGGGTCGGGGCGGTGGAAGTACAACAGGTCGATCGTGTCCACGCCGAGCGCGAGCGCGCTCTCCTTGGCGCGGCGAATCAGGTTCTCGGGGCTGCCGTCGACGGCCCACGTGGGCTTGCCGTCGGTGAAGTTGCGGTAGTGGCCCACCTTGGTGGCGATGAGCACCTCGTCTTTGGGGCCGCTCCAACTGGCCATGGCCTCGCGTACGAGCTTTTCGCCGGTCTGTTCCTCACCGCCCGAGCAGTAGTAGGCCCATGCCGTGTCGATCTGACGGCAGCCGGCGTCGAGAGCCGCGTGAATCGTCTCCACGCCCACGTTGGGGCCGAGGTTGTTTTCAATTGTCAGCGGCATTTCTCCCAGACCGATCGCCGTGGTGTCGAATGGGCCCAGGGTGCGGTGCAGTACCATCTTTTCTCCTTATGGTGGCCATTGTGATGATGACCCCACGGTAGCAGCCTCCCCACATTTTTCAGCCGCCCCACGATAGTGCGCGCTGGAGCGCGCACTATCGTGTCAAGCGCCGGCATGTCTCGCGCACTTTTTTCCGGGGCCGGAAAAAGTGCGCGGCGGGTCATGTGACAAATCCCACATGCGCGCATCCAGCCCCACACTCGACACACCGGCCGCCACACCGATTTCCAGCACAATGTGGTGTTGCTCACAGCCGGAACTACTGCATCTAGTGGCTTAATGACGGGCAAACCACGAGATATGGTGTCCGTATGACAAATTCCGCCACACTTGACATCACTGAAGCCGAATCGCGCACACTGGACGTGACCGTCTACACCAAAGACAACTGCCAGCAGTGCGCCGCCACCGAGCGTGCGCTCACCCGCGTTGGCGTGGACTACCGCGAAATACAAATCACTGAGGCGAATATCTCACTGCTGCAGGATGCCGGATTCACACAAGCACCGGTGGTCATGGTGAGCATGGGCGCCGAACTGCAGGAATTCTGGAGCGGCTACCGCCCCGACAAAATCCGCCAGCTCGCAAACGCATAAATGGCCGCCGTCGTCTATTTCTCGTCGGCATCGAACAACACGGCGCGCTTCGTGGAGCACTGCGCGTTCGACAGCGCCGGCATCCACACCGCCCGCATTCCGCTGCGCGCCACCGACGAGCCGCTCCAAATCAATGAACCGTTTGTGCTGATCTGCCCCACCTACGGCGGCGGCGACGCCACCAAAGCCGTGCCGGTGCAGGTCAAGCGATTCCTCAACGACCCCGCCAACCGCCGATGGATCCGCGGAATCATCGCCTCCGGCAACACGAACTTCGGCGAGGCCTACGCCGCCGCCGGACCGATCATCGCGCGCAAATGCCACGTGCCGCTCATGTACCGCTTCGAACTGATGGGCACAGGCTCCGATGTGCGCGCCGTGCGCGAAGGACTCATCAAGTTCTTCACGCACGCCACCGAACCCACCCAGCCACAGGACCGACCATGACCCAGACCACCACATCAAACCCGCAGCAGGACTACCACGCGCTCAACGCCATGCTCAATCTGTATGGCGAAGATGGGCGCATCCAGTTCGGCAAGGATCAGGACGCCGTGCGCGCGTTCATGTTGACGCATGTCGAACCCAACACCAAGAGATTTGACAGCACAGCCGAACGCCTGCAGTACCTGATCGACCACGAGTATTACGAGCGCGCCGTATTCGAGCGCTACTCCCCCAGCTTCCTCGACGCGTTCTATGCGCGCGCCGCCGGCCTGGGCCACGAGTTCGCCACGTTCGTGGGCGCGTTCAAGTTCTACCGGTCGTACGCGTTGCGCTCATTCGACGGCGCGACCTACCTCGAGGACTTCACGCAGCGCGCCGCCGCCGTCGCGCTCGCGCTCGCCGCGGGCGACGAGGAGGAGGCGGAACGCTTCCTCGACGAGATCGTGCTTGGCCGCTTCCAGCCCGCCACGCCCACGTTCCTCAACCTGGGCAAGGCGCAGCGCGGCGAGGCGGTGAGCTGCTTCCTCGTGCGCATCGAAGACAACATGGAGTCGATCTCGCGCGGCATCAACGCGGCGCTGCAGCTGAGCAAGCGCGGTGGCGGCGTGGCGCTGCTGCTGAGCAACCTGCGCGAGGAGGGCGCGCCGATCAAACACATCGAGAACCAGTCGAGCGGTGTCGTGCCGGTCATGAAACTGCTCGAGGACTCGTTCAGCTATGCGAACCAGCTCGGCGCGCGCCAAGGCGCCGGCGCCGTGTATCTGAGCGCGCACCACCCCGACATCCTCAAGTTCCTCGACACCAAGCGCGAGAACGCCGACGAGAAGATCCGCATCAAATCGCTCGCGCTCGGCGTGGTGATTCCCGACATCACGTTCCAACTGGCCAAGGAACGCAAGCCGATGGCGCTGTTCAGCCCCTACGATGTGGAGCGCGTGATGGGCATGCCGTTCGCCGACGTGGACATCACCGCGCACTACGAGGAGATGCTCGCCGACGAGCGCATCCGCCGCACGATGATCGACGCGCGCGCGTTCTTCACCACAATCGCCGAAGTGCAGTTCGAATCCGGCTACCCGTACCTGCTGTTCGCCGACAACGCAAACCGCGCGAACCCGATCGACGGGCGCATCACGATGAGCAACCTGTGCTCGGAGATCCTGCAGGTGCAGGAGCCGAGCACCTACCGTGAGGACCTGAGCTACGAGCACGTCGGGCGCGACATCTCGTGCAACCTCGGCTCGCTCAACATCGCGAAGGCGATGGACGGCGATCTGGCGGCGAGTGTGCGCACGGCGATCCGCGCGCTCACCGCCGTGGCCGAGGCCACGCGGATCGACTCCGTGCCGTCAATCCGCCGCGCGAACGCGGAGGGCCATGCGATCGGCCTGGGGCAGATGAACCTGCACGGGTTCCTTGCGCGCGAAGGCATTATGTACGGGTCGGACGAGGCGCTCGACTTCACGAACTGCTACTTCATGGCCGTCGCCTACCACGCCTACCGCGCATCGAACGAACTCGCGCGCGAGCGCGGCCGCGCGTTCGGCGGATTCGAGCGCTCCGCGTACGCGAAGCCGGCCGGCGAAGGCAACTACTTCGACCGGTATGTGGACGGCCGTGAGACGCTCGAGCCGCGCACGCCGGCGGTGCGCGAGCTCTTCGCGCGCTTCGGTGTGGTGCTGCCTACGGCCGCCGATTGGGCGGACCTGCGGCGCGTGGTGCTGCGGGACGGCCTGTACAACCAGAACCTGCAGGCCGTGCCGCCGACCGGTTCGATCTCGTATATCAACCACTCCACGAGCTCGATCCACCCGATCGCCTCGAAGATAGAGATCCGCAAAGAGGGCAAGATCGGGCGCATGTACTACCCCGCCCCGTATATGACGAACGAGAACCTGCCGCTGTACGCGGACGCCTACGAGATCGGCTGGAAGGCGATCATCGACACCTACGCCGAGGCGAGCCGCCATGTGGACCAGGGGCTTTCCCTGACGCTGTTCTTCCCCGACACCGCCACGACGCGCGACATCAACAAGGCGCAGATCTACGCATGGCGCAAAGGCCTCAAGACGCTCTACTACATCCGCATCCGCCAACAGGCGCTCGAAGGCACCGAAGTGGCCGGCTGCGTCTCGTGCATGCTCTGAGCCAATCCACCTGACGACCTGTGAAAGGACCCATCATGACCGCATTGATCGACCGCGTGACCGCGATCAACTGGAACCGCCTCGACGACGAAAAAGACCTCGAGGTGTGGGACCGCCTGACCGGCAATTTCTGGCTGCCGGAAAAGGTGCCCGTCTCGAACGACATCCCCGATTGGCGCGCGATGAGCGAGGCCGAGCACACGCTGACGATGCGCGTGTTCACCGGCCTGACGCTGCTCGACACAATCCAGGGAACCGTGGGTGCGGTGAGCCTGATCCCCGACGCGCTGACCCCGCATGAGGAGGCCGTCTACACGAATATCGCGTTCATGGAGTCGGTGCACGCCAAGAGCTATTCGTCGATTTTCTCGACGCTGTGCTCGAGCGAGCAGATCGACGAAGCGTTCAGCTGGAGCGAGCGCAACGAGCACCTGCAGCGCAAGGCGCAGATCGTGCTCGACTATTACGAGGGCGACGACCCGCTCAAACGCAAGGTCGCGTCCACACTGCTCGAATCGTTCCTGTTCTACTCCGGTTTCTACCTGCCGATGTATTTCTCGGCGCATGCGAAACTGACGAACACCGCCGACGTGATCCGCCTCATCATCCGCGACGAAGCCGTGCATGGCTACTACATCGGCTACAAATACCAGCGCGGGCTCGCCTTGGCCGGCGAGGCCCGGCAAAGCGAGATGGAGTCCTACACCTATGAACTGCTCAATGAGCTGTACGAGAACGAGGTCGAATACACGCATTCGCTCTACGACGAGGTGGGCTTGAGCGATGACGTCGAGAAGTTCCTCCACTACAACGCGAACAAAGCGTTGATGAACCTCGGGTACCCGGCGCTGTTCCCTGACGAGATATGCGACGTGAACCCGGCGATCCTGGCCGCGCTCTCACCGAACGCCGACGAGAACCACGACTTCTTCTCGGGCTCCGGCAGCTCATATGTGATGGGCAAGGCCGAAGAAACCGACGACGACGACTGGGACTTCTGACACTTTTTTGCGCCTTGGCAAAAAGTGGAAGGTGTTCGAGGGGATATAGGCAAAAAGTGGGAGCTGCAGCTCCCACTTTTTCATGGCCACGCAAAAAAGTGCGCGGGCACCTACCGTGCACCGCCGCGCCCACCGACGAGAAGCTGTTGGAGACCATCGATCCGAACGACCCACCGCCCGCAGCACCTCCAAACGCGAAGTGGATGCCGCTGCCGCGCGAGCGCATGGCGCGGTTGCGGCGCGCGGACCAATACACGAGGCCATCGTTGGATTCGTGCGCGTCGACCCACTGCGGGTCGGCAAGCTGCGGGTAGGCGCGCTCCATCTGCTCCATGAGCTTGTCGCTGATGCCAAAGGCCGCCGCATAGACCATGTACCGACCCCACAGCACGGTGTCGAACACGCCGCGGTCGCCGAATTCGCTGAAATCCTCCATGTACCGCATCAAACCGGCCACTTGGCCGGCATAGGCCTCGCCCTGCGGAGTGAGCGCTTGCCTCGGGCTCACCGACATCGCGAACGCGGAAGCGAACAACAGCGGCAGCGAGATGACAAGCGCGAGCGCAATCTGCCCGTATACGCCCGTGTAGATGAGCGCGGTGAGCGCCGAGACGACCATGGCCAGCATGCCAGGCCCTGCGCGCGCCCGCACCCACCGGGACGGTGGCGCGCGGGGCCTGGTATTCCGCGTTGCACGCGTCTTCGAACCCGCGCAACCACGCATAGCCTTGGCGCCAGTCCTTGAGGGCGGCCTGCATCTGGTTGAAGTCGAACACCGGCAGGCCCACCCGCTCGGATGCGCGCAGCAGCACGTCGAGCAGCGCGCTCTCCGACCGACACGCAGTCCGCCCGGCTCAGGTCGATGCCGCGGTAGCCGGCGGCGGACCCTGGATAGACGGCCACCGCCCCCTTGGTCGCGAGTGACAGCAAGGTGGAGGTCATCTGCCGGTCTCCCACGGCCCCTTGGACGCCTGGCACCACATCGGTGATGAGCGCGGCGGCCGCGGCGGGGCTCATATCCGGGGGTTCGCGCCAATAGACGAACCCTTCCGTGCCCTTGCGCGCCTGAGCACACGCGCGTTGGGCGCCGATGAGCGCGGCCACCGCCAGTATGAGCGCGAGCGCGGCGGGGATGCTCCACATGACGATTCACCCACGCGCCCTGCGGCGCCGGTCGTCGTCCGCGATCTGTGCCTCCCACTGTTCCTGGTTGAGGATGCGCCGTTTCATCGCACCGGCCTGGGTGCGTGCGACGGCGGAATCAGACCGCCGTTCCGTCATGACCACCACGTTGATGTATTCGCCGCCGGGCAAATCGGTCACGGTGAACCGGAGCGACCCGTCGGCGCCGCGCGTCGTCTCGCTTGCCGCGCCCGTATGCAGCCACGCCCACGAATTCGACTCGCCAATGCCTTCGGGGAAGGTGAACGTGCCGGTCACGCGCGCGGCGGGGGTGGCGTTGAGCGCGCTGAACGGCTCCCATTCGAGCGCCACCACGTCGTCGTACGCCGTGGACACCCCATGCCATGTCATCGACAGTTCAAAGCGCATGCTGCTTGCGGAGGCCGTGGACGGGATGTTCCACCCGATCTCCACATCCTTCGTCTGCTTCGGCTCGCCCACGGCGGTGGGTGTGAGCACATCCAGCTCGGCGTCGTACGGCTCGGGGGCCGTCTGCGACCGGGTGATGTCGGCGATGTACCAACGGCCGGCGCATTCGCTGTTCCAACCGTAATCGCCGTACCCGCCCGGCGAGTGCACCGTGGTGTCCTGCGTGTACACGCGGCCCGTCGTCAGGTCCTTGATGCTGATGTCGCTGATGTTGGTCACGCGGTCGGAACTGAGCGTGTACTGCTGGAACATCTCGCGCCATGGTGTGCCGCGCGGGCGCAGACGGTAATCGAAGGTCTGCGTGACGCGCAGGTCGCCGTTCTTGAGCATCTGCGCGCGCATGTCCACGGTGTTGTACGACACCTGCGCGCCGCCATCGCCCGCGGCATGCCGGTCGAATCCCAGGAACAGCACGGCCGCCGCCGTGACCGCCGTGATGACGAGCGACACCGCAATCGCCCGAACGGTGCGTTGAGAACCCATCTTTCCCTCTGTCGACCCATGCGCCGGTCAGCGGCCGCCGAACGAGCCGCCGCCGGAGCCGCCTCCCGAGCCGCCGAAGCCGCCGCCGCTGAACGAGCCACCGGAACCGCCGGAACTCGATGGCGCGGCCGCGGTGATCGTGGCGCCCACCGACGCGAAGCCCGAGCTCAACTGCGTGCCCAGATCGCCGAAGCCGCCGGCGAACCCGCCAATCGTGCCGCCAACGAAACCAGTGCCCGAAGCGCCGATGATCGTGGACGGGCGTGTGGACCAGTACAGCAGTGACGAGGAGCCCGAGGCATGGTCATCGAGCCATGCGGCGTCGGAAAGCTCCGGGTAGGCGGCGTGCAGCTGCTCCATCGCCTTCTTCGAGATGCCGAAGGCCGTGGCGTACACCAGATAGCGGCCCCACAACGCCACGTCGAGCACACCGCGGTCGGAGAACTCGCTGAAGTCCTCCAGATAGCGTGCCAGCCCCTGCACTTGGCCGGCATACTCCTGCCCTTGCTCGGTGATGCCGGTAGTGCGGCTCATCACAAGCGCGCCGCTGCCGATGATCGTCATCGGCGCGCTGATGCACAACGCGAGCGCCAGGTTGCTGTTGACAATCAGGAAGTACAACGCGCTGAACACACCCAGCAGCATCGCGAAGATGCCGCATGCGCGCGCGGCCACGCCCACCGAGCGGGTGGCGTGCAGCTCGTCGAGTTCGCGCGCGCACGCGGTGGTGAACTTGTCGACCTCCTTGTGGCCGTCGGTCCACTTCTTGAACGCGGCGCTCATCTGCTTGAGGTCGAATACGGGCGAATGCAGGCGCGTGTAAGCCTCGGTGAGCAGGCGGAGCATGCGCTCCTCCGACTCGCACAGGTTGAGTTCGCTGTGGTCCGGGGCGAGCGCGCGCGGTTTGATCACCACGGTGCTCGTCTTGCCGATCTTCCTGCCTTCGGCCGCCTGTTGGCTGAGCATGCCGGCGAGCGCGGCCGAATCGACGCGGCTCATGTCGATGCCGCGGTACGTCTCGGCCTTGCCCGGGTAGATCGCGACCGCGCCCTTGGTGACGAGCGACATGACGGTGGCGGCCATCTGCCGGTCCGTCAGGTCGCCGCCTTTGCCGTTGAGCACACAATACAGTTTCGCGGCCGCGCCCGGGCTCATGTCCGGCGGCTCGCGCCAATACTCGATTGGCCCGGTGTATCGGGCGGCCTTGATGCTGCGCACGGCGCTGACCACAGCGGCCACGCACAGGGCCGTTCCGCACACGGCGATCACAATCCAGATCACGAGCCTGATGATGGCACGGCGATGTTGGCGCTCATGCCATTCGCGCTCCTGGCGCGCCTCGTCATTCAGGGTCCATTGCTTGGCATCGCCGCTGCCGTGGCGTTCCACGCCGAATGTGCGCGCGGCGTCGACCATCACCACGAGGTCCAGGAATTCGCCGGAGGGCACGTTGTACGCGGTGAACTCTATGCCGCCGGGGATGCGCTTCGTCGTGGAATTGCCGGTGTAGTGCAGCCACGCCCAGGACTCGTCTTCGGCCGTACCCTCGGGGAAGCGCACGGTGGCACGCACCACGCCGATCGGCGTCTGGTTCTTCTCGCCGAAGGGTTCCCATTGGAACTTCGTCACGTCGTCGTATGCGGTGCTCACACCATGCCATGTCATGCCGATTTCGAAGCGCATGCTCGACGCCTGTTCAGTGGAGGGGATGTTCCATCCGATCTCCACCGTGCGCTCGTCGGAGCCGTCCGGATTGAGCCCGTCGGTCTCGGGGATGTACGGGTCCGGGTCCGACGTGCCGTAGGTCACGTCGGCGATGTACCAGTGGTTTGCGTAGCGCGAATTCCACTCGCCGACCCCGACATCGCTTGGGTTCTGCGGCATGATTTCCGTGTACTCGCGCCCCGTGCCCAGGTTCTTGACGCTGATGTCCGAGATGTTCGTCAGGTTCGAGCTCTTGAGCTGGTATGTCTGGTACAGCTGGCGCCATGGCTTCACATTGTCGTCGGAGTCCTCGCGCTTATCGAGCTTGATGTCCACGGTCTCGGTGATGCGTAGGTCGCCGTTGTCTTCGACCTGCACATCGTAGTCGAGCGAACGGTAGGTCAGGTCCGCCGAGTTGCCTTCGGTGGCGATCAAATACCCCAAGCCAAGTGCGAACACCGTGACGATGACACCCATGACGAGTGACAGTGCGGCAGATTTGGTGGTGGTCCTCATGTGACGCTCCTAGCGGCGCGGCGCGGGGCTGTCAGAACCGCACTTGCGGTGCGGCGCCGGTGAAATTGACCTGCGGCACCTGGCGCGACTGTTCGTCGGCGGCGAAATACTGCGCGGGCACGAAGTGGAACATGCCGGCGATGATGTTGGTGGGCACCTGCATGATGCGGTTGTTGTACTTGAGCACCACATCGTTGTAGAACTGGCGCGCGTAGGCGATCTTGTCCTCGATCTGGCGCAGCTGGTCCTGCAGGTTCATGAAGTTCTGGTTCGCCTTGAGGTCCGGATACGCCTCGGCCGTGGCGCGCAGGTTGACCATCGCGTTGCTCAGCTGCTGCTCGGCCGCGGCACGCTGCTCGAGTGTCGCGTTCGGGTCGCTCGCCGCGGCCATCACACCGGCGCGCGCCTGCGTGACCTGCGTGAAGACGGATGACTCGTGGCCCGCGTAGCCCTTGACCGTCTCCACGAGGTTGGGGATCAGGTCGGCGCGCTGCTTGAGCAGCACATCGATCTGCGACCAGCCGTTGCCCACGCGGTTGCGCATGCCGACGAGGCTGTTGTACATGCTGATGATCCACACACCGATCACCACGATGACCGCGATGACGATGAGGGCGATGATCCACCCACTCATGATTCCTGGTTCTCCTTATCCTATGGCGCCTGGCCGGCGCCAGACATTGGGCCCCATTGTCTCATGACAGCGATATGCCGCTGACGACGCTGTCCATCTCGCGGGCACGGACGTCCCGCATGCACTGCCGCAAATTATGTACAAGGCCCCGTGCTGAACAAACAGCACAGGGCCCAGCTGGTTGGTCACCATGGCTCATGCGTCACCGCAAACGTACGCATCAGCCACGGGCAATCAGTCCTCGAACGGGTCGAAGTCGCGGCGCACACGGCGGCGCGGACGCTCATGGCGCTCCTCGCGGCCGGCGCGGTACTCGTCGTAGTTCTCGTCGGCGGCGTACCGCGGATTGCGGTCGTCGTTGCGGCGGCGGCGCGGACGATCATCGCGGTCCTCATGATGGCGGCGCGGACGATCGTCATAGTCACGGTCGTCGTCGCGGCGCGAACGGCGGCGCGGACGGTCATCATAGTCGTCGTCGTAGTCGCGGCGGCGGCGCGGACGGTCATCGTAATCGAAATCACGGTCATCGCGGTCACGGCGCGGACGGCGCTCAGAACGGCGGTCGTCACGGCGGCGGTCATCGCGGCGCGGGCGGTCATCGCGGTCACGGCGCGGCGCCGAGGACTCCTGGTTCTCGAAGCCCGGGATCGCGAGCGAGATCTTACCGCGGTCATCCACACCCTGCACGACGACCTCAACGGTATCGCCTTCCTTGAGCACATCCTCGACGGCGTCGATGCGTTCTCCGTCGGCGAGATTGCGGATCTGCGAGATGTGCAGCAGGCCGTCGGTGCCCGGGGTCAGGTTGACGAACGCGCCGAAGCTCGTGGTCTTCACGACCTTGCCCGTGTATGTTTCGCCGGCTTCCGGCACATGCGGGTTGGCGATCTGGTCGATGATCTCCTTCGCCTTCTCGGCGGCGTCGCCACCTTCGGAAGCGATGTAGACCGTGCCGTCGTCCTCAATCGTGATCTCGGCGCCGGTGTCCTCCTGGATCTGGTTGATCATCTTGCCCTTCGGGCCGATGACTTCGCCGATCTTGTCGACCGGGATCGTGATCGTGACGATGCGCGGCGCGGTCGGGCTCATCTCGGCCGGGCCGTCGATGCACTCGTTGATCACTTCGAGGATCGTGGTGCGGGCCTCATGCGCCTGCTTGAGCGCGCCGGCGAGCACGTCGGCCGGAATGCCGTCGAGCTTCGTGTCGAGCTGCAGTGCGGTGATGAAGTCGGCGGTGCCGGCGACCTTGAAGTCCATGTCGCCGAACGCGTCTTCGGCGCCCAGGATGTCGGTGAGCGTCTTGTAGACGTGTTCGCCGTCCACATCGCCCGAGACGAGGCCCATCGCGATGCCCGCGACCGGGGCCTTGAGCGGCACGCCGGCCGCCAGCAGCGACAGCGTGGAGGCACACACGGAACCCATCGACGTGGAGCCGTTCGAACCGATGGCCTCGGAGACCTGACGGATCGCGTACGGGAACTCCTCACGGCCCGGCAGCACCGGCACAATCGCCTTTTCGGCGAGCGCGCCATGGCCGATCTCGCGGCGCTTCGGGGTGCCGATGCGTCCGGTCTCACCGGTCGAATACGGCGGCATCTCGTAATTGTGCATGTAGCGCTTGGTCTGCGGGCCGCTCAGTGCGTCGATCTGCTGCTCCATCTTGAGCATGTTGAGCGTCGTAACGCCCAGGATCTGCGTTTCGCCACGCTGGAAGAGCGCGGAACCGTGCACGCGCGGCACAATGTCCACTTCGGCGGAAAGCGTTCGGATGTCGCGCAGGCCACGGCCGTCGATGCGGTAGTCCTGGGTCAGGATGCGGCGGCGCACGATCTGGCGCTGCAGTTCCTTGAACGCGTTGCCCAGTTCCTTGTCTTTCTCTGCCTCGTCCATGTCGGTGAACTCGACCGACAGCGTTTCGCGCACACGCTCCTTGATCTCGTGGATGCGCTCCTGGCGCGGCAGCTTCTCGGCGATCGAGAGCGCCTCGTCGAGGTCGGCGTGCGCGATCTCGTCGATGCGGTTGTACAGGTCGTCGGTGTATTCGGGGAAGAGCGGGAAGTCGCGCGTCTCCTTGGCGGCGATCTTCTTGAGCTCGTTCTGCGCATCGCACAGCACCTTGATGAACGGCTTCGCCGCCTCAAGGCCACCGGCCACAACCTCTTCGTCCGGCTTGGCCTGGCCCTCGTCGTAGATGAGCGACCATGCGTTCTTGCCGGCACCGGCCTCGATCATCGCGATAGCGACGTCGCCGTTCTCGATCACGCGGCCGGCGACCACAATCTCGAAGACGGCGCGCTCGCGCTCACTCCAGCGCGGGAACGCGACCCACTGGCCGTCGATGAGGGCCAGGCGCACGCCGCCGACCGGGCCGGAGAACGGCAGGCCGGAGATCAGCGTCGAAGCGGACGCCGCGTTGAGCGCAATCATGTCGTACGAATCGTCGGGGTTGACGGCGAGCACCGTCTCCACAACCTGCACCTCATTGCGCAGTGTGTGCGGGAAGAGCGGGCGCAGCGGGCGGTCGATGATGCGGCACGCAAGGATAGCCTCCGTGCTCGGACGGCCTTCGCGGCGGAAGAACGAGCCCGGGATCTTGCCCGCAGCGTACATCTTCTCTTCCACGTCGACGGTCAGCGGGAAGAAATCGTAATTCTCCTTCGGGCTGCTGCCGGCGGTCGTGGTCGACAGCACCATGGAGTCGTCGTCGAGATAGGCGGCCACCGCACCATCAGCCTGCTGTGCGAGGCGGCCCGTCTCAAAGCGCAGCGTGCGCTTGCCATATGAACCATTGTCGATGACTGCTTCCACAGCCTTGATTTCGGGACCCTCCATAGGGTTCCTCCTTTTGTTTTGTTCTGTTTCCTACAAACATCCTCGTCGGGCCTACGGCTCGCGTGCCGCAAGGCCGTGATTATGTCGCGCGCGGTCCGCGCGCTGTGGCAGGCGGTCAGCCCGACCGCATGCCGCGTGATTCCACCAGTGCTTCATTGTAATACCAGCCATGGTGCGAGGATCGGGCTCATGCCCCGCTTCGCTCACGGCGGCAGCAAAAAGCCCGAGCCGGCGTGCCGGACTCGGGCGGAAGAATGTCTTATCGACGCAGACCCAGACGCTCGATCAGAGCACGGTAGCGGTTGATGTCAACGCCCTTGAGGTAATCAAGCAGACGACGACGGTCACCGACCATGAGCAGCAGACCACGACGCGAGTGGTGATCGTGCTTGTGCTCCTTGAGGTGCTCGGTCAGGTCGGCGATGCGCTTGGTGAGCAGCGCGATCTGAACCTCCGGGGAGCCGGTGTCGCCCTCATGGGTAGCGTACTTAGCGATGATGTCCTGCTTTTCTTCAGCCGTCAATGCCACGGCATCCTCCTTTATTGCACTGCGCGGTGCCGCCGGCATTATGCCGGAGCGCTCTCTATCCGCGGGCGAAAACACGCCAAAGAGACAGTGTATACACTCCCCGCGACTGCCCACCATGTGACCTTTTTGTTCACCGAGCGAAGAGCCGCCCCCGCGACCCGCATGGGCGCAACAGACCGATCCCTACAATGTGCGCAACCATCGATTTGCGGCATCCACCCGAACCACCAAGGAGGAACAACATGGGCACTGTCACGAAAATCGGCATCGTCGGCATGGGGCATGTGGGAGCGCATGTGGCGAACAGCCTCGTGCTGCAGGGCATTGGCGACGAACTGTATATGACGGAGCAATGCTCGGGAGACGAGGACCACAGCGCCAAGCTCGCCGCCGAAGTGCAGGATCTGGGCGATTCGCTCGCCTTCTGCCCGCACAACGTGGCGCTCGTCAACTGCGGCGAGGACTATGCGCGGCTCGCCGAATGCGACGTCATCGTCAACGCCGCCGGCAAGGTCAGACTCGCGAGCGAGGACCGCGACGGCGAACTGTTCTACACCACCGAGACAGCGAAGACATTCATCAAACCGATCGCCGACGCGGGGTTCAACGGCGTCTGGGTCACCATCTCGAACCCGTGCGACGTCGTCGCCACCGAAATCTGGAAACTCTCCGGCATGGACCCGCGCCGCATCATCGGCACCGGCACCGCGCTCGACTCCAGCCGCCTCAAACACGCGCTTTCGCGCGCGGCCGGCTACGACCAGCACTCGATCTGCGCCTATATGCTCGGCGAGCATGGCAACAGCATGTTCGCCGCATGGAGCGCCGTCAACTTCGGCGGCAAGCCGCTCGCGCAGCTCAAAGAGGAACAGCCGGAACGCTTCGGCTTCGACGAGGCGCAGGTCGAGCAGGAGGCACGGCGCGGCGGATACGTGACCTACGCGGGCAAACAGTGCACCGAATTCGCGGTGGCCGACGCCGCCGTGCGCCTTGTGCGCGCTGTCGTGTCGAACGAACACTACATCACGCCGTGTTCGACGCTCATGACCGGCGACTACGGCGAGAGCGGCTTCTTCACGTCACTGCCGTGCACCATCGGCGCCAACGGGGTCGAAGAAGTGCTGCACTTCGACCTCACCGACGCCGAACTGCGCGAATTCCAGGCGAGCTGCGCGCACGTGAAGGAGAATCTGCGCCGCGTCGGACTGTTGTGAGCGGCCGTGCCCACGGCACCGTGACTATACGACCGTGAGCAGACCGCCGAACATCACGATGAGCAGTGCGACCGTCTCGAAGACGAGCAGCAGGATCAGCGACGTCCACACATGCGTGAGCACGTTGAGCGGCGAGTCCTTTTTGATGGTGATGAGCAGTCCCACCCACACCACAGCGAACACGGCGAGCGCCAGGCCGGCGGCGATAATGCCCAGGTCGGCGGCGTTCGCCACGCGTGCGGCGCCGCCGTAGATCACGTATGTGGAATGCCAGAAGTCGAAGCGGAGCATCGCCACGCCGCCGATGAACTGCTCAATGCACAACAGCACCACGAACAGGGTGAACCACAGCGTCTTGATCCGGTCGATGATGAGCATGATGACCGACAGCACGGCGAACACCGTGATCGACCATGATACCAGGGCGATCGCGCGTGGGTCGATGGCGCCGAAACACTCCACGACCCACGCGGTGTGCTGCACACCGACCGTGCGGCCGGCCCAGTACGGCAGGATGAGCGCGGCGAGCACGAGCACGATATAGCACAGCGTGCGCAGAGGATGCGCGCGTTTGCGTTCGATGTCGGCGAGCGAGATGTCTGATTCGGGGATGGTGGCGTCCGGGTGCTTCGACACCACATTGAGCTCCACATCCTCGCCGGCGGCGGGGTGTGTGGCGGCGGGGCAAGGCTCGTTGCGCGCCGCCGCCTCCTCGGTGCGCACGCGCGCCGCGGCTGCGGGGGAAGCCGTCCCGGTGACTGCCCCCGTGGTTGACTCAGCAGTCACCCCAGTGGGTGTCTCGGTTGCAACGGTCTGATTGCTACCTGTGTGCCGCCGCGAGTGGTGCGGGTCTGTGGTGTGCGGGTCGCAGCGCATTCGTCAACCGCCTTCCTGTGGCTCGCCGTGTGCATTGCATGCATTTGTATACGTATATGTATATGCGTCTGTGCGCATATGTCCGTGCGCATCGGGTCGTGGAGCGGCGTGCGCGACGCCCGAAGCGGTGGCGCGCCACCCTATGTTCTAGCCGCAACTCTAGCGCAACCCTAGTGCACAAGCGTCGATTCAGCTGCCAGAGGCCGTGTGTGGGTGGAGCGGCCGGGGGCGTGTGACGGTGTTCTTCTCCCGGTGTTCCGCAGCGGCTTCGAGCTGGACGCATCCGCGGGGTCAAAGCGATGATTCTCTGCGGTCTGCGGCGACCCATGCAGGTTGCCCATGGTCTCCAGCTCCGCCCCTACCTCGGTCTGCAGTGCCCCTTACGCCCTACAGCCGTCTGTTTGCGTAAGGATTGTACGCAGCACCCCATTTTCTGCGTACAATTCGTGCGCAACCGTTGGTGCGGCAGCTGACGATGCCCACCCCTAATTGCTCATACCCCCACCACACGTATCCAGCGGCCCTGCGCGTCTATCCCCTAGCCACCAACAGCCATCAGCCACGCGGCCGATGGCACCCCATGCCTACTAGCTAGCCACCAACAGCCATTAGATACGAAACTGATGACACCCTATGTCTACCCACTAGCCACATACAACCACGCCAAACACATCCGGCGGCACCGCGCGTCTACCTCCTAGCCACCAACGGCCAAAATCGGCCGAGGTACGCGGCACTTCATGTCTACCTACTTCATGCGATCTGCGCTGTCGGATGACGAATCCCTGAGTACCCCTGACGAAAATCATATCCGAAGCCGCTGAACATGACAACCATCTGTAACTGTCCGAAAACACGCAGCGGCAATGATATTTGCGACAGATACGCCTAGTAACTGTCGCAAATCACTCGTGACAGCCACCCGTGCGCTTCAATGGTCACACGCTACCCACACGGCACCACCCAAGTCGCAATCAACACAAAACCGGGTTATAACCCCACTTATACTGTTCCAGCATAAACGAAAAACGGCTGATTTCGTTGGAAATCAGCCGTTTTCAGTGGAGCGGACGACGGGAATCGAACCCGCGTAATCAGTTTGGAAGACTGAGGCTCTACCATTGAGCTACGTCCGCATGCTGCCTCTCGCGAAACAACGTGTGCCATTATACACAAGGGGTGCCGAAGCGTCCAACCAGCGAGAAACCCGCTCGCCGACGGCCACCGCTCCCTCCGCCCCACCCATGCCCTTGGATCTTCCCCGCATCCTTCCAAGGTGGAGCGGCACCCATACCTCGCGCATCCGGCCCACCACGCACCCGCGCATCACTCCGCGCGTTCCAGGACGGCCACCGCGGAGGCAATCGGCCCATCATGCGAAATAGACAGATGCCAGCGCAATTGCACGGGATCGGATGCCCCAGACGTGCGCGCACCGGTAAGTGCGCCAGACACATCGCTCGGCCCATCACCGCCATCCACACCAACTGCATCAGACACACCGGCCCCACGCGGCACGCCCGCCGCACTCGCGCCTTCCGCGTGCGCGAGCGAGCACACGAGCTCGGCGTGCACGGCCGGCTGCAGCAGCACATGCGGCACGCCGCGCGCGTCACCGAGAATCTCGATGCCGCTCCACGGCGTGTTGTCGAGCGTGTACGGTGCCGACACCTCGCCAAGCGCCGCGCACCACGCCTTGACAGCCGATTCCTTGGCGGCCCACTTGCCCGCGAGGTGCACGGCCTCGCCGTCGTTCTTGCACCCGGCGCGCATCCGCGCCTGCCGCAGTTCGCGCGCGGAGAAGAGGCTCCTCCCCCGCGACCCCGGCATCTCAAGCTGTTCGCCGAACGCGCGCACATCCACCACATCGTGCCCGATGCCAAGTATCGCCATCGTGACCGCCTCCTCACACCGAACCATGGCCTGCCACCGCCAGTCTAGGAACCAACCCCGCCAGACAGACCATCACGACGGCCACCGCAACCGCAACACGCCATCCACAACCACCACTGAGAAGGGTGTGGTCCATCATGCGCGATGAACCACACCCCTCAGCACACGCAGGCCCCTAAGGAGCTCCCCCGTGCTACGCGAAGGTGCCGTCGGCGCCCAGGCGCGCGGCCGGGTCGAGCAGCATCGCTTTTTCGACCTCGTGCGCGTCGTACCCGCGGCCGTCCTCACGGAAGCGGCGGTTGTCGATCGGCTCGTAGAGCGCGGCGCGGCCCATCATGCCCTCTTCGAAGTGGCGGCGGCCCGCGGCCAGACGCCCGTTCGCGCGTTCACGCCACTGCTCGAGCGCCTCCGCGCCGGCCGTATGCGCCACGGCCGCCTCGAACGCGCCGGGGTGCACAAGCGCGACGAACCCGCTCACATGCCCGAATCCGAGCGACGTGGCGAGCGCGGCCTTCACCGTGCCGCGCGCGCCCAGGTTGAGCGGTTCGCGCAGCCACACCATGTGGTCGTCGCGCGCGAGCTTCGGGTCGACGCACTCGAGCGCCGCGTTCGCCGGCACAACGCCCGACCTGAACAGCTGCGTGATGCCATTCACCTGGAAGATGCACGCGCCGCCCTTGGCATGGCCGGTGAGCGACTTCTGCGAGATCACGAACAGCGGGTTGCCCTCGGCGCGCCCGATCGCATGGGCGAGCGTGTTGTGCAGCTCGGATTCGTTCGGGTCGTTCGCGTTCGTGGAGGTGTCGTGCTTCGAGACCACGGCGATGTCGTCGGGCGCCACGCCGAGCGCCGCCAGGTTGCGCACGAGCTTGGACTCGCGCCCGCCCATGCCAGCGGCGAGCGCGCCCAGCCCCGGCGCGGGGATCGACGTGTGCGCGCCGTCGGCGTACGAATGCACGAACCCAACCACGCCGGCCACGGGCAGGCCGAGTTCGAGCGCGATGCTGCCGCGCGTCAGGAGCACGGTGCCGCCGCCCTGCGATTCGATGAACCCGCCGCGCCTGCGGTCGTTGGCGCGCGAGAAGAACCGTGGTTCGATGCCCTTGGCGAGCATCTCGCCCGAGTTGGCGGTCGCGTTCATGTTGCCGAATCCGATGACCGATTCCACGCCGATGTCGTCGATTGCGCCGGTCACGACGAAGTCGGCTTTGCCGAGCGCGATCTTGTCGGCGCCTTCTTCGAGCGAGACGGCGGCCGTGGCGCACGCCGAGACCGGCTGCACCATGTTGCCGTAGCCGCCGATGTAGCTTTGCATCACATGCGCGGCCACGACGTTCGGCAGCGCCTCCTGCAGGATGTCGGTGGGGATTTCGTGGCCCAGGAAGCGGTTGAGGTACAGCTTGCGCATCGACGCCATGCCGCCGAAACCGGTGCCCTGCGTGCTTGCGACCATCGACGGGTGCACGGACTGCAGGATCTCGCTCGGCGAGAATCCGGCTGAAAGATAGGCGTCCACGGTCGTCACGATGTTCCACAGCGCGATCGGGTCCACGTCGCCCACCATCGAGGCGGGGATGCCCCACTTGGTCGGGTCGAATCCATCGGGGAACTGGCCGCCCACCGTGCGTGTCATCGTGGCGCGGCGCGGCACGCGGATCATCGACCCGGCGTGGCGCGTCACCGTCCACTCCCCGCTTTCGGCATCGGCCGCAATCGACGTGTGCGCCTCGTCCATCTTCACGTATTCCTCGGCGATCGCGTGCGTCGGCACACTGAAGCTCACGTCGTGGTCCAGATAGACCTCAGCCTCCTCTTCGTCGGTGCCGTCGCGGTAGTCGGAGCCCATGCCCTCGGCGAAGGGGCGCACGCCCGACTTCGCCACGACCTCGTCGTGGTACCGCTGCGCGATGTCTTCCTCGGGCACGAGGTTGCCGTCTGCATCGTACCAGCCGGGCGTGGGCGAATCGGCCCAGCTGAGCAGGCCCATGCCCCACGCCAGCTCGAGCACGGCGCCGGCGGAGAGCTCCACCTGGCCGTCCGCGCGGATGCCGAGTTCGGCTTCGGCGCGCGTGCGGCCCGAGCCCCACGGGCCGAGTTCGCCCACGGAGACGATCACGATCTGGTCTTCGGGGCGCGCGGTCACGCCCTGCCATTCAGCGAGGTCCACGCGCGCCTGCCGCGGCACATGCGGGCTCGGCAACGCCTTGACGCGCGCACGCGCTTCGGCAGCGGCATCGGCTGCGGCCGCATCGCCGAGCGCGGCGTCGGCCATGGCCTCGGCGCGCAGGGCGCGGATGTCGATCGGCGAGCCGCCCAATCCGCCGGTCAGGTCCACGTCGAGCGGCGCCGTACGCGCCTGTTCGCGCGCTTCGGCGGACACGAGCTTGAGCAGTTCCTCCGCGATTTCCCCGGTGGAATACGTGGTCAGGCCGTGGCGTTCGACGACCTCGACGAGCGGGTCGTTGCCGCCCATGAGGCCAGTGCCGCGCACCCAGCCGATCTTCGGGTGGGCGAAGGTGACACGGCCGGACCAGTCATGCTCGGCGCGTGCACGGTTCACGATCGCGTCGAACGCGCTCTTGACCTCGCCGTACGCGCCGTCGCCGCCGAACACGCCGCGGTTCGGCGAGCCGGGCAGCACCACATGCAGACGGTGCTGCACGTCGGTGTCCGCGCCGATTGCGGCAAATCCGGCGATCGCACGCTCCACGCCCCACAGCATCAGGCGCGCCTGCGATTCGAACAGCGCGCCCGAATCGGCGAGCGAACCGTGCACCGGCGGCGCGGCGAAGGGGAAGAACAGGCTCGGCTCATACGCCGGCTTGAGCACTGTGGTCGTGGCTCCGCTCGTCTTCTTCTGCACATGGCCGACCCAGTCCACGAGCGCGTCCACATCGCGGTAGCTCGACAGGTTCGCCGGGACGAGCCACAGCTGCGCACCGGCGCGGGCATGCGTGCGGTAGGTCTCGCGCGCCCACGCCTTGACGGACGGGCGGAAGCTGTGCGATGTGGCGATCACGGTTGCACCGCCGGCGAGCAGGCCATTGACGACCTGCGCGGCGATCGAGTTGGGCGCCACGCCGGTCACGACGGCCACGTCGCCCGCATACGGCGCGGGCTCGGCGCTTGCAGGCGCGGCCGCGACTTCGGCGATCTGCGCATAGCGATCGGCGAGTTCGGCGCGGCCGTCTTCGCGCGCTTGTTCGGCGAACCAGCGCGCCTCGGCGGCCACGGCCTCGCCGAGCGCCGTGAAGTCGCCACTGAGTGCGGCCGAATCGTTGTTGTAGAACGCGCGGGCCAAGTCTTCGCGCGCGCTCGCCCAGCGGTCGTCGAAGAGGATCGCCTTGCGCGCGTCGAAGCGCGGCGCCACCTGCTCGGGCCAGTCGGCGCCGAGCTCGGCTTCCACCGCCGCCACGACCGCCGCATTGGCGTCGTCTTCAGGTGCGGGGGTGGGCTCGTCCAGGCCGAGCCTGCCGAGCACGAAGCGCGCGGTCTGTGCGAGCACGCCGTCGGAGCCGGTCACCTGCGCGGCGAACGCGTCGAGCGCGGCGGAATCGACGACCGCACCACCCGCGGACCCGCCGGCGGACGGCTTGGCCACAGCGATGCCCTGCTGCGAGGCGACGAGCTGCACGGCGGCGTCGATCAGCGCGTTCGCCTGCGTGGCGTTGGTGGCGGCGTCGGTGCCGAGCTCGGCCAGATCGCCGCC
>NZ_JDTZ01000020.1 GCF_000771225.1 Bifidobacterium pseudolongum subsp. pseudolongum DSM 20099
GGCCCGGCGCGAGACCAGCGCCGCATGGATGAACCTGATGGCCCGCATCGGTCGAACCCGTGGTCGTCGTGTGCGACGGGGGCGGCGGCATCCGCAAGGCCCTCAGGCACGCATGGCCGCACGCCCGCGTGCAACGCTGCCTGTTGCACATCTGCCCCGACATCGGCGCCATACCCGGCACGAACCCGCGCCACGAGGCGTCCCGGCAGCTGCTGCGCCTGGCCAGGGAGCTCACGCGTGTCAAGGACGGCGACGCCATGGCCGCTTGGCTGGGCGCCTACAACGCATGGGAGATGCGCCACAAGGACTTCCTCGAGCAGAAAAGCATCTGGTCCGACGGCAGCGAGAACGACCTGCACCAACGACTCGTCAAGGCGCGCGACACCATGCGCCGTCGCATACGAGAGCACACCATGTTCACCTTCATGGATCCTGGACTGGGCATTGGCACGCCCGTGCCGACCGCCAACAACGCCATCGAATCAGCCAACGCACGCATCCGCGAGATGCCCGGGAACCACCGTGGTCTATGCCTAATCCGTCGGATCAAGGCCGTGTGCTGGTGGTGCCACCAGCACACCGAGCACCCCGAAAGCGCCGCATGGCTAGCCCGCCACGCATGGCGCGACGAGCAGACCGAACGACTCTACCGACAGGCATGGGAGCACAGCGACGAAGGACAACGGGCACTACTCGGCCTCCCCGCCAGATACGGCACCGGCATCGACTGGAACGAATCCCACACCGGCACACCATGGAGAAACACCGACCAGCCAGACACACATTTTGGCCT
>NZ_JDTZ01000021.1 GCF_000771225.1 Bifidobacterium pseudolongum subsp. pseudolongum DSM 20099
GAATACTGCCACGCTGAATCACTCCAGCGCAACGAGAAGACAATATACATGCTTCATGCATATAAAGCAAATCGGCGTGTCGCAACGGACTCCATGCGCGCGGCACGCCGACTGCTCCTCTCTTCCTGTCGACCTTGACGACCCGCCCCATCATTGGGTTGGATGAGACCCTCGCCACACCCTTCATCACTGGCTGCGCCTCTCGATTTCCGTTGCGCCAGCCAATGTCCCTCAGGTCCGGTCGATACCTTCCACTCTACCGGTTGCGCGGCGGCCGATGGGGCGAAACCGTAAACCCATACAATTCTTTTGAATTCTCATACGGTCCGCACATCCCCGCGCGCCCGCATCCGGTGCACGATACGCAAAAAGCCGCCCGAAGGCGGCTTGGTGGCTCCTGCGACTGGGCTTGAACCAGTGAC
>NZ_JDTZ01000022.1 GCF_000771225.1 Bifidobacterium pseudolongum subsp. pseudolongum DSM 20099
GGAAGTGCGCTACCACTGCGCCAACCGCCCGAGGCGAAAAGCAAACATACCCGGAATCGCGGACAACGTCAAATACCATGTGTGTTGGGTACGGGGGCATGTGTTCGGTCAGTGTGCAGGCGTAGACAAAAAGAGTAGCGATTGTTGACGTGCTTTGACGCAGTTGGGTGTGCCACGACTGAGTGGGTTGGGTGTTGCGTGCTGTTGGTTGTGGCACGCCGTGGGAGTGGTTGTGTTTGTTGGGTTTTGGGGGGTATGTGGTGGGTTGCGACACGCCGGTGGGTTGTGTTG
>NZ_JDTZ01000023.1 GCF_000771225.1 Bifidobacterium pseudolongum subsp. pseudolongum DSM 20099
TGTGTTTGGTGGTTTGAGAACTCAATAGTGTGTACTGTACTACTTGCCATGGGTCGCATCCGTGTGGGTGTGGCTTGTGGTTCTTGATTGCCAGTCCGATGCCCGCCCGTGTGGTACCCGAGGGGGTTTGATGGGTGTCGGGGTTTTTGTGTGACCGTCCTTTCCTTAAGGGATGGTCCGTCTTTTTTCTTTTTGAGAGCCGTTTGTTGGCTTTCCATGAAGGTTTTTT